>CAZREF010000032.1:3067-19431 GCA_964599245.1 uncultured Aeromicrobium sp. | reverse complement strand
AGGGGTGTGCGCCTCGACGGGCTCGGCGGGCGTTGCTTCGGTCCCGGTCGACCCCACCGTTCCCCGAGCTTGTCGAGGGGCCTTCGCATCCACGGGCTCGGGGAGGGCCGGGCCGCGGCGGGCGACGGGTCAGCGTGGACGGCGGCGAGCGCTCCACTCGTCGGCGAGGAGGGCGTAGCCGTAGCCGTCGACCCAGCCGAGGTCGCGGTGCAGCGAGTCCTGCACGGCATGGGTCTCGCGGCGCATCCCGACGCGCTCCATGAGGCGCCAGGACGGCTCGTTGAGCGCGAAGCACTCCGCCTTCACCCGTCGGACGCCGAGGTCGTCGAAGCAGAGCCGCAGGACCTCCTCGAGCGCCTCGGTCATCAGGCCGCGCCCGTGGTGGGCGGGGGACAGCACCCAGGCGAGGTAGGCCTGCGACCCGCGCGCCTGCTCCCGCACGTCGCGCTGCGCCCACGCGTCCTCGACGACGACCATCATGTCGCCGACGACCCGACCGTCGAGCTCGACGGCGAGCGCGTGCTCCAGGTCGGCCTCGGCGAAGTGGGAGGCCAGCAGCTCCTCGCGGGTGCGAGCGGGACGGCCCAGCCACCGGCCGACCTCGGGGTCGCTGCGGTACGCGAGGACGGCGTCGGCGTCGTCGAGGGTCAGGGGCCGCAGCAGCAGCCGCTCCGTGCGGCGGGGCCACGCGAGGTCGAGCAGGCGCACTCAGCGATCGTAGGGGTAGAACCCGTGGCCGGACTTCTTGCCGAGCAGCCCGGCCTCGACCATGCGGTCGAGGATCGGGGGCGGGGAGTAGAGCGGCTCCTTGAACTCCTCGTACATGGAGACGCCGATGGCGCGGACGGTGTCGAGGCCGATGAGGTCGGCCAGGGCGAGGGGACCCATGGGGTGGCCGCAGCCGAGGACCATCCCGGAGTCGATGTCGGAGGCCGAGGCGTAGCCGGCCTCGTACATGCGGATGGCCGACAGCAGGTAGGGGACCAGCAGGCTGTTGACGACGAAGCCGGCGCGATCGGTCGCCTCGATGGGCTGCTTGCCGAGCGTGTCCGAGACGAAGGTCTGCATGCGCTGCATCGTCTCGGGGCTGGTGGTGAGCGACGGGATGAGCTCGACCAGCTTCATCACCGGCGCCGGGTTGAAGAAGTGCACACCCATGACGCGATCCGCGCGGCCCGACGCCGCACCCAGCTTCACGATCGGGATGGAGGACGTGTTCGACGCGAGGACGGCGTCGGGGGACTCCAGCAGGCCACCGATCGTGCGGAAGAGGTCGAGCTTGGTCCGCTCGTCCTCGCTGGCGGCCTCGACGACGAGGTCGCGGTCGGCGAGCGCGTCGAGCTCGGCGGTGAACGTGATGCGGTCCAGCGTCGCGGTCACGTCGTCGGCCGTGAGCTTGCCGCGCTGCTCGGCCTTGCGCAGGGAGGCCTCCACGCGCTCGGCGGCGCGCTTGGCGGCGTCGTCGTCGACCTCCACGGTCACGACCGACAGACCGGCGCGGGCGCCGACCTCGGTGATGCCGGACCCCATCAGGCCCCCGCCGACCACGCCCAGGCGTGCGATCGTCATGTCGTCTCCTCGTCGATGCTCGGACGTCCTAGCACCTCCAGGTTACGCGGCTCCGGCCACTGAACATGAGGCGCCCCTCAGGTGTGGGATACGGCGCGTCGCGCCGGGCGCGACCACGGCGAGGCTCGCCCCGGTCGCCGGCACACCCGTGGTGGGATGGGGTCATGCACCTGCGCCACCCGGCTCTCGCGGCACCGCTCCTCGTCGTCGCGCTCGCGGCGTCGGCGTGCAGCGGGGGCGACGAGCCGGCAGCGCGCCCGACGCCGTCGGCGTCGCCCACCGCGGAGGGTCTGCCCGAGGGCACGGCGGTGCCGGAGCTCCTCTCCGGCGTCCGCTGCAACCCGAACGACGAGGGGGTCTGGGCCGCGGTCGGCGTGGTCACCAACCCGACGAAGAACGCGGTCAGCTACCAGGTGACGGCCCAGGTCGGCCCGGCCGACGGCGCGGGCCCGGCCACCACCCGACGGCTGGTGGACGTGAAGGCGGGCCAGAAGGTGCGGTTCCGGCTCGACGAGATCCCCACGTCGTCGCCCGACGGCCCCTGCCACCTCCAGCTGCTCGCGCTGCCCCCCGGCTGAGGTCGCCGCGCCGCCGCGCTGCCTGCGGCTCGCCTCGACCCGCTGGTGCGCTGCCTGCGGGCACGCACCTCTCGGCGTCCGAAACGAGCCTCGACCGGACGAGTGGGCCGCGGGTCGGCGGGGCGCTCGGGCTGTCGTCGGGTGCGCCGGGGACGCACGATTCTCCCTTTGCGCGTGTCTCTGCACGATGCTCCCTTCTCGTGGACCGTCCTACGTGGAAGAAGAATCGTGCGGCCCCGAAGACGCTCCCGAGGTCAGTGAGTCTCCCTTCTCGTGGCACGGCCCACGAGAAGGGAGAATCGCTGACCACCACACCTGCCGGACTCCGCGAACCCGCCCCGGATGCGCACCCGGCTCCTCGGTCGAGGCCCCTTCGGAGGCCGATCCCGAGAGTGGCCGGGTAGCGCGGCCGCAGGACGAGGTGAGGCCCACGCTGTGAATCAGCAGGTCGACGCGGGAAGACGACGAGGGGCCCGACCGTCCCCGGCCGGGCCCCTCGTCGTGCGGGACTCAGGCGCGCGCGATGCGCACCATGTCCTCGCGCGGGACGACCTTGACCCGCTCGCGCTCGTGCTCGTGGGCCTCACCGAGGCCCATCTCGTGGGCGTCGAGCTTCTCCCAGCCCTCCCACGTCGTGAACTCCAGGCCGCGCGACTCGAGGTACGCGTCGACCGCCTGCGGCTCCGGCTGTGCGGCCTGGGCCAACGTGGGCGCGTCCTCGAGCAGCATCGCGATGGTCTGCGCCGCGTCGGACTTGGTGTGGCCGATGAGGCCGACCGGGCCGCGCTTGATCCAGCCGGTCACGTAGGCGCCCGGCAGCGGGGAGCCGTCGATCTCGACGACCCGGCCGCCGTCGTTCGGGACGACGCCGGCGGTGACGTCGAACGGCAGGCCGGGCAGGTTGTCGGAGTAGTAGCCGATCGCGCGGTAGACCGCCTGGACCGGCCACTCCTGGAACTCGCCGGTGGGCCGGACGTTGCCCGTGCCGTCGAGCTCGGTGACCTCGGTGCGCAGGCCCACGACCTTGCCGTCCTCGCCGAGGATCTCGACGGGGTTCTGGCAGAAGTGGATGTGGATGCGGTGCGGGGCGCCGGAGGGCTCCTTGGCGAGGTAGTTCTGCAGCACGTCGACGACGAGCTTCTGGCTCTTCGCGGCGCGGATGGCCTCGTACGAGCCCTCGTCGAGCTCGAAGCCCTCCGGGTGGACGATGACGTCGATGGTCGGGGAGTGGCTCAGCTCGCGCAGCTCCATCGGCGTGAACTTGACCTGGGCAGGGCCGCGACGCGCGAAGACGTGCACGTCCTTCGCGACGTTCTTCGCCAGGCCCTCGTAGACGTTGTCGGGGATCTCGGTGACGAGCAGCTCCTCGGCGGTCTTGGCGAGGATGCGCGAGACGTCGAGGCCGACGTTGCCGACGCCGAGGACGGCGACGGACTCCTGGTGCGGCTGGAACGGCCAGTCGCGGTCGACGTCGGGGTGGCCGTCGTACCAGGAGACGAAGTCGGCGGCGCCGTGGGAGCCGTCGAGGTCGATGCCCGGGATGTCGAGGTCGCGGTCGCGGCGGGCACCGGTGGCGAAGACGACGGCGTCGTAGAACTGGCGCAGGTCGTCGAGCTTGAGGTCGTCGCCGAACGCGACGTTGCCGAAGAAGCGGATGTCCTCGTTGGCCATGACCCGCTTGAGCGCCTTGACGATCTCCTTGATGCGCGGGTGGTCCGGGGCCACGCCGTAGCGGATCAGGCCGAACGGCGTGGGGTCGCTCTCGAGGAGGTCGACGCTCGCACCCTCGAACGGTGCGGGGACCTCGGACTTCGTGAGGATGTCGGCCGCGTAGACACCGGCCGGGCCGGCGCCGACGATCGCGACCCTGAGCTTCCTGCTCATCAGTGGGACTCCTGGGGGGACAGCGGGCACACCGCCAGGATGAGTCGATGTGCGTAAGTCCATCCTAAGTTCTCGCCGCCAACCCCGCGAAGTCGTCCGGGGTGCGAGATCGGCCACTCCGGCCGGCGACCTCAGTGGAAGCGGCGACCCTCGTCGCGACGGAAGGCCCAGACGGTCACGGCCCCGGCCGCGGCGGTCCAGAGGACGAGGACGAGCGGCCATCGCAGGTCGACGTCGCCCCCGCTCATCACGGCGACGACGAGGTCGCGAGCCGCGCGGGTGGGGGTGGCCTGCGACGCCGCGTCGAGCCACGACGGGAACGTCTCGGGCGGCACGAACAGCCCGCCGAGGAACGCGAGCGGGAACAGCACCACCTGGGCCATCGCGAGAGCGGCCTTCGGCCTCAGGGAGTAGCCGATCGCGAAGCCGAGCACGAGGAACGGGATCCCGCACGCGAGGAGGGCGAGGCCGACCAGCGGGAGCCGGGTGAGAGGCACGGTCGCGTCCGTCAGCAGCGCGGAGATCAGGACCACCGGGACGAGCCCGAGGGCGCTGAGCACGACGCCCGTGACGACGCGGGCCACGAGCTGCGGGCCGGGACCGGCCGGCAACGAGCGGGCGAACGTGTCGAACGGCCGCTTGCGGTCCTCGGCGATGCCGGCGCCGTAGGTGAAGAGGCAGACGGAGACGATCGAGAACAGCGCGATCTGCCCGGCCGCCGCCGTGGCGGCGGACGGGTCCTCGGCCACGGCGCGCTGCGGCACGACGAAGCAGAGCAGGACGAGCGCCGGGAAGGCCACGGTGCTGACGACGACGATGGGCTCGCGCACGGCCTCCAGGACGGCCAGGCGGGTGTGGGCGAGGGCGACGCGGACGGCCGGCGCCGACCGCCGTGCTGCGCCCACGCGACGAGGTGCGGTGGTGCTCATGGGTCCCCCTGAGGTGGTGGTGTGCGGTCAGGCCGCGGTGAGGTGGGTGAAGGCGTCCTCGAGCGAGGCGCCGCGGACGCGCAGGCGTCGGAAGGTGGCGGCACCGGCGGCGAGCTCGCGGACGACGAGGTCGGCATCGCGGGCGAGCACCACGACCTCGTCGCCGTCGACCTGCACGTCGACGACGCCCTCCAGGTCCGCGACCCGACCGGCGGTGCCCGTCCAGGAGAGGCGGTCGACGTCGACGCGACCGAGCACGCGCTCCAGGGCGTCGTCGACGAGCACGCGCCCGCCGGCCATCACCGCGACGCGGTCCGAGAGCTGCTCGACCTCCTCCAGGTGGTGGCTCGTCAGCAGCACGGCGACGCCCTCGTCGCGGTGGGCGCGGATGCCCTCCCAGAGCGCGTGGCGGGCGTCGACGTCGAGACCGGTGGTGGGCTCGTCGAGGAGCACGAGGGCCGGCCGGCCGACCAGGGCCAGCGCGCAGGCGAGTCGGCGCTGCTGCCCGCCCGACAGCCCACCGCAGCGTCGGTCGGCGAGGTCGGCGACGCCGAAGCGGTCGAGCGCCTCGTGGACGGGCAGCGGGTCGGTGTGGTGGTCGGCGACGAAGCGGACCACCTCGGCCGCGGTGAGCGACTCCGGCAGACCCGTCTCCTGCGGCGTCACGCCGATGGCGGCGCGGTGCGCGGGACGGCGAGGGTCGAGGCCGAGCACCCGCACGGTGCCGGTGTCCGGCGTGCGCAGGCCGGACACCATCGAGAGCAGCGTGGTCTTGCCGGCTCCGTTGGGGCCGAGCAGCCCGACCACCTGGCCGGCCCGCACCTCCAGGCTCACGTCGTCGACGGCGAGCCGGTCCCCGAACGCGCGGCTGACGTGGTCGATCCTCAGCACGGCGTCGGCGTCGGTGCCTGCGCTGGTCCCGGTGGTGCGGTCGGTGGTCATGCGTCCCCCTGGATGAGCGATCGAAGCGTCTGCGTGTAGGTCTCGAAGGCCTCGCGGCCGGTGGCGGTGAGGCCGACGTGGGTGGCCGGCGTCCGTCCGTCGATGGTCTTGGTCTGCTCGACGTACCCCGCGTCCTCGAGCTTGCGCAGGTGCGTGGAGAGGTTGCCGGCCGTCATGCCGAGCTCCTTCCGCAGGCGGGGGAAGGTGAGCGTCTCCCCGGGGCCCAGGGCGGCGAGGAAGGCCGTGACACGCAACCGGGTCTGCGCGTGGATGACGGGGTCGAGGTCGGTCATCGGCGGCCGCCACGGTGGGCGAGGACCGCGGCGACGGCGAAGCCGCCGCCGCCGAGCACGGCCATGACGAGGTAGATCGTCGGTGCCCCGGTGAAGGAGGCGACGCCGACGACGCCGGCGATCCAGCCGCCGAGCACGAACTGGCGCCGGTCGGAGAACGCGATGCCGGAGGCCATGTAGAGGCAGGCCACGACGAGGCACGGCATCGCGTTGTAGACGATGGCGGCGGCCTCGCCCTCGATGCCGGCTCGACCCACGGCACCCGCGACGAGGCTGCTGCCGAGGAAGCCGATCGGCCACGCCCACCCGAGGAGCTGGTTGGCCTTCGCGTCCGGTCCGCCGATGCCGCGGGTGCGGCCCTCGATGTGCACCACCGTCACGACGATCGCGGCCACGACGAGCGCGCCGAAGACGATCGGGCCGGGCAGGCCTGGCTGGCCCTCCGGGCCGGCCCAGACCCACAGGGCCAGGTAGCCGAGACCCCAGGCGAGCGCCCACACGCCGTAGACGATGCGCTCGTCCACGCGCACGGAGCGGCGGGCGCGCTCGCGCTCGGCCTCGATGATCGCCCAGCTCTCGCCGAGGTCGAGGGGGGCGTCGGTCTGGTCGCCGGTGCGGTCGTCGTCGGTCATGATGCTCCTGCAAACAAGTTTGTGTTGCAAACCAGTTTGCGCCGAGCGAGCTGCGGTGTCAACACCGTGGGCGTCCTGTGGTGGGGCTGCGCCTCGGGTGGGGATGGAACCGCGGCGCCGTCACGTCCGTTGGTCCGGTTGACGACGCAACGACATCCGCGTCCAGCCCGACCGACTGGAGAAGACCCATGACCCTGCGCCGCCACCAGAGGGCGATCCTCGCCGCCACGGCCGCCTCGACCCTGCTGCTCACCGCCGCCTGCGGGAGCGACTCGTCCTCCGAGCCCGCGTCCGGCTCCAGCAGCTCCACCACGAGGGGGTCCGCCGACGCCGGCTCCTCCGACGCCACCGGCGACTACACGCCCGGCACCTACGAGGGCTCCGGCCGCTACAGCAACCCGGGTGGCACGTCGGAGGTCGACGTGTCGATCACGCTGGGCGACGGCGGCGTCATCGACGACGTCACCGTCACGCCGAAGGCGTCGGGCACGTCGCGCCAGTACCAGGAGAAGTTCGCCGGCGGCATCGCCGGCGAGATCGTGGGCAAGAACATCGACGACATCGACGTGACGAAGGTGGCCGGCTCGTCGCTGACCTCCAGCGGATTCGACGCGGCGGTCGAGCAGATCAAGTCCGAGGCCCAGGCCTGAGCCTGCGGCTCCCCCCTCGACGACCCGACGACCCGACGACCCTCATCCTGACGACATGGCCACCTGGACCTTCGAGGCGATCGGCACGCGGTGGGAGATCGACACCGTGCTGCCGGTCCAGCCTGTGGTCCAGGTGGCGGTGCTCGACGTCGTGGAGCGCTTCGACCGCGCATGGTCCCGGTTCCGCCACGACTCCACGGTCGCGGCGATGGCCCGGGCGTCCGGGCGGTGGGACCTCGTGGAGGCCGAGCGCCTCCTCGGTCTCTACGACCAGCTGCACGCGGCGACCGACGGTGCGGTGACGCCGCTCGTCGGTCGGTCCCTGGTGGAGCTCGGCTACGACGCCGACTACTCCCTGCGTCCGACCGGGCGCGAGGTGGTGCCCGACGACTGGGGCACGGTGCGACGAGACGGCTCGCTGACGTCCGACCGCCGGGGGGTCACGACCTCGCGGCCCCTCCTGCTCGACGTCGGCGCGGCGGGCAAGGGCCTGCTCGTCGACCTGGTCGCGGCGGCGCTCGACGAGCACGGCGCGGACACCGCGACGGTCGACGCCAGCGGCGACGTGCTGCACCGCGGGCCCACCCCTCTGCGCGTGGCCCTGGAGCACCCGCGCGACCCGACGAGGGCGATCGGGGTCGTCGAGCTCGCACCCGGACGGGCGCTGTGCGCGTCGGCCGTCAACCGGCGCACCTGGGGCGGCGGGCTGCACCACGTCGTGGACGGACGCACGGGTCGGCCCACGGCCGACGTCGTGGCCACCTGGGTGCTCGCGGACCGGTCGTGCATGCGCGCCGACGGCCTGGCGACGGCCCACTTCTTCGCCGATCCTGAGGTCCTGCTCGACCTCCACCCGCACCACTTCGTGCGGGTCCACGCCGACGGCCGCGTGCTGCGGTCGCCCGACCTCCCCGGGGAGCTGTTCACATGAGCACCACCGCCTCCGTCCGCCGTCGCCCGAGCATCGACGGCCTGCTCGGTCGCGTGTCGATGTACCGGCTGGTGACGCTCGTGCTCTCGGCGATCGTCGCGATCTACCTGGTCCTCACGGCGACCGGCGTGATCGCGGGGCTCTCGACCCTGGGGAACGCCGTGGCCCTCGTGGTGCTGCTCGTCGCGTCGGTCGCGTCGAACCGGCTGCTCGGGCTCGTGTGGCGCCTGCGACCCCACGACGAGTCGGCCGTCATCACGGCGCTCATCCTGTTCTTCCTCTTCGTCCCGCTGCCCGAGGCCGCTGCCGGCGCCGGCTCCGGGATCGGGCTCGCGAACCTGGCCTGGCTGGCCCTCGCCGCCGTGCTGGCGAACGCGTCGAAGTACGTGCTGGCGTGGCGTGGTCGGCACGTGCTCAACCCGGCCGCCGCCGGCGCGCTGCTCGTGGTCGTCGCCCAGTGGGCGGTGGGTAGGGACGCGCCGATCAACGCGCTCTGGCAGACCGCGGCGACGGAGGCACTGGCCCCGTTCGTGGCGGTCGGCGCCGTGCTCGTGCTGTGGCGCACGCGCCGGCTCGACGTCGGCCTCGTGTTCGCCGTCGTCGCTGCGGCGTTCGTCCTCGTCGGGCTCACGGTCGGCTTCGGCACCCCGTTCTCGCAGGCGTGGCAGACGACGCTCTACTCCTACCCGATCCTCTTCGCGGCGGGCTTCATGGTGAGCGAGCCGCTGACGCTGCCGCCGCGGCGCTGGCAGCAGCTGGGCGTCGCCGCGGTGATGGGTCTGCTGCTCGGGTTCCCGACCTTCGCCGACGTCATCGGCGTGACCCCGCCGACCCTCGGGCCCCTGACGATGACGCCCGAGCTGGCGATCGTGGTCGGCAACCTGGTGGCCTTCGCCCTCGCCCGCCGGACGGGCGTGGTGCTCGAGACCACGGGCACGCGCCGCCTGGCGGGCGACACCTGGGAGGTCGCGTTCAGGCCGCGTCGCCGGGTGCGGTTCGCCCCGGGCCAGTACCTCGAGCTGCACCTGCCCCACGACGGTGCGGACCGCCGCGGCGTGCGTCGGGTGTTCAGCATCAGCTCCCCGCCCGGGGGCGACGACGTGCGCGTCGCGATCCGCGTCCCGGAGCCGTCGTCGTCGTTCAAGCAGGCGCTGGTCGGGCTGCGGGAGGGGGAGCGGGTGCGGGCCACCGGCGTCCACGGCGACTTCGTCTGGCCCCGGGGCGGCTCCCCGCTGCTGCTCGTCGCCGGGGGCATCGGTGTCACGCCCTTCCTCAGCCAGCTGCGCTCGGGCGAGGCGCGCGACGTCGTCCTCGTCTACGGCGTCCCCGACGGCGACGTCGTGCCGTACCGCGAGGAGCTGGTGGCCACGGGCGTCCGGGTCGTGCTCGTCTCGCCCGAGCCCCCCACCGACCTCCCCGACGGCTGGACGCACGTCGCGGCCCCGGTCGTCTCGGGCGAGGTCGTCGACCGGGCCGTCCCCGACGCCGCCGACCGCATCGCGTACGTGTCCGGCCCGCCCGCCATGGTCTCCGCCGTCCGCCCCGCCCTCCGTCGTCGCTGCGCCGGCGTCCGCACCGACTACTTCTCCGGCTACTGACCCCCTCCCCTCCCGTCCTCCCCTCCCAACTTTCGGACAGTTCCGGGGCGCTTCGGGGGGCATCGGCGGCCCGGAACTGTCCGAAACGGGGGGTGGGGGGTGGGCGCGGATCGGAGTTGAGTGGAATGGACTCAAGTCTGATGATGTTGACGTAGGTGTCCGGCGAGAACGCCGACGGAAGGACGCACGCAGGAGCAGCCCATGGACCTCTCGAACCTCACCACCCGCAGCCAGCAGGCGCTGGCCGCCGCGATGCAGCAGGCGGCCGCGGCCGGCAACCCGACCATCGAGCCGGCGCACGTGCTCACGGCGCTGCTCGCGCAGGACGGTGGCACCGCCACCCCGCTGCTGCAGGCCGCCGGGGTCGACGCCGCCGTCGTGAGGGCCGAGCTGAAGGGCGCGGTCGACGCGCTGCCGTCGGCGTCGGGCACGAGCGTCGCGAACCCGCAGCTCTCGCGCAGCACCCACGAGGTGCTCCAGCGCGCCGCCGACCTCGCCGCCGAGCTGGGCGACGAGTTCATCTCCACCGAGCACCTCGTCGTCGGCGTCGCCACGGTCGACTCCCCGGCGAGAACCGTCCTCGCCGCCCACGGTGCCACGCCCGACGCACTGCGCGCCGCCTTCGAGGCGGTCCGCGGCGGCTCGCGCGTCACCAGCGCCGACGCGGAGGACACGTACCAGGCGCTCGAGAAGTACGGCGTCGACCTGACCGCGGTGGCCCGCGAGGGCAAGCTCGACCCGGTCATCGGCCGCGACGCCGAGATCCGCCGCGTGGTGCAGGTGCTGAGCCGCCGCACCAAGAACAACCCCGTGCTCATCGGCGAGCCCGGCGTCGGCAAGACCGCCGTCGTCGAGGGCCTCGCCCAGCGCATCGTCGACGGCGACGTGCCCGAGTCCCTGCGCGGTCGTCGGCTCATCAGCCTCGACCTCGGCGCGATGGTGGCCGGCGCGAAGTACCGCGGCGAGTTCGAGGAGCGGCTCAAGGCCGTGCTCGAGGAGATCAAGGCGTCCGACGGCCAGGTGATCACCTTCATCGACGAGCTGCACACGGTCGTCGGCGCGGGCGCCACGGGCGACTCCGCGATGGACGCCGGCAACATGCTCAAGCCGATGCTGGCGCGCGGCGAGCTGCGCATGATCGGTGCGACCACGCTCGACGAGTACCGCGAGAACGTCGAGAAGGACCCCGCCCTGGAGCGACGCTTCCAGCAGGTGCTGGTCGGCGAGCCGTCGGTCGAGGACACCATCGCCATCCTGCGCGGGCTCAAGGAGCGCTACGAGGCGCACCACAAGGTCGCCATCGCCGACGCCGCGCTCGTCGCCGCCGCCACGCTGTCCGACCGCTACATCCCCGGCCGACAGCTGCCCGACAAGGCCATCGACCTCGTCGACGAGGCCGGCTCGCGCCTGCGCATGGAGATCGACTCCAGCCCCGTCGAGATCGACGAGCTGCGGCGCGCGGTCGACCGCCTCCGCATGGAGGAGCTGCACCTGCAGAACGAGACCGACGACGCGAGCCTCGAGCGGCTCGAGAAGCTGCGCTCGGAGCTCGCCGATCGCCAGGAGACCCTGCGGGCGCTCGAGCAGCGGTGGGAGAGCGAGAAGCAGAGCCTCAACGCCGTCGGCGAGATCAAGGAGCGCATCGACGAGGTGCGCATCGCCGCCGACCGCGCCCAGCGCGAGGGCGACCTCGAGACCGCCGCGCGTCTGCTCTACAGCGAGATCCCGCAGATGGAGTCCCAGCTCGCGGCCGCACAGGCGGCGGAGTCGGCCCGCGAGGCCGGCGACGACGACCCTTCGACAGGCTCAGGACAAGGCCGCCTGGTGAACGAGGAGGTCACGGCCGACGAGATCGCCGAGGTGGTCGCGTCCTGGACCGGCATCCCCACCGGACGCCTGCTCGAGGGCGAGACCGGCAAGCTGCTGCGGATGGAGGAGGAGCTCGGCAAGCGCCTCATCGGCCAGCGCACGGCCGTCACGGCGGTCTCCGACGCCGTACGTCGCAGCCGCGCCGGCATCGCCGACCCCGACCGCCCCACGGGCTCGTTCCTGTTCCTCGGCCCGACCGGCGTCGGCAAGACCGAGCTGGCCAAGACGCTGGCGGAGTTCCTCTTCGACGACGAGCGCGCCATGGTCCGCATCGACATGAGCGAGTACGCCGAGAAGCACGCGGTCTCGCGGCTCGTCGGCGCGCCCCCCGGCTACGTCGGCTACGACGAGGGCGGCCAGCTCACCGAGGCCGTGCGTCGCCGTCCGTACTCCGTCGTGCTCCTCGACGAGGTCGAGAAGGCCCACCCCGAGGTGTTCGACATCCTGCTGCAGGTGCTCGACGACGGCCGCCTCACCGACGGCCAGGGCCGCACCGTCGACTTCCGCAACGTGATCCTCATCCTCACCAGCAACCTCGGGTCCCAGTTCTTGTCGGGTCCTGGCCTCGCCGACCCTGCACTGGACGACGACGCGAAGAAGGCCGCGGTCATGGACGTCGTGAAGGCGTCGTTCAAGCCGGAGTTCCTCAACCGTCTGGACGAGGTGGTCACGTTCGACCCGCTGGGCACCGAGGAGCTGACCCACATCGTCGACCTGCAGCTGGCGTCGCTCGCGCGGCGTCTGGAGGCGCGGCGCATCACCCTCGAGGTGGGCGACGCCGCCAAGGAGTGGCTGGCACTGACCGGCTGGGACCCCGCCTACGGCGCGCGCCCGCTCCGCCGGCTCGTGCAGCAGGCGATCGGCGACCGGCTGGCGAAGGCGCTGCTGGCGGGCGAGGTGCGCGACGGCGACACCGTCCGCGTCGACCAGCAGCTCGACGACGACGGCCTGCCGACCGAGGCGCTCACGGTCACCGCGGTCTGACCTGCGGACCCCCGGCCGCGACCCGGCCGGCCCGGCCCGCCCCGCTGCCTCCCCTGGACGGCGGGGCGGGCCCCCTCCCTGCGACGGGAGTGGGTGGGCTCAGCGCCAGCGGAACCTCTCGACCAGCCGTGCCCCTGCGGGCACCTGCCGGAGCGCCACCAGCAGGCCCCAGCCGACCATGCCGCCGACGACGTTGGACAGCAGGTCGTCGACGTCCGCCACGTGCCCCCCGCCCAGGAACGCGCCGGTGAGGAGCTGCGTCGACTCGATCACCAGGCCGGCCACGGCCGCGGCCACCAGGACCCGCCACCAGGACAGCGTCCCCAGCGCCAGCGCCAGGAGGGCGCCGAGCGGCACGAAGAGGGCGACGTTCATCGCCGCGTCGGCCCACTCGTAGCCGGCGAGCGGCACCGGCTGCAGCGACCAGCGGGTGTGGCGCGCGACCGGGTCGAGGTAGACCGGGAAGACCGTGTTGGCGACGACGCCCGCGGAGTAGACGCACAGGGCGAGGGCGACCGAGGCCCGGGGAGGGGTGAGCAGGCCGCGACTGCGCAGGTGCCACAGCAGGAGCACGAGGACGACGACCGCGATCGGCACCACGACCGGCAGGACCGGCACCCGATCGAGCACGAGACCCCCTTCCGTGGGCACGGCGTCCCATCCTGCACCCTGACGTCCCGGGGCCGACCATGGGCGTCCGCCTCTCGCGGGGCCCTCGTTAGGCTGGCCGCATGGCTGCCCGCCCCGCCAGACCTCCTGCCCTCACGCTCACGTGCGTGTTCGTCGGCGTCGGGTGCGCGCTCATCCTCATCGACCTCGTCTCCACGCTGTCGTCCTGGGGATCGATCGAGCTGCAGGACGCGGTGCGGGACGCCCTGGCCCAGGAGCCGTTCCGCGAGGCCGGCATCGGGCTCGACCAGGCCCTCGACTACCTGCGGTACGCGGCGTACCTCGGCGTCGTGCTCGCGGCGTCGGGCCTCGTCTTCGCGGTCTACACGGCGCGGGGCCACCGTGCGTCGCGGATCTGCCTGACGGTCCTGTGCGGGCTGGCGTTCCTGACGTTCGCCGCGATCGGCTTCGCCGGCCTGCTGCCGGCCGCCTTCGCCGGCGTGTGCGCGTGGTCGCTCTGGACTCCCGACGCCCGTCGCTGGTTCGACCAGCTCGACGGACGCGCACCCGCTGCACCCGCCGGTGCTGCGGCGGCGTCGCTGCGCCCCGGCGGCTCCCAGGACCCGTTCGCCGCCCACCCCGCGTCCTCGGACGTGACGCCCGTCGCCGAGGAGCGGGTCGGTGTCCCGGGCACGTCGACGCCGTCGGGTCGGCCGCGGTCGGTCTCGACGGCGGTCGTCGTCACGGTCGTCTCGTGCCTCGTGGTCGGCTTCCTCGGTGTCGTCATGCTGCTCGTCTCGACGGTCGGCGCCGACGCCTACCGCGACGCGCTCACGCAGCCCGGCCTCGGGCAGGACATGCTGCGCGCCTCCGGCCTCGACGCCGAGCGGGTCGTCCAGCTGCTGCGGATCTCCGCGGCCGTGTGGCTCGTCCTCTGTGCCGCCGGCCTCGCCGCAGCGGCAGCCACGGCGAGGCGGGCCAGCGCGGGCGGCACCGCGCTGCGGGTCGTCGCGATCGCCACCCTCGTCGCCTCGGTCCCGTTCCTCCCACTCGGCCTGGTGAGCGGCGGCCTCGCGATCGTGGTGCTCGTGCAGCTGTCGCGGCCGGAGTCGCGGGCCTGGCTCGCGGGCGAGTGACCGGGATCACCGACCCCCTCGCCGGGAGGCGACCCCCCGGCCGGCGCGAGTAGAGTCGGTGCCATGAGCAACAACGTCGTTCCCGCCGGCAAGCGCCCCCACGTCGTCGTGGTCGGCGGCGGCTTCGGAGGCCTCTCGCTCGTGCGGAAGCTGAAGCGCGCCGACGTCGACGTCACCCTCATCGACCGGCACACCTACAACACGTTCCAGCCGCTCCTCTACCAGGTCGCGACCGCCTCCCTGAACCCCGGCGACATCACCTGGTTCCTGCGTGCCGTGCGCGCCAACCAGAAGAACGTGCGCTTCCTCAAGGGCATCGTCACCGGCATCGACCACGACGCGAAGGTCCTCAGCCTGCACGGCGACGTCTCCGTCTCCTACGACTACCTCGTGCTCGCGAACGGCGTGACGACCAACTTCTTCGGCACCCCCGGTGCCGAGGAGTACTCGCTTCCCCTCTACAAGCGTTCGCAGGCGCTCCAGGTGCGCGACCGCCTCTTCGCGAACCTGGAGGAGTTCTCGATCAACGGTCAGGACGACGACCTGCGCATCATCGTCGTCGGCGGTGGCGCCACCGGAGTCGAGACGGCCGGCGCGTTCGCCGAGTTCCGCAACAACGACATGCCCACGACCTACCCCGAGCTCGACCGTGCGCGCATCCACGTCACGCTGCTCGAGATGGCGCCGCACGTCCTCGGTCCCTTCGACGAGAAGCTCCGCGACTACGCGCAGAAGTCGCTCCTCAAGCGCGACGTCGACCTGCGCCTCAACACGGCGGTCAAGGAGGTCCGCGAGGACGGCGTCCTCGTCGAGGCCGACGGCCACGAGGAGTTCCTCGAGGCCGGCATCGTCGTGTGGGCCACCGGCGTCACGGCGCACCCGACCGTCCTCGACTGGGACGTGCCGCAGGGTCGCGGCGGGCGCATCGAGGTCGACGAGCACCTGCGCGTCAAGGACCGCCCCGGGGTGTTCGCCATCGGCGACATCGCCGTCGGCCCCGACCCGCTGCCGCAGCTTGCCCAGCCGGCGATCCAGGGCGGCAAGCACGTGGCGAAGCTGCTCAAGGCCGAGCTCAAGGGCAAGGCCGACCGGGTGAAGCCGTTCAAGTACTCCGACAAGGGCACGATGGCGACGATCGGCAAGTCGTCCGCGGTCGCGGAGATCACCTACATGCCGAAGCTCACCGGCTTCCCGGCCTGGATCATCTGGGTGGGCCTGCACATCGCGACGCTCCTCGGCAACCGCAACCGCTTCGCCACCCTGATCAACCTGTCGAGCAAGTACCTCTTCTCCGGCAGCCACAACGCGATCGTCGGCGAGACCCCCTACGTGGTCTCCAAGCACAAGCTCGAGATCAGCCCGCGCGAGAAGCAGCGCGCCGAGCGTCGCGTGCTGGAGCGCAAGGCCGCCTCCCGCCAGCGCGAGACCACCCCCTGACCCCGAGCTGCTGATTCCCATCAATTGATGGGAATCAGCAGCTCACCACGGTTCTCCCTCGCTCACCTCGGAGATCATCCCGAGGTGAGTGGGAGGAAACCAGGGTGAGTGCAGTGCTCAGAGGTCGGCGAGGACCGTCCGCGCCTCGACGAGAGACGGCCCGTACCAGGTGAGCAGCCGACCCGAGACCAACCGGGTCGGGACCCGGGTGAAGGCCTCCGGGCCGTCGTCCGGACCGAACACGTAGGGCTCGTCGGGCAGGAGCACCAGGTCGGCGTCCGAGGTGTCGACGTCCGCCAGCTCGACGTGCGGGTACCGCTCTG
>CAZREF010000032.1:0-2967 GCA_964599245.1 uncultured Aeromicrobium sp. | reverse complement strand
CGTGGCCCGCCGCCCCCGGTGACGACCTCCCACCCGAGGCGCCGCAGGAGGTCGCCCGTGAACGTGCGCGGGCCGACGACCATCCACGGGTCGCGCCAGATCGGCACGACCACGCGACCGCGAGGCGCCGGCACCGGCGCGTCCCACGCGCGGGTCGCGTCGTCGAGCCACGCGGGCACGCCCCAGCCGAGCGCCTCGTCGAACAGGCGCCGCAGCGACGCGAGGGCCTCCTCGACGGTCTCGATCCGCGTCACCCACACCGCGACGCCGGCGGCGCGCAGCCGACGCACGTCGAGCTCGCGGTTCTCCTCCTGGTTCGCCACCACCAGGTCGGGTCGCAGTGCCTCGACCGCGGCCCGGTCGGGGTTCTTCGTGCCACGCACCCGGACGACGTCGAGGTCGCCGGGGTGGGTGCACCACTGCGTCGCGCCGACCACGGCCTCGCGCCGGGTCGCGGCCAGGGCCTCGGTGATCGACGGGACGAGGCTCACGACCCGCCGAGCCTCGAGCGGGACGTCGACCTCGGCTCCGAGGTCGTCACGCCTCACGAGCCCGACTCGTCCTCACATCGCGCCTCGCTCCGCTGCCGGGCCTCCGTCTGAGCAGCACGCCGCTCGGCGCCGTCACGACCCCGCCACGAGGCGAGACCGAACCCGGCCACCACGACGACGACCACCACGGCCACGCCGATCCACGCCCAAGCCTCCATGCCGATCCCTTCGTCCGGCTCCTTCGTACCGCACCGGTGGGCACGGCGCGCGCCGAGTGCTCAGCGGCGGACCCCGAGCCCACCGCTCAGGGGCAGGGCCCAGTCGACCCGGTCCGCCTCGATCGCGGCGTCGAGCAGGGCCGCGACGTCGTCGGGGAACGGGACGGGACGGCGGGAGGAGAAGTCGACGTGCACGGTGACCGCCTCCATCACGCAGGCGAGCGCACGACGGGTGTGGTTCACGACGAGGGCGGCGCCGTGCATGACCTTCGCGCTGCGGTCCACGATGACGACGGCGACGCCGAGCCGGTCACCTTCGACGGACTCCGCGAGGTAGCGCAGGTGCTGCTCCGCGGTGAACGTCGTCAGCCCCCGGTCGGTGATGTAGGAGCCGGGCATCCCGAGGTCGAGGCCGTTGCGGCGCCACATCGCCTCGCCACCGAAGGCGAAGTAGTGGCCGATGTTCATGTGCCGGTTCTCGTCCAGGTGCTCGGGCCCGACGACGTGCTCCCGCACGGTGGGCAGGGCGGCGACCTGCTCGTAGCTGGGGATGGTCACGCCGGCGACGCTACCGCGCGCGGTGCTCGCCGCCGGGTGGGGTGTCGTCGGCCGCAGCGTCCACGGCCTCGTCGCCCTCACCGGGCGTCTCGCTGCGCACGGGCGTGCTGTCCTCGGGCAGGTCGGGGTCGATCCGGTCGGCCTCGGCCGCGCGGTCGTCGGCGACCCCCTGGGCCTCGGCGGCGGCGTTCTCGAGGTCGACGGCATGGTCCTCCAACCGGTCGGCCTCCGCCCGCGCCTCGTCGGCGTCGGCGCGGGCGACGGCGGCACTCGCCTCCGTCCTCTCGGCCGCTGCGGCGGCGTCGCGCGCCTCCTCCCGCAGGGTGCCGGCGCGCTCACGGTCGTGCTGCTGCTGCGCCACCCGCCGCGCCTCGCCCGCGCGACGGGTGGTCACCACGACCACCGCCAGCAGCGCGAGCGCGACGACGGCGGCCACGACGATCCAGGTCCAGGCCTGCATGGGTCCTCCCTCTCGGCCGCGGTCGCGCCCGGTGGCGCGGTGCCCCGCGGCACCCCTCCTTGCTAGCGCAGGTCGCGCGCATGTGCCTCTCGACGGACCTCAGCGCGCGAGGGCCACCTTGTCGACCTTGCGGTGGAAGTGCATGCCGGCGAGACCGCCGAGCATGGCCCCGACCAGCGCGGCCGCGACGACCCCGACCAGCAGCACGACCGCCGGTGTGCTGAGGTCCCCCAGGTCCGACGGGATGCGCGGGAACGCGTTCAGCTCGTCGAGGACGTCGTACTGCGATCCCGCGATGGCACCGAGCACGGCGACGACGACGGCGGCGATGATCGTCCAGAGGAAGACCCCGACGCCCTGGCGGACCCCGTCGAAGCGGGCCATGCGCCCCGCCACGTAGCCGCCGCTGTAGTACGCGACGAGGACGACGACGATCACCAGGACGACGCCCGCCCAGCCGATCTCCTCGGCGGAGACGCCCTGGTCGCGGGCGGCGTCGGCGACGTCGGAGGCGTCGGACACCAGCCCGATGCCGGCGCCCGCGGCGGCGACGAGCGCGGTCAGCAGGACGGTCATGCCGGTGGCCGTCACCCAGCCGAAGAAGGTGCAGCCGAAGGAGATGCCGCCGAAGCGCTCGCGGGGCGTCGGCTCGTCGACGACGTCGGCGCGGTGGGGGTGGGCTCGCTGCTCGTCGTGCGTGCCGTCGGCGCGGCGGTCGGTGTCGGCGCGGCGGTCCGCCTCGTTGCGGTCGTCAGTGGGCGGCAGGTCGCTGCGGGTGCGCTCGGGACGCGGCTCGTTCGTGGACATGCGGGGCTCCTCGGCCTGGTCCCCGCGGGACCGGGGACTGGACCTCGACGGTAGGACCGCGCTGCGGGCTCCGCGACTCGAGCGAGGCGGCTCAGACGTTGCGGCGGTACTGCCCGCCCACCTCGAAGAAGGCCTCCGTCACCTGCTGCAGCGAGCACACGCGGGCGGCGTCCATGAGCACCGCGAAGACGTTCTCGCCGGAGACCGCCGCGTCCTTCAGGCGTGCCAGGGCACGCTCGGCCTCCGAGCGGTGCGCATCCTGGAAGCCGTGAACCCGGTCCAGCTGCGACTGCTTCTCGGCCTCGGTCGCCCGGGCCAGCTCGACGACGTGCTCCTCGGACTCGGCGCCGGGACGGCGGAAGGTGTTGACGCCGATGATCGGCAGCGAGCCGTCGTGCTTGCGGTGCTCGTAGAGCATCGACTCGTCCTGGAT
>CAZREF010000031.1:25413-29034 GCA_964599245.1 uncultured Aeromicrobium sp. | reverse complement strand
GCGAACGCAGCATCCTTCGCCCGCCAGCACGCAAAGGAAGAATCGTGCGTCCACCCCACATCAACGCAGAATCCTGCGTCACCCCAGACCCCCGCAGGCCCGAGAACCCAGCCCGGACACGCACCCAGCCCCCCGGTCGAGGCCCCTACGCGACCCACCACCACGAGAAGCCGAGGCAACGCAGCCGCAGGACGAGGAGAAGCAGCGCGCACAGCACGACGCCGACGCCCCACCGGGCCGCCGGCGTCGTGGTACGAGCGGTCAGTCCTCGTCGTCGCCCAGGAGGGCGGTGTGCGCCAGCCCGGCGATCGCGGCGCCGATGATCGGCGCGGCGAGGAAGACCCAGACCTGCGAGAGCGCGTCGGCACCGGCGAACCAGGCCACCCCGAGCGAGCGGGCCGGGTTCACGGAGGTGTTGCTGACGGGGATGCTCACGAGGTGGATGAGCGTGAGGGCGAGGCCGATCGCGAGGCCGGAGAAGCCCACGGCCGCGCGCTTGGCGGAGGCGCCGAGGATCACGAAGAGGAAGAACGCGGTGAGCACGACCTCGGTCGCGACGACGGCCCAGAAGCCGTAGCCGCCGGGCGAGCGGTCGCCCCAGCCGTTGGTGGCGAAACCGGACGCGACGGCGTCGAACCCGGGCTTGCCGGAGGCGATGCCGAGCAGCACGGCCCCGGCCACGGTCGCGCCGACGACCTGCGCGACGGCGTACGCGGGGACGTCCTTCCACGGGAAGCGACGGGCCGCGGCGAGGCCGACCGAGACCGCCGGGTTGAAGTGACCGCCCGATACGGGGCCGAACGCGTAGGCGCCGGTGAGCACGGTGAGGCCGAACGCGAGTGCCACGCCGGCGAAGCCCACCTCGTCGCCGGCGAGGACGGCCGTGCCGCAACCGCCGAGGACGAGCCAGAACGTGCCGAGTCCTTCGGCCGTCAGCCGCTGGGTGGTCGTGGGGGTGTGGGTCGTGGCGCTCATCAGGGGCCTTTCTGTGCGGGGGCGGGGTCAGCGACGTCGACGGGTGCGCCGGGAGCCGCGGTTCTCCTCGAGCCTGCGCTTGGCGTACGGCAGGCCTACGAGGGCGAGCAGCTTCCAGACGATCCACCCGAGGAGGGCGAAGAGGTTGCGCCGGGGACGAGCCATGGTCGGGTTCCTGTCCGGGGTCGGTGATGGGGACGCCCGTGAGAGGGGTCCGGCAGCGCGATCGTCACGCGCGACGTGGGTGACCTGCCTCACCCTGTCGGTCGACGCCGCGGCAGCACGAGCCCCCGTCCGGGTGGCATCGACCCGCCGACCGCGTCGTCACTGCAGACTGGTCACATGCCGACGCTCCTGGTCGTCCGACACGCCCCCACCCCGAACACCCGGCTGCTCGCCGACGCCGTGGTGGAGGGTGCGCAGGACGACGCGATCGAGGGCGTTGACCTCCGGGTGCTCTCCCCCGACCGGACGGAGGCCGAGGACATCACGGCTGCCGATGGCGTCGTGATCGTCCTGCCGGCGAACTTCGGGTACATGTCGGGGCTCGTGAAGGACCTCTTCGACCGGACGTTCCTGTCCATCGGCGGAGCCCTCGCGGACGACGGAGCCGCCGGCGCAGCACCGTCGGGCCGGCTCCCGTACGCGCTGGTCGTCCACGGCCGCTACGACGCCAGGGCGCGGTGCGGTCCGTCGAGTCGATCGTCCAGGCCCTTCCCTGGCGTCGCGCGGCCGAGCCGCTGCAGGTGCTCGGCGACGTCGGCGACGACCACCGAGCGGCTGCGTACGAGGTGGGGGCCACCCTGGCGGCCCTGGTCAGCGAGACCTGACGCGTCTTGACGGGTCGGGGACGATGGAGGCATGAACCTCCCCGACGGACTCCCCACCCTCACGGCCGGCGCCCACGACCCGGAGGCCGGCGAGGCGTGCGTGATGGAGTACGTCTCGGTGCTCGCGGGCGAGCCCTGGAGCGACCGTCCCGAGTGCACGCACCCGCTCCTCGCGCACGAGGCCCGCACGGCCAACGACCTCGCGAGCGACGCCGACCGGCCTCGCCTGGTGCCGCTGGTCGGGCGGCTGTTCGGGACCAGCGACGACTCGGTCGAGCTGCGCACCCGGCTCCGGCTCGCGCAGGCCGAGCAGGTGCTGCGGCTCGTCGACCCCGGTGCGCGGGTCTCCGCTCGGGCTCATCTCGACCGTGCCCGCACGCTGCTGGCCGACCACGACCCCGACGCCACCGACCCCTCGCTCGAGTCCGTGGAGGTCGCGGCGGCGTGGGAGGTCGCCCGCAGCGCGCCCGTCCGCGACGGTGACCTGGACCCCGAGCACGTCGCCCACCACGTGGCCTCGTCGCGCGTCATGGCGTTCGTCTCCTCCCCCGACCTCACCGCGCCCGAGGCGTGGGCCGTGGCGTCCCTGGCCGTGGCGCACCGCATCGCCGCCGGCGAGTGCAGGGCCGACTGTGGCGACGGCGAGGCGCGCGCACGACGCATGGTGCGCGACCTCGGCGAGCTGCTCGACGTCTACGACGACGTGACCGGCCGCGTAGCCGACCCGGTGCCCCTGCGCGACGCCCGCGCGCTCGCCGCCCGGCTCTGAGGCTCGCCTGCGGCACGGGCCCCGCATCCGGCTCAGCGGTGCCGCGACGTCCAGGCCAGCAGGTCCTCCACCGGCCAGGTGTTCACGATGCGCTCCAACGGCACCCCCAGCGCCGCCACGCGCGCACACCCGTGGTCGAGGAAGTCGAGCTGGCCGGGCGCGTGCGCGTCGGAGTCGATGCTGAAGAGGCAGCCGGCGTCGAGGGCGAGCCGCACGAGCTCGTCAGGCGGGTCGGCGCGTTCCGGACGGGCGTTGACCTCCACCGCCACCTGGTGCTCGGCGCACGCGGCGAAGACCCGCTTGGCATCGAAGCGGCTGGGAGGTCGCTTGCCCCGCGACCCCTCGACCAGGCGCCCGGTGCAGTGGCCGAGCACGTCGGTGGCGGGGTCGCGCACCGCGCGCAGCATGCGGCGCGTCATCGCGATGCTGTCGGCGCGCAGGTCGGAGTGCACGCTGGCGACGACGACGTCGAGGCGCGCCAGCAGGTCCGGTTCCTGGTCGAGCGTGCCGTCCTTCAGGATGTCGACCTCGATGCCCGACAGCACCCGGACGCCCTCCACCGCCGCGTCCACCTCGGCCACGAGCTCGAGCTGCGCCTCGAGACGGTCGGCGGTGAGCCCGTTCGCGACCGTGAGACGCGGCGAGTGGTCGGTGATCGCGACGTACTCGTGCCCGAGCCGCGCGGCCGTCGCCGCCATCAGCGCGAGCGGGGACCCACCGTCGGACCAGTCGGTGTGCGTGTGCAGGTCCCCACGCAGGGCGGCCCGCACGGACTCCCCGCCCGGCACGAGCGGGCCCTGGCCCGCCGACGTCAGCTCCCCCAGGTAGGCCGGGACCCGTCCGGCAAGGGCCTCCTGCACCACGCCGGCCGTGCGCTCGCCGACGCCCTCGACCGTCCGCAGCCGACCCTGGGCGGCGAGCTCGGCGACGTCGTCGCGGTCGGCGAGCACACGGGCCGCCCGCCTGAACGCCTCGACGCGGTAGGTGGACGCACGGGAGCGCTCGAGCCAGAACGCGATCTCCTCGAGCGCCTCCACCGGGTCCACC
>CAZREF010000031.1:0-25313 GCA_964599245.1 uncultured Aeromicrobium sp. | reverse complement strand
ACGGGAGCGCTCGAGCCAGAACGCGATCTCCTCGAGCGCCTCCACCGGGTCCACCTGGCCATGCTCGCGTGCACGGCGCGGGGACGCCAGTGCAGCACTTCCGTCGCGAGGCTCCGCATGGGAGGGTGCTGGGGACATCTACGTTCGGGGGAACACATGACCATCGTCCGCATGCTCGTCACCGCCACCGCGGCCGCAGGGATCGCACTCGCCGTCGCCGTCGCGCCGGCGCAGGCGAGCAACCCGGTGCTCCGCGGGACCTTCACCGCCGCCAAGTACGTCGACGAGACCGACCAGCTGTGCGTGCGCGTCGAGGGGAATCTCGGCAGCGGCTTCTGGGGGGAGGCCCTGATCCGCAAGAACGGCACCACGGTCGCCTCCCGGTTCAAGGTGGGCAACCACGACGGCTCGTGGTCGTGCACGCGCAACCTCAGCATCCCCGAGGACCAGCCCTACACGCTCGTGCTGCGCGACTGCACCGAGCACGCCTACCCGTCCTGCACGATCAAGAGAACCTCCTTCTACAGCTGACCCAGGGCGCCGCGTGCGTCAGTCCGACCAGGGCGGGTACCCCATGGGCATGGTCCGTCGTCACGTCGTCGTCCACGGTCGGGTGCAGGGTGTCGGGTTCCGCGCCTCCTGCCTGGAGGAGGCGCGCACGGCGCACGTGACCGGCTGGGTGGCCAACCGCGACGACGGCACCGTCGAGGCGGTGTTCGAGGGTGGCGACCGTGAGGTCGACGGCCTCGTCGCCTGGTGCCGCCGTGGCCCGCGGGGCGCCGACGTCAGCGAGGTGACCGTGACGTTCGAGGAACCGACGGGCGAGAGCGGGTTCGCGGTCCGCTGACGCGGCTCAGAAGCCGAGCTTGCGCAGCTGCTTCGGGTCGCGCTGCCAGTCCTTCGCGACCTTCACGTGCAGGTCCAGGTGCACGGGCGTGCCGAGCAGGCGCTCCACCTGGGTGCGCGACGTGGTGCCGATCTCCTTGAGCCGGGCGCCCTTGCGACCGATGACGATGCCCTTCTGGCTGTCGCGCTCGACGTAGACGTTGACCCGGACGTCGAGCAGCGGACGCTCGGCCGGACGGTCCTCGCGGGGCACCATCTCCTCGACCACCACGGCGATCGAGTGCGGCAGCTCGTCGTGCACGCCCTCGAGCGCGGCCTCGCGGACGATCTCGGCGACGAGCGTCTCCTCCGGCTCGTCCGTCAGCTGGCCCTCGGGGTACATCGGCTGGCCCTCGGGCAGCGTGGCCACGAGGAGGTCGGCCAGCAGGTCGACCTGGTCGCCCTGCACCGCCGAGACCGGCACGATCTCGCGCCACTCCAGGCCCGCCGCACGTCCGGCCTCCTGCACCGCGAGCAGCTGCTCGCCCACCCGCTCGGGCGCGACGAGGTCGGTCTTCGTGACCACCGCCAGCACCGGGGTGCGTCGCACCTTCGCGAGCTCGTCGACGAGGAAGCGGTCGCCCGGGCCGACCTTCTGGTCGGCGGGGAAGCACATGGCGATGGTGTCGACCTCGGCCCACGTGGTGCGGACGATGTCGTTGAGCCGCTGGCCGAGGGTGTTGCGCGGCCGGTGGAGCCCCGGGGTGTCGACGAGCACGAGCTGGGCGTCGGCGCGGTGCACCAGGCCCCGCACGGCGTGGCGGGTCGTCTGCGGCTTGGAGGAGGTGATAGCGACCTTCTCGCCCACCAGCGCGTTGGTGAGCGTGGACTTGCCGGCGTTGGGGCGGCCGACGAAGCAGGCGAAGCCGGAGCGGAACGTCACGTGCGGGTCCCCTCGACGACCTGACCCGACGTGTCCGCGCGGAAGACGGGGACGCCGGGGCCGGCGAGGTCGCGCACGGCCGAGACGTCCGGGAGCTCGTCGGCGACGACGAGTGCGGCCTCCAGGCCGCGCGCGCCCGAGGAGACGGCCATCGCGACCGCGAGGTCGAGGGAGCCCACGGACAGCGAGGGCAGCGCGACGTCGGCCGCCGCGTAGGTGCGGCCGTCGAGGTCGCGCACGGCAGCCCCGCTCGCGGCCTGCGTGCGCGCGCGGGTGGCGCGGGCCAGCGTCGCGAGCTTGGCGTCCTCGGGCCCGGTCTCGGGCGTCGCGGCGTCAGCCACGGGATCCTCCTGGGGTGGGGTCGGGCTCGGGCTCGAGCCGGGAGACGTGGACGCGCCCGATGCGGTTGCGGCGGCCGCTGGGCGCCTCGGCCACGAGCCGCAGCCCGCCGACCTCGACCGTGCTGCCGGGGATCGGCACCTTGCCGAGGTGCTTGGCCACGAGGCCACCCACTGAGTCGACGTCCTCGTCGTCGAGGTCGATGCCGAAGAGCTCGCCGAGGTCGTCGACGTCGTAGCGGGCGCTGACCCGGACGGAGCCGTCGGAGAGGGGCTCCAGCGCGTCGGGCTCGGTGTCGTACTCGTCGGTGATCTCGCCGACGATCTCCTCGAGGATGTCCTCGATCGTGACCATGCCGGAGGTGCCACCGAACTCGTCGACGACGATCGCGACGTGGGTGCGTTGCGCCTGCATCTCGCGGAGCAGGTCGTCGACCGGCTTGGTGTCGGGGACGAACAGGCACGGCCGCATGATCGAGTCGACACGCTCGGTGGACTCGGCGACGTGGTTGTCGAAGACGCGCTTCGTGAGGTCCTTGAGGTAGGACATCCCGAGCACGTCGTCGAGGTTCTCCCCGATGACGGGCACCCGGGAGTACCCGCTGCGCAGGCTCAGCGACATCGCCTGGCGCAGCGTCTTCGTCTGCTCGATGAAGACGAGGTCGGGACGGGGCACCATGACCTCGCGCACGATGGTGTCGCCCAGCTCGAAGACGGACTGGATCATCTTCGACTCGTCGGACTCGATGACGCTGCTGGCCGCCGCGAGGTCGACGAGCTCGCGGACCTCCACCTCCGACGCGAAGGGACCCTCGCGGAACCCCCGACCGGGCGTGAGGGCGTTGCCGATCACGATCAGGAGGCGCGGCACCGGGCCGAGCAGCGCGGTGAGCAGGCGCACGGGACCGGCGGAGGCGAGGGCGACACGCTCGGAGTGCTGGCGCCCCAGGGTGCGGGGTCCGACCCCGATGAGGACGTAGGAGACGACGACCATGATCGCGACGGCGGTGGCGACCTGCCAGGCGCGGCCGTCGACCGCGTCGTCGACGACGAGCGCCACGAGCACGACGGCGGTGGTCTCGCACAGGACGCGCAGCAGCAGCACGGTGTTCAGCGCCGGGGCTGGGTCGTCGAGGATGTGGCCGAGCGCCGCTGCTCCCCCGCGTCCCTCCTCGCCGAGCTCGGCGGCACGGGCCCGCGAGAACGACGAGAGCGCGGCGTCGACGCTGGCGAGCAGGGCGGCGACCAGCGCCAGCACGACCGACGCGACGATCGCGACGGTCATCGAGCCTCGTCCTCGACGTCGACCCCCGCTGCCGTCTGCTGCCACTCGAGCAGCAGCCGGCCCTGGATGCCGAACATCTCGGCGTGCTCCTCGGGCGTGGCGTGGTCGAAGCCGAGCAGGTGCAGGATGCCGTGGACCGTCAGCAGGTCGATCTCGTCGGACGTCTCGTGGCCCGCGGCAGGGGCCTGTTGCGCCGCGACCTGCGGGCAGAGCGCGATGTCGCCGAGGTAGCCCTCGGGCTCCTCCTCGGGCTCGCGGTCGCGCCGACCCGGCGACAGCTCGTCCATCGGGAAGGACAGCACGTCGGTGGGACCCTTCTTGCCCATCCACTGCTCGTTGAGCACGGCGATGGTCTCGGGGTCGACGAGGCGCACCGTCAGCTCGGTGGCGGGGTGCAGGCGCATGCGACGCATGGTGAACCGGCACAGCCGGGTGAGGGCGACGACGTCGACGCCCTCGCCGGACTCATCGAGGACGTCGACGTTCATGCTCCACCTGCCCCGGGGTCGCGGTCGACTCGAAGGCGTCGTAGGCCGCCACGATGCGTCCCACGAGCTTGTGGCGCACCACGTCCTGGGACGTGAGCGTGGAGAAGTGGATGTCCTTGACGTCGGAGAGGATGTCGCGCACCACGCGCAGGCCGCTCTTGGTGCCCGAGGGCAGGTCGACCTGGCTGACGTCGCCGGTGACCACGATCTTGGAGCCGAAGCCGAGCCGGGTGAGGAACATCTTCATCTGCTCGGGCGTGGTGTTCTGCGCCTCGTCGAGGATGATGAACGCGTCCTGAAGGGTCCGACCGCGCATGTAGGCCAGGGGCGCGATCTCGATCGTGCCGTTGGTCATGAGCTTGGGGATGGTCTCGGGGTCGAGCATGTCGTGCAGCGCGTCGTAGAGCGGCCGCAGGTACGGGTCGATCTTCTCGCTGAGCGTGCCCGGCAGGTAGCCGAGCCGCTCGCCGGCCTCCACCGCGGGGCGGGTGAGGATGATGCGGGTGATCTCCTTGGCCTGGAGCGCCTGCACCGCCTTGGCCATCGCCAGGTAGGTCTTGCCGGTGCCCGCGGGGCCGATGCCGAAGACGATCGTGTGCTTGTCGATCGCGTCGACGTACTTCTTCTGGTTGAGGGTCTTGGGCCGGATGGTGCGTCCGCGGTTGGACAGGATGTTCAGGCTCAGCACCTCGGCCGGCCGCTCCTGCGTCTCGGTGCGCAGCATGCCGATGGAGCGCTCGACGGTCTCGGGGCTCAACCCCTGGCCGGTGCGCACGATCGCGACGAGCTCGTCGAGCAGTCGCTCCACGAGCGCCACCTCGGCGGGCGCACCGGTGACGGTGACGACGTTGCCGCGCGCGTGGACCGCGGCGTCGAAGGCGTCCTCGACGATGCGCAGGTACGCGTCGCCCGGGCCGTAGAGGGCCACGGTGTCGATGCTGGTCGGGACGGTGAAGGTGTGGGGCTGGGCCCCGGGATGGTCAGCAGTCATGTCTGCCCTCCATCGTACGGGGGTGCGCCGACGTGTGTACACGCAGCGAGACCCGGCACGACGGGCCGTCAGCCCGGCGGCCAGCCCAGCGAGCGCCCGGCCAGCACGTGACCGTGGCAGTGGAAGACCGTCTGGTGCGCGTCGGCCCCGGTGTTGAACACCAGCCGATAGGACCCGCCGGCCTGGTCGGCGACCCGGCGGGCCAGGCGCAGCAGCCCGACCGCCGCCTCGGGCGCGGCCTCCGCGAGGCTCCCGACGTCGGGCTGGTGCACGCGCGGGATCACCAGCACGTGCGTGGGGGCCTGTGGGTCGATGTCACGGAACGCGACCGCGTGCTCGTCCTCGGCCACGACGTCCGCCGGGACGTCCCCGGCCACGATGCGGCAGAACAGGCAGTCGTCCTGGGGATCGCTCATGGGTCCTTCCTACCGGAAGGCGTCCTTGATGCGTCCGAAGACGCCGCCGCGGTGCGGGGAGCCGAGCTGGGCCTCGGGCCGCTCCTCGTCGCGCAGGGCCGCGAGCTGCTTGAGCAGGTCGCGCTGGGCGTCGTCGAGGTGCTCCGGCGTCTCGACGACGACCTGGACGACGAGGTCGCCTCGTCCGGGGCCGCGGAGCCGTGGCACGCCCTGGCCGCGCAGCGTGAGCGTGTCGCCGGACTGCGTGCCGGACGGGACCTCCAGGCCCACCGTGTCCGGCCCGTCGTGGTCGGGCAGGTCGGCCTCGAGGGTGGGCAGGTCGACGTGGGTGCCCAGCGCGGCCGCCGTCATGGGGAGCGTCACCTGGCACCGCAGCTGGTCGCCCTTGCGGGTGAACACCGGGTGCCGGGACACCTCGACCTCGATGTAGAGGTCGCCGGGCGGGCCGCCACCGGGCCCGACCTCGCCCTCGCCCGCCAGCTGGATGCGCGTGCCCTGGTCGACGCCGGCCGGGATCGAGACCGTGAGCGAGCGGCGCGAGCGCACGCGACCGTCGCCGTTGCACTCGTGGCAGGGGTCCTGGATGACGGTGCCGAAACCCTGGCACGTGGGGCACGGCCGGGACGTGCGGACGCTGCCCAGCGGCGTGCGCTGCACGTGCTGCACCTCGCCGTGGCCGTGGCAGGTGCCGCAGGTGACGGTGTCGGACCCCTCCTCGGCGCCGCTGCCGTCGCACCGCGTGCACACCACCGCTGTGTCGACCTTGATCTCGTGGGTGACGCCGAACGCCGCCTCGGCGAGGTCGACCTGGAGGCGCAGCAGCGCGTCCTGTCCGCGCTGGACGCGCGATCGGGGCCCGCGTGCCCCGCCGGCACCACCGAAGAAGGCGTCCATGATGTCGTCGAAGCTGAAGCCCGCGCCGCCGAAGCCGCCGGCACCGCCGCCGCCCCCCATGGGGTCGCCGCCGCGGTCGTAGACCGAGCGCTTCTGCGGGTCCGACAGCACCTCGTAGGCAGTGGTGACCTCCTTGAAGCGGTCGGCTGCGTCGGGGGCGTCGTTGACGTCGGGATGGAGCTGTCGGGCCAACCGCCGGTAGGCCTTCTTCATCTCCTCCGGCGTCGCGGAGCGCGAGACGCCCAGCAGCTCGTAGTAGTCCTGTGCCATGTGTCCTGTCCTGTGTCAGCCGTCCGCCAGCTGCCGGCCCACGTAGCGGGCGACGGCGCCGACGGCGGCCATGGTTCCGGGGTAGTCCATGCGAGTGGGCCCGAGGGTCCCGAGCGTGGCGAGCGCCTGCTCGGGCGTGCCGTAGGCCGAGGAGACGACCGCCGTGCCGGCGAGCCCCTCGGTGCCGGTCTCGAGGCCGATGCGCACGGTGGGGTCGGTCGTGGCCTCGCCCAGCAGCTTGAGCAGGACGACCTGCTCCTCCAGCGCCTCCAGCACGGGACGGATCGAGGAGTCGAAGTCGCGCCCGAAGCGCGCGAGGTTGGCGGTGCCGCCGACGGCGATCCGCTCGTCGGAGCGCTCGTCGGAGAACACGTGCGTCAGCGTCGTGACCACGGAGGTGACCAGCGGGCGGTCGGCCTCGGCGAACGTGCCGATGACGTCGGCCAGGCGCAGCGACGCCTCGGCCAGACGTTGACCGATGGTGGCCGTCATGATGCGCGAGCGGACGTCGGCGAGGAGCGTCTCCCCCGGCGTGGCCTCGAGCTCGACGATGCGCTGCTCCACGCGGCCGCTGCTCGTGATGACGACGACGAGGACGCGTGCGCCCTCGAGCCCGACCACCTCGACGTGGCGCACCGTGGAGCGCGTGAGCGACGGGTACTGCACGATCGCGACCTGGTTCGTCAGCTGGGCGAGGACCTTGACGCTGCGCTGCACGACGTCGTCGACGTCGACGGCGCCCGCGAGGAAGGTCTCGATCGCGCGTCGCTCGGGCGTCGACAGCGCCTTGACCTGCGAGAGGCGGTCGACGAAGAGGCGGTACCCCTTGTCGGTGGGCACGCGCCCGGCGCTGGTGTGGGGCTGTGCGATGTAGCCCTCCTCCTCCAGCGCGACCATGTCGTTGCGGATCGTGGCCGGCGAGACCCCGAGCTGGTGACGCTCCACGAGGGCGCGCGATCCGACGGGTTCCTGGGTCTCGACGTAGTCCTCGACGATGGCGCGCAGCACCTCGAGCCGACGGTCCTCGGAGGCGAGCCTGCGGTCGTCCGGCACCGTGGAACCTCCCTCGGGCTGATCTGGTCTGGGACGGCCCGTCCCGGTCCGCTGGACGTCGACCGGCACTGCGGCGTGGCGCGTTGGCACTCGCCGGGGCCGGGTGCCAGTCTAACGCCGTGGGAGCAATCGGGAGCGACGGCGAGGTCGTCTCCGTCACGGGCACCTCACGCACACTGACCTACCGGCCCCGGCGCGTCACCCTCTCCGACGGCACGTTCCTCATGCACGAGTCGCGCGGCGGCACGCTCAGCTCGGTCTGGGCCGCCGACCTGGGCGACCTCTTCGTCGAGGTGGTGCACCTCGGGCACGGTCCGCAGGGCGGTGAGCTCGTGCTCGTCGTGCCCGACGGCGACGTCGTGGCCCTCGGCGACCTCGTGCCCTCGCTCGACCCGCCCGCGGGCACCGTGACGCCGACGTGGCCGGCCGCCGTCGACCTCGCGATCGGTCTCACCCGCCCCTCCACGCGCATCCTCACGAGCGGCGGCGAGATCGACCGCGACGCCCTCGAGACCTACCACCAGACCCTGCTCGGGGTGCTCCATGGCTGAGGCGCGCCATGGCTGAGGCGGGTCGCGGCCGCTACGACCACGACGTCCTGGCGGGCGACTGGAAGGCCCCGCCGCGCGGCCGATCCACCGAGCAGCCGGCCGAGCTGGGCATCGTCGTCGAGGAGGCCTCCACCGGCTGGTGCGGCGAGGTGGTGCAGGTCGAGCGCGACCTCGGCACGGTCGCCCTGGAGGACCGGCACCTGCGGCGCCGGACGTTCCCGCTCGGGCCGGGGTTCCTCCTCGAGGGCCGGCCCGTGGTGCTGGTGGCGCCCGCGCCGTCGGCCCCCACCGCGCCCGCGCGCACCGCGTCGGGCTCGCGCGCCGTGGCGGGCCACCGAGCCCGGGTGGCGTTGCCGAGCCGGATCCTCGTGGAGGGCAAGCACGACGCCGAGCTCGTCGAGAAGGTCTGGGGCGACGACCTGCGCGTCGAGGGTGTCGCGGTGGAGATGCTCCACGGTGTCGACGACCTCGTCGCGGTGGTCGACGACTTCGACCCCGGCCCGGGGCGACGGCTCGGCATCCTGGTCGACCACCTGGTGCCGGGGTCCAAGGAGTCGCGCATCGCTGCCCGTCTGGCGGGTCGCGCGCACGTCCTCGTCGTCGGGCATCCCTACGTCGACGTGTGGCAGGCCGTGAAGCCCGCCCGCATCGGGGTCGCCGCCTGGCCGGTGGTGCCTCGCGACGTCGAGTGGAAGCGCGGCGTGTGCGCCGCCCTGGGGTGGCCGCACGCCTCCCAGGCGGACATCGCCCGCGCATGGCAGCACGTGCTGTCGCGCGTGGACTCCTGGACCGACCTGGAGCCGGAGTTCCTGGGCCGGGTCGAGGAGCTCATCGACTTCGTGACCGCTCCCTGACCCGGCCCCACCGCCGGCACCGTTGTCAGCCCAGCGCGCCTCCCACGACCGGCAGCGGTGCCGCCACCTCATCGAGCCATGCCAGCTGCGGCACGAGCGCACCCACGCTGAGCCCCTGCGCACGGACGTCGAGGTCGACCGCTCCGAGCAGCTGGTCGGCGCCCCTCGTCCCGGCGGTGTTGTGCGCGTAGAGGTACGCGCGCAACGGGCCACGTACGAGCACGGTCCGGGTCCAGCGGAACGTGTAGTACGACGACGTGAACGAGAAGGTCTCGGCCGGGCCGCGATCGAGCGGTGCGCCGAGTGCGACGGTGTAGCGCACGCCACGCCCCCAGCGGTCGGGCTCGCTCGCAGACCCGCGGACGGTGACCACGCCGCCGTCGGCGTTCATGGAGAGCAGCGCACCCGACGGCGACCCGTCCGACGTCGGGTAGCGGACGAACCCCGAAGGCCACTGCGACCCCCGCCGGACGATGCGCCACATGAAGGTGCGGTTCATGTTGTCCTCGGAGACGACGATCGAGCCGTCGGCCCGCACCCGCTCCACGACGGCCACGTGGCCCTTCGGGCCCGCCAGGCCCTTCCCGGCCTTCCACCAGGCGACGTCCCCCCTCCGAGGACGCGACGTGACGGTGAGGCCGGCCTTGCGCGCGGCGTCGCCCCACGTGCGCGCGGCGTCCGTGCCCGGCGGCCGCGCGACGAGCCGGTTCTTCGTGAGCCGGTACGCGACGTAGTTCGTGCAGCTGCGTCCCGGCGTCATGTTCCAGAAGGACCGCGCGCGGACCTTCGCGTAGCCGCCGTGCGTGTAGCCCTTCGCCGCGCACTGCGTGTATCCCTTGCACAGCACCGTACGACCCGCGGCTTCCGCGGACGTCGGCGCACTCCAGATGGCCATGCCGATCAGCATGCTGATCAGAGCTGGCCAATGCGCGTAGCGCATTGCTCCCTCGCCAACTCCCCCGAGATCGATGAAGTTTTCTCCCAGGATCACGGTAAGTCGGTGACCTACGTCACGCAGCCGGAATGGACCAAAGTCCCAATACTGGGGCGAACGTCTCGACCCGGGGCGGTCGGGTCAGAGCGTCAGGTCGCGGACCACGGCGTCGGCGAGCAGCCGACCCGCGAGCGTGAGCACCAGCCGGCCGTCGACGACGCCGACCAGCCCGCGCTCCACGAGGGCAGGCACCCGGGGACGCACGTCGGGGTCGAGGTCCTCCACCGCGAGCCCGCTGCGCAACCGGACGAGGAGCATGACCCGCTCGAGCTGTGCGCCTGCCTCGTCGACCGTCTCGCCGCCTGCCTCCACCGTCTCGCCGCGAGCGATGCGCTGGGCGTAGGCGGCCGGGTGCTTCACGTTCCACCACCGGCGCCCGGCGAGGTGGGAGTGTGCCCCGGGCCCGATCCCCCACCAGTCGGCCCCGTGCCAGTAGAGCAGGTTGTGCCGGCACTGCGCGGCCTCGTCCCGCGCCCAGTTGGACAGCTCGTACCAGCCGAGCCCGGCGGAGGTGAGGACCTCCTCGGCGAGCAGGTACTTGTCGGCCGTCTCGTCGTCGTCGGGCATGACGACCTCACCGCGGCGGACCTTGCGGGCGAATGCCGTGCCGTCCTCGACGATGAGCGCGTACGCGCTGACGTGGTCGGGCTCGAGCGCCACCGCCTGCTCGAGGCTGGCGCGCCAGTCGTCCATCGACTCCCCCGGCGTGCCGTAGATGAGGTCGACGCTGACCTGCTCGAACCCGGCCTCGCGGGCCCAGCGCACGGCGTCGGGGACCCGGGCGGGGTCGTGGGTGCGCTCCAGCGTGGCCAGCACGTGCGGCACGGCCGACTGCACGCCGAAGGAGATGCGCGTGAAGCCGCCCTCGCGCAGGGTCGCCAGCGAGGCCGGCGTGACGCTGTCGGGGTTGGCCTCGGTCGTGACCTCGGCACCGTCGACGAGGCCGAGGTGGCGCTCGATCGACGCGAGGAGCTCGACCAGGTCGTCGGCGGGCAGCTGGGTCGGCGTCCCGCCGCCCAGGAAGACCGTCTCGACCGGGCGCGGGCCGAGGACCGCCGCCGCCCGGGCGACCTCCTGCTGCGCGGTGGCAGCGTACGAGGCGCGCGTGGCGCCCTCGCCCAGCTCGTCCGCCGTGTAGGTGTTGAAGTCGCAGTACCCGCACCGCACGGAGCAGAACGGCACGTGAACGTACATGCCGAGGGGCCGGGCACCCGTGGTGCCCGGCCCCTCGTCAGTGCTCACCGATCAAGCGTAGAAGGAGTCCAGCAGCTCCTTGTGGTTGGCCTCGACGACCGCCCGCTTGACCTTCATGCTCGGCGTGAGCTCACCGGACTCGACCGACAGGTCGTGGTCGAGGATGGCCCACTTCTTGATCGTCTCCCAACGGTTGAGCCGCTGGTTGAGCTCCTCGACCTGTCCGCCGATGAGGTCGTGGATCTCCGGCGAGGAGACAACCTCGGCGTAGGACTTGCCCGCCATCCCGTTGCTCTGCGCCCACTCGGCCACCGCATCGGGGTCGAGCGTGATGAGCGCCGAGCAGAAGTTGCGCTCGTTGCCGTGCACGACGATCTGGGAGGTCAGCGCGCTGATGCCCTTGAACACGCCCTCGATGTGCGGCGGTGCCACGTACTTGCCGCCGGAGGTCTTGAAGAGCTCCTTCTTGCGGCCGGTGATGAACAGGAAGCCGTCCTCGTCGATGCGGCCCTCGTCGCCGGTGTGCAGCCAGCCGTCGTCGGTGACGGTGGTGGCGCTCTCGGACTCGAGGTTGTGGTAGCCGCCCATGACGCCCGGACCCTTGATGAGGATCTCGCCGTCCTCGGCGATCTTCGCCTCGGTGCCGGGCATCGCCAGGCCGACGGAGCCGATCTTGAACGCGTCGGGGTGGTTCACGAAGGAGCCGGCCGAGGTCTCGGTGAGGCCGTAGCCCTCGAGGATGAGGACGCCCGCGGCGTGGAACCACTCGGCGATGTCGGAGGAGAGCGCCGCGGCGCCGGAGATGAAGAAGCGCACGCGGCCGCCGAACCGGTCGCGGACCTTGGAGAACACCAGCTTGTCGGCGACGGCGAACTTCGCCTTCAGCACCGGCGAGATCGGCGTGCCGGCGCGCACGGCGCGCGAGTGCTCGAGGCCGACGGCCTCCGCCCAGCGGAAGATCTTGAGCTTCGCGCCGCCCTCCTCCTCGGTCATGCCGATGATGCGGCCGTACGCCTTCTCGAAGATGCGCGGCGCGGCACCCATGAAGGTCGGCTTCACGATGGCCAGGTTCTCGACGATCTTCGGGACGCGGCCGTCGATCGCGGCGGCGAAGCCGATCTGGAGCTGGGTCGTCAGGAGCACTTTGCCGAAGGAGTGGGCCATCGGCAGCCAGCGGAACTCGAGGTCGTCGGCGGACAGGAAGCCTCCGGCCGCGATGGCCGCGCCCTCGTAGGTCCAGCCGTCGTGGCTGAGGCGCACGCCCTTCGGTCGTCCCGTGGTGCCGGAGGTGTAGATGAGCGTGGCGAGGTCACCGGGCTGGATGGCCGCGACGCGGTCCTGCACCGCGCTGGGGTTCGTCGCGAGGTGGTCCGCGCCCAGCTGCTCGAGGTCGTCGAGCGAGATGATCCAGTCACCGTCGTCGAGGCTGCTCTCGAACGTGACGACCTTGAGCACGTCGGGCAGCTCGGAGCGGATCTCGAGCAGCTTCTTGACCTGCTCGTCGTCCTCGGCGAAGACCACGCGGCTCGCGGAGTCGGCGAGGATGTACTTCTCGTCGTCGACGCCCGTCGTGGGGTAGACGGTGGTGGTGGCCGCGCCGGCGGCGTTGATCCCGAGGTCGGCGAAGATCCACTCGTAGCGCGTGCCGGAGACGATGGCCACGCGCTGCTCGGGCTCGATGCCGAGCGCGACGAGGCCGGCCGCGATCCGGTCGACCTGCTCGCCCGTCTGGGCCCAGGTGAGGGAGTGCCAGACCTCGTTCTCGTCGGGGTAGCGGTAGGCCTCCCGGTTCGGGGTCTGCTCGACACGGTCGTAGAACATGCGCGCGACGCTGGGCGCGCGGTCCTCGACGATCTTCAGCTGCTCGGGCGTGACGGTATGCGGCATGGGGTTCCTCACACGACGTTCCGGGGGTATGTGGTGCCGCTCACCCTAACCTACCGAGCGGTCACCCCAGCGGGGCCCGGACGATGGTTGCTCACCTCATCCACCTGGCGCGCGATCTTCGCCGAGACGCGCGGTTCGGCCTGGAACGACGGCAGCCGGTGCCGCTCCGTCGTGAGGGCGCGGAACGTCGCTCCCACGGTGAGGTCGTGCTGGCGGGTCTCAACCACCCGGACCTCGTCGCCGACCTCGAGCACACCCTCCTGCACGACCCTCAGATACGCGCCGACCACGCCCCGCTCGGTGAAGCGGCGGACCCACCGGGCCTCGTCGACGAAGCCCTGGAAGACCGAGCACGGGATGCGCACGTCGCAGACCTCGAGCACCACGGACCCGACGGCCCACCGCTCCCCCAGCCGGGCCTGCTGCACGTCGAGCCCGTGCGTCGTGAGGTTCTCGCCGAACTGCCCGGGACGGAAGGGTCGTCGCGCCTCGTGCGCCCACGCCTCGAGGTCCTCGGCGGCGTAGGCGTAGACGGCCTGGTCGAGGCCGCCGTGGTGCTTCGTGTCGGCCACCTCGTCGCCGTCGAGCCCCAGCCGGTGCACCGGCACCGGTCCTTCCACCGGACGCTTGTCGATCGCGGACCGCTTCAGGGTGCCCCACGGGACGTCGACGACCCGGCCCACGTTGACCGACAGGAGGTGCGCTGCCATGGCCCGAGACTAGGTCAGGCCGGGTCCGTCACCCTGCCGGACCGCCACGGGGGTGGGATCGTGGGCGCATGGCGGATCGGACCGACGTGGTGGTCGTGGGAGCGGGGCTCGCAGGCCTGGCCTGCGCGACGCGGCTGCAGCGCAGCGGCGTCGCCGTGCGGCTGCTGGAGGCCTCCGGCACCGTGGGCGGCCGCGTGCGCACCGACGTCGTGGACGGCCACCTGTGCGACGTCGGCTTCCAGCTGCTCAATCCCGCCTATCCCGCGCTGGGCGAGCTCGTCGACCTCGAGGCGCTGGACCTGCAGCCGTTCGCCGCCGGCGTACGGGTGCGTCGCGGGAGCACGACCGCGACCCTCGGCGACCCTCGCCGAGAGCCCGGGCTGCTCCTGCGGACCCTGCGCAGCGGTCTCCTCCGCCCCCGCGAGCTGGCGGCCCTGGCCCGCTGGGCGGCGCCCGTCCTGGGCGGCCAGAGACGCATCCTGGACCGCGCCGACGAGACGCTGGCGGAGTCGCTCGACCACGCCGGTGTCCGCGGCCCGCTGCGTCACCAGGTGCTGGAGCCCTTCCTGGCCGGGGTGCTGGCCGACGACCGCGGAGCGACCTCGGCCCGCTACGCACGGCTCCTGGTCCGCTGGTTCCTGCTCGGCACGCCGGCCCTGCCCGGCGACGGCATGCGCGCCCTGCCCGCCCAGCTCGCCGCGGGGTTGGCGCGTCCGGCCGAGACGGGGGTGCGCGTCGTCGGCCTCGGCCGTGGGCCGGAGGGGCCGACGGTGCGCACGGAGACCGGGTCGATCGGGGCGCGGGCCGTCGTCGTCGCCACCGACGTCCAGGACGCGGTCGGGCTGGGCGCGGTGTCCGAGCCGCCACCGGTGGGAGGTCTGGTCACGTGGTGGTTCAGCACCGCGGCGGACCTGCCCCGTGACCGGCTGCTCGTCGTCGACGGGGACCGAGGGCCCGTGGTGAACACGGCCGTCGTCTCGTCGGCCGCGCCGACCTACGCCCCACCGGGGCGCGACCTCGTGCAGGTGACCGCGTTGTCCGGGTCGGGGCTCTCCGACCAGCAGGCACTGGCGCAGGCGGCCCGCCTGTGGCAGCGCGACACCGGCGCCTGGGAGCTCCTGGTGCGCCACGACGTCGCCCGTGCGCTCCCGCGCGCCGCGCCTCCGCTGCACCTGCGGCGGACCTCCGCGGTCGGTGACGGCGTCTTCGTCTGCGGCGACCACCGCGAGACGCCCTCGATCCAGGGTGCCCTGGCCTCCGGGCTGCGGACCGCCGACGAGGTGGCGGCCACGCTCGGCGTGGCCTGAGCCCCGGCCGGGCTACTTCGGGCCGTCCCCGCCCGTGGAGAGAGCGGCGATGAACGCCTCCTGGGGGACCTCGACGCGGCCGATGTTCTTCATCCGCTTCATCTGCGTGTCAAGACGAGAGATCTGGACCGTCCTGCGACGACAGAGAAGTCGAGGACAGGTTGGCCGGGACGGGCTCGGGCTCCTCGGTATGACGCAGCTTGGGCGGAGCCGCGGACCACGCCTTGAGATGCTGGAGGACGTCGCGATAGAAGTCGTCAATCAGCTCGATCACCGAATCGATGAAGGCTCCCTTCCCCCGGCCCCGCTTGGTCCCCGCCTTGGCCGACCACGCGACCCTGAAGGATTTGATGTCCTTCTGGGGATCGAGAACCATCGACTTCGGATTCTCACGGGCAGCTCCAAGCAGCTCTGCAGCGCTACTCGTTCGAGATCGGGCGACGAAGACCTCGACCCGAACATCGTCGGGCGCCTGCTTGAGCTGTCGAAGAAGCCAATTCACTCGCGTCAGCGCACGCCCCTCCCGAGGAGCGTCGATGTCCACATGACACTGGACCCGACCAGCCCGCAGGTCTGCCGTGATCACGATGTCGCCCACCGCATTCGGAATGCGAATCGCGCCGACGAGGGTGCCATCGTTGGCAAGGGTCTTGACCAGGTCCGCCGTTCGGACGCCTGGGTCCGCAAGCTCGGCCCGAGTCAGGACTTGATTGACGTCGGTCCCCAGGTGCTGACCGAGCCGAAGCCCGGCGTACCGAAGCAGCGCGTCGAAACGAGATGTGACCTCGACCGCGCCCCGATCGTTCGCCTTGAGCGTTCCTGCCGCGATCGACTCGCGCACGGGCACCCAGTTCGAACCCATGTCATCAAGGTCGAGCGCACCCGACCGCTCGTGCTCTAGATATCGAATGAGCTCGCCGAGGATCCAAGCCTGCTCCAGATCGGATACCCCTCGGTGTTCCTTCTGCACGATGGCCGTCGAGAGCACCACCGACCATGGAAGGTGATGCAGAGACACCTTTCGCAGCTTCCGCTTGTCGACAGTCGTCGGGTGTTGGCCGGGCGTGGGCGGGATCTCGTTGCTGATCGTCACCAGGGCATCGAATCCCTCCGCCCGAGCAACATCGAGGTAGTTCTCGAGCTGCTTGGAATCGAGTTCATTCTTGCCGGTCTTGACCTCGACGAGAGCGGTCCACCGTCGCCCGCCGCGTCCCCTGATCCTGACCAGTCCGTCTGGATAGATTCGCGCGTCGCCGAGCTCGAAAGGCACCTCGATGTACGACTCCACGGTGCCTGCTGGCGCGCCAACCTTGCCGAGCAGCGAGCGGCTGTAGTCCGGAACGATGCTCAGCACTGCCAGCAGGGCGGACGTAGCGCGTCGCTCCTGCTCCTGCGCGCCATTGATTCCAGAGGTCGGGATCAGCCGTGCCTCGTGCCAGGTTTCCTCGCTCACCGGTTCTCCCTCGTCGACGTGAGAGCACCTTAGAACAACGTACGGTTCTTCGGCGGGACGAATGGACTAGAGGCAATTCGCGACCGTCGTAGATCTCTGCGACGCATTCCCCAGGTCGAGAACGTGGTGACTACTTCGGGCCGTCCCCGCCCGTGGAGAGAGCGGCGATGAACGCCTCCTGGGGGACCTCGACGCGGCCGATGTTCTTCATCCGCTTCTTGCCCTCCTTCTGCTTCTCCAGCAGCTTGCGCTTGCGGCTGATGTCGCCGCCGTAGCACTTGGCGAGCACGTCCTTGCGCATGGCGCGGATGTTCTCGCGGGCGATGATGCGAGCGCCGATCGCGGCCTGGATGGGCACCTCGAACTGCTGGCGCGGGATGAGCTCCTTGAGCTTGCCCGCCAGCGCCACGCCGTACGCATAGGCGGAGTCGCGGTGCACGATCGCGCTGAAGGCGTCGACCACCTCGCCCTGCAGCATGATGTCGACCTTGACGAGGTCGGCCTCCTGCTCGCCCGCGAGCTCGTAGTTGAGCGAGGCGTAGCCCTTGGTGCGGCTCTTCAGCGCGTCGAAGAAGTCGAACATGATCTCGCCCATGGGCAGGGTGTAGCGGATCTCCACGCGGTCCTCGGAGAGGTAGTCCATGCCCTTGAGCTGGCCGCGACGGGCCTGGCACAGCTCCATGATCACGCCGATGTAGTCGGCCGGGGCGAGGATCGTCGCGGAGACCACCGGCTCGTGCACCGAGGCGATCTTGCCGTCGGAGGGGTACTCGCTCGGGTTCGTCACGACGATCTCGCGACCGTCCTCCATGACCACGCGGTAGATGACGTTCGGCGCGGTGGAGATGAGGTCGAGGTCGAACTCGCGCTCCAGCCGCTCGCGCACGATCTCGAGGTGCAGCAGGCCGAGGAAGCCGATGCGGAACCCGAAGCCGAGGGCCCCGGACGACTCCGGCTCGTAGACCAGGGCGGCGTCGTTGAGCTGCAGCTTCTCCAACGCCTCGCGCAGCGTGGAGAAGTCGTCGCCGTCGATCGGGTAGAGCCCGGAGAAGACCATCGGGTTGGGGTGCGCGTAGCCGCCGAGCGGCTCGGCGGCCGGGCGCGCGTTCGAGGTGACCGTGTCGCCCACGCGCGACTGACGGACCTCCTTCACCCCGGTGATGAGGTAGCCGACCTCGCCGACGCCGAGGTGGTCGGCCTTCACCGGCTCGGGGCTGATGACGCCGACCTCCAGCATCTCGTGCACGGCGTTGGTCGACATCATCTTGATCTTGTCGCGGTGGCTGAGCCGGCCGTCGACCACGCGGACGTAGGTGATGACGCCCCGGTAGGTGTCGTAGACGGAGTCGAAGATGAGGGCTCGGGGAGGACCGTCGGCATCGCCCTCGGGCGGCGGCACCTCGTCGACGATGAGGTTCAGGAGGGCCTCCACGCCCTCACCCGTCTTGGCCGAGACCCGCAGGACGTCGTCGGGGTCCCCGCCGATGATCCCCGCGATCTCCTCGGCGTACTTCTCCGGCTGCGCGCCGGGGAGGTCGATCTTGTTGAGCACCGGGATGATGTGCAGGTCGGCGTCCATCGCGAGGTACAGGTTCGCGAGCGTCTGCGCCTCGATCCCCTGCGCGGCGTCGACGAGCAGGATCGCCCCCTCGCAGGCCTCGAGCGAGCGGCTGACCTCGTAGGTGAAGTCGACGTGGCCGGGCGTGTCGATCATGTTGAGCACGTAGTGCGTCCCGGCGTCGTCTCCCGCCGTCTTGGTGAACGGCATGCGCACGGCCTGGCTCTTGATCGTGATGCCGCGCTCGCGCTCGATGTCCATGCGGTCGAGGTACTGGGCCCGAGCAGCACGCTCGTCGACCACGCCGGTGAGCTGGAGCATGCGGTCGGCCAGCGTCGACTTGCCGTGGTCGATGTGCGCGATGATGCAGAAGTTGCGCAGGACTGCCGGGTCGGTCGATCCCGGCTGGGGCGCCGTGCCCGGCGTCGTGGTGCTCGTCATGATGGGCCCATCCTCCCATCCGGGCCGAGCCCGACGAGCACGCCCGTCGGGCGGCTCAGGTCCAGAGGTAGGCGAGCGCGACGTTGACGACGATCAGCGCGGCGACGACGTGCGCCATCGGGTTGGGCGTCGGACGCTTGCGGGTGCCGTGGGCGATGCCGACCGCGACGACGGCGACCACGAGCTTCGCGCCGATCTTCGCGTAGTCCAGGTCGACGTCGGCCGCCGGCGCGACGCCGGTGAGGGCGATGCCGAGCACGAACGCGGCCGTGACGCCGACGACCATCGCGAGGTTGAGCTGCGGCCGCCGGATCGTCGAGACGTAGCCGACGAGGGCGACCACCCAGCTGATGACGTGGAGCCACACGAGGGCGTCGTAGACCGTCTGCATGCCCGCATCGTAGGACTCGGGCACCGCCGGACGGTCCGACCCCCTCGCCGGGTCGGCAGCGATTTGGGACAGCGAGCGGGTCGCTGGTATCGTGGTCGGTCGCGTGCCTGCACGCACGCCCTCACACTTCGCACCACCTCCTTCACGCACGAGAGAACAGGTCAGCCACGTGGCGAACATCAAGTCGCAGATCAAGCGCAACCGGCAGAACGAGGCCGCTCGCGAGCGCAACAAGTCGGTCCGCTCGGCCCTGAAGACGGCCGTGCGCCGCGTCCACGAGGCCGTCGAGGCCGGTGACGCCGACAAGGCCAAGACCCTCGCCGCCGACGCGGGCAAGAAGCTCGACAAGGCCGCCAGCAAGGGCGTCATCCACAAGAACCAGGCCGCCAACCGCAAGTCGGCCCTCGCGAAGAAGGCCGCGTCGCTCTGACGCCACCGACGAACGCAGCACGAAGGCCCCCGGCACTGCCGGGGGCCTTCGTCGTTCTCGGCGCCGCCCAGTCCCGCCGCCTCTCGCGCCTGCGGCTGCGCTGCCTCGGCTTCTCCCGTGCTCGGCTTTCGCACGGGCCTCCACCGAGGGTCTCGGTGCCCCCTGCCCTGGGTTCTCCGGGCTGGGGTGGAGCACGGTGCTGCGTTGCTGCGACACGGGCAAGGGTTCTCCCTTCGTGTGGACCGTGCCACGAGAAGGGAGAACCCTTGCCCACGCAAAGGAAGAATCCTGCTCCCGAGCCCCACCGGACCCCGCGGGCCAGTCCGGACGCGCACCCAGCCGCCCGGTCGGGGCCCCTCTCGGGACCCACCACCGCACGGAGCCGAGGAGGCGCAGTCGCAGGGCGGCGTCAGCGCCGCCGCGCCGCCGCCACCTGCAACACCATGCGCTCGACGGCGTAGGCGGGGTCGGCGCCACCGCCCTTGACGTCGACATCGGCACGGGCCACGGCGTCGAGCGCCCGCGCGAGGCCGGCGGGGTCCCAGCCCTGCAGCTGTCGGCGGAGGACCCGGATCTTGAAGGGCGGGGCGCCCACGTGCCGGGCGAGCTCGCCCTCACCGAGGCGGGGCGGGGCGTCGGCGAGGCGCGCCAGCTGGCGCAGTCCGGCGGCGAGGGCGCTGGTGACGAGCACGGGTGCCACCTTGGCCGTCTCGGCCCACCGCGCCTGCTCGAGCGCGACGTTGATGCGGCCCTCGATCGCCGCGTCGGCGATCTCGTAGCCTCGCACGTCGGCGCGACCGCCGAAGTAGCGCCGGACCACCTCGACCGTGACCTCGGTTCCCGAGTCGAGGGTGGCGGCGAGCTGGTCGGCGGCGCCGGCCAGGGCACGCAGGTCCTGACCGACCGCGGCGACCAGGAGCGTGGCGGCCTCCTCGTCGATGCGGGTGCCGAGATCGCGCAGCTCCGTGGCGACCCAGCGCGCGTGGTCACGCTCGTACTTGGGTGCCTCGTGCTTGACCTCCTGGACGGCGGCCTGGGCGCGGAGCTTGTCGAGCAGGCCCTTGCCCTTCTGGCCGCCACCGTGCACGAGGACGACCGCGACGTCCGGGCTGGGCTGCGCGGCGTACGCGAGGAGCTCGCCCTGCGCGACGTCGGGCAGGTCCTGCAGCTCGGTGACCACGAGGGCGCTGGCGCTGCTGAACAGGGACGGGCTCGTGAGCGTCGCGATCTCCCCCGCGGCGAGGCCCCCGGCCGTGGCCGTGGCGACCTCGCAGTCGGCGTCGGCGGCCTTGATGCCCGCCACCGCGCGCGCCCGGGTGCGGTCGGACAAGTACTCCGAGCTGCCCGTGATGAGCAGGATCTTCCCGAACGGCGAGGCCACGGACCCAGCCTAGTGTCCGGCGCCGACGAGCCCAGTGGTCCTCGCGGGCCTAGGCTCGACGCATGCCGCTCGACGCCGACGACGTGGCCGCCCACGCGCGGGACGACTGGGCCGACCACCTGGTGCGCCTCGGCTTCGTGGCCTACGGCCTGGTGCACCTCGTCGTCGCGTTCCTGGCACTGCAGCTGGCCCTCGGCAGGGGTGGGGGGTCGGCCGACACCAAGGGCGCTCTCGCCGAGCTGGCGCAGCAGCCGTTCGGTCGGACGGTCCTCTGGCTCGTGGGCGCAGGGATGGCGGCGCTCGTGCTGTGGCGCCTCGTCGAGGCGGGCGTCGGGCACCGCGACGAGGACGGCGCCTCCCTGTGGGCCCATCGGGCGGGCGAGCTGCTGAAGGCGGTGGTCTACGGGGTCGTGGCCTGGAGCGCGGTGCAGGTGGCCACCGGGTCGGGATCGAGCTCCGGCGGCTCGGGGAACGAGACCTGGACGGCGCGCCTGCTCGCGCTGCCCGCCGGCACCCTGCTGGTGGGCGCGATCGGCGTCGGCGTGGTGGCCTACGGCGCGTGGACGGCGTGGCGGGGCCTCAGCGAGAAGCATCGGGAGCACCTCGCGCCGGAAGGGCTCAGCGGGACGTCCGGCGACGTGCTGCTGCGGCTCGGCACGGCCGGTCACCTCGCCAAGGGCGTCTCCATCGCGCTGGTGGGCCTGCTGTTCTGCTTCGCCGCGGCGACCCACGACGCCGATCGCTCCGGCGGCCTCGACGAGGCCCTGCGCACGGTGCTGCGGCAGCCCTTCGGGCCCTGGCTCCTCGGCGTCATCGCCGTGGGCATCGGGTTGTACGGCGTCTGGTGCCTGGCGCGGGCGCGCTACCTCGACCGCTGACGACGGGCGGCTCGAGCGGGGCTCAGCGGGTGACCACCGACAGCCGACCCTCGCGCAGCACCACGGCGACGTCCCCCTCCAGGTCGGTGCGGTGCACCTCCGCCCCGACGTCGCGCAGCATGCGCAGCGCGGTGGCCGTCGGGTGGCCGTAGTCGTTGTCCGCCCCGACCGACACGGTGGCGACCCGCGGCGCGACGGCCCTCGTGAACCGCCAGGAGGTGTCGGCGCTGCCGTGGTGCGCCACCTTCAGCACGTCGGCGCGCAGGTCGCTCCCCGAGCGGGCGATGCGGTCCTGGACCACCTCCCCCACGTCGCCCGTCAGAAGGAGCACCACGCCACGGACCGTCACCCGCAGCACCAAGCTCGCCCCGTTGGTGTCCTCGCCGGGTGGTGCATCGCTCTGGCCGTGCGGCAACGGTCGCGGCCAGAGCACGTCGGCCGTGACGTCGCCGACGACGAAGCGGTCGCCGCGGCCGAGGAGGTGCGAAGGGATCCCCGGGACCCGGATGCCCGGCCGACCGAGCAGGAGGGCGTCGACCCGTCGGCCGGCCGTGACTCCGGCCCTGCCCCCGACGTGGTCCGCGTCGCCGTGGGTGAGCACCACCGCCGGGACGCGCCGTACACGCAGGGACCGCAGGCACCGGTCGACGTCGACGGGCTCCAGCCCCGCGTCGACCACGACCGCCTCGCCGGGCCCGGCACGCAGGACGGTGGCGTCACCCTGCCCGACGTCGCAGGCCACCATGACCCAGCCCTCGGGGGGCCATCCCGGACTCGGCGGGCGCACCGTGGCCACCAGGAGCCCGACGGCCACGCCGACCACGAGGACCGGGTGCGGTGCCGCCCGCCAGCCCCATCGCAGCACCAGCGGCACGAGCACGAGGAGCAGCCACCAGGGGTGGTCCCAGGCGATGCTGGCACCGGGCAGGGCTGCGGCGCGACGCGCGACGAGCACGACCCAGCCCGCCGAGCACGCCGCACCCCACCCCAGGACGGTTGCAGCAGGAGGCGCCACGAGGTCGAGCAGCCCGGCCAGCAGGCCGAGGACCGTCGCCGGGGCGACCGCCGGCGCAGCGAGCACGTTCGCGGCGACCGCGACGACGGAGACCTCCGACGACAGCGCGGCGATGGTGGGGGTGCACGCGGCCTGCGCCGCGAGCGGCACGGCGAGGCCGACCGCTGCCCAGTGCGGCAGCCAACGGCGGAACGCCCGCGTGAAGGGCGGGGCCAGCACCAGGATGCCCGCGGTCGCGCTCACCGAGAGCACGAAGCCGGGTGCCCGGCCGAGCCAGGGGTCGAGGAAGAGCAGCGCGACGACAGCCACGCAGAGGGTGCGGATGCCGCCGCGCGCGCCGAGACCCAGGGCGGCGAGGCCCACGACGCCCATGGCGGCGGCTCGGAGCACGCTCGGCTCCGGCCGGGCCAGGAGGACGAAGCCGACCACCCCCAGCAGGCCCACCGCGACCAGCGCGCGCGGCGGCGCCCGACCGGCACGAGCGATCGCCAGCACCAGGGCGAGCACGATGGTGAGGTTGGTGCCGGAGACTGCGAGCAGGTGCGTGAGCCCGGTGCGTCGGAACTCCTCCTCCATGCGGTCGGTGAGGCGCTGGTCGTCCCCGACGACCAGGGCGGGCACCAGCGCGGCGGGCTCGTCCGGCGTCGACGCCACCGCGTGCCGCACGCCCTCGCGGACCCGCTCCGAGGCGCTCCACCACCAGGCGGAACCGAGGACGGCCGAGCGGCGCTCGACCTGCAGGGTGGCGGTGTCACGCGCGTCGCCCGGCGGGCCGAGGCGACCTTCCAGCCTGACCCGCCGTCCGACGACGAGGTCGGGGTGCCGGCCGTCCAGGAAGGCGGTGACCGGGTCCCGCACGCCGTGAGCGCGGCCCTGACGGTCCTGCACCGCCAGCACCACGACGCCCACCACGGTGCCGGTGCGGGCGACCGACGCGAACGCGCGGCCGTCGCGCACGACCTGCACCTCCGCGGTGACCCGTTCCCGCGCCTGCGCGAGCTCGGCGAGCGGCGTGCTGCTCGCCGAGCCGGCCCGCCACGCCACGGACGCGGCGACGGCGGCGACCGCGACCGCGACGAGGGCGACCTGACGCCACCGCGGCGAGGTGGCGCCGGCGAGCAGCACCGCCAGCACGGCGACCGCGAGGACGACCGGCTGGGGAGCACCGACGCCCCAGGCCGCGACCGCCCACGTCGCGGCGGCGGCCGGCGCCAGGCGCAGGTCGCTCGAGGGCGTCACACCGCGACGAGGTCGCGCAGGTCCTCGAGCGTCTTCTCGCCGATGCCGGAGACGTCGAGCAGGTCGTCGACCGCGGCGAACGGCCCGTTCTCCTCGCGCCACTCGAGGATGGCCCGCGCGGTGACGGGTCCGACGCCGGGCAGCGCGTCGAGCTGCTCCAGCGTGGCGGAGTTCAGGTTCAGCGCCCCGGACGGTCCGGTCGGCACGGCTCCCGTGGCGGCGGCGGGATCGGCCGGCTCGACTCCCACGAGGATCTGCTCGCCGTCGACGAGCACGCGCGCGAGGTTCAGCGTCGGTTCCTCGAGCTCCCCGCTGATGCCGCCGGCCTTCTCGACCGCCTCGAAGACCCGCGAGCCGGCGGGGAGCGTGACGATGCCGGGCCGCTCGACCTGGCCGGCCACGTCCACGACCACCTCGGCGGGAGTCGCGCCGGCTGTGGCATCGGTGGGCCCGTCGGCCCGGGCGGAGACGCTGAGCGGTCGCTCGACCTCGGCGGTCCGGGGGCGCTCCGCCAGGAGCCACCACGTGAGCAGGACGCCGGCGGCGACGGCCGCGGTGGCCATGACGCGCAGGTGCGTCGCGCCGACGCGCGGCACCCGTGCCGGACGCGCGGCACGCCGACGCCCGGGCCCAGTGCGAGGCGATGGCAGCGCCTCCTCCACCTCCGGCAGGTCGACGTCGTCGGCCCCTCCCCCACGCAGGCGGTCGAACGGGTCGCCCGGCTGCGTGGCCTCGAACGAGGCGGCGAGCTGCGCGAGACGGCGGCGCGCGACCTCCGCCCGGGTCTCCTGGGGCGGTGCGGGTCGTGGGGTGCTCACCTGCCCGACGCTAGGCAGAGGTCGGCGTCCCGTCGGCTGCGTCGTGCCGGCCTGTGGACGGCGAGCGTCGACCGGGGCGGCTCGGCTCGGGTGCTGTGGACGGGTCGCTCGTCCTGCGGCGGCGTCGGCTCGGCTGGGTCTGGTCCTGCGGCTGCGCCGGCGCGGCTGGTCGTGGCGGTGGGTTTCGTAGGGGCCTCGACCGGGAGCTGGGTGCGCGTCCGGGCTGGGTTCTCGGGGTCCGGTCCGGGTGCGGCGTGACGCACGATTCTTCCTCTGCGTGGGCAAGGCTTCTCCCTTCTCGTGGCACGGTCCACGAGAAGGGAGAATCACTGCCCTCCGGCCCCCGTCGGCGGTGGGTGGGGCACCGAACTGAGCGTCGGGAGGTAGGTGGCCCGCGCTACCGGGACCCCCGCGGGTAGGTGACCCGCGGATAGCGCCCCGCTCACCGCGCGCCACCTACCTCCCGCCCGCGGGAAGCGCGCGCCACCTACCTCCCAGGGGCGAGCCGGACGCAGGATCCTGCGTCACCCTCAGGCCCCCGCAGGCCCGAGAACCCGGACCGGCGCGCACCCAGCTCCCCGGTCGAGGCCCCTACGAAACCCACCACGACGAGAAGCCGGGCCGACGCAGCCGCAGGACGACGAGGAGCCGAGCCGACGCAGCCGCAGGACGAGGAGGAGCAGAGGCGACGCAGCCGCAGGAGGAGGTG
>CAZREF010000030.1:0-30170 GCA_964599245.1 uncultured Aeromicrobium sp. | reverse complement strand
CCTTCATGCGCGGCGCCGACGCGTCCGCGGGCACCATCAAGTCCGGTGGCGCCACGCGTCGCGCGGCCAAGATGGTCGTGCTCGACGTCGACCACCCCGACATCGTCGAGTTCGTCGAGACCAAGGAGCGCGAGGAGGAGAAGATCCGCGTCCTGCGCGACGCCGGCTTCGACATGGACCTCGGTGGTGAGGACATCACCAGCGTCCAGTACCAGAACGCCAACAACTCGATCCGCGTCGACGACGCCTTCATGCGCGCCGTCGAGGAGGGCACCGGCTACGGCCTGCGCGCCCGCACCAACGGCGAGGTCATCGAGCAGATCGACGCCCGCGAGCTGTGGGGCAAGGTCGCCAAGGCCGCGTGGGCCTGCGCCGACCCGGGCATCCAGTACGACTCGACGATCAACGACTGGCACACCACCCCCGAGACGGGCCGCATCACCGCGTCCAACCCGTGCTCGGAGTACATGCACCTGGACAACTCCAGCTGCAACCTGGCCAGTCTGAACTTGCTGAAGTTCCTCTCCGAGGACGGCACCACGTTCGACGTCCAGAAGTTCGTCAAGAGCGTCGAGCTGATCATCACCGCGATGGACATCAGCATCTGCTTCGCCGACTTCCCGACCGAGGCGATCGGCGAGACCACGAAGGCCTACCGCCAGCTCGGCATCGGCTACGCCAACCTCGGCGCGATGCTCATGGCCTCGGGCCTGGCGTACGACTCCGACGGCGGCCGCGCGCTGGCCGCGTCGATCACGTCGCTCATGACGGGCACGTCCTACCGTCGCTCGGCCGAGCTGGCCGGCGTCGTGGGCGCGTACGACGGCTACAAGCAGAACGCCGCCGGCCACACGCGGGTCATGCGCAAGCACCTCGCCGCCAACGACGACGTCCGCACGATGCACTCGATGGACATCGCCGTGCACCGCGAGGCCACCAAGCAGTGGGCCGACAACCTGAAGATCGGTGAGAAGAACGGCTGGCGCAACGCCCAGGCGTCCGTGCTCGCGCCCACCGGCACCATCGGCTTCATGATGGACTGCGACACCACCGGCATCGAGCCCGACTTCTCGCTGGTCAAGTTCAAGAAGCTCGTCGGCGGCGGCTCGATGCAGGTCGTCAACCAGACGGTCCCGGTCGCGCTGAAGAAGCTCGGCTACACGGGCGAGACCATCGAGGCGATCATGGAGTACATCGCCGAGAAGGGTCACGTCGTCGACGCGCCCGGCCTCAAGACCGAGCACTACGAGGTCTTCGACTGCGCCGTGGGCGACCGCGCGATCAAGCCGATGGGTCACGTGCGGATGATGGCGGCGGCCCAGCCGTTCCTGTCCGGCGCCATCTCCAAGACGGTCAACATGCCCGAGACCTCGACGGTCGAGGAGATCGCCGACGTCTACTTCCAGGGCTGGAAGCTCGGTCTGAAGGCGCTCGCCGTCTACCGCGACAACTGCAAGGTCGGCCAGCCGCTGTCCTCGCAGAAGAGCCAGGACGACAAGACGTCGGCGTCGGCTTCGGAGACGGCCGAGGTCAAGACGGTCGTCGTCGAGAAGCCGATCCGTCGCCGCCTGCCGAAGTCGCGCACGTCGATCACGACGTCGTTCAGCGTCGGCGGCGCCGAGGGCTACATGACCTCCGGTGCACACGAGAACGGCGACCTGGGCGAGATCTTCCTCAAGCTCGGCAAGCAGGGCTCGACCCTGTCGGGCGTGATGGACGCCTTCAGCATCGCGGTGTCGATCGGCCTGCAGTACGGCGTGCCGCTCGAGACCTACGTCTCGAAGTTCACGAACCTGCAGTTCGAGCCGTCGGGCCTCACGGACGACTCCGACGTCCGGATGAGCAAGTCGATCATGGACTACGTCTTCCGCCGCCTGGCGCTGGACTACCTCGACTACGAGACCCGCTCGGCGCTCGGCATCCACTCGGCCGAGGAGCGTCAGCGCTACCTCGACACGGGCAGCCACCAGCCGATCAGCAAGGGCTCGACGGCCGCCGAGCTGGTCGAGACCCAGCCGGAGACGCTGAAGGAGGCCGCGACCGCCGAGGCCGCGACCTCGTCCGCCTCGCCGACCTCGTCCGCCGAGCCTGTCGAGGTGTCGACCCCGTCCGCCGAGCCCGTCGAGGCGACGGCCAAGCCCGCCCCGCAGACGGCCCACACGTCGGCCGAGCTCCTCGAGGTCATCACCGGCTCCGCGGTCGACTCGCCCCTCTGCATGACCTGCGGCACCAAGATGCGCCCCGCCGGCTCCTGCCACGTCTGCGAGGGCTGCGGCAGCACCAGCGGCTGCAGCTGACAGATGCGTCGGGCCCGGTGCGCTAACACCGGGCCCGACGAGCAGAGGCCGAAGCCGCCTGCTCCCTCTCGCGAGGAAACAGCATCATGGCACGTCTTCGGTCTCTGCTCGGAAACCACCCCCGAGTAGAGGAAGGAGAGAACCATGCCAAAGGCAAAGAGCAGTGGCGGTCGGGCGCGTAGCGCCATCACCGGTCGCTACGTCACTAAGGCAACGGCTGCGCGTCACCCGCGTACGACCGTCGTCGAGCGCAAGAAGTAGGCGCTGAGCGTGGCGGTGGGCGGGTCCGTGGCCAGCGCACCGCCACGCTCCGCCAAGGTCGGCGAGGCGCCGGCGACTGTCGGGACACGAACATAGGATGTCGAACATGAGCTCGAACACGGCAGCGACTAAGGCGCCTTTCACGTTCATCGACCTCTTTGCGGGTATCGGTGGTTTCCACGCCGCGCTCTCCTCGCTTGGTGGCGAATGCGTTTACGCGTCGGAGATCGACGAGGCGGCAGCGAAGATCTACCAGCACAACTGGGACATAGAGGTCGCCGGCGACATCGTCCCGGAGACCGATCCGGTCGTGAAGGTCCCTCCCCACGACGTCCTCGCAGCAGGCTTTCCCTGCCAGCCCTTCAGCAAGTCCGGGTTCCAGCGGGGGATGGACGAGGCTCGCGGGACGCTCTTCTGGAACATCCTCAGGATCCTCGAGGAGCACAGGCCGTCGATCGTCCTGCTGGAGAACGTCCGCAACATCGCTGGTCCGCGGCACGCGCACGAGTGGGAGGTCATCATTCGGTCCCTGCGTGACCTCGGCTACCAGGTCAGCTCCACGCCGGCGGTGTTCTCCCCGCACCTCCTTCCGCCGTGGATGGACGGGGCGCCCCAGATCCGTGAGCGGGTGTTCATCGTCGGCACGTACGTAGGGGCCGAGGCAGCGTGGGACGAGGTCGACCCTGTCGTCACCAACCGCCCCGTTGGCGACTGGAACCCACATGCGTGGGACCTCCGGTCCGTGCTACAGGACGAGGACGAGATCGCGGACCGCGCGAACTACGAGCTGACCGTCAACGAACGGCGATGGGTCGAGGCATGGTCGGAGTTCGTGCGTCGCTTCCGCGCGGCTGGGGTCGTCAAGCTGCCCGGCTTCCCCATCTGGGTCGACGCCTTCATCCACCGCGACGCACTCGTCATTCCCGATGGCACCCCGGCGTGGAAGGCAGGCTTCCTGCGGAAGAACTCCGACTTCTACACCGAGCACGAGGCGCTGATCGACCAGTGGCTGCTCGACTTCGACGAGCTCGACGGTTTCCCTGCCTCTCGTCGCAAGCTCGAGTGGCAGGCGCAGGACGCGGCCCGTCTCGAGGACTGCATCATGCACTTCCGCCCCTCCGGGATCCGCGTCAAGAAGCCGACCTATGTGCCGGCGCTGGTCGCGATCACCCAGACCACGATCCTGGGCAACCCGCTGCGTCGCATCACTCCGCGAGAGGCCGCACGACTTCAGGGTCTGCCTGACACTTTCGAGTTCCCTGGGCAGCCCGACGCGGCCACCTACAAGCAGCTCGGCAACGGCGTGAACGTCGGGGTCGTCAAGCACGTTGCCAGAGCGCAGATGGCAAGGAGCGGCAAGCGGTGGCAACGAGTCGTGGAGCTCGCTGACGACGCCACCTAGTGAAGTCCGTCAGGCGCTGTCGGCAGACTTTCGGAGAAGATCACGAAGTTGTCGATGTTCTTCTTCTTGATGATCACCTTGAGGGCTCTGGCCGCCCCGTCGGGCTGCTTGCCCTGCGCGAAGTCTGCGAGGGCGATGTGAAAGTTCGCGCGATTCACCTCAAGCACGAGCATCTTCACGAAGCGCACCGACGCCTTGAACCTGGAGGCGTAGGAGAGAGGGTTGAAGTCCTTTCCGTTGTCGTAGCCCACTGAGTGCTTCCATTCGTTCCACTCGATCGTGGCGGCGTCGCCGTGATCCTTCGCCTTCTCGGTCTCATGCTCGTAGATGACGTACCAGAACCGTCCGTACTGCTCCACGCACCTCTTGATCTGGGCGGCGTCGTTCCCCGGGGCGTCGTGCTTGACGACGTCCGAGGCCTTGAGATCGCCGTAGAACGACGGCGAACTGTCCTCGCCGAACCGGAGGTCGAAGTCATAGCCGCCGCGGCCCTTGACCTTCTGGAAGGCCACGAGTCCCTCGAGTCCCTCAGTGCGGACGAAACGGTCGAGTCTGTACTCGAGGTAGAAGCCCGGCCACTCGCCCTGGAAGCGGTCAGGCCAACGGGCCCGGTGCATCTCCTGCACGGCGTCGAGCGCGTGGATCGTCTGCCCGTCGAGGAGGTCGTCGTTGAACGCCCCCAGGGCCTCGAGTCGGGGCCGGCTGGTCGTGAGCCCTTGGAGGAGGTAGCTCTCGAGGCAATCGGCGCGGACGCTCGTCAGCCGGTTGCCGTTTCGGTCGGTGCGGGTGAACTGTCCGGTTGTCTGAGCCTGAAAGAGGTCGTTCGTCGAGACGTGCGCCGCGGAGTTGTTCGCTTTCCGCAAGACATAGGTCGTCGGGTCGAAGTCGACGAAGATCGTCACGTCGCGGTAGTGGTAGATCCCAAGGAAGTGAGGAATCAAGCCCTGCTGTCGAGCTGCCCGCTCCGCGACGAGCCACGTCTTCGGGATCTGGATCCGCTTCTTGAACGCCGGCCAGGGCTTCCCAAGGTGAGTGACCTGCTTCTTGAGGATCACGTGGTCGCCGAACCTGACGGCTCGCACGTCCGCGACTCTGGTCTCCTGAGCCCCCCGAAGATGAGTCAGCAGCAGCGAGACTTTCTGTCCCTCGCTCAGCTGGGCGTCGACGTCCTCGACGCGTGAACCGTCACTCAGTACCTGGTCGACCGTCTGTGCCATCGATGCCCCTCTGTAGGAAGACCGCCACCCTAAGGTGATGAGGAGGGCACCTCTTCCAACGGCTCATGGACGACGCTGACGAACGAGGGTCTCGACCCGGCCCGCTGCCTCGTCAGGATCCTCGTGCTCCCAGACTCGAACGACGGTCCATCCATGCTCGGCCAGCAGCTGGTCCGTGTCGCGATCCCGCTCAGTGTTGCGTGCGATCTTCCAGTCCCACCACTCCCTATTCGCCACGGGTCGCGTCCCGTGGTCCGGGCATCCGTGCCAGAAGCAGCCGTCGACCATCACGGCAACCTTCGCTCGTGTGAAGGCGATGTCGATGCGGCGTCGACGATTCCCTGGGACGTGGAACTGGACGCGATAGCGGAGGCCGCGTGCATGCAAAGCCTTGCGGAGTGCGATCTCGGGCGCTGTGTCGGTCCGCGCCAGCATCGACATCTTCCTCGAGAGGCCGGGAGATGGGGAGGTCCGACGCGGTTCGTGACTCACGAAAGCACCTTTTGTTGGATAGCGGTCGCGCCAGCATCGCTCCGGTGAGACGGCTCGATCGAGCTATCTTGATCGATCTTCTTGTGAACCCGTGCAGCAAGTGACCGACGTCACCTAGTCTCGCTGTCATCGCGGGGCAGTCGGAGGTCACAGGACTTGGCAAAGACTCGTCCCGATCGTCGACAGCCTGAGGAGAACAAGTGGGGGCTAGTGGAGCGTGGAAGACCTACGACGACTGGAACGATGTACTCGCAGAGACGTTGTTCTCGGTGGACTCATCGGGGTTGCCGGTGTACATCGACGTCAGCGATGAGCTGCTGGGGTACTGCGCGTCGAAGATCGGAGTGCAGCCTACGCAGGCTGTCTCGTCGCTCGCTGAAGCGGTGGTCGCCACCCTGCACTTCGAGAGGGGCGCCCGCGCCTTCTCCGGACACACCCGTCGTCTCGCCACCTGGAGGAGGCAGCTGGCGCAGGCTGGGGCCAGGGCGAAAAGGTCGTCCGACCTCGAACCGACGCCTCCGCCTGTCGTGGGAACGCTCGTGCTGTCGGTCGTGGCTGCAGCGCGGATGGGCGAGGACCAAGCCATGGCCGCGAACGCCTACTACCCGAAGCTCAATCAGGTCCTCGGGATCGACGGCGCGGACGCCCGGAAGGTCAGGGACGACTTCCCGGTCACCGAGTCCTACTGGCGGGCCCTGAACGAGTACCTCGAGGCTTTGGAGGGACAGAGAGGCCTACCCACCGCGTACGCGCTAGGGCACCGCTACGTCGGGATTCCCCAGTCGCAGGCACTCGTCCGTGCCCACGACAGGGCACGGTTGCCGGTCTTCTTCCGCACCTTCGGCCTCGTGCCGAGATCGGACATGATCCCAGACGACGTGGAGCGCCTGCTGGACGCGTGGATCACGTCGACGCCCTGCCCGGTCAGCGCGAACCTCCGAAACCTCTGGCGCCGCGGCAGGGCCCGCGAGCGGATCGCCGGCGTCGTGGCCGTCGAGCTGGCGCTGTGGGACGGGGCGCTGGCCGCCAGGGACTCCAGCATCGGCGACGAGGGCGACCTGCGGCTGACCGCCGTGATCCGCCAGCAGTTCGGCGGACGAGGCGTCGAGCTGTCGTTCGCCGCGCGACTTCCCGGCAGTGAGGAAATCCCGGCCCTAAAGATCGTCTCGGCCGCCGAGTCACCCAACATCGGCGTCATCCCGGCACCGGGATCACGCGTGCGCCCGATACCGGGCAGCCGCCTGGACGCCAGTTCCCTCGTCAACGCGGTGCTCGAGGTGGTGGATCCTGCAAGCGACGCTGCTGTGTCGCGTCGGCCGCGACGGGTCATCCCGCTGCGCCGGGACGACCTGTTGGCAGCAGCCGTAGAGATCGACAAGGTCCAGCTGGCTGACGACTTCTCCCTCCTAGTGCAGGACGATCAAAAACTCCTGACGCTGGTCACCGACCTGCTGAGCAAGCACGGCAGGTTCGGTCGCGTCTCTCGGAGCAGTCCACGAGAGGGAAGCGAGGTCCTGAGCGGCCTACCCGACGGGTGGGTGCTGATCGAGGATGCTCAGATCTACGCCGTCCCGCAAGACGTCGTTCGGCTGGAGCTTCAGGTCCTCGTTCCGCAGACCACGGCACAGATGAACTTCGCCGGGGGTCTTCGCATGCCGGGGAAGATCAGGAAGTGGTCGAGTCTTGACCCGCCGGAGATCCGTGCCGCGGTCGTCGGCGCCGAGACCATGTCCATCGCTGTCTGGGACCTCGGGGACGAGCGCGTCCTGCTCGAGAGGTGGACCGACGAGGTGAGCGCGATGGTTCGCCCGCTTCGGGACCTCGAGCTTGTCGACGGTGACTACGAGATCGAGCTCGAGGTCAACGGTGACGTGGTCTCAGTCAGCACGCTGCGGCTTCGGTCGGCAGACACTCCTGACCTGATCAGCTGGGAGACCTGCGCCCGGCTCAACTACGACCTGGGCAAGAGTGCCCGCGGGGCGTTGTCCGCGACCGAGGGGCTCGAGGACGGGGATGTCGTGGTCGACGGAATTGCCGCGTACGGCACCACCCCATCGACCGCCGCCCACGTGCCCGTCGCGTCTGGACAGTCTTGGGCGAGCAAGAAGTCGGGGGACCGTGTCGTGGTGCCTCCTGTCGTCCTCGGTGTCGCGGATCCGCAGTCCTGTGTCGTGACGGGCGCCCACTACACCGAGTACCCCACCTATATGGGGGGACGCGCACGTGGTGTCATCCATGGGGTCTGCAAGCACTGCGGGTTGACGAAGACGTCCCCTGCGTCGCCGAAGTGGAAGCGTCAGGACGAGGCGGCGCGGCCCACCTTGAAGTTTGATCTCCCCGTCGCAGAGGCGTCCGACGACGGGGCAGCCAGCTGGGACAACTGTCTCGATGCCGTGATCCATGTCGGCGGAGGGACCATCGGGTCCCTCGACCGCATCGCCTCGCAGGTTGAGGGCTCCAATTTCTTCACGGATCAGTTCCTCCGGACGTTGGAGGGCCTGGGGCACATTGACGTCCGCAGGGACGCTGCGCTCCAACCAGTCGAGTGGGAGGCGAATCCGCCCTACGTGGCCGAGACGTCGTCCGGCCAGTGGGTGCTCGCTGGCGTCTGGTCGCGGTCCTTGAGGACCGCCCTCGCTGAATCGGCGCGCTCGGCCGGTGGGTCGCTGGAGCGGCTCGAGGTGCCCAACGCGCCGAGCGTGTGGTTCGTCACCGGGCTGAGTGCAGATCGGCTTTCGGCGGTGACCGAGGAGATGGAGGACGACGTCTACGTGGTCCCTGACGCTGTGACGCGCATGCTTGACACCCTGCCGCCGCTGAGCGAGGTCGGCCAGTCACTGGACGAGAAAAGCATTCCGTCGTACGCAAAGGCCTCGATCTTCGACCTGGCTCAAGCGTCGTGGCGACCCGTCCCTGGCGTCGGAGTCCCCGGTGCCTACCGGCTTGAGCAGTCCTTCAGATCGACCACGGTCTGGATCTCGCCAGAGGGAGCCGTCGCTCGAACCGCTCGCCGAGGGAGCATCCAGCTGGTCAAGCACCTCGCCGCCCAGGCCGCGGGGAGTCCGCTCATCGGGTACGTCGATGCCGGTCAGGTGCTCGTGGTTCCCATGGGAGCAGATCTGCCGGGCATCTACGGGCGGGTCGCGATGCTCTGCAGCGGACGACCGCCGCAGGTCTCGCGATCGACGCGGTCACTCGGTTACGTCGGTGTTCCGCGCGCGGTCGCCGACCGCGTCAACTCCTTGCTCGCAAGCTGACGAAGGACACTCATGACCACCGATCCGTTGACCTTGCGCGACGACCTGTCCAGTGCCTACATCAGATACGTAGATACGGCCTACTGGCTTCGCGACTCCACGCTGATGGACGAGCGACGCTCGCTTCTCGAGAAGCCCGGAGTTCTGGCGAGCGAGTGCCTGATCGAACCCGTGCTTCCCTACGCTGCGACGGAGGAGCTGAGGCTCGTCGCCCAGCAGGCTGGGCTGGATTCAGCGATAGCCGAGGCCGTCGGCGATGCTCTCTTCGGGTCATTCGTCGCCCCCGGTCAGCCCATCAGGCTGCGCAAGCACCAGGCGGAATCGGTGCTGCACCACTTCCGCGGCGGGAGCGACGACGGTCGAAACGTCGTCGTCACGTCGGGGACCGGTTCCGGCAAGACCGAGAGTTTCCTGCTGCCGATCCTGCTGCGCATCGCACACGAGGCCTCCGCATGGGCCCCCCAACCGGCAGCGGATTTCTGGTGGCGACAACCCGGAGGTACGCCGTGGTCGGCAGTGAGGATGGCGGAGACGCGCCCTGCGGCGGTGCGGGCGATGGTCCTGTACCCGACCAACGCCCTTGTTGAGGACCAGATGACGCGCCTGCGTCGGTCCGTTCGACGACTCGGTTCGTCCCTGCCGGGACGGCCGCTGTGGTTCGGTCGCTACACGGGCGTGACCCTAGGCTCGAGCTCCGTGCAGAAGCCCGGGAGCCCTCGGTTCGACGAGGTGCTCGACGAGATCCGGGGCCAGGACGAGGAGTACCGCGCACTGGTCGCGGCTGGCAAGCTCGAGGGTGACCTCTCCCAGTTCCCAGACCCGACCGAGCATGAGCTGGTGGTGCGGTGGGACATGACAGCGACACCACCCGACGTCCTCGTGACGAACTACAGCATGTTGAACGCGATCCTGATGCGACACCACGAGGACGCGATCTTCAATAAGACTCGCGACTGGATCGCAGCGAGCCCGCAGAACGTCTTCACGTTGGTCGTCGACGAGCTGCACCTGTATCGAGGGACGCAGGGCAGCGAGGTCGCGCTCATCGTGCGCAACCTCCTGTCACGCCTTGAGCTCGCGCCAGACTCACCGCAGCTGCGAGTCATTGCAACCAGTGCCTCGTTGTCGGGCGACAGGCAAGGACTGGAGTATCTGCAAGAGTTCTTCGGGCTGCCCGCCAGGACTTTTCACGTGACGGCCGGAGAACCGATGGACCTCGCCGAGACTCCGCCGATCCCTTGCGACGGCGGCTCGTGGGGACGGGGGCAGCGCTCGCCCGCTGAGATGTCCTCACGCATCGCAGCGGCCTGCGTCGACCCCCAGGAGGGGCGCGTGCGCGCGACTGAGGCTCGGGTCATCGCCGACCGGGTGTTCGACGGTGAGGGCGACCACCTCCCGGCCCTGCGCGAAGTTCTCGTCGATCTCGCTAGAGCAGGTTCTGCAGGCGAAGGCGGAGTACCTCTGAGGGGGCACCAATTCGTCCGGACGATGCGCGGCATGTGGGCATGCTGCAACCGCAGCTGCTCGGGTGTGGAGCATCGTTCAGAACGTCGCGTGGGCAAGCTGTTCTCCATCCCGACCATCTCCTGTGACGAGTGTGGAGCGCGCGTCCTCGAGTTGCTCTACTGCTTCTCGTGCGGCGACGTCAGCCTTGGCGGCTTCCTCGTGGACGTGACCGACCCGACCAAGGGCGAGCCTGACGGCTTCGTCCTCGGGTCGGCGAACGTGGGCGCGGTCGCGGTCGAGCTGCCACCTGTCTTCCGTCGGGACGCCAGCCAGTACCGATGGTTCTGGCCCGGCGAGAAGCCGATTCAGCCTGAACTCTCCTGGACCAAGGCTTTACCCGTCAAGGGAAAGGAGGTCACCTTCGCCTTCGTTCCTGCTGAGCTGGACGTGATGACGGGCTTGTTCCAGCCCAATGGGGGCGAGTTGTCGGGCTGGGTGCTTCAGCACAGCGCTCCCGACGGGCTCGACGGCATCAAGATCCCGTCTCTGCCCGACCGGTGTCCGCGCTGCGACTCCCAAGGCTTCAACCGTGACAGCCATAAGTTCTTCTCCGTCAACGTGCGCACTCCCATCCGCGCACACACGTCTGGCGCCGCGCAATCGACGCAGCTGTACCTTTCTCAGCTCGTTCGTTCAATGGGAGACCAGCCCTCCGAGAGTCGAACCATCGTGTTCACCGACAGTCGTGACGATGCAGCGCGAACAGCCTCAGGCGTAGCGCTGAACCACTACCGAGATGTGATTCGACAGGTCAGCCAGCAGATCCTCACCGCGGAGCCGCCCGACCTCCGCGACGTTCTCCAGCGGGCGGCGCGGTTCGAGGAACTGGCCGCAGTGGAGAAGGCGATGGTGGAGGAGGTCAGGAACCAGTTCCCCGACGTCATGGTCCTGATCGGCAAGCAGCAGCACGTCGTCCTCGACGCGAGCGAGCAGGCCCGGGTCGACGATGCCCTGCGGTCGGTCGAGGGCGAGCGCGGAGTCAGCTGGGGACAGTTGCGGGGTGAGCTCCTCAGTCGATTGGTCGCCTTGGGCATCCCTCCTGGCAGTGCAGGGCCATCGGGCGCGACGAATCAGGACGGTAGTCCGTGGTGGACAGCCTTCGAACCACCCCGACACGGCATGTGGACTCCTCTGCCTATCGTGGAGCGTCAGCCGCAGGCCGACATGCACCGTGAGCGTCTCCTCACGTCGCTTGCCGCATCGTTGTTCGGGCGCGCTCGCCGTGACCTCGAGTCGATGGGGATCGCCTACTTCAGCGTCGGCAGCCTGCCCGAGCAGCGACCGTTCGGTGCCGAGACCGATGCAGACGTCGCGCAGCAGGTAGTGGACTCGGTCGTGCGCATCCTTGGTATCCGCGAGCGTTGGAAGAGCAATACAGAGGCAGATCCACGCGCCACCGCGCCCCTCGCAGTCAGGGGCTACCTCAGGAGCGTCGCCACGGTCCACGGGGTGGACGACCAAGTCCTCGAGGACTGGGTCGCATCCGCGCTGAGGCGCGTCGGTGTCGCGGACGAATGGCTGCTCGACCTCGAGACGCTGGGTCTACCGCTCAGGCTCGTCCCGGGTGATCGCGTGCGCTGGACCTGCGAGGTCTGCAGCTTCGACCACGCACACCCCTCCGCGGGCGTCTGCGCCAACAACGGTTGCTTCAAGTCCAGGCTGGCTCAGATCGAGGATGACGGAGAGGACCAGGGGGACTACTACGCCTGGTTGGCCCGCCAGCGTCCTCGAAGGCTCGCGACCGCCGAGCTCACCGGCCAGACGAAGCCCTTGGACGAGCAGCGGCGTAGGGCGCGGGTGTTCAAGGAGGTGCTACTGCCGGAGCCGAGGGAGAACGAGCTCACCGTGCCTCTGGACGTCCTCAGCGTGACGACCACCATGGAGGTCGGGGTCGACATCGGCTCGCTCCAGTCGACGATGATGGCAAACATGCCGCCGCAGCGGTTCAACTACCAGCAGCGCGTCGGCCGCGCCGGCCGCTCCGGGCAGGCCTTCTCCTTCGCCCTCACGATGTGCAGGGACAGGTCCCATGACGACGACTACTACAAGACCCCCCGACGCATGACCGGCGATGTGCCGCCGCAACCCTTCCTCGACCTCAAGCGTGAGCGGATCGTGCGGCGGGTCGTGGCCGCAGAGGTGCTTCGACGAGCCTTCCTGGCGCTCGACGAGCCTCCCAAGTGGACGCCCGGCAGTCTTCACGGCACTTTCGGGACAGCAGAGGAGTGGGACGGGCGCCGTGAACCTGTGAGTAGGGTGCTGTTAGACCGACGTCTGGCGTCCGACGTGACGCAGCGATTTTGTGCAGGCACCGGGATTGCAGCGGACGACGTCGACGCCCTCGTCTCCTGGGTCTCCGACGGCGGACTCGTCGATGACGTCGACGCAGCCATCATCCGGGACGGAGGTCTGACCCGAGAGCTCAGCGAGCTGCTGGCGACCGCGGGCGTCCTACCGATGTTCGGGTTCCCCACTCGTGTCCGCCGCCTTTACGGGCGGCCGCCGAAGATGCAGCGCGACCTCGATAAGGAGACCATCAGCGACCGTCCGCTCGAGCAAGCCGTCTCCATGTTTGCGCCGGGGGCGAAGATCGTGCGCGACGGCGGCATCCACGTCGTCGCAGGATTCGCGGACTGGGTCCCTGGCAAGGGAGGCAAGGCTTGGGCAGTCAAGGACCCTCTGGGTCCGCCCGTCCCCGTGGCCGTCTGTTCGGTCTGCACCGCCGTGCGTGCCCGCACGGAAGAAACTGTCTGCCAGACCTGCGGGTCGACCGTGGACATCGTCCCTGTGCACCAGCCTGCCGGATTTCGGACGACTTTCCGGAAGCCCCGGGACTACGACGACTCGAACGACGAGTCGCCGGGGACCGGCAGCCAGTCGGTGTCCATCGACGGGCCACCCAGTCGACGGTCGAACATTCTTGGGGCGCTGGTCGAGGTGTTCGAGCAGTCGCAGCTGGTCCAGATCAACGACAACGACGGTCGGCTCTTCCCCGTAGCGCGGGAGTGGGACAGCGAGCTCGTCGTTGATCCTCGCCTGTTCCCCGATGAGAAGGGGTGGCCGCCGCCGGCGCTGAAGGCCGCGCGCGAGATCGCGATCGGAGAGCTGAGGACAACTGATGTGCTGACGATCGCAGTAGCGGGCAACGGGGTGCCGGGCGGCTTCGTACCCTGGGATAGGTCGAGGCTCCCTGCCGGTCTGCCTGCCTACTGGTCCTTGGCCGAGGTCGTCCGGCGGGCCTCGAAGCGACTTCTGGACATCGATCCACAGGAGCTGGTCGTTGGTTTGAACCCGACAGGTGAGGGCGCGATGACGATCTTCGTGGCGGACGCGCTCGACAACGGGGCGGGGTATGCGGCGGAGATCGGGAAGGACGAGAACTTCGAGCGGCTCCTCACCGATGCTCGTAAGCTCTTGACCGAGGACTGGAGCGAGACTCCCCACGTGACTGATTGCTCCGGCTCTTGCATGGACTGCCTGCGGTCCTACGACAACCGGCGGCTGCACGGCTCGCTCGACTGGCGGCTGGCTCTCGACATGCTCGACCTTCTCGCAGGTGATCGGCTGAATCCGAGCCGTTGGGAGCAGCTGGCCGACCAAGCCGTTTCAGCGGTTGCTGCGACGAGTCTCATGTCTTTGACCAGAGGGGTGACCAGCGGCGGTGTGCACTTCTTGGCGAGCCAGTCGTCCGGGAGAGCCGTGATGGTCGGCCACCCATTGTGGCAACGCGACGAGGACTATGCGGTCGAGGAGCAGATCGAGGCGTTCGACGAGATCGAGGCTGGTCCGGGTCGATTGGGTGTGTCGAGGAGCGACGTGTTCCAGGTGCTGCGTGAGCCGCTCGCCGTGCTGCGGTGGCTCATGTGAGCCTCGATTGGCCGGAACCACGACCGGAGCCGCTCGACTGGCTGTTTCCTACCGCGCTCGATTCCATGCAGCCATGCGTGCGGCGCCTCGCCTTTCTCCGCGACCCCGGGGCAAGGAATTGGGAACGTCGGGGGACACGTGCCTCTCTTGGGCTCGTCGCTCACCGTCTCACCGAGCTCGTGCTCGAGGGACGGGCGCCGGTCTCCGGGAGAAGGCCGTGGCTGGAGGCGCGTTGGCTCGAGCTGCTGCACGCTCAGCACGAAAAGCTGGCAGCGGAGTGGTCAGGGAGCGAGGTCCCACCCGTCGATGCATGGCCCGGGGTTACTGCGACCAGAGTCAGGCTGTTGCGGACGCTCGAGTCGGTGGACGTGCCGGACTCCATTGGTCACGAGTCGATGCAGGACGCGCAGCCCGCCAAGTGGGAGGGGTTGAGCCGTCCCAAACGAGCTCCTTCGCTTCCATGGGTGGAACGGACGTTGTTCGACCCGCGGACGCGGCTCGCCGGGCGTCCGGATCGAGTGGAGGAACGGGCGGGCATCATTCGCCTGATCGACTTCAAGTCCGGGGTTCGTCAGGGGGAGGCGGACGAGCGCCAGGCGCGCCAGCTCCTGTTCTACGCCCACCTCGTGCGATCGACTCTGGGCAGGCTGCCCGACGAGGTGCTGATCATCGACGTTCGTGGCGCCGAGAGACACGTTGCTGTCAGCGAGGAGCGTGTCGACGACATCGTCGCGCACGCTGTCTCGGCAGTCGAGCGCTTCCGGACGATGGCCGAAGACGGCCGCTTTGCCGGTGCAGCCGCACCGGAGGTGTGCCACTGGTGTCCATTCAAGGTTATGTGCGCGGACTACTGGGATGCTCGGGATCCTGGGTGGCCTTCTATCGACGTCCGGGGTGTCGTGGCGGGGCAGACGGAAGACTCGGTCATCGTCCAGAGGACCCAGCCGGAAGGGTCGAGCAGCGTGCGGCTGATCGGTCTGCCCGGGCACGGCGTGGCGATCGGTGACGAAGTCGTCGCCGTCGATCTCGCGCGTGCTGGAGCGGGCGCAGCTCGACTCCGGTGGTGGTCGAGAGTGCGACACTAGGACGCATACGAGCAGCGCGGGGTAGACACTCGATAAGCGCTTGCCTAGACGTGAGCTGGAAGTCGCAAAGGTCACCGCACGGCCTGGACGTCAACTGTTGCGGACCGGGCATCGGCTCCGCCGCCGTGGGGTCCGCGTCTCAGCGCTCTTGGACAACCCTTCACTCCGAAGTTCCCACGCGCGCCGACAAGGTGTTGTCGGCGCTGCGGTCAGGAAGTCCACAATCGTGGCGAGGTCGCTCGACGTGAGGCCCCTCTCCGGGTCGGGGGAGACGAGGAGGTGGTCGACCCCGAGACGGTCGACCACGTCCGTGACGTCCTCCGCCGCGAGTTCGTCGTCGGCCCAGACGAACGGTCGACGCTCGGTCGAGATGACGTCGTCCACGACGTCGGCCTTCCACCAGCCGTGCGTCGCGGTGCCGTGCGGGATGTCGAAGGAGACGAAGTGGTCGAGGCCTACCGCCGGGGCGAGGGACAGGTGGGCGTCCTGCTCCCAGGTCGTCAACCAGCGCACCTCGGCCAGACCGGACCGGTGGCACGTGTTGACGACCTCCACCACGTCGGGCGACCAGTGGATCGGCCAGAGCTCGCCGGCCGTCCTCGCCCTGGTGGCGCGGAGGCCGTCGCGTGGGCGCAGGGCGTTGATCACGCCGTCGATGTCGAAGAACCAGACCGGCTGGGCTGCGCTGGTCATCGTGGGCGGGTCCCGCAGTAGGTGCACGTGCCGTCGGGCTCGATGGAGTGGCCGTGCTCGCCGTCGCGGATGCACACGTCGAGCGGCAGGTCCGCGTTGTTGAGGGGCAGGTCCGTCAACTGCTCGAGCCCGAGCACGGACTTCAGCGCGTCGAAGACCCGACTCACCTCGTCGTCGGTGAGCTCGGCACACACGCCCGAGCCGTCGGACCAACGCACGACGACCGTGCTGGGCGGGAGGACGAGGTCGGCGATCCGCAGCTCGAAGTCGGTGGCCTCGAGGGCCGCCGTCTTGGCGCGCGCCTCGGCCGCGCCATCGACGGTCGCGTCGAGCAGCGCCTCGATCTCCAGCCGACGCCGCGTGAGGTCCGCTGCGGCCGCCGCGTCGGAGGAGTCGATCCGGGATACGAGGTCAGCGTGCTCCCGGGCGAGGGCGAGAAGTCGGTCGTGATCCATGTCAGTCTCCTGGCTGCGGTGGTGGGAAGTGTCGACGGAGTCGACGTCGAAGGCGCTGTCGGTCATCGGACCGTCACCGTGCCGTCGATCCACTCGATGCAGTAGTCATCGGGAGTGTTGACGTGCACAAGTTCGACGAGGCGGTCCGGCCACCACAAGGGGTGCGCTGTGGGGTCGGGTCGTCGGTGAGCGACGCCGGCGCCCTCCAGCAGGTCCATCAGCGCGTTCCAGGTCCAGCCCGGGTAGTTCTCGTCGACGAACGTCTTCGTGAACCCGCGCCGCACGGGGATGAAGTGTCCGTGATGGAAGATCCGACGCAGGTCGTCCGCATCGAGGTGGTGCTCGTACGCGTCGAGGTCGACGTCCATGTGCCCTCCCGTGGAGCCAAGGGCACCGCGAGTGCCCGCTTGACCGCACCGGTCGGTGCGGTCCCGGTCTTCTCCGGAGGGCACCGTGTCGGGCGACGCGGTTGCCGGCCACCTCTGTCCGGAGGCGTGGGTGGCGCTCTTGACCTGGTGCGACCGTAGCGGCGGTCGCCGACGGAAGTCGCGACTCGACGTCGTGCTCATGCCGCCGACCCGTCCGTGCCGTCGGCGAACGACGTCGCCGCCTCGACGAGGATCGTCGCCGGCTCCCAGTACTCGCCGGACAACTCCAGGTCGTCCACGTCGCACTCCACGAAGACGTCGTCGTAGAGGCAGTCGTTCCACTCCGACGCCGCGTCGGTGTAGAGGTCGAGCGCCTCGTCCAGCACCGCCACGAGACCGACCTGGCAGCGCCGCTCCACGGCGCCCACCCGCCGGGCGGAGCGGGCGGCGTCGCGCACGAGGTCGCCGTAGTCCTCCTCGTTGACACCGACGTCGAGCACGGCGTCGATGTCCTGCACGGCGGCGAGGTAGTCGGCCGTGGCCGCCACGCACTCCTCCTGCGCCTGCTGCGCCGCGGCGAGCTCGGCCCGACGTTCCCGCTCGGCCGCACGCTCCTTGGCCTCGGCCGACTCCGCGCGCTCGACCTCCGCGCGGTGCTGCACGTACAGCAGCGTGCCGGTCGCGCCCAGCCCGACCACCAGCGTCACGACCAGCGCGACGACCACATTGCGCCTCACGCGGCTCTCCTCCTGGCCCTCCGGGCCGCTCTCGGCGCTCACGAGCGCCGCCGGGAACGACGACCGCCGTCGGCGGGCATCAGCTTGCTGACGAACTGGAGCTCGTCCGCACCCATCACGTCGAAAACCTCGGGCGCGGCGAAGCGGTCTGCCTCGTCGGCCTCGCGCAGCAGCTCCTCGCGGTAGGCGCCGGGCACCTTGGCGGCGGCGCGGTGGGCGAGGGTCGCGACGGCCTCGAACAGGCGGGCCGCCTCCTCGTGGTCGCCGCGGGCCAGCGCCCGGCTGGCCTTGCGCTTGCGGCGCAGCACCCGCTGCACGTACCACTCGCCGAGCACCTGGCGGTCGGCCGGCGCCTCGCGCTCGTCGGGGCGGCCGACGTGCGTCCACACCGTGGTGGACGTGTGCTGGTCGCTGAGGTCGTCGGCGAGCACGTAGTCGACACGCACCTTCCCGACCTTGCGCCGACCCGGCCGCGTCGCGGTGTGGGGCGCGAGCTCCATCACCACCGACCGCGTCTCGTCGAGGCGCATGCCGCCCAGGTCGACCTGGACGCCGCCCGGCACGGCGACGACCGGCAGGTCGTTCAGCACGTCGAGACCGCGGATGCCGGTGGCTGGCGCGACGGTGAGCCGGACCGAGAGGAACCGCTGCGCCGCGAGGTCGCCGCACTCCTCGCCGATGGCCGCCGCCGCTGCGTCCGCCTCTGCAGCGAAGTGCTCGTTCCCGGCACCGGAGCGGGCGATGACGGACAGCAGCGTCTCGTCGTAGCCCAGCCCGACACCGAGCGTCGACGTCGTGACGCCGTGCTCGCGCAGCTCCCCGACGCGCCCCCCGAGCGCGTCGGGGTCGGTGACGCCGACGTTGGCGTGCCCGTCACTGACCAGCAGCACCCGCACGCCCGGAACGTCCAGCCGCCGTGCCTCCTCCAGGCCGCGCACGAGCCCGGCGCCAAGGGCGGTGCTGCCGCCGGCGTGCACCGACTCGATCCGACGCACGACGGCGGCCGGGTCGGTGACCGGGCCGGCCGGCACGTCGACGCGGACGTTGCCGTCGAAGGTGACGAGCCCGAACGTGTCGGTGGGGGAGAGGCGCTGCACGACCTCGATCAGCGCACGCTTGGCGGCATCGAGACGGGCGCCGGACATCGACCCGCTGCGGTCGAGCACGACGACGAGGTGGGAGTCGGCTCGCTCGACGGGCGGCGGCTCGTAACCCTCGGGCAGGGTGCCGGCGACGCGGACGAGCATGACGGCGTGGTCGCGGCGACGCAGCGGTGACTGCATCCAGCCGAAGCGATCACGGCTCAGGTGTGTCGAGAGCTTCATGACCATCTCCTCTCAGGTAGGGTGTGCAGTGAGCATAATGCAGACTGCAGACAGATTATGCAAGGAGCATCGAGATGGCGACCGATTCCTCGTTCGGACGCGTGCTGGCGGAGTTCCGCAAACGACAGGGCATGTCGCGGTCACAGCTGGCCGAACGATCCGGCCTGTCCTACCCGTACGTGTCACAGCTCGAGACCGGGTTGCGCAAGCCGTCGCGCAAGGCTGCTGCGCAGCTGGCCGAGGCGCTCGGCGTCGAGCCGTTAGCGCTCGAGGCCGCCCTGCCGCCGGACGACATGAGCTCGCCGTCGTTCCAGCGTTCACTGCAGGCGCAGGCTGCCCTCCTTTCCGGTGACACGTCGATCGTCGCGGGGCTGGAGCAACCCCCCGAGGTGCCGATGGGCGCGCCGCCCGCCCGCCGGTCGACCTCGTCCCGCTCGTCGCGCGAGGACCTCGTCGGCCAGGCCGTCGACCTCATCGAGGAGCTGCCGCCCGAGGATCGTCTCGATGCGTTGAGCGAGGTCCAGAAGCTCGTGCTCAAGAGGATGCTGGAGGAACACTCGCGCGAGGCCTGACGGCGTCGCTATGCAGCGTGCATTGATTTCTGTCGGTCGTCGGGCCTACCGTCGAGGGTGTCGGCGAGGGACCGACGAGACGGAGGTGGTGACGATGGCCGAGCACGACGAGCGGTTCGTCCAGGAGGGTCTCGACGCGTGGGTCGAGGAGTCCTGGCTCGACTTCCGGATGCGCCTGGCGGAGTGGATGCTCGCGGCGCCCGATGACAACACGCTGGTGGTCGACCCCGCACCGCACGACCTCGCCGCGCCGACCCTGCAGGTGAGCACGAACGACGATGCGCGGTTCGTCGCGCTGGTCTTCGGGGATCACGACGAGAAGGCGCTCCTGCCTCCCTTCGTGCTCTCCTTCGGCACCGCCAGCCTGCTCACCGAGCTCGAGTTCGTGCCGGCGCAGCCCGGCGGCAACCCGGTTCTGGGCCTCGACCGCGACGAGGTCGACCGCCTCGCCCACGCGGCCGCCACCGTGCTGCGGGACGTGTGGGGCGTCGTGTCGCCCGCGTTCCTCTCCGTCGAGGTCTTCTCCCCGGACGACGACGCCGAGATCCTCGCCTGGGACGACCCCGAGCCGATCGAGCCGGAGCAGGACGACGAGCCGGCGCCGGAGATCGGCCGCGCCGGTTCCCGCGAGGAGCTCCAGGCGCTCGTCGAGGCGATGATGCAGGAGATCGTCACAGCGCCGCTGAAGGTCGCTCCCGGCGGACGGGTCCACATGCGGGGGCAGGGCGGCCCGGTCACCGTCCGGGTCCGCGACACCAGCCTCGTCGAGGTGGTTACCGTCCTCGCCCGCGAGGTGCGATTCAAGCGGGCGCACCGCGAGGCCGATCGGCTGAGCCGCCGCTTCCGTCACGTCCGGTTCTTCCTGGAGCGCGACGTGCTGCTGGCCGTCGTCCCGGTGCAGGCGTCGCCCCTCGTCGCCGAGCACCTGCACGACGCGGTCAACCACCTGCTGCGGCTGCGCACGATCCTCTCCGATCTCGACGAGCGCCTGAAGCGACGCCGCGCCACCGTCCCCGCTCCGGCCCCGCCCGCGAACGCCGACCTGACGGCTCTGGCAGGAGCGGCCACGAGGATGCCGACCACCGACCTGGTCGAGGCGCTCCGGCGCGCGGCCGGCGACCTCGCGACGGTCGAGCGGTGGATCGCCGTGGCACGGCACGAGCGCACCACGGCGCTCGCCGCGGGACGCGACGCCGACGAGACGCTGAAGTCCGCCCACCTGCGGCAGTGGCGGCGCTGGCGCCGGGTGCACTCCGCGCTCGCCGTCGTCCGCGAGGAGCTCGGCTGCGAGCACCGGCGCGAGGAGGCGTCGTGAACGAGGTGCGCGACGACACGATCCCGTGGGCGTCGTTCGCGGCGTCGGTCGCCGCGACGGCACGGCGCCTCCCGAACGACGGCACGTTCGCGCTCTATCGCGAGGAGGGTGAGGAGGACGACTTCGGTCCGTCCACGCCGAAGTACGTCCAGCTGTGCCGCTGGGACGAGACCATGCTGCGCTGCGAGGTCGTCTCCAACACCTACCTGCCGCCCGAGCACCGGTGGACCCCCGAGCAGGAGTCGCGCCTGGTGGCGATGGGCTGGAGCCGCCCCGACCCGGACGAGAGCACCGCCTCCCCGAACTGGTACCTCGACGTCCAGCTCGCGTGGGCCGAGGCGGGCGCCGACCGCATCGTCCGCGTGCTGCGCGACCTGTGGGGCGCCCGGTACATGAACGACGTCATGGTCGACGACCCGCGGCGCTGGCGGTGGGTCGACGCACCCGAGGACCTGGACGATGATCCAGGACGCTGAGAGGATCCGAGCCATGGCGCCCGCTTCCCCCATGACCTGGCCGTCCGAGCCGTCCTTCGTCAACGCCTCGGAGAGGCGCGTGTGGTCGGCGCTCCACGACCAGCTGGGGGAGCGTGACCTCGTCATCGCGAACCAGCGCTTCACCAACCGTGGCGATGACTACGAGCTCGACTTCGCCGTCGTGCTCGACGGGCACGGCGTGGTGGTGCTCGAGGTCAAGGGCAACAAGGTCTGGCACGACGGCGAGACGTGGTGGCAGGACTGGAACCCCGCTCCCAAGCGGATCCGGCCCGTCGAGCAGGCGGAGCGCAACAAGCACGTGCTCAAGAAGTGGGTGGAGGAGTCGATGGCCTGGGCGGGCCGCAACCGCATTCGATGGGCGCACGCGATCGTGCTGACCGGGAGCGAGGTAGACCCGCGGTTCAGCCTCCCCGATTGCGAACGGTCGATGGTGATCGACGCCAACGACCTCGCCGACATCGGCAACCGACTGCGCACCCTGCTGGACGTCCAGGACAACGACAAGCGCCCGAGCGACGCGGACGACACGGTGGCGATCCACACCGCACTCAGCGGCCGGTTCCTGCCGCAGAAGGACTCCCAGCTCTCCATCGAGGCGCGCATCGCCGAGCGCGACGACGTCGTCGAACGGCTCAGTGCCGAGCAGGGGCGCATCCTCGACGTCACCAGCCTCATCACCCGGGTCGAGGTGCGGGGAGGGGCCGGCAGCGGCAAGACGTGGCTGGCCGTCGAGCAGGCCCGTCGCCTCGCTCGCCAGGGCAAGCGGGTGGCGCTCATCTGCTACTCCCGCGGCCTCGCGCAGTGGATGCAGCGGCGGGTCTCCACCTTCGACCACAAGGAACAGCCGGCGTACGTGGGCACGTTCCACGGCATCGGCAAGGAGTGGGGCGCGCCCGAGGGCAGCGACGACGACTCCGACTTCTGGGAGGTCGAGCTGCCGGAGATCATGCTCGGCCTGGCCCGCACCCGGCCGCTCGAGGATCTCTACGACGCGATCGTCATCGACGAGGCGCAGGACTTCGCCGACCTCTGGTGGCCGGTGGTCATGGAGGCCCTGAAGTACGAGGACGACGGGCTCTACGTCTTCTCCGACGAGGGCCAGCGGGTGTTCTCGCGCTTCGGCGGCCCGCCGGCCGACCTCGTCACGCTCGTGCTCGACCAGAACCTGCGGAACACCCGGCAGATCTCCTCGACCTTCTCGTCGATGGCGCCGAACAAGATGCGCATCTCCCAGCACGACGGCCCCGAGGTGCGGTTCGTCCCGTGCGCGTGGGACCAGGCGATCGACCACGCCGACGACGTCGTCGACCAGCTCCTCGAGGAGGGCTGGCAACCGTCCGACGTCGCCCTCGTCGCCACCGGCCCGCGCCACCCCGAGCAGAAGGCACGCCAGGAGGACGGCTGGCAGGCCTACTGGGACTCCTTCTGGGACAAGGACCAGGTGTTCTACGGCCACGTCATGGGCTTCAAGGGCCTCGAGCGTCCCGCCGTCGTCCTCGCCCTCAACGAGCAGTCCGACCGCGAGCGCGCGATGGAGCGCCTCTACGTCGGCCTCTCCCGCGCCCGCGACCTGCTCGTGGTGTGCGGGGATCCCGACCACATCGAGAAGGTCGGGGGGCCGGCCGTGCTGAGGAAGATTCGAGGCACGTCATGAGCGACGAGGTGGAGCGTCGGGCAGTGGGACAGGTCGAGCTCGTCGCCGACGGCGACGGACTCGCAGTCCTCGGTGAGAAGTCCGCCGTCGAGGCCTTCCTCGCGACCGAGGGCCTCGCGTCCTCGTCATTCTCGCTGCCGAGCTCCGGGGGAGCGCTCGCGGTCGGCTCGAGCGCGGTGCAGGCTGCCTCGTCGGTCAACGAGAATGCCGGCCGCTGGGTGAAGCTCACGCAGGAATCGTCACGAGCGATCGAGAAGTACGGACTCCGGGAGAGCAAGGCGACCGGCAACATGACCGGTGTCGTGAAGGGCGACTCCGGTCGGGTGCGCGGATTCGTCGAGTTCGCGCGGGCGCCTGGGGCGACGCTGCGCAACCCAGCAGCGCTGGCGGGGATCGCCGGCGTGATGGCCCAGCTCGCCATGAAGCAGAGCATGGACGAGATCGCGGGCTACCTCGAGCGGATCGAGGGCAAGGTCGACGACGTCCTTCGGGCCCACCGTGACGCCGTCGTGGCCGATCTCGTCGGGGTCGAGCTGGCCATCGACGAGGCATACCGGCTGAGTACCGAGGTGGGTCGAGTCTCCGACATCACCTGGTCGAAGATCAGTGACGCCCCGATGATGATCGGCCGCACGCAGGCCTACGTCCTTCGCCAGCTGAATGGCCTGACCACCAAGCTCGACGGCTCGACGAAGGTCGGCGACCTGGCGGACATCGCGGCTGGCACCGCCGCAGAGCTCCAGGAGTGGCTCTCGGTGCTGGCTCGCACCGTCCAGCTGCACGAGGCGATCGGCGTACTCGAGCTGGAGCGGGTCCTTGCGGACTCGCCGGACGACCACCTTCAGCACGCCCTGTCACTGCGCGACTCGCGCGCAGCCCGACGCGATGCCATCGCGTCCGTCACCGATCGACTTGCCCTCGAGCTCGACGAGGCGGCCGAGAGGGCGAACAAGAGGGTGCTGCGACATCCGAGCAGCTCGCCCGAGGTCGTGGCGGCGCGCAACCGCGCCGTCGGTGCCCTGCGTGACTTCAACGCCGCATTAGGGCTCGAGAATGCTCGTGACTTCGTCGAGGCCCGACGCTGGAAGAAGGCCTTCGGCGAGGCTTCGAGCCGAGCCATTGACGCAACTGGGTCTGCGGCGCGCGACGTCGGCCAACAGGCATCGGCGCGCGCACGGGCCTTCTCCGAGACACGACGTCTGCCGCGTCCTCGGCGTTCACGTTCCGACGACTGAGCCTGCCGTGTCGTGGAGGCGAAGTCGCTCGACCGAGCCCTGGTGACTGGTCCCTTCGAGCCATCGAAACTCCTGAGACGGCGGGCCAGATCGCCCTACGGTGACGGCTCCACATCACCGACAGACGGGGGATCGGCCATGTCCGACACTCAGGAGCAGAACCCGAAGGCAGCGGCCAAGGCCGCGAAGGCGTACGCGAAGGCCAGCCGGCCCTGGTACAAGAAGAAGCGCTGGATCGCGGCGATCGTCGTCGGCGTGATCATCGTGGCCGCGGCGCTCGGCAGCGGCGGGAACGAGGGCGCCACCCGCTCCGGTTCCTCGGGCGGCGGAGACGCGGACAAGGTGACCAAGGCCGATCCCGTGAAGGTCGGGGAGTCGGTCGAGCTCGAGGGCACGAAGTACACCGTCGAGAGTGCGCGCACCCAGGCGTCGGTGGGCAACGAGTTCTTCAAGGAGGAGGCTGACGGCATCTACGTCGTCGTCGAGCTCACCATCGAGAACACGAAGGACGAGACGAAGACCTTCTCCGACAACGCCGCGAAGTTCATCGGCGCGAACGACAAGACGTACTCGACGGACTTCGACGGCACCGTCGCCGCGACGGGAGATGACGGCGAGCCGCTCATCCTCGAGGACATGCAGCCCGACGTCCCGAAGACCGGCCTACTGGTCTTCGACGTCCCCGAGGCAGCAGTGAAGGGCGGTCAGCTCGAGGTGAGCGACCTGTTCGGCCGCGGCGAGGCGTACGTCGACCTCGGTCTCTGAGCGTTCTGCTCGTTTCGACCACCACTGTCACCGCCGGGTGGCAGGGTGGCCGGAACGGCGGAGGGAGTGGCGATGAGCGAGGTCCAGCGCGTCACCACGCGTGCAGACGCCGAGGCGCTTGCCCGGCACCTGCTCGACGCGGGTCGCCGCCGCCCGGTGGTGGTCGTCTCGCACGGCGTCGGTCGAGAATCCGCACCGTGGATCGACGCCCAGCGGGTCGCTGACGACGTCGGTGAGTACGCCGAGGTTCACGTCGTCCCCACCGGGGACGTCACGTGGGCGTTCAGCGCCGCCATGCCGCCAGAGGCGCAGGTCTACGGCGACGCGGCTCGGGTCTACGGCACGGACCTCGCCTGGGTCGCTCGCCCGCGGAGCTCTCGGCTCCACCTCTGCTTCGGCGCCTCTCGAGGAGGAGTGATCGCCGAGGCGCTGGTCGCGGAGGCGATGAGCGCAGCACTGTCCGCGGGACTGCTGGAGCAGCGCGCCCAGCAGCGGCGTGCCGTCAGTGGCGAGGTGGTCGGGACCCTGGCGGGCCGCGGCATCGTGAGGGGAGACTTCGGTACGGCAGCGCTGCGCCCGGAACTGGTCGCACCCGGTCTGCCCATCGAGCGCGTCGTGCGGGTCGGCCAGCGGGTCACCGGTGAGTGGGTGTCGGCGGACGGGCTGCTCGACGTCCGCGACCAGGTGCAGTCCGCTCGAGCGGCGCTGGCACACTATCGCGCCGGCGACGCCGTGCTGGTGCGCGTCGCCGACCTCGGGCACGACCGAGCCGTCCTCGAGCCGTACCCGGATACCAGGGTCGAGGTCCGCGTCGAGCAGATCACCGGCAACGCTCTCGACGATCCGCGCGACCTGATGACGGTCGGCGAGGTCGTGGTGGCCCACGTCGTGCGCACCGGCTCCTGGATCCTCAGCCTTCTCGACGTCGACGACGACGAGGAGGTTCGTGAGGTGCCGTCGCTGCTCCTGGGCGGTCCCGCCTGGTTGGAGGCCACCGAGCCCGTCGCGCTCGAGCCCGTCCCGGCCTGGGTCCCTCCTGCGGTGCCGGCACCAGCGATGCCCGAGACCGACGAGGTGCAAGCGCTCGTCGAGGCAGCCGACGGTGCAGTCGTCAGGGACGAGCGAGCGAGACCGCCGGCCGGTGCTCCGTCGCCCCTCGACCTCGATCCTCGACGTCGCGCCGCCGCCGCCGTTCCTGGACCTCCTCCGAGGCCCTCAGCGCCGGCGTCGGCCTCAGCGCCCGAGGCACCTGCTCCGACCACCTACCCGTCGGCGCGGGAGGTGCACCTCGAGCGGGAGGCGCGGGCGCACGCTCAGCGCCAGGCCGAGGCTCTTCGGGTCGAGAACGCTCAGCTGGTCTCGCGACTGCAGCGCCTGGAGCAGGAGCGGGACAGCGCCCTGATGGAGCTCGAGCGCAGGAAGACGGAGACCTTAAGCCTGAAGAAGCAGGTTCGACGGTCGCGTGGTGCCGGTGCGCGAGAGCGCGGCGACCTGCAGTTCATCGACCCAGAGCAGCAGCTGCGACACGACGTGCTCCTCGCATGGGCCGCCCTCATCCCGGCCGCCGAGAAGAGTGACCGCGCGCTGCCGACGTCGTGGAGCGTCGGTGCCGACTTCCTGCGGTCCCTCGACGACGTCGACGGCATCTCCCGGACCAAGGTGCTGGAGGTCGTCGTCCACGTGCTCACGGGGCTGGCTGAGACCATGCCGGGTCGCGACCTGCACAGGCTCCGCATCGGTCCGGGCGGGGACGACGCCTACGTCGAGCGAGCGCCCGGAGAGTTCTGCTGGCGGGTGGCGCTCCAGCGCAACGCTCCGAGTGCTCGCCGTCTGCACCACTGGAAGCACGGCGACCGGATCGAGCTGTCGAGGGTGGCGCTGCACGACGAGATGCGTCCATGATCGGAAAGGCGCGCCGCTGACGGCGGGCGAACGCCCCAGCCGGAGGAGCTGCACATGTCACACGTCCGCATGCACAACATCTCCATCTCCCTCGACGGGTTCGTCGCGGGGGAGCCGCAGGCGCTCGAGTCGCCGATGGGCCACGCCGGCCAGCGGCTGCACACGTGGATGTTCGACACCGCGTTCGGCGCGGCGATGATGGGCCGCGACGACGGCAGTGACGGGCTGGACCAGCTCTACGCGCAGCGGTTCGTCGACGGCATCGGTGTCGAGGTCATGGGCGCCGGCAAGTTCGGGCCCCCGGGGTGGCAGGACGACCCCGACTGGCGGGGGTGGTGGGGCGAGGACCCGCCGTTCCACACGCCGGTCCTCGTGCTGACGCACCGTCCGCGGGAGCCGTTGGTCATGGACGGAGGGACGACCTTCCACTTCCTCGACGCGCCGGCGCGCGAGGCGCTGGAGGTGGCGAAGGAGATGGCCGGCGGGCTCGACGTACGGATCGGCGGCGGAGCGGACGTCGCGCGGCAGTTCCTCGCCGAACGGCTCGTCGACGTCGCGCACCTCGTGCAGGTGCCGATCGTCCTCGGTCGCGGCGCCCACTTGTGGCAGGGCCTCGACGGCATCGAGGACGACTACGCGTTCGAGACGGTCTCGTCGCCGTCCGGCGTCGTGCACCTCACGCTGCAGCGCAAGGCGTGAGTCAGTCGCAGTAGTCGCACACGCCGGTCGCGGGCAGCGCGGTGAAGCAGGTGGGGCAGACCTTCACCGGCTTCGTCTCCACGGCGGGCTTCGCGCGGCTGGGGCGGGTGGTCGAGCTCGACGACGTGGCGCGCTTCGGGCGGGCCGGGCGGGGGGTGCCGCCGTCGGCGGGAAGGTCCTCGGCCAGCGCGCGGTAGCAGAGGAGACGGTCCTCGGCGGCGCGCTGCTCGACGTCCTTCACGACGTCGCCGGTCGTGGCGAGGACCGCTCGGCCGTAGACGTCGCCGACCGTGCCGTCGCGCTGCACCGCCAACGATGTGAGCGGGGGATCGCCGGCGCGCGCGGCGGCGAGCGCGGTGATCTCGAGGAAGTCGCTGATCCAGGTTCGTCGTGACGTCGGGGACTCCACACGCGTGCGCTTGAGCACCTCGTCGGCCAGGTCGGACGTCGTGATCACGCCGCCGTAGCGGCTCGCGGTCTCGCGCAGCACCTCGAGCGCTGCGGGGGTCCACCGGGCGAACTGGGGGAGGATCTTGGCCACGTCCGTCGACGGTAGTCGACCGGTCCAGCGGCGCAGCCGTCGGTCCTGCGCGGCGGGATCAGCGAGCCCGGCGGATGCGGATCGGACCCTTCGCGGTCGACGGGTCGACGACATTGCCGCCCTGCGTGATCTCGACCCTGCCCTCGGCGACGAGACGTCGTGCTGCGCGTCGGGCGGGTTCCATCAGCTCGCGCCATCCGTCGGGGTCGACCTGCTTGGCGGCCTCGGACGGGCAGATCGTCGACGTCGCTGCTCGTCGGCCGAGAAGCTCGACGATGGCGTCCTGCAGCTGCTGGTCGGTCCTGGTCACGCCGCGCTTGCGGCAGGCGGTGGAGCAGTAGCGGACCTGGTCCCAGTCGCGCTCCCACTTCTTGCGCCACTCGATGCGACGACCGCAGGACGCGCAGGTCTTCGGTTCGGGAGGCACGCCTCCAGTCTCCGACCGTGGTAGTGAGGACGCACGTCAGGGCGTCACGAGGACGGGCGCTGCCTCCTCCACCTCGAGCGACGTCGGCTCGCCGACGGCGGTGAGGGTCTGGCCGAGTGGCTGCCACGCGCCACCATCGACGCGGAACCGGACGGAGTAGGTGGTGTCGACGCGCGGCCGCACCTCCTCGGCGACCTTGCGGTAGGTGTGGGTCACGTCCTTCGAGGGGTAGGGGCGGCCCGGTCTGGTGGTGGTCTTCGCGGAGCCGTCGCCGGGGCGCCAGGTGTAGCGGACGGGGGTGGCCTCGACGTCGATGTCGAAGCCGAGGAGCGTCACGCTCTCGCGCAACGTGCGGGGGTCGGTGTGGAAGATCGTCGGGACGTTGACAAGCGTGCTTTCGCCTGGCTGGACCTCGATCTGCAGCGACGGCATCGGGATCTCGCTCACTGCGCGGCGGATGTCGCCCTCGGTCACCTGGGGCGCGTCGGCGGGTTGGGCGTCGGTCGCAGTGGTGCCGCGGGCGCCGCAACGGTATGTGCGTTCGTAGCGATCGGGCATCGCGCAAGCTGTGTCTCGTCCGCGATCGATGAAGCGGCCCGCTTGTCGAGCCTGACTTCGCCCACGGACCGAATCGGGATCCTGCTTCGATCCCTCGAGGACCAGGCTGTTGCGACGTCCCTTGCCTTCAACATCCGCCACGGATGCATTCGGGGCAACAATGAAGATCGAACCCACTGCGCAGGCCATGGCGGTGAAATGCGACCGCTTCATTGCGATGCTTCCAGTGCTTGGTGAGCCATCTTCCACTCGGATCCGCTGCGCACGACGGTGTAGACGACCGAGTCTGTGCCGCCCGGTTCGGGCGATGGAGAGGCGTCGCTGCTCGATTTCACGAGTCCGCGCTGCGCCGTCACCTTTGCATAGACGAACATTTTGTTGGCGCTTACTCGTCGCACGCTCACATCGGCGAAGTCTTGCTTGCCCCCGCTGAAAGACCCACCTGCTTTGTGGGTGGTCCGGTAGAGGTTTATGAAGTCATTGCAGGGGTCGCAGCTCTTGGCGCTGATCTCGGCCAACCGTGACGTGTCTCCCGTCGCAGCCGCGTAGTCGGACACCTGCACCCAGTAGAGCGCGAAAGTAGCGGCCCCCGACTCCGTGGCATCGTCGAGCCCTCGCGGACGGCCGGGCTCGCTCAGTTCTTGATCGACTGAGCTTGAAGCAGACGGATCAGGCTCGAGGATCTCCGGCTCGCCACTGCAGGCGGAGGCGAGGAGGAAGGCCGCGACGGCGGCTGCTCGCGTGACGAATGACATCGTGATCCCCCGATCTGACCTGACGAAAATAGCGAAACGGCGAGCGAAGGTGAAGGGCTCATCCACAGCGTCGGCGGCGGGCTGGCGGTAGGTGTGCCACCTCATCCATCGCTGTCGAGGTGGGTCACCTCCCTCCGCCGCCGGGATTCAGTGGCCTACCTCCCGCCCCCGGGGGCCAGTTCGGTGGCTCACCTGCCGCTGGGTGGGGAAGGGGAGGGTGGGGTGTCCCTGGAGTCGTCTAGGTTCGGGGCGTGGCCCTGACGATCCATCGCGCGGAGCGAGCCGACG
>CAZREF010000029.1:0-30287 GCA_964599245.1 uncultured Aeromicrobium sp. | reverse complement strand
GTGGCGTAGGTCGAGAACTTGAAGCCCTTGGTGTAGTCGAACTTCTCGACCGCACGGATGAGGCCGAGGTTGCCCTCCTGGATGAGGTCGAGGAAGAGCATGCCGCGGCCGGTGTAGCGCTTGGCGAGCGAGACGACCAGACGCAGGTTGGCCTCGAGCAGGTGGTTCTTCGCGCGGCGGCCGTCGACGACGATCCAGTCGAGCTCCTCGCGCGTCTTCTCCGAGATCCGCCCACCCTTGCCGAGCTTCTCCTCGGCGAACAGGCCCGCCTCGATCCGCTTGGCGAGCTCGACCTCCTCGCCGGCGGTGAGCAGCGAGACCTTGCCGATCTGCTTGAGGTAGTCCTTGACGGGATCGGCGGTGGCGCCGGCCACCAGCACCTGCTGGACCGGCTCGTCGGATTCGTCGGCCGCCGACAGCGTGAAGCTGGACTCCTCGTCCTCCTTCAGCGTGGGGTCGTTCTTGAGGTCCTTGACGAACTCCTCGTCGGAGATGTCCGGCAGGACCTTCTTGCCCTGGGCGTCCACCTTCGCGGCATCACCGCCCGCGGGGACGTCGAGCGCCTCGGCGATGTCGACGGGCGCGTCGCCGTCGGCGGCACCCTTCGTCGCGGCGGTCTTCTTCGCGGCGGTCTTCTTCGCGGCGGTCTTCTTGGCGGGAGCCTTCTTGGCCGGAGCCTTGGAGGCCGCCTTCGTCGCGGAGGTTGCGGGCTTCTTGGAAGTCTTCGTCACGGGCTCTTCTGATCTCGCGGATGGGCTGGACTGTGGTGCGCCGTACCGGTTCCGTGCGACCGTCGGGGCGGCCTGCGGGCGGGCTCGGAGATCACCGACGACTCACCTCCCAGACGGTACGAGGGCGCAACAAAGAGGCCTGCGGTCAACCTCTGCGGGTCCCAGTCTGCCACGGCCGCCCCAAGCCCGTGATGCCGGTCGGCGGATCCGGCTCAGGAGGAAGGCCAGGTGTGCACGGGCTCGTTGCCGTGCATGTGCTCGGCGTAGCGACGGGTGACGGCGCGCAGCGCCTCGGCCTTGTCGCCGACCCGTCGCTGCTCCGCCTCGAACTCGGCGACGAGCCAGGTCGCGCCGTTCACGCCGCGGATGCAGCGCTGCTCCAGCACGTCGAGCAGGCGCCCGGTGACCGACTCGTCGGCGCCCATCTGCGCGAGCCCCTCGTGCGCGAGCGGCAGCAGGTGCCGCAGCACGAGCTCACGCGCCGAGACCGTGCCGACGGACGGCCAGTACAGATCGGTCTCGATGCCGACGCGTGCCGCCTGGTGGAAGTTCTCCTCCGCCGCTTTGAACGACAGCTGCGACCAGACCGGGCGCTCGCTCTGGCGCATGACGTGCACGAGGCCGTAGAACAGCGCGGCGTTGGCGAGGGTGTCGACGACGGTGGGTCCGGCCGGGAGCAGGCGGTTCTCGACCCGCAGGTGGGGACGCTCGTCGGCGACGTCGTAGATCGGGCGGTTCCAGCGGTAGACGGTGCCGTTGTGCAGACGCAGCTCGGCGAGCGACGGGACCCGGCCCGCCTCCAGCTCGGCGACCGGGTCCTCGTCCTCGACGATCGGCAGGAGCGCCGGGAAGTAGCGGACGTTCTCCTCGAAGAGGTCGAAGACGGACGTGATCCACCGTTCGCCGAAGAACACCCGCGGACGCACGCCCTGGGTCTTCAGCTCCTCGCTGCGCGTGTCGGTGGCCTGCTCGAACAGCGGGATGCGCGTCTCGTGCCAGAGCTGGCGCCCCAGGAGGAACGGCGAGTTCGCGCCGACGGCGACCTGCACTCCGGCCAGCGCCTGGGCCGCGTTCCAGGTGGCGGCGAACTCGTCGGGCTCGACCTGCAGGTGGAGCTGGGTGCTGGTGCAGGCGGCCTCGGGGATGATCGTGTCGGCCGTGGTCTCGAGACGGTCTGCGCCGTCGATGACGATCTCGATGTCCTCGCCGCGCGCTGCGAGGATCTGGTCCGACAGCAGGTGGTAGCGGGGGTTCGGCGACAGCGCGTGCTCGCCGAGGTGCTCCTCGCGCAGGGTGGGCAGCACCCCGACCATGAGCAGGCCGGCGCCAGTGCGCGACGCCTTCTGCTGGGCCTCGTTGAGGTCGCGACGCACTGCCTCCTCCAGGCGGGCGAAGCCGTCGCCGCTCGCGGGCTGGGGTGGGATGTTGATCTCGATGTTGAACAGGCCGAGCTCGGTCTGGAAGGCCTCGTCGGCGATCGCCTCCAGCGCCTCGGCGTTCTTCATCGCCGGGTCCCCGACCTCGTCGACGAGGTTGAGCTCGATCTCGACGCCGATCTGCGGCTCCCCGACCGAGAAGTCGTGCTCGGACAGCATGCGCGCGAAGACGTCGAGGCACCGACGGACCTTCGCGCGGTAGCGGGTGCGGTCCTCGCGCGTGAAGGACCTGTCGTCGACGTCCTGCCCCATGGGCCCAGCCTAGGGCGACGTGCGGGCCACCGCCCGGCCGACGAGATGGTGCAGGTCGTCGGGATGGAGCCCGGAGGTGAGGGCCGCGAGGAGGTCCTGCGCCATCGGGTAGGCCGGGTCGGCCGCGATGGCGTGGCCGAAGGCGATGGAGGCCTGTGGCCCGTCGCCGACGAGGTAGGCGAGGTAGCCCGCCACCGTGTAGGGCACGGCGGCGTAGACCCCCGGGCACCGGCGCGCGAGGTCGCGCCAACCGGCCACGACGGGCTCGGCGGACCGGCGGTCGTGGCGGGGCCAGACTCGGTCGCGCACGTGGCCGTGCGTGAGCCAGACCGCTGCGCGCAGCACGCAGCCGGCGTCGGGCACCGTCGCGCCCCGCCCCGGCTCGGCGGCGGCGAGCACCTCGGCGAGCCCGCGGGCGCCGGCGGCGGCGGGTGGAAGGCTGAGCGCCTCCAGCGCCACCTGTCGCTCGACGGATCGCGCCTGGGCGGTGAGCCAGGCCCGGACCTCGTCGTCGTGCGGCGCCCATCGACGTTCGAGGCTCGCCCGGTCCGGGAGCACCTCCTGCCCGGCCAGGACGGCACTCACGACGGCGGGATGATGGGCACTGAGCTCCATCGGCGTGCCCTCGGCGTCGTCGCCCGGGTCCGTGGTCCAGTACCTCGACCCGTCGCTCCAGGCCACGACCACCGGCTCCAGGTGCCCGAGGTGCCGCTCGACGGCCCGCGCCGCCTCGGCCGCCGAGGCGGTCCGGGTGGAGACCACCAGGACGATGGCGCCGTCGGCCTCCTCGCGGTGCCGCAGGTGGCCGGCGACGAACCGCCCCGCCTGCGCCGCGTGCTCCAGGTCGGGCGGCAGGTCGACGCGCATGCGGAAGCCGAACCGTCGGCGCGGTCCGGACGTGGCGATCGCGCAGATCGACTCCTCGGGCACGAAGCCGAGGGCGGTGGGGAGCAGGTTGAAGAGGTCGGCCACGTCGTGAGCCGTGTACACGGGAGCGCTGGTCATGCCTCCCAACCTCGCCGCGACGACGACACCACGACAGGGGCCGGGACGCGGCTGTGGACGGGCCGGGGAGGACGTCACCGGGCTGTGGACGCGCAGGTGGGGGCCGCGGACCACAATGGCGGCATGCGGACGACGGCGTCGGTGCTCCACCTCGACCTGGACGCCTTCTTCGCCTCCGTGGAGCAGCGGGACAAGCCGTCGTTGCGTGGCCGGCCGGTGATCGTGGGCGGGGTCGGCCAGCGCGGCGTCGTCTCCACCGCCTCCTACGAGGCGCGCGTGCACGGCGTGCGCTCGGCGATGCGGATGGCCGAGGCACGCGCCCGGTGCCCGCACGCCGCGTTCCTGTCGGGCCGGTTCGAGGCCTACCGAGAGGCGAGCGCCCTGGTGATGGGACGACTGCGGCAGGAGTCGCCGCTCGTGGAGCCGCTGTCCCTCGACGAGGCGTTCGTCGACCTCGCGGCCGGCGAGGAGGCCGACCTCTCTACCGACGCCGTCCTCGCCCGCGTGGAGAGGCTGCGGGCCGACATCCGCGACCTCACCGAGGGACTCACCGCCTCGGTCGGGGTGGCGTCGTCCAAGCTCATGGCGAAGATAGCCTCGGAGATCCGCAAGCCCGACGGCGTGTTCGTGGTGGCGCCGGGCACCGAGCTCGGCCTCCTGGGACCCATGCAGGTCACCGCGATCCCCGGTGTCGGTCCGGCCACCGCCGAGCGTCTGCGCCGCGTGGGCGTCGTCACCGTCGACGACCTGCGTGGGCGCGACGAGGACGAGCTGGTGCGGCTGCTGGGCTCGGCGTCGGGCCGCTCGCTGGTCCGGCTCTCCCGCGCCGACGACGATCGCCCCGTGGTCGCCGAGCGGGAGGCGAAGTCGGTCAGCGTCGAGGACACCTTCGTCGACGACGTCACCGACCGCGCGCGCCTGGAGTCGGTGGTGGAGCGGATGGCCCGACGCGTGGCCGACCGGCTGCGTCGCGCCCAGCTGTCGGGCCGGACCGTGACGCTGAAGATCCGCTACCACGACTTCGAGACGCACACGCGGTCGACGACGCTCGCGGCACCCACGGACTCGCCGACGATCCTCGCGCGCAGCGCCCAGGCGCTGCTCGCCGCCACCGACCTCGGCGGCGGCCTGCGCCTCGTGGGCGTCGGCGTCAGCGGACTGGCCGACTGGGTGCAGGACGACCTCTTCGACAGCGACGTCGACGAGCTCGGCGAGCCCGAGGACGAGGTCGTCGAGCAGGTCGATCCCACCGCGCGCACGGCGTCGGACTGGAGCCCCGGCGCCGACGTCCACCACCGCGACCACGGGGACGGCTGGGTCTGGGGCGCCGGCCTCGGCCGCGTCACGGTGCGCTTCGAGACCCGGCTGACGCCGCCCGGGCCGGTGCACACGTTCGCCGCCGACGATCGAGCCCTGGAGCCGGGCCACGCCGGGCCCACCCGACCGCGCGCGCCCGTCGGACCGGAGCCCGACGCCGACCCGGGAGGGACGCCGCCGGAGCCCCTGGGTCCCGGGCGATAGCGTCGCGGCATGGCCACCGCGTCCCAGCCGCCCGTCGCACCCACGAAGCCGTTCAGCCGCACCCACCACGGCGACACCGTCGAGGACCCCTACGAGTGGCTCCGCGACAAGGACGACCCGCGGACCATCGAGCACCTCGAGGCCGAGAACGCGTTCGCCGAGGCGCGCACCGCGCACCTCGCCGACCTGCGGGAGCGGCTGTTCGAGGAGATCCGCTCGCGCACCCTCGAGACCGACCTCTCCGTGCCGGTGCGCCACGGCGGGTGGTGGTACTACTCGCGCACCGAGGAGGGCCGCCAGTACGCCATCCGCTGCCGCACCCGCGTCGACTCCCCCGACGACTGGGACCCGCCGCAGCTCGTCCCCGGCGAGCCCGTGCCCGGCGAGGAGCTCCTGCTCGACTCCAACGAGGAGGCCGAGGGCCACGACTTCTTCTCCCTCGGCGGCTTCTCGCTCAGCGACGACGAGAACCTGCTGGCCTGGAGCGTCGACGTCGTCGGCGACGAGCGGTACACGATCCGCGTCAAGGACCTGCGCACCGGCGAGCTGCTCCCCGACGAGATCCCGGGCACGAGCGGCGGCGTCACCTGGTCGGCGGACGGCAGCCACCTCTTCTACACGACCGTCGACGAGGCGTGGCGGCCCCACCGCGTCTGGCGCCACCACCTCGGCACGGACGCGTCCGACGTGCTCGTCCACGAGGAGACGGACGAGCGCTTCTTCACCGGCGTCGGCCGCACACAGTCCGAGCGGTACCTCGTCATCGGCGCCTCGTCGAAGATCACGAGCGAGGCCCGGGTCCTCGACGCGTCGGACCCGACCGGCGAGTTCCGCGTCGTCGTCCCCCGCCGCGACGGGGTCGAGTACTCCGTCGAGCACGCGGTGCTGGGCGAGCGCGACGTCTTCCTCCTCCTGCACAACGACGGTGCGGAGGACTTCGAGCTCGGCTCGCTGCCGGTCGAGGCGACGCCCGCGCACGGCGACCTGCGCGACGCGCTCGACGTCGTGCTGCCGCACGCACCGGGCACCCGGCTCGAGGGCGTCGACGTCTTCGCCCGGACGCTGGTGCTGTCCTACCGCCGCGACGCCCTCACGCGCGTCGCGGTGGCCCCGCTCGGCGCCGACGGCGTCGGCGAGCTCCGGGAGGTCGACTTCGGCGAGGAGCTCTTCACCGCCGGCGTCGGCGCCAACGCCGAGTGGGACCAGCCCGTCATCCGTCTGGGGATGGGCTCGCTCGTCACGCCCGGCACCGTGCTCGACCTCGTCCTCGAGACCGGTGAGCTCGTGGTGCGCAAGCAGCAGACCGTCCTCGGCGGGTACGACCCCGCCGACTACGTGCAGCACCGCACCTGGGCCACCGCCGACGACGGCACGCGCATCCCGGTCTCGCTGGTCGCCCGCGCCGACACGCCACGCGACGGCACGGCGCCCGCCCTGCTCTACGGCTACGGCTCGTACGAGATCAGCATCGACCCCGGCATGTCCGTGCCGCGTCTCTCCCTCCTGGACCGCGGCTTCGTGTTCGCGATCGCGCACGTGCGCGGCGGCGGGGAGCTCGGTCGCGCCTGGTACGACCGCGGCAAGCTGCTGCACAAGCGCAACACGTTCACCGACTTCGTCGCCGCGGCCCGCCACCTCGTCGACGAGGGCTGGACGAGCGCCGACCGGCTCGTCGCCGAGGGCGGCAGCGCGGGCGGGCTGCTCGTCGGCGCCGCGCTCAACATCGCGCCCGACGCCTTCGGCGCCGTCGTCGCCGAGGTGCCGTTCGTGGACGCGCTCACCACCATCCTCGACCCGAGCCTGCCGCTCACCGTCATCGAGTGGGACGAGTGGGGCGACCCCCTCCACGACCCCGAGGTCTACGCCTACATGAAGTCCTACTCCCCCTACGAGAACGTCGCCGAGGTCGCCTACCCGCCCGTGCTGGCCGTGACCAGCCTCAACGACACGCGCGTGCTGTACGTCGAGCCCGCGAAGTGGGTCGCACGGCTGCGGGAGCGTTCGACGGGTGAGGTCCCCGCGCTGCTCAAGACCGAGATGAACGCGGGCCACGGTGGGGTCAGCGGACGCTACGCCGCCTGGCACGAGCGGGCCTGGGAGCTGGCCTGGATGATCGACGCGGTGGGCGCGCCGCACCACGTGCCCGGCACCGGGCCGGCATCCGGCGACGTCGGCGGCGACTCGTAGGCTGGCGGCCGTGCTGCGCATCGCCACCGTCAACGTCAACGGCGTCCGGGCGGCCCTCCGCCGCGGGATGGACGCCTGGCTGCCCGCCGCCCAGGCCGACGTCGTCACCCTGCAGGAGGTCCGCGCGCCCGACGACGTCGTGCGTGACGTCCTCGAGCCGTACGGGTTCCACCTCGTGCACGCGGAGGCCGCCGCCAAGGGCAGGGCCGGGGTGGCCGTCCTGAGCCGCACCGAGCCGAAGGCGCACCGGGTCGGCAACGGCGACGCGTCGTTCGACGACTCCGGCCGCTGGGTCGAGTCCGACCTCGTGCTCCCCGACGGCAGCCTGCTCACCGTCGTCTCGGCCTACGTCCACTCCGGCGGCGTCGGCACCCCCAGCCAGGACGACAAGTACCGCTTCCTCGACCGCATGCTGACGCGGCTCGCCGAGCTGGGCGAGCACGCCGACCACGCGGTGGTCACCGGAGACCTCAACGTCGGCCACACCGAGCTCGACATCCGCAACTGGAAGGGCAACCTGAAGAAGGCCGGCTTCCTCCCCGAGGAGCGGGCCTACCTCGACCGCGTCCGCGACGAGCTCGGCTGGGTCGACGTCCACCGGTCGCTGGCCGGCGAGGTCGAGGGCCCCTACACCTGGTGGTCCTGGCGCGGGCAGGCCTTCGACAACGACACGGGGTGGCGCATCGACTACCAGCTCGCCACGCCGGGTCTGGCGGCTGCGGCCACCGAGGCCCGGGTGGATCGTGCACCCACCTACGCGGAGCGCTTCTCCGACCACGCCCCGCTCGTCGTCGACTACGCGGTCTGACCCGTGGCCCTCGCCCGGGTGCTCGGTCCGGTCAGGGCCACCGGACTCGGCGCGGGGTCGATGCTGGGCGCCGGGATCTTCGTCGCGCTCGGCCCTGCCGTCGGCCGTACCGGCAGCTTCGTCGTGTGGGCGGTGCTGCTCGCGGCCGCCGTCGCCGCGCTCAACGCCACGGCGTCGGCGCGCCTGGCGACCCGTCATCCCGCGGCCGGCGGCACCTACGTCTTCGCCCGTGAGCGTCTCGGCCCCACGTGGGGCCACCTGGCCGGCTGGGTCTTCGTGGTGGGCAAGACCGCGTCGTGCGCGGCCATGGCGCTCGGCGTCGGGGCCCACCTCGCACCGAGCCATGCCACCACGCTCGCGATCGTGACGGTCGTGGCCCTCACGGTCGTCGACCTCGCCGGAGCCCGCCGCTCCGCCGACGCCGTGACCGCCTCGGCCGTCCTCGTGGTGCTCGTCGTCGGCCTCTCGACGGTCGTGCTGCTCGGCCAGGGACCCGCGCGGGCCGACGTCGGGTACGTCCTCGACCCGGTGGCCGTGCCCCAGGCGGCGGCCCTGCTGTTCTTCGCCTTCGCCGGCTACGCGCGGCTCGCGACGCTCGGTGAGGAGGTCCGGGACCCCGCCCGGACGATCCCGCGCGCCGTCGCCACCGCCTTCGTCGTCGTCACGGCGCTCTACGTCCTCGCCGGCCTCGCCGTGGCCCGCGCACTCGACCCGTCGACCGCTGCGGCGAGCGACCGCGCGCTCGCCGACGCCGTCGACACGCTGGGCCACCCGTCCCTGACGGTGGCGGTGGCGGGCACCGCCGTGGTCGCGGCGGGCGGTGCGCTGCTGTCGCTGCTCGGCGGCGTGAGCCGCACGACCCTGGCCATGGCCCGCGACCGGCACCTGCCGACCGTCCTCGCCGCCGAGTCCGGGCGCGGTGTGCCGTGGGCGGCGCAGGTCGCCGTCGGCTGCGTCGTCGTGCTGGTGCTCCCCTTCGTCGACGCCGCCGAGGCGGTGGCCGCGTCGAGCGGCTGCGTGCTGGTGTACTACGCCTTGACCAACGCGGCAGCGTTCCCGCTGGGTGGTCGGCTGCTCCGACCGTTGTCGGTCCTCGGGCTGGTGGGCTGCCTCGCGCTCGTGGCCTCGCTGCCCCTCCCCGGAGTGCTCTGGACGGCCGCCGTGGTGGCGGCAGGACTGCTGCTCGGCAGGCTGACCGGACGGCCTTCCCCCGGCGGATGAGGCGCGTGTGACACGGCTCGCTGCGAGATACATCAGGCCCTGATACTTTCGGTTGCATGACGCAACCTGATCGCACGGCCCTGGCTCGTGCTCTCCGCGAGCTCGTGGCGGCGGTCTCCCGTGACACCGCGTCGCTCTCGGTCAGCCGCACGGCTGCCGGGACCCTCGCGGCTCTGGAGCGCCACGGAGCGCTCAGGGTCAGCGACCTCACGCGTCTCGAGGCCGTCGGCCAGCCCGCGATGACCGGGCTCGTGCAGCGCCTCGAGGCCGCCGGCCTCGTCCACCGCACGAGCGACCCCGACGACCGGCGCGCGTCGCTCATCGCCCTGACCGACGTCGGCCGCGAGGCGCTCGAGGACCGCCGCCGCGCCCAGGACACGCTGCTCGCCGCCCGGCTCGACCGACTCCGGCCCGAGCAGCTCGCCGCCCTCGACCACGCCCTCGACGCGCTCGTCGAGCTGACCCAGGAGGACCATGAACCCGCACTCTGACCCGACGTCCGACGGCACCAGCCGAGCGGGCGCCAGCCTGCTCGGGCAGCCGAAGGCCGTCTACGCCGTCGCCTTCGCCTGCGTCATCTCCTTCATGGGGATCGGCCTCGTCGACCCGATCCTGCCCGCGCTCAAGGAGCAGCTCGACGCTACCGAGAGCCAGGTGACCCTGCTGTTCACGAGCTACCTCGTGGTCACCGCCGTGGCCATGCTCGTGACCAACGCCGTGTCGAGCCGCTTCGGGGCGAAGCGGACCCTCGTCGTCGGGCTCGTGATCATCGTCGTCTTCTCGGCCCTCGCCGGGTCGAGCGGCAGCATCGAGGGCATCGTGGCCTTCCGCGCCGGCTGGGGCCTCGGCAACGCGCTCTTCATCGCGACGTCGTTGTCGGCGATCGTGGCCAGCGCTCGCGGCGGGTTCGCCGGCGCCATCATCCTCTACGAGGCCGCTCTCGGCCTCGGCATCGCGGCCGGTCCGCTCGTCGGCGGGACGCTGGGCAACATCAGCTGGCGCGGCCCGTTCTACGGGGTCGCCGTGCTGATGTCGATCGCGCTCGTGGCGACGGTGCTCCTGCTGCCGACCACCCCGCGCCCAGAGCACACGACGTCGCTGTCGGCCCCGCTGAAGGCCCTGCGCCACCGGGGGCTCGCGACCCTCAGCGTCGCGGCCCTGCTCTACAACTGGGGCTTCTTCACGATGCTCGGCTACGCGCCGTTCCCGATGGCCCTGTCGATCACGCAGCTCGGCTGGGTCTTCTTCGGGTGGGGTGTGCTGGTCGCCTTCTTCTCCGTCGTCGGTGCGCCCTGGCTCCAGCGGCGCCTCGGCACCTCGGTCTCGCTCTACGTCGCCTTCACGCTCTTCGCCGTCGACCTCGCGCTCATGGCCACCGACCCGACGGACCAGCGACTCATGGTCGGCTGCGTCGTCGCCGCCGGGATCTTCATCGGCATCAACAACACCCTCATGACCCAGGCGGTCATGACCGTCTCCCCCGTCGAGCGACCGGTCGCGTCGGCCGCCTACGGCTTCGTGCGGTTCATCGGCGGCGGCCTCGCGCCCTTCGCCGCCGGCCGACTCGTCGCCGCCACGTCGGTGCACGTGCCCTTCGCGATCGCGGCGGTCGCCGTCGTCGGCGCCGCGCTGGTGCTCTCCACCGCCCACCGCGCCCTCGCCGATGCCGACGCCGGGCTCGACGAGGACGGCCACCGGACCAGCGAGCACGACGACGTCAGCGGCGAGGTGGCCGACGAGTTCGGCGGAGCCTCGGGCGCCGTCGACGAGGTGCTGCAGTCCCGCTGACGCCGAGAGGGAGGTGGCGCCCGTCCCCTCCCTCCCGAGCGGGGGACGCACGATCCCGCGCTGGTGCACGACGACGCGAACGCTCGTGCGTTCGAGACGGGCCGGATCCCGACGCGAACCAGAAGTGTTCGACGTGCGTCACCCGCTGACCAGACCCCGAGAGACCCCGGACAGGGGAAGGGGCGCGCACCCCCCTGGTACGCGCCCCCTCCGTCCGGGAGAAGTCCCGGCTCAGCCGACGGCCGTCAGTTGAACCGGACCTTCATGGAGGTGCCCTTCTCCGACAGCACCCGTACCTTCACGCCAGCCGCAGGCAGCTTCACGCCGGCCTGGGGAGCCTCGTCGTAGAAGTACTTCTTGGTGTCGTCGAAGACCGGCGCCGCCGCCTGGCCACGGATGTAGGTGGCCTTGCCGTTGGTGTGCAGCGTCATCGAGTCGGCCTTGCGCGTCGAGAACGGCGCGTCGTAGACCTGGACGCGGGCGCGCCAGGGCTTGCCGGTGGCCAGGTCGATGAGCGGCCGCGGCCGCGCGTCGATGGGCAGGTTCCGACCCTCACCCGGGTGGGTGATGGTGTTGTTGTCCGCCTGGGACGTGTCCCAGTAGGAGATCAGCAGACCCGTCTGGTAGGCGTAGTGCTCCACCCAGTCGGGGCGCGTGTTCGCGAACCCGAAGTTGTACGGCCCCGTCTTGAGGTAGCGGTCGTACGAGACGTACGAGCGGTGGCCCATGACGTAGTAGTTGTCGTACTCGTCCGTGGTGGACGCGCCCTCGATCGAGAACCCGTCGAAGGTCCACGCCGAGCCGCCGTCCTCGGCGCCGTCGCTCAGCAGCGTGCTGCCGCCGGCCGAGACCGTGACGTCGTCGACGAAGAGGCCGGGCAGCGCGAGGCCACCGTCGGTCTTGTAGAAGAACCGCAGCGCGACCTTCTTGCCGGCGTACGAGTCGAGCGGCACCGAGAGATCGGCCCACGACTTCTGCTCTCCGTCGATGCCCGGTCGCCCGGACGTGTCGTCACCGATCGGCGTGCCGCCGATGGTGCCGTCCAGCGCGGTCCACGTGGAGCCGCCGTCCGTCGAGGCCTGGACGTACGCGTAGTCGTAGCCCTCCTCGATCTCGTAGCGGACCTTGGCCTCCAGCACCGCGTCGCTCGCGCCCGCCGGGATGTCGACCTCGGCGGTCATGGCGTTCGCGAGGTCGTCGCCGGAGCCGGAGAAGAACTGCTTCGAGCCCGACGCCGGTGCACCCAGCTCGCGCGTGACCTTCTTCTTCGGCAGCGGCACCACGACGCCCTGGGCCTTGGCGGAGTTGTACTCCTGCGGCCCGAGCTCGAGGGTGCGCTTCTCCTTGGCCCCGACCACCTCGTAGTCGAGCCAGCCCAGCTGCACCTTCTCCCAGGCGCCGAGGTCGCCGGCCCGCTCGCCGAGGGCCTCGCCCTTGGCGTTGAGGCGCGACTGCGCCATCAGCGTCCAGTACTCGTTGCTGTTGTCGCCGCCCGCCGTGCTGTACGCGTCGGGCAAGCCGAGGTCGTGGCCGTACTCGTGGACGAACACCGACAGGCCGCCGTTCTCGGGCTGGACGGTGTAGTCGCCGATCCAGATGCCGGTGTTGCCGATCTGGGTGCCACCGAGCTTGTTCTGCGACGGTCCCGTGACGCCCTGGTCGGTGAGGAAGGCGTACCAGCGGTGCGACCAGATGGCGTCCTCGCCGTAGGTCGAGTCGCCGTCCTCCTCGCCGTGGCCGGCGTGGACGATCTGGAAGTGGTCGATGTAGCCGTCGGGCTCGTTGAAGTCGCCGTCGCCGTCGTAGTCGTACCGGTCGTAGACGTCGTACTGCGCGAGCTGCTTCTTGATCTGGGCGTTCGTCATGCCGGCCGCCCGCTGGTCCTCGACCCACTGCGTCGTCGCGTCGGCGATGAGGTTCCAGGTGGAGGCGTCGTCGCGTCCGTAGCGCGCGGTGTTGTACTTCACGCGCACCCAGTCCGAGACCGTGCCGTCGACCGTGTAGCGGCCCGACGACTGCTTCTCGTAGTACGTCTTGACCGACTCGACGCCCTTGCCCTCCTTGAAGTAGAGGTCCTGGTAGTGCTGGCGGTCGTAGTCGGGCTGCCAGACCGTCGAGTTGTCCTTCGTGCGGTCGGGCTCCTCGATCTGGTTGTGCTGCGGGCCGTCGAACTTCTCCGGGCCGGGGGTCGCGGGGTCGGTGTCGCCGTCCGGGTAGTCCGGGTGACGCTCGTCGCCGAACTCCGCGAGGATCACGAAGACCTTGTCGGCGCGCTCCTGCGACAGCTCGACGTACTGGTCCTTGCGCTTGCCCTTCGCGGCCTTGGCCTTCTCGCCCCTCGTGGCCTTCTTGTTCGACATCGCGGCGGCGTCGGCCGGGCTGGCCGCCTCGCCCACCTTGACGACGGTGCTGCCGTTCTTCTCGACGGGCTTCGCGTCGCCGTTGATGACGGCGGTCACGGCCTGCTCACGGAGCTCGCGGCGCTTGTCCTCGAGCGGGTTGGGCAGGTCGTGGTCCTTCTCGACGCGGTCGGCGCCACTGGTCGGTGGTGCCGGGGCCGCACTCGTCGGCGCTGCGAACGCGAGTCCGAGCGATGCCGCGAGCCCGATGCCCACGATGCCTGACGTCACACGCTTCACGTGGTCCCCCCTCAGGAACTGATGTGGTGGAGGGCAGTCGGTCGACCGCCCTGCGCCCCGGGCGACCGGTAGGTCGGCCAGGGGCGCGATCCGTGCCAACCTAAACGGTTGCTGAGAGCAACGGCAGTCTTGACTTTCGGTGGCACTAGCACTAAAGGACTAGTTCTTTCGGGCTACTGTGGGACGAAGGTCCTGACATCGGGCCTGCACCGTGACACAGTGGGGACGGCCGCAGGGAGCGGCCCTGGAGGGAGCCTCGTCATGCGCGTCACCGCCGCCGACCTCGTCCGCACCCGGCCGCGACCGGCCGCCGTCGCCGTCGTGCTCGCCCTGCTCGCCCTGCTGGTGCCGCTCGCCGCCTCCTCGGCGTCCGCGATGACGATCACGCGCTACGAGGACCAGATCCTCACCCAGGCCAATGCCGTCCGCGTCGCGAAGGGCAAGGCTGCCCTCTCGCTCAACTCCTGCCTGGACTCCTACGCGAACGCGTGGGCCAAGGAGATCGCCAAGAAGCGCAAGCTCGTGCACCGATCGACGGCGTCGCTGAAGCTGATCATGGGCAAGGACCGCTGCAACCTCAGGCAGATCGGCGAGAACCTCGCCTCGGGCCAGACGGCCGGCACCCTGGTCGTCGGGTACGTCTCCCACAGTCCGAGCGACGCGTGCCTGAAGCGGGGCACCTGCTCGATCAACTGGATGCGCTCGCAGGGTCACCGCGACAACCTGCTCGGCACGAGCTACCGCCGCACCGGCGTCGGGGCGGCCGTCGACAGCAGCGGCCGCTACTACTCGGTGCAGATGTACGGCACGCCGCGCTGAGAGGGCCCGCCCGCGAGCACGTGTCGTCGACGCGCCGAGCCGTGGCGCCGGACGGCCGGGCGGCGTGACCTACGCTGGTCGTGTCGTCGTTCGATGAAGCCGTGTCGGCGCCCGGGGCCTGCGCACCGGGTCGCCCGCGACGGGTGAGGCGGCGCACGACGCGTCCGCGACGGTCGCGGACGCACCCGAAGGAGTAGTAGGAAACGATGGCAACCGGAACGGTCAAGTGGTTCAACGCCGACAAGGGGTTCGGCTTCATCGCCCCCGACGACGGCAGCGAGGACGTCTTCGCCCACTTCAGCGCGATCCAGACGAGCGGCTACCGCACCCTGAACGAGAACCAGAAGGTCGAGTTCGACGTCGAGCAGGGCCAGAAGGGCCTCCAGGCGGCGAACATCCGTCCCCTGGACTGACCCGCAGCACCCACGCCGCGGCCCCACGGAGCACTGCTCCGTGGGGCCGTGGTGCGTCGGGCCCGGGTCCGTCGGCCGGGCCGGGGCAGGATCAGAGGTGACCGGACTCGTCCCAGGCGTGACGAGCGAAGTCGCTGCCCCGACGCGCCACCGCATGCGCAGCGTCGTGTGCCGCCGGTCGGTCCTCGACGCGCAGCGGGCGGCCGGGGAAGCGTGCGCTCCCCGCGGCCACGTCGGAGGGCTGGAACTCGAAGGTCGTGTCGTCCATGACCTGAGGCTATCCTCATGTTCGCTGACGGGAACACCCTTACGCCCCGGTAGTGTTCGCGCCCTCGTGGCTCAGACGCGGTCCAGCTCGCCGCGCAGCTCGGCCAGCCTCAGGCGAACCTCCGCCGCCCGCAGGTGGTCGACGTTCAGCGGCGGCTCCAGGGCGGCGACGACGTGGTGCGCGAGCGCCACGAGACCGTCGCGGTCGGTCGAGGGCCAGGTGACGACGGTCAGGTGCGCGCGCATCCACGCCGTCAGCGCGGGGTCGTCGAGCGAGGTCAGGCGCAGCGGACGGTGCAGGATCGTGGCGAGGTGGCTGCGGAACGTCGACGACCGGGTCCTCCCCCGCAGCTGGACGTCCTGCACGAGGTGACGCAGGCTCGCCACGGCGTCCGGACGCAGGCCACCGGCGCCGGCGTGCCCGACGTGCAGGACGCCCGCCCGCACGGGCAGGCGGAGGCTGCGGTTGAGCACGCGCGCACCGTTGGCGTCGACGTGCCACGCGAAGAGCCCCGGGACGTCCTGGATGGCATCGAGCAGGTCCGGCTCGATCGCGTGCTCGCCGTCGCGCAGGTGGCGCGTCGCGGCCACCAGCTCGCCGGCGTCCGGGGCGTCGCCCCGTGCCGTGGACAGGGCCGGGACCGGGACCGACGGGACCGGGTCGACGACGTCGTGACCGGCGGCCCGCGCCACCGGTGTCGCGGACGGGACGGGCGTCGACGTCGGTCCGAGGGGCACGTGGCGTGCGTCGCGGCGGTTCGACGAGGGTTCGTCCCGCGGGCCGGCACCCACCGTGACCTCCGCGCCGCCGTCCTGGAGCACGGCGGCGAGCGGGCCGACGAAGGCTGCCGGCGCCTGCACGTGGACCCGGCGTCCGCGCACCGGACCGTCGAGCGACTCCAGCCGCGCCAGCACCCACTGCGCCCAGACCTGCCGGTAGTGGGGGTCGAGGTCCCCGAGGTCGCGGGAGTCCGGCGAGACCCACTCGGCGGGATCGAGGAGCCCGTGCTCGGCGGACAGCACGAACCAGGTCGCCCCGCGGCCCTGCGCACGGACGCGGGCCGCCTGGAAGGTGTCCGAGCGGTAGACCTCACGGGCCGGGGCCGGGACGAGCACCCGTTCGCCCTCGCCGCCGAGCAGCAGCACGTCGGCGGACTCGGCCGTGGGGTCGCGCACGTCGAGGCGCCCGCCCGCCAGGCCCGATCGTTCGACGATGTCCTCGAAGGTCGCCGCCGGCGGGTCGGTCGCGGGAGCCGCGACGACGGTGGCGTCCTCGAAGGCCGAGGCCGCGAAGGGGTCGACCTCGTGGGCGGGCCCCCCCTCGGGGCCGGCCGGGCCGCCCGACCCGCCGGGGCCCGCACCGCCCGGGCCGTCGTCCGGCGGTCCGTCGGGCAGGTCGGGGTCGAGCTTGCGCTCCTCCTCGGGGATGACCTCGTACATGCCGCGCGCCACCCGCCGGAAGATCGGCGCCCGGGCGGCGAACTGCGGCTGCTTGGGCCGTCCGCCCTCGCTCATGCCGACGAGGTGCGCCCGGATCGTCGCCTGGCCGACCTCCGGGTACAGGCGGGCGAACCAGCGGTGGACGTCCTCGTAGCGGAACGGGTCGGGCATGGCAGCAGCGCACTCGTACATGAGCTGCCAGACCGGCCGGTCGTACTTCATGCTCCCCCAACCTCGTCGTCCGTCGCCGGGCGCGACGGGAGGGAAGAGCACGCTCGCCGGCCTTCATGACGCGGAGGGACGCGGATCACACCCGAGGCCGACGACAGGGAATGCCCGCCGTCCGGGATGCGTTGTCACGGACGTACCGACGCACCCTTCGAAAGGTTCCCCATGTCCACCGTCGACCTCACCGCCAAGAGCTTCGAGGAGGCCGTCACGACCGACGGCATCACCCTCGTGGACTGGTGGGCCTCCTGGTGCGGTCCGTGCCGCCAGTTCGCGCCCGTCTACGACGCGGCCAGCGAGCAGCACCCCGACGTCACCTTCGGCAAGATCGACACCGAGGCCGAGCAGGAGCTCGCCGGGGCGGCCGGCATCACGTCGATCCCGACGCTCATGGCCTTCCGTGACGGCGTGCTCGTCTTCAGCCAGCCGGGCGCGCTCCCTGCCCCCGCCCTGGAGCAGGTCATCCAGGCCGTCCGCGACCTGGACATGGCCGACGTCCACCGTCAGGTCGCCGAGGCCCAGGCCGCCCAGGGCGGCGGCACGCAGGCCTGACGGCGATCAGGCGCCCGGCGGCAGCCCGCCGAGGGCGAGCCGGGTGACCTCGGCCAGCCCCATCGTGTCGGGCGCCGCGGGCCGGGCACCGATCCGCACGACCACGAGGTCGCGCGACGGCACCACCGCCAGGACCTGGTTCCCGTAGCCCAGGGCCCACCGGGCGTCGCTCGGCACGTCCTCGGCCAGCCGCCCCTCGCGGGGCGGCCGGTCGGCGCCGAACCCGGCGGCCCGCTCGATCGTCTGCACCCGTCCGCGCTCGTTGACCCACCACAGCCGACCGTAGGCGGCGTTGAGGTCGCTACCCGACTCGCCCGTGAACCGGCGCACCAGGTCCGCGGGCACCAGCCGTCCTCCGTCCCAGCGTCCGTCGCGGGCCACGAGGAGCCCGATCCGCGCGACGTCGTCGCACGACGCCCGGATCCCGGAGTAGGTCGTGGTGCGTCCGGAGTCGTCCCGCTCCCACGTGGTGTCACGCAGGCCCAACGGCCCGAGCAGACGGTCCTGCGCCCAGGCGCCGACGTCCTGTCCCGTGGCGGCCCTCAGCACGGCCCCGAGCACCTGCACCGCCATGTTGTCGTACTCCCAGTGCGTCCCCGGCTCGTGCTCCTGGCCGACGCCGAGGGCGAACGCCGTGGTGTCGGCGGCGCCCCGCACCATGCCGCCGTAGTCGAGCTCGTAGGTCCACCGCCGGCCCGAGGTCATGGTCAGCAGCTGGTCGACCGTCACGTCCGCCGACGGTCCCCCGCGCCACTGCGGCACGTGGTCGGACACCCGGTCGTCGAGGGACAGGTCGCCGTCGTCGACGGCGGCCGCCACGAGCAGCGCCGTGACCGACTTGGTCACCGAGTACACCGGTCCCGTCGAGCGCTCGTCGGCGCCCGGCGCCGTCCACCGGTGCACGACCTCACCGCCCTGCACGACGGTGACGCAGGTGGAGCCCGAGGCGGTGGCCGCGGCGTCCAGGTCGTCCCAGTCGCCCCGCTCGTCGACGCCCCACGTCGCACCCGGCCAGGGCTCCGGCGGCGGTTCCACCGTCGCGAGGGTCCCGCCCAGGGTGCCGGTCGGCTGCGGTGCCGCCTCCGGGCCTTCGCCCGTGCACGCCCCGGGCACCAGGGCGAGGAGCAGGAGGAGCAGGACGCGGCGCATTTCCCCACCCTCTCACCGCCGGCGGGCGCGACCGACGACACCGACCTAGGCTCGGGACGTCCCCACCAGGAAGGTCGAGCATGATCCTCATCGTCGTGAAGTTCCCCGTGCGCCCGGAGCACGTCGAGCAGTGGCCGGAGACGGTCCGCGCCTTCACCGAGGCCACGCGCGCGGAGCCCGGCAACCTGTTCTTCGAGTGGTCGCGCAGCCTCGAGGACCCCCACACCTACGTCCTCGTCGAAGGATTCCAGGACGACGCCGCGGAGGCCCACGTCTCGAGCCGGCACTTCAAGGACGGGCTGGAGTCCATGCGCCCCGCGCTCGCCGCGACGCCGCAGATCATCAGCCAGACGATCCCGGTCGACGGCTGGGGCCTCATGGGCGAGCTCCAGGTCGACTGAGACCCGTCCCACGGACGGGTCCCCTGCGCGGGTCAGGGGGCGTGGGCGACAATGGCAGGATGCCCACGACCTCCGACCTGCGGCTGCTCCTGCGGCACCCGGTCGACTTCGAGGTCGCCGACGACCCCGGCGCGTCGCGCTTCGTGTTCCGGGCGCCGGACGGCGAGCAGCGGGTCACGGCCACCGACGCCATCGGCGCCCTGAGCCAGGGCATCCGCACCATGAACGCCGACCCGTCCGTGCGGGCGTGGGCCACCCCGGCGATCCTGGCGCTGCGCCTGATGGCCTCCGGCCGGCTGACGAGCCCCGACGCCTCGGCGTCCTCGCAGCTGCAGGAGGCGGCCCGGTCGATCGGCCCCGACCCCGCCGCCGCGCAGGCCAAGGTCCGCGGCTTCCTGGCGGCGCTCGCCGTCGACGCGCCCGCGGTCGCGACGCAGCCGCAGGGAGCGAGCCCCGCACCGTCGGCGACCACCGGGCGCGAGGCCGTCGCTCCCCCGCCGCTCGTCGAACGCGTCCCTGTGCGCCCGAGGTCCTTCAGCGGCCGCCTGGTCGTCACCTTCCGCGCCGACCCCGACGACGACCCCGAGGCCCCCGTCGCCGACGTGCGCCTGCGCGTCAAGCCGCTCGACGCGGCGTGGGGCGAGGTGGACGTCGCCGACCTCTGGCGCAAGGACGACCACCACTTCGGGCCGGGCTCGCGCCCCGGGGTCCGGACGCTGCTCACCACCGCAGCGGCCGCCTGGCCGCCGCTGACCCGGATGCTCGGGCAGCTCGACACCGGGTCGATGCCGGCGACCGCCGTGGAGCTGGGCGAGCTCGGGCGCTCCCGGGTCTCGAACCTGCTGCGCGCGTACCGGGTCGACGTGCTGTGGCCCGACGGGCTCGTGCGTCGCCTCGACGCCCGCCCCACGGTCAGGCGCGTCGAGGAGGGCATGCCGCACGACCGGCCCCCCGCCTTCGGCCGCTCGCAGCTGTTCCGCTTCGACCGCAACCTCGCGCTCGGCGACGAGACCCTCGGCGACGAGGAGCTCGAGGCGCTCGTCGAGTCGCAGCACGGCCTCGTCCGGCTGCGGGACCGCTGGGTGCTCGTCGACCCCGGGCGCACGCGCGACCTCGTGGAGCGACGGTCCCGCGAGCTTACCGCCCTGGAGGCGCTCCGGGCGGCCGTCACCGGCGAGGTCGAGGTCGACGACGAGCGCACCGAGGTCGACACCGAGGGCTGGCTCGACGACGTGCGGCGCCGCCTGGCGCAGCGCGGTGCCCGTGACACGGTCGAGGTCTCCCCACGGCTCGAGGGGACGCTGCGCGAGTACCAGCACGACGGCGTGCGGTGGATGGCGCAGCTCGTCGAGCTCGGGCTCGGCGGGATCCTGGCCGACGACATGGGCCTGGGCAAGACCGTCATGCTCATCGCGCTCCACCTGCACCTCGAGGACCTCGCACGGGAGGCCGGGGAGCCGCTCGCGCCCACGCTCGTCGTCTGCCCGGCGTCGGTGGTCGGCAACTGGGAGCGCGAGATCCGTCGGTTCGCGCCCGACGTGGCCGTCCGCCGGCACCACGGCGTCGGCCGGTCCCTCGAGGGCGTCCGTGACGGCTTCGTCGTCACGACCTACGCCACGCTGCGACGCGACGCCGAGGACCTCGCCGCGCTGTCGCCGGGCTGGGGCGTGGTCGTGGCCGACGAGGCGCAGTACGTCAAGAACGTCCGGTCCGCGGCGGCCAAGGCGCTGCGCGCCATCCCCTCGCCCGTCCGACTCGCCCTCACCGGCACCCCGGTGGAGAACGGGCTGACCGAGCTGTGGTCGATCCTCGACTGGACCACGCCGGGGCTGCTCGGGGGGCTCGAGGACTTCCGCCGACGCTGGTCGCGCCCGATCGAACGGGCACAGGACCGCGACCGCGCCGCGGAGCTCTCGCGCCTCGTGCGCCCCTTCGTCCTGCGGCGCCGCAAGAGCGACCCCGGCATCGCACCGGAGCTGCCGCCGAAGACCGAGACCGACTACCGCGTGCACCTCACGCGCGAGCAGGTCGGGCTCTACGAGGCCGTGGTGCGCGAGACCATGGCGCAGATCGAGGCCAGCGACGGGATGCAGCGCAGGGGCCTGGTCGTCCGGCTCCTCACGCAGCTCAAGCAGGTCTGCAACCACCCCGCCCAGCTGCTGCGCGAGCCTCGCGGCACGCTGCGCGGACGCTCGGGCAAGCTCGAGATGCTCGACGAGCTGGTCGAGGAGATCCTCGCCGAGGACGGCGCCGTGCTGGTGTTCACCCAGTACGCGCAGATGGGTCACCTGCTGACGCGTCACCTCGCGGAGCGGCGGATCAGCGCCCAGTTCCTGCACGGGGGCACCACGGTCGCGGCCCGCGAGCAGATGGTCACGCGCTTCCAGGCCGGCGAGGTCCCCGTCTTCGTCCTCTCGCTCAAGGCGGGCGGCACCGGCCTGAACCTCACGCGTGCGGACCACGTGATCCACTACGACCGCTGGTGGAACCCCGCCGTCGAGGACCAGGCGACCGACCGGGCGCACCGCATCGGCCAGACGAAGCCGGTGCAGGTGCACCGCCTCATCGCCGAGGGGACCATCGAGGAGTCGGTGGCCGAGCTCATCGCCTCCAAGCGTGCCCTCGCCGACGCCGTGGTGAACGCCGGGGAGGGTGCGCTCACCGAGCTCACGGACGCCGAGCTGGTCGAGCTGGTGCGTCTGCGTCGCTGACCCGGCGTTGCACAGGTAGTACCTTTCGTGCAGGGTGGGCGTGACCGGGCTCACGTCCCCGCGTGCGGCCGTCCCGATCCTCGGAGACCTCATGGACCCCATCGACCCCGTGCACGGCACCGCCGTGCTGCTGCTCATCGCCGTCGCAGCCGTCGCCCTCCTGCTCACGCTGATCATGGTGGTGCGGCTGCACGCCTTCATCTCCCTCGTGCTGGTCAGCCTGCTCACCGCCGTCGTCGCCGGCATCCCCCTCGTCGACGTCCCGACGGCCCTGACCTCCGGCTTCGGCTCGACCCTGGCCTCGGTCGCCCTGCTCGTCGGGTTCGGCGTGATGATCGGCCGGCTGCTCGAGGCCACCGGCGGCGCGCAGGTGCTGGCGGAGACGCTGGTCGGGCGCTTCGGTGAGCAGCGCGCCCCCTTGGCGCTCGGCGTGGCGGCGTTCCTGTTCGGGCTGCCCATCTTCTTCGACGCCGGCCTCGTCGTGTTCCTGCCGATCATCCTCACCGTCGCCCGACGCCTCGGCGGCTCCGTGCTCCTGTACGGGCTGCCCGCCGCGGGAGCCTTCGCGGCGACGCACGCCTTCCTGCCCCCGCACCCCGGTCCGGTGGCCGCCGGGACCGTCATGGGCGGCGACCTCGGCGTGGTGCTGCTCGTCAACCTGCCGATCGCCGTGCTCGCCTGGTTCGTCGGCGTCTACCTGTTCTCCCGGTGGATCGGCACCCGGGTGCACGTCGACGTGCCGACCCTGCTGCTCGGCGAGCGTCAGGACGGCACCCGGAACGGGGCCGACGGCGGCCCCTCCACGCCACCACCGTTCGCGCTCGTCCTGTCGATCCTGCTCGTGCCCCTGGTGCTCATCGGCCTCAACACCGTGCTCACGACGCTCGTGACCAACGGGACCCTCCCGGAGGGCAACGGTCTCGTCGACGCGCTGGTGCTGCTGGGCAACACGCCGGTCGCCCTGCTGCTGACGCTCCTCGTCGCGATCGTCGTCCTCGGGCGTCGCGACCGGACGCTCGCCGAGACGCAGCAGCTGCTCGACGGGGCGCTGGGCCCGGTCTGCTCGGTCATCCTCATCACGGGTGCCGGCGGCATGTTCGGCGGCGTCCTGCGCGCCAGCGGCATCGGTGCGGCGCTGACGGACTCCCTCGGCGACCTCGGCGTGCCGCTGCTGCTGCAGGCCTTCCTGCTCGCGACCGCGTTGCGCGTCGCCCAGGGCTCGGCGACCGTCGCCCTCACGACGGCGTCGGGACTCATCGCTTCACAGACCGCCGACCTCTCCAACCTCCAGGTCGCGCTGCTCGTGACCGCCGTCGCCGCCGGCGCCACGGTGCTGTCGCACGTGAACGACTCGGGGTTCTGGCTCGTCAGCCGGTTCCTCGGGATGGACGAGAAGACGACGCTGCGCACCTGGACCGTCATGGAGACGACGCTCGGGGTCTCGGCGTTCGCGCTCGCCGCCGTCGCCTACCCGCTCGTCTCGTGAGCGCCGGACCCGTGGACGCTGGTCCCGTGGACGCTGGTCTCCTCGACGCCGGCCCGCACCGCGCCGGGGCGGTGCTCCTCCAGCTGCGCGACGACCTCCGCGCAGATCGCGCGCATGGCGGACCCGGCCGCGTCGGCATCACCGTCGGCGACCGCCCGCGCGACCACGGCGTGGAGCCTGCGGGCCTCGGGCTTCGGGACCGGCGGCATCATCCGGTGGTCGGTGCGACCCCTCAGCACCTCCTCCACCACGTCCCCGAGGGCGTGGAACATCACGTTGCCGGAGGCCTCGAGCAGCAGGCGGTGGAAGGCGACGTCGAGCTCGAGGAACGCGGCCAGGTCGCCCGCCGCCCCCGTGGACTCCAGCTGCTCGGCCAGGGCCAGCAGGCGCCTGCGCACGTCGCTCGGCGCGTGCAGCGCCGAGAGCGCTGCACTCGGGGGCTCCACGGCCGCGCGCAGCTGGGAGAGCTGGTGCAGCAGGTGGGCGCGTCCGGGACCGGCGAGGCGCCAGCGGACCACCGACGGCGCGTAGTGGTCCCAGCGCGACTCCGGCTGCACCGTGACCCCGGTCCGGCGCCGGCTCTCGACCAGCCCCATCGAGGCGAGCACCTGCACGACCTCGCGCGCCACGGTGCGGGAGACCCCGTACTCGGCGCGGATGGCGTCGAGGGTGAGCGACTCCCCCGGCGCGAGACGTCCGTCGACGATGCGCGGCCCGAGGTCGGCCAGGACCTCGGAGTGGGCGGTCGCCATGGCGCCGACTCTAGGCCGTGCGGAGGTCGACGATGAGCGCGCCGTTGCAGGTGGTCGTCATGGGCGTCTCGGGCACCGGCAAGAGCGCCGTCGGCTCGGCCGTGGCCGAGCGCCTCGGCCTGGCCTACGTCGAGGGCGACGAGCACCACCCGCCCGCGAACGTCGCGAAGATGGCCGGGGGCACGCCGTTGACCGACGAGGACCGCCGGCCGTGGCTGGAGGAGCTCGCGGGCATCCTCGCCGCCGCGGCCGAGCGCGGCGAGTCGATCCTCCTCGGCTGCTCTGCGCTGCGGCGTCCCTACCGCGACCTGCTGCGCGGCGACCTGCCCCCGGGCTCGGTGGCGTTCCTGCACCTGGTGGCCGACGTGGACGTCCTCGACGCGCGCATGCGGCATCGGGAGCACTTCATGCCCCCCTCGCTGCTGCGCAGCCAGCTGGAGACGCTCGAGCCGTTGGAGCCCGACGAGTGCGGCGAGGTCCTCGACGTCGACGCCCCCCTCGACCGGGTGGTGGCGCAGGGCGTCGACGCGGTGCGGGAGATGCTGGCCGACCGGTCCTAGCGGTGCCGCCCTAGAAGGCTCCGCAGGTCGAGAGGAAGGGAAGCCCCGCGACGCGGCCCTCGAGGAACGCGAACGCGTTCGGGAAGCCGGCCACGGCGCCGCCCACGTGCGTGGGTGTCAGCAGCGTCTGGAACCGGACCTTCGCCCCCTGCCGGCACCAGGACCGCGCCATGTCACGGTCCTGGGCGTAGTCGACGACGTCGTCGAGCGCGGAGTGGGCGACCAGGGTCGGGACCGTGGGGCGACGCGAGCCGAGGCGACGCTCGGCGAGCGCGGCGGCGATGTCGGGCCGGGAGAGGAAGTCCGAGAGCGGCCGGCCCGAGACGGTGAGGTCCGAGGACCGGGTGAAGGCGAAGGCCGCGACCCCGTCGATCGTGCACGAGTCCTGCACGCGGTCGAGGAAGTCGCGCCCCTTGGCGTTGAGCAGGTCGCGGATCCGCAGCTGCGGCTCGGCGTCGTCGAGCGCGGCGATGGCGTAGCCGAGGAAGGCGGCGTACGGCGAGCCGTCGATCTTCGGCGCCACGCGGGCGAGGTCGGCGGGGACGGCGCCCGCGTACCCGCCGCGCAGCCGGAGCTCCGGAGCGTACGTCGGCGCGAGCTCGAGCGCCCCGGCCGCCGCGTTGCCGCCCTCGGAGTAGCCGGACACGAGCACGGGGGCCGACGTCGCGACGATGCCGAGGCGCTGGGCCGCCCGCACCGAGTCGAGGACGTTGCGGCCGAGGGCCCGCGGGTCGACGTACGGGTGCACGCCCGGCGTGCCCAGCCCCTCGTAGTCGGTGACGGCGACGGTGTAGCCCCGGGCGAGCAGGCCCTTGATGAACAGGCCCTCGTACTCGGTGCCGGCGGCGAGCTGGCGGGACGGGGCGCAGCGGTCGGCCATGCCCTGGGTGCCCACCGCGTAGGCGACGACGGGGCGGGTGCCGGCGCCGATCCACCGGGTCCGCGGCTGGAGGATCGTGCCCGTGACGACGGTGCGGCCGGCGGCGTTCGCGCTGACGTACATGACCCGGGTGGCGTCCGCGGGTGCCCGCAGGACCCTCAACGGATCGAGGTGGAAGACGCTCGGCTCGCTGCGCACGACCGTCCCGGGCGCACCGGTGACACCGCTCGGGGGCGTGTAGAAGTCGTCGGCCGCGGCCGGCGACGCGAGCAGGGCGCCGAGCACGGCCGCCACCACGGCGAGCAGGAAGGCGCGCGCTCCGCGCACCCGTCGTCGGCTCGAGGCCGGCTGGGACGACGTGGACATGGTGACTCCCCCCTCCGCGCCCACCCCCGTGGCGGCGCAGACCGAGCGTGACAGCCGTCACACGGACCGTCAACCCGGTCTCCGCCGAGGCACGGGGTGGGGAGCCGGGAGGTCACGCCGTCGCACGGACCTCCCGGCTCGCCTCCGGCGTCAGCCGGCCGAGACGATCTCGTTCGGGACGGCCGGGAGACGCACCGAGTCGACGACGGCGCCCGACGCGACGTCGACCTCGTGCACCGTGGACGTGCGGGGCTCGGTCACCCACGCCGTGTCGCCGTCGACGTGCAGCGTGGGTCGGGGCTGCTGCCAGTCCAGGGGCTCGCGCCACGGCTCGACGACGTCGATGGTGTCGAGCCTCTCGCCGGACTCGGCGTCGATGACGTGCAGGGCGCCGTCGGTCCCGAGCACCAGCGCCTCGCCGGCGGCACCACGACCGAGGGAGCGGAAGCTGTAGCTCGCGCCGAGGTCGACGAGACGGATCTCGTCCGTCTCGGTGTCGACGAGGCTGATGCGCTCGGGGCGCTCGAGCTCGGCGTCGGCGTCGACCTTGTAGTCACCCAGCACGACGCGGGAGGAGGAGCTGCCGGCCTGGTTGCCGATGCGGCCGTACGGGTCGGGGCTGTCGACCTTCACGATCTCGCCGTCGCGCACCACGACCACGCCGTCCTCGCAGCCCACCACGGCGACGCCGTCGGCAGCCGTCGCCTCGCCGTGCACGCCCGGGCAGACGTCGGTGCGAGCCCTCTGCGTCCCGTCGGCTCCGCGCAGGACGACGCTCGATCGCTCGTCGGCGGTCCCCTCGGTGTGCAGGAGGTCTTCACCGAGCTGCACGGCCACCCCGTGGTGCGGCGCAGGAAGCTCGATCGTGTCGACGACCGTGGTCGGGTCCTCGGTGGCGAGCTCCTGGATCGTCCCCGCGCCGTCGCTGAACAGCAGGGTGCGGCCGTCGTGCACGGTGACGTGACCGGGCTCTGGCGCCTCGAACGTCGCACCGAGCGCCGGGTCCCCACCCACCGAGTAGTGGGAGTGGTCGCCGTGAGCCTCCACGTCGACGCCGGTGTCGAGGAGCTGGAAGCCCTCGGCCGTCGAGACGAGCACGTGGCGCTCGTCGCCGGCGGGATTCACACGCACGAAGCCCTCGGACGGCAGCGTCGCCACCGGCTCGAGGCTGTCGCGGTCGAGCACGAGGATGCCCTCGTCGGTGGTGACGACGAGACGGGGCCCGGAGAGCTGGCGGCCCTCGTCGGACGCGGCGGGCTCGTCGCCGCCGGCGCCGCCGCAGCCGGCCGCGCCGAGGGCGAGGGTGGACAGGACGGCGGCCGCGCGCAGGCGGGACCGGTGGAACAGGTGCATGGGCACTCCTCTTGTCGAGAACGATTCCCATGAACATTAACCGGAACGATTCTCAGCAAGGACGGAGGGTGCCGAGAGTGCTCCGGTCCGCGCCGTCGGTGCAGCACGCGGCCTCGGTCAGCACGGGGCGTCGGTGCAGCACGCCGTCGACGCAGCGCGAGAGATCGGAACGACGGAGCCGGTCCAGGGGAAGTGAGCCGGCCCCGTCGCCCGTCCCGAGAGAAGGTCGTTCTCCCTGTACCCCGCGACAGGTGAGGGCGCGCGGGGACCCCACCATCAGAACCCGAAGGTGAACCTCAGGTCAAGAGTTGCCGTCGTCCTCGGTCCCGCTCGGCCAGACGTTCTCGGCGACGAGAGCGTGCAGCGGACGGACGCTCGTCCAGTGCTCCTGCTCGAGCATCGGCCGGTCGTAGAAGGCCTCGACCGGTCCGACGCAGAGCAGCGCGATCGGCTCGGCGCCGTCGGGCATGGCGAGCTCGGCGGCGACGACCGCGGGGTCGAAGAGGGAGACCCAGCCCATGCCGTAGCCCTCGGCGCGCGCCGCCAGCCACAGGTTCTGGATCGCGCACGACGCCGAGGCCAGGTCCATGTACGGCATCGTCCGCCGCCCGAAGACGTGGCGCTCCCGACCGTCCGCGAGGGCCACGACCAGCAGCTCGGCGCAGTCCAGCACTCCCTCGACCTTGAGCCGCATGAACTCCTCGGCCCGCTCCCCCATGGCCTCGGCGGTGCGCCGACGCTCCTCGTCCACGTGCGCATGGAGGCGGCGGCGCAGGTCGAGATCGGTGATGCGCACGAACCGCCAGGGCTGCATCAGGCCGACGCTCGGCGCGCGGTGGGCAGCGGTCAGCACGCGCTGCAGGACCGCGGCCGGCACGTCGCCGCCGGCGAAGTGCCGCATGTCGCGACGCTCCGCGATGACCCGGTGGACCGCCTCGAGGTCGCGCGGCGCGTAGGCGTGCTGGCTCACCCGACGGACGCTAGCAACGGCCGCCGGCTCGCCCGCGCGCACCCGACCTGCGAGCATCGGGACGTGGGACGCGAACGGGTGCTGGCGGACGCCAGGCAACGCGGGCTGGACGTCGAGCTCGTCGAGCGGCCCCGGGCACGCAGCCTCGAGGAGGCCGCCTCGCTGGCCGGCGTGGCGCCGGCCGACCTCGTGAAGACGCTGGTCGTGCAGCACGGCGACGCGTTCGTGCTCGTGCTGGTGCCCGGTGACCGCCAGATCTCCTGGCCCCGGCTGCGGGCCGTCCTCGGCGTCAACCGGGCACGCCTCCCCGACGCCGACGCGGCGCTCGCGGTGACCGGGTACGAGCGAGGCACCATCACGCCGCTCGGCACCACGCGACCCCTGCCCGTCGTCGCCGACGCGGCCGTGGTGGGCCACCGCATCGGGCTCGGCGCCGGCGAGCACGGGTGGTCCGTGTGGGTCGACGCCGACGCGTTGGTCTCGGCGCTCGACGCCGTCGTCGCCGACGTGACGTCGCCCTGATCCACGAAGCGGCCACGGCCGAGCCCGGACCGCCCTAGGATCCACGGTGTGGAGGGAGCCACCCGTCGTCTCGTGCTGCCCGCGCTCGTCGCGGTGCTGGCGTGCGCGCTCGCGTCCCTGGCCGGCGTCGGGGTACCCGCCGACGCGGCGAAGGACCCCCGGCTCACCCGCCCGGTCTACGTCGATCCCGCCGGCGCGTCCGCCAAGGCCGCCGCGAAGGACCGACGCTTCGCGCGCATCGGCTCGCGCGGCCAGGCCCTCTGGGTGACGGACGGCTACCCGACGTCGTCGGTGCGGCGCACCGTCGAGGCCTACGCCGCGCGGGCGCAGAAGGCCCGGCGCACGCCGCTCGTCGCCGTGTACGCCATCCCCGGCCGCGACTGCGGCCAGCACTCCGCCGGCGGACTCAGCCCCACGCGCTACCGCGCCTGGGTCGCGCAGGTGGCAGCAGGGCTGAAGGGCCGCAGCGCCATGGTCGTGCTGGAGCCCGACGCGGTCGCGCTCATGGGCACGTGCGACGGCCAGGGCGACCGTGCGGCGCTGCTGCGCGACGCGGTGAACCGGTTCCGCGCGGCAGGTGCCTGGGTCTACCTCGACGCCGGGCACAGCGGGTGGCTGGATCCCGCCGTGGTGGCCGACCGCTTGGTCGCCGCCGGCATCCGCAACGCGCGGGGCTTCGCGACCAACGTCGCCAACTTCCGCCCGACCGCGCACGAGACGGCCTACGCAGGGAGGGTGCTGGCCGCCCTGCGGACGCGAGGCGTCGCCGGACGCCGCTACGTGGTGGACACCTCCCGCAACGGCTCGCGGACGCCGCCCGGCGCGGGCGACTTCTGCAACCCACGCGCTGCCCGCCTCGGCCGTGTCCCCGCCGTCGTCGACAGCGGCGGCCTCGACGCCTACCTGTGGGTGAAGCGGCCCGGTGAGTCCGACGGGCCGTGCCAGGGAGGCCCGAGCGCCGGTCGCTGGTGGCCCACCGGAGCCCTGCGGCTGCTCGCCCCTTGACTCACACCACGAACGTCGCGGCGAGCACGAAGTAGGCCGCGGCCGCGCCGGCCACGCAGAACAGCGCGAACGACAGCGTCATCGCGCCGAGCCGGAACCGCAGGCCGGTGAGGCTCCGGACGCCCAGCACCACGGCGACGAGCGGGGCCAGCACCCACAGCGTCGACCATGTCGAGGCGTAGGGGTCGGCGGGTACGCCGGTGCCGAGCGAGGCGAGCAGGACGCTCAGGCCGAGCACGTACCACGGCAGCAGCAGCGGGAGGCTCCCGCGGAACGCCGCCCCGAAGGCCGTGAGGATGCCGCGTCGTGCGGTGGGGGCCAGGGGGCCGTCGGGCAGCGGGCTCCCGACCGGCGGGCCGGCGAGCCGGCCGAGGAAGCGCTCCCGCTTCAGGAGGAGGAGCACGAGGGCGATCGCGACGCTGATCATCCACCAGGCGTCGGCGGACAGGTCGTCCATCACCGTCGGACGGAATCGCGACGGGACGAGGTCGAGGCTGCCCCACACGACCATCGGCACGATCGCGAGCACGGCGGCGCTCGCCCCGAGGCCCAGCCCCAGGGACACGAGCCGCGTGCCGCGGGTGACCGACGGACCGGCGTGCGCCGGCACCGCGCCGCGCTCGGTGGACGGGTCGACCGTGGGTCCCGGCGCGGCCGTGCGGCGGTCGCCGAGCTCGGACGGCCGCGAGAGCGGCCGGATCATCGGCTCCGCCACGGGGGTGGGGGGCGGTGTGGGGGCCGCGGTGGGCGCTACGGCGGCCGCCGACGCCGCCGGCACGACGTCGTCGGCCGCGGCTGCGAGCGCCGCCGCCATCTCGCCGACCC
>CAZREF010000028.1:14958-34241 GCA_964599245.1 uncultured Aeromicrobium sp. | reverse complement strand
CCATCGACTACGCCATCCTCAACCGATAGCCGTCCGTCGAATCGGGGCAAGTCCACTTCGCACCATCTCGAGTCCCGATCGCAGCCGGGTGCGGTGCAGCCGCCGTCGCGCTTCTCGAGCGCCCGGCGTGAGGAGCGGTTGAAGAAGCGGTTCGGGGTGCCGAGGTCGAGGGGGAGGCTCGTGCCGTTCAGGACCATGGGCACGAGCTGGGCGGAGCAGGCGAGGCGCCGGGCTTCACCAGCGGAGATACGGGTGCCGTCGGAGACTCCGGCTGCCTTCAGGCCGCCCATCAGGGTGTCCAGGTCGAGGTTGACCGTGACCACGGCCGACACGCCCCCGTTGGTGGGGAGCTGGTCGGCGGGCAGGTGCTCGACGAGGGTCGCGAAGGCGTGGCCGAGGCGCTGGGGGTAGGACTGCCCGAATCCAATGGGGGCACCCCCGCAGTGGGGCGTAGCCGCGGGGGACTCGTCACGCTCGCCCGTCGCCGCGTTCACCGTGGCCACGCTCTGGTGCGGGGCCGCGAGGGCGTCGAGGGCGGTCTTGAGCATCGCCCCCTGCGCCTCGGGCAGGGTGAAGCGGCCGGACATCGTGCCGTCGTTGTTGCGTTGTCCTGAGCCTGTCGAAGGGTTCCACATCGAGAACGACGTCTTCGCTCGGGCGGCCTCTTCCTTCTTTCGCAGGAGCTCAATGGGCCCCCGCATCAGGGGCGTAGCCGCGGGGACTCGTCGGCGTCGACGTCCTCCTCGCGCTTCTTGTAGACCTCGGTGATCCGCCGGCCGCGCTCGCGCAGGTCCTTGAGCGTCAACCGGGGCGCGTCCTTGAGCAGGGTCATCTCGCAGAGCAGGCGCTGCTCGTCGGTGACGTCCTTGGGAAGGTTCGCGAGGGCACGGGAGATGAGGTCGGCCTGCTTGGCGGAGATGTCACCGGCGGCGAGGGCGGCTTCGGTGAGGGTGGTCTGCTCCTCGATCCGGTTCGCCGTATTCACGAGCGCGTCGTCGCCGCCACGGTCGCCACCGAAGTCGAGGGAGATCGTGGCACCGGTGGAGGTGCCCGTGCCGCCTGCGTTGCCGCGTGCGGTGTTGTTCGCGTCGGCGTTGGCCTTGCGGGCCTTCTCCAGCACCCGGGCGGCGGCCATCTTGTGGGCGGAGATCTGGGCCTCCAGGCGAGAGAGCTCGCCCACGAGCCGCCTGACCTCGACCGGGTCCATGCCGTCCCAGGAACTGGTCGCCAGGGAGGAGAACGCGGTGCGGGCGGTCTGCACGCAGGCCGGCACTGGATGGGTGTCGAGTGCGGCGACGCTCATTGTTCCCCCTGGTGGACTCTCCCCATTCTAGAGCCCGAAACGGACATGAAACAAGCGCATGTTCGAAACAATGACTTTCGCTGAGCCGTCCACAGGACAAGGTCCCGACACGCCGAGCGACGGCGCTCGGTCAGCGTTCGACGAGGGTCTCGATCACCGGCTCGCCGCGGGAGAGCTTGTGCGCGGCCGGGGGCAGCTCGGCCATGGCGGCGCGATGCCGCTCGCGCGCGGCCGCGAGGGTGTCGTGGTGGACCCGTCGGCCCTGCTCGACCAGGGGGACGAGAAGCGAGCGGTCGTCGCCGTCGTCCGCCGGTGGGGCGCCGATGCCGACGACCTCCGCCTGCGCGACGCCGGTGGGGGAGAGGCGGCGCAGCGCCCACTTGCGCCCGCCGACGCTCGCCTTGTCGGCGCTCTTCTTCGCCACCGGCACCAGCTCGCCGCCGTCCTCGCCCGCGCGGGCGACCAGCTTGTAGACGAAGCCCGACGTCGGGGCGCCCGACCCGGTGACGAGCGAGGTGCCGACGCCGTAGCCGTCGACGGGAGCGGCGGCGAGGGTCGCGATCGCGTGCTCGTCGAGGTCGCTCGTGACGATGATCCGGGTGGACGTTGCGCCGAGGGAGTCCAGCTGCTCACGCACGGACCGCGCGAGCGAGGGCAGGTCGCCGGAGTCGATGCGCACGGCTCCCAGGTCCGGGCCCGCCACGTCGACGCCGGTGCGCACCGCCTCGGCGATGTCGTAGGTGTCGACCAGCAGCGTCGTGCCCGCCCCCAAGGAGCTCACCTGGGCCTGGAAGGCGTCGCGCTCGCTGTCGTGGAGCAGGGTGAACGAGTGGGCACTCGTCCCGGTCGTCGGGATGCCGTGGGACCGCCCGGCCTCGAGGTTGGACGTCGCCGCGAAGCCGGCGACGTGGGCCGCCCTCGCGGCCGCGACCGCCGACCACTCGTGGGTGCGCCGCGACCCCATCTCGATGCACGGGCGCCCCCCGGCGGCGCCGATCATCCGCGCCGCCGCCGATGCGATCGCCGAGTCGTGGTTGAGGATCGAGAGGAACAGCGTCTCGAGCACCACCGCCTCGGCGAAGCTGCCCTCCACCACGAGGACCGGTGAGGCAGGGAAGAAGAGCTCGCCCTCGGGGTAGCCCCAGACGTCGCCGGTGAACCGGTAGTCGGCGAGCCAGTCGCACGTGGTGTCGTCGACGACGTCGTGCTCGCGCAGCCAGCCGACCGTGGCGGCGTCGAAGCGGAACCGTTCGAGGGCGTCGAGCAGACGTCCCGTGCCCGCGACCACGCCGTAGCGGCGTCCCGTGGGCAGCCGGCGCGCGAACAGCTCGAAGACGGAGGGGCGGTGCGCCGTCCCGTCGGCGAGCGCCGCCTGCAGCATCGTGAGCTCGTAGTGGTCGGTCAGCAGTGCCGTCGTCACGGTGCCACCCTAGGTGCCGCGGCTCGCACGGGCGTCCCGGCGCGGTGTCGCGGCGCTGCGGCGCTGCGTCACAATGGGACGGTGACCACCCCGGCCCCGGTGGAGCTCGACGAGCCCGCCTCCGACCTCGACCTCGCGCTCGAGGACCCGTGGGTCACGATCGTCTGGAACGACCCCGTCAACCTGATGTCGTACGTCGCGTACGTGTTCCGAAACTACTTCGGCTACACCGAGGAGAAGGCGACCGAGCTGATGCTGGCCGTGCACCACGAGGGACGAGCCGTCGTCTCCAGCGGCAGTCGCGAGCAGATGGAGCGGCACGTCCAGGCGATGCACGAGTACGGGCTGTGGGCCACGCTGCAGAGGTCGGACTCCGTCTGATGCGTCCGTTCAAGCGCCGCCGACGCGGCGGCGTCGTCGCCACGTTCGAGCCGGAGGAGGCTCACGTGCTCGCGAACCTGGCGAGCCAGGTGGTGGAGCTGCTCCGCGACCGCAACGGCGACCCCGAGGCCGATCCCGACCCATTGGCGCTCCAGCTCGGGATGGGCGGGCCGTCGCTGCCCCCGGAGGACCCCGTGCTGCGCAGGCTGCTGCCCGACGCCTACGGCGACGACGCGGAGGAGTCGGCCGAGTTCCGCCGCTTCACCGAGCGCTCCCTGAGCTCGGCGAAGGTCGCGAACGCCGAGACCCTCATCCGCTCGCTGGAGGCCGGAGGGCTGGGCCAGAGCGACGACGCCGGGGACGACCTGGTGGTGGAGGTCGAGCTCGGCGACGTCGAGGTCCAGGCGTGGTTGCGCTCACTCACCGACATCCGGCTCTCCATCGCCGTCCGGCTCGGGATCGACACCGACGACGACGTGCTGGCCGTCGCCGAGAGCGAGGACCCCGCCGTGCAGGCGATGTCCGACGTGTACGACTGGCTGGGCTACGTGCAGGAGACCCTCGTCGGGTCCCTCGGGTGACCGGGTGACCGGGCCCGAGCACCTCCCGCCCGGTGTGCGGCGCCTGTCGGCCACCGACGGCCGCGCGCACCAGGTGCTGGGGATCGGCCTGTTCCTCGCCTGCCCGGTCGTCACGTTCGTGTGGTCCGTCGCGCACCCCGAACGAGGCCCGGAGGCCTTCGCGGCCACGGTCGTCGTCCAGGTCGTCGCGACCGCCTACCTCCTCTGGCTGGCGGGCGCCTGGGCCCGGCCCGAGCGGCGGCCCAGGGCGGCCGACCTCGCCCTCGGCTGGCTGCCGCTGCTGCTCGGGGCGGTCAACACCTGGTTCACCCTCGAGCTCGCCACGTCCTACGGCATCCGCGACAGCGCCGTCCCGCGGGTCCAGCAGGGCATCGCCTTTCCCGCCGACCTCGCCTACCTGGGGGCCCTGGCCGCGATCGCCGTCACGTGCCTCGCCGCCCTCGTCGTGCTCCTGCGGCTGGCGCTGGCACGAGCACGTCTCACGTCGTAGTCGCGGGCGGGCGGTCCCGTCGGGCGTCGCTAGACTCGCGGGCGTGCTGACCATCGACCGTGCGACCCACGACGCGATCGTCGCGCACGCCCGTCGTGACCACCCCGACGAGGCCTGCGGCGTCGTCGCGGGGCCCGTCGGCTCCGACCGCCCGGCGCGCCACGTGCCGATGGTGAACGCCGCGATGTCCCCGACGTTCTACGAGTTCGACTCCACCGACCTCCTGCGGCTGTACCGGGAGATGGACGACCGCGACGAGGAGCCCGTCGTGATCTACCACTCCCACACCGCCACCGAAGCCTACCCGTCGCGCACTGACGTGAACCTGGCCGCAGAGCCCGGCGCCCACTACGTCCTGGTCTCCACGCGCGACGGCGCCGACGCCGACGGCTCCCCGATCGACTTCCGCTCCTACCGCATCGTCGACGGCGAGGTGACGGAGGAAGAAGTCCGCGTCGTCGAGCGTTACGACGACTGAAGCACCCCGCCCCCGAACTCACACCCGGAGAGAGTGACGTCACCGATGGCCATCGAGGTCCGCATCCCGACCATCCTGCGCACGTACACCGACGGCGAGCGTGCCGTCCAGAGCGACGGCGCCACCGTCGCCGAGCTCGTCGACAACCTCGAGGCCGCCCACACGGGCATCCGCGAGCGCCTCCTCGACGACGGGTCGGTGCGTCGCTTCGTGAACGTCTACGTCAACGACGAGGACATCCGCTTCACCGGTGGCCTCGAGACGGCCCTGTCCGACGGCGACACTGTCGTCATCCTGCCCGCCGTCGCCGGCGGGGCTCAGCCCGTCGCCGGCCGCTCTGCCGCCCAGGGCCCGGCACCCCTGCCGGGCCGCCGCGGCGCCACGCGCTGACCGCATGACCCGCTTCGACTCGCTCGTCGACTCCGTCGGCGGGACGCCCCTGGTCGGCCTGCCCACGCTCTCGCCGAGCGACGACGTGCGGCTGTGGGCGAAGCTGGAGGACCAGAACCCCACGGGCTCGGTCAAGGACCGGGCCGCGCTGAGCATGATCGAGGCCGCGGAGGCCGACGGCCGGCTCACGCCGGGGTGCACCATCCTCGAGCCCACCAGCGGCAACACCGGCATCTCGATGGCCATGGTGGCCAAGATGCGCGGCTACCGCATGGTGTGCGTCATGCCTGAGAACACGTCCGAGGAGCGTCGGCTGCTGCTGCGCATGTGGGGCGCGGAGATCATCCCGTCGCCGGCTGCCGGTGGCTCCAACGAGGCCGTGCGCGTGGCCAAGGGACTGGCCGAGGAGCATCCCGACTGGGTGATGCTCTACCAGTACGGCAACCCCGCCAACGCCGAGGCGCACTACCGCGGCACCGCCCCCGAGATCCTCGCCGACCTGCCCGAGGTCACGCACTTCGTGGCCGGCCTCGGCACCACGGGCACCCTGATGGGCGTGGGGCGCTTCTTCCGCGAGCACAAGCCCGACGTGCGCATCGTCGCCGCCGAGCCGCGCTACGGCGAGCTCGTCTACGGGCTGCGCAACCTCGACGAGGGCTTCGTCCCGGAGCTGTACGACGAGACCCTCATCGACGCCCGCTTCAGCGTCGGCCCCCGCGACGCCGTGCGCCGGGTGCGCGAGCTCATCGACCAGGAGGGCATCTTCGCGGGCATCTCGACCGGCGCCATCCTGCACGCCGCCCTGGCCCAGGCCGCGAGGAGCCAGAAGGCCGGCGAGCGCGCCGACATCGTCTTCGTGGTCTGCGACGGCGGGTGGAAGTACCTGTCCACCGGCGCCTACGAGGGCACCCTCGACGACGCCGAGGACGCCCTCGAGGGCCAGCTCTGGGCCTGAGCGTCCCACGGCTCGGTCCGTCCCGGTTCCGGGCGGCGTCCTGCTCCGCTAGCCTCGCGGTGTGCGCGACATCGTGGTCTTCTCCGGGAGCGCCCACCGGTCCCTCGCCGAGGACATCTGCAACGAGCTCGGCACCACCCTCTCCCCGTCGGAGACCGTGCGGTTCAGCAACGACTGCCTGCAGTCCCAGCTGCTCGCCAACTGCCGCCAGCGCGACGTCTACATCGTCCAGCCGCTCGTCCCGCCCACGCAGGACCACCTCATGGAGCTGCTGCTGATGGTCGACGCGGCGCGCGGTGCGTCGGCCGCGTCGATCACCGTCGTGATACCGCACTTCGCCTACGCCCGGTCGGACAAGAAGGACGCGTCGCGCATCTCCATCGGCGGCAAGCTGGTCGCCGACATGATGGCCACGGCCGGGGTCAGCCGCGTGGTCACCATGACGCTCCACGCCCCGCAGGTGCACGGCTTCTTCTCGATGCCCCTGGACCACCTCACCGCGATCGGCGAGCTCGCCGACCACTACCGCGGCTCCGACCTGAGCGACGCCGTCGTCGTCTCGCCCGACTTCGGCAACGCCAAGACCGCGTCCCAGTTCGCGCGCCTCCTCGGCCTGCCCGTCGCGGCGGGCAGCAAGCAGCGCAAGGCCGACGACAAGGTCGTGATCGACGCGATCGTCGGCGACGTCGCCGGCAAGCGGGCCATCGTGCTCGACGACGAGATCGCCACCGGCGGCTCGATCGTGGAGCTGGTCTCGATGCTCGAGACCCAGGGCGTCACCGAGATCTCGGTGGCCTGCACCCACGGCCTGTTCACGGGCAAGGCCGTGGAGCGCCTGCGTGACCACCCCGGCATTGCCGAGGTGGTCACGACCGACACCGTCCCGCGGCCCCCCGACTGGCCCGAGCTCCGGGTCCGCTCGGTCGCGCCGCTCTTCGCGCAGGCCATCGCGCGGATCCACGCGGGGGAGTCGGTCTCGAGCCTGTTCGACGGCGTCGACCCGACGCACGCACCGCCGCAGCCGAAGCTGCCGCTCTGAGGGAGCCTCCGCGGCTCGGGCATCCGGACCGCGGGACGGGCGTGCCGGCGCTCGGCGGCGGGACTAGGGTCGGCGACGACGAAGGGGGTCGCGTGGCGCGACGAAGCACGAGGACGACTGCACCCGGGCTGCGCCGTGTCCTGACGAGCCTGCTGCTCGTGGTGCTCGGCTCGCTGCTGGTGGCCGGGCCGGCACAGGCGGCCGACGGCGACGGTGGTACCTCGGACGGTCGCGAGGTGGTGGTCGGCACGGAGGGGACCTACCCGCCCTTCTCCTTCAACGAGGACGGCACGCTCACCGGCTACGACATCGACGTCGTGAGGGCGGTGGCGAAGGAGGCGGGCTGGCGGCTGCGGTTCGTGCAGTCGCAGTTCGACGCCCTCTTCGGCGCGCTCGACTCCGGCCGCATCGACGTGATCGCCAACCAGATCACGATCAACCCCGAGCGCGAGGCGCGGTACGCGTTCTCCGCGCCCTACGCCTACTCGCGCGGGGTGATCGTGGCGCGCAAGGGCTCGGACATCCGCGACCTCGCCGACCTGAAGGGCCGCACCACGGCGCAGTCGGCGACGAGCAACTGGTCGCAGGTGGCGAAGGATGCCGGTGCGAAGGTGGAGAACGTCGAGCAGTTCGCCCAGGCCGCCGACCTCGTGGCCCGCGGCCGGGTCGACGCGATCGTCAACGACAACATCGCCGTGCTCGACTACCTCGCCACCACCGGTGACGACCGGATCGAGGTCGTCGGCGACGCCGGCGACGAGGTCAGTGAGCAGGCCCTCGCCTTCCGCCAGGACGAGGAGTCCCTGGCCCAGGAGGCCGACCGCGCGCTCGAGAACCTGCGGGCCGACGGCACCCTGCGCGACATCAGCGAGCGGTACTTCGGGTCCGACGTCTCCGTCCGGGACGGCGGCGAGGCGCAGGTCGGCGGCCGCAGCGGCACGAGCTGGTGGGACTCGGTCCGCGACACCGCGTGGCCCGCGTTCGTCGCGCTGCTGAAGATCACGATCCCGCTCACCGCGCTTAGCTTCGCGATCGGGCTGGTCGCGGCCGTGCTGATCGCCCTCGCGCGCATCTCGTCCTCGCGGGTGCTGTCCGTGCCCGCGCGCGTCTTCATCTCGGCGGTCCGCGGCACCCCGCTGCTGCTGCAGCTGTTCGTCGTCTTCTTCGCGCTGCCGACGCTGGGGGTCGAGCTGCCGTCCTTCGTGGCGGCGACGCTCGCGCTCAGCGTCAACGTCGCCGGGTACGCGGCGGAGACGGTCCGCGGCGCCCTGCTCGCCGTGCCCGTCGGCCAGCACGAGGCCGCGGCCACCCTCGGCATGTCGCGCAGCCTGACGTTGCGCCGCGTCGTGCTCCCGCAGGCCGGCAGGATCGCGGTGCCACCGCTGTCGAACACGCTCATCTCCCTCGTCAAGGACACCTCGCTCGTCTCGGTCGTGCTGCTCACCGATCCCTTCCGCGTGGTGACGCAGGCGGCGGCGGTGAGCTTCGACTACCTGCCCCTCTACGTGATGCTCGGCTTCTACTACTGGGTGATCTGCACGCTGCTGTCGGCGGCGCAGAACCGGCTCGAGACCCGACTGAACAGGTACGTGACGACATGAGTGACGCACTCCTGCGGGCCCACGGCCTGCGCAAGGCCTTCGGGGCGAACGTCGTGCTCGACGGCGTCGACCTCGACGTGCCCGAGGGCACCACCACCGCGATCATCGGTCCGTCGGGATCGGGCAAGACGACGCTCCTGCGCTCCCTCAACGCCCTCACGGTCCCCGACGCGGGGACCGTGTCGATCGGCGACGTGGCGGTGGACTTCGGGTCGCTGCCGCGGGGCAAGGCCGGCCGACGGGCCCTCGAGCGGCTGCGGGCGCAGTCGGGCATGGTCTTCCAGTCCCACGAGCTCTTCCCGCACCGCACCGTCCTCGGCAACCTCGTCGAGGGCCCCGTGCAGGTCCAGGGCGAAGACCCGGAGCAGGCGGCCTCGCGAGCCCGCGCGCTGCTGGAGCAGGTCGGGCTGACGGGCCGGGAGGACGCGTACCCGTCGCAGCTGTCCGGCGGCCAGCAGCAGCGGGTCGGCATCGCCCGTGCCCTGGCCCTGCGACCGCGCGTGGTGCTGCTCGACGAGCCGACCTCGGCGCTCGACCCCGAGCTCGTCGGCGAGGTGCTCGCGGTCGTGCGCGACCTCGCGTCCCAGGGCTGGACGATGGTCGTCGTCACCCACGAGATCCGGTTCGCCGCCGACGTCGCCGACGAGGTGGTCTTCGTCGACGGCGGCCACGTGGTCGAGCGGGGTCCGGCACGCGACGTCGTCGAGGCACCTCGGGAGGAGCGCACGCAGCGCTTCCTCGAGCGGATCCTGCACCCCGGGTGACGAGCGCGGTACCGGGCGGGGTGGCTGTGGCCCCCACCCCTCCGTAGGGTTGGCGCTTGTGGCGGACGCACCGATCGGCATCTTCGACTCAGGCTTCGGTGGCCTGACGGTCGCGCGCGCGGTCATCGACCAGCTGCCGCACGAGGCCGTGCTCTACCTGGGCGACTCCGCCCGCCAGCCGTACGGCCCGCAGCCGATCCCGGCGGTCCGCGAGTTCGCCCTCGAGTGCCTCGACCACCTGGTCGCGCAGGGGGTCAAGATGCTCGTCATCGCCTGCAACTCCGCCAGCGCAGCCGTGCTGCGCGACGCCCGCGAGCGCTACGACGTCCCGGTGGTCGAGGTGATCGTGCCGGCCACCCGGCGTGCGGCCCGTGCCACGCGCAACGGCAGGGTCGGGGTGATCTGCACGCGGGCCACCGCCGCGTCGCACGCCTACGACGACGCGTTCGCCGCGAACCCCGGCATCGAGCTGTTCACGCAGGCGTGCCCGGCGTTCGTCGACCTCGTCGAGCGGGGCGTCACGAGCGGTCCGGAGGTCTCCGCCGCGGCGGAGGAGTACCTCGCGCCACTGCGTGAGGCGGGTGTCGACACGCTCGTGCTCGGCTGCACGCACTACCCTCTCCTGACCGGGGCGATCGCCCTGGCGATGGGCGAGGAGGTCACGTTGGTCTCGAGTGCGGAGGAGACGGCGAAGGACGTCTACGCACGTCTCGTGCAGGCCGACCTGCTGCGCGACCCCGCGCTGGCGCCGCCGGAGCACCGGTTCCTGACCACGGGTCGACCCGACGAGTTCGGCGTGCTGGGGCGACGCTTCCTGGGCCCCGAGGTCGAGTCCGTCGGCCAGTTCGCGCAGGTGGTGGCATGAGGCTCACCGTCGTCGGGTGCGCAGGGTCGTACCCGGGGCCCGACTCGGCCTCGAGCTGCTACCTCGTCGAGCACGAGGGCTTCCGTCTCCTGCTCGACATCGGCAGCGGCGCCGTCGGTCCGCTGCAGCGGCACGTCGACCTCCGCGACGTCGACGCCGTCCTCCTCTCGCACCTGCACGCCGACCACTGCTTCGACCTGTCCGGCTTCTACGTGGTGAGCAAGTACCACCCGGAGGGCCAGCTGCCGACGATCCCGGTCTACGCCCCGGACGGTGCCGGGCCCTTCCTGGCGAGCAGCTACGGCCGCACCGAAGGCCTGCAGATGGCCGACCAGTTCGACTTCCGCAGCTGGGTCGACGGCGAGAGCGTCGAGGTCGGACCGTTCACGGTGACGCCGCGGCTGATGGACCACCCGGTCGAGGCCTACGGGATGCGGCTCGAGGCCGGCGGGCGCGTGCTGGCGTACTCCGGCGACACCGCTCCCACGCCGGCGCTCGACGACGTCGCGCTCGGGGCCGACCTGTTCCTGTGCGAGGCCTCGTTCGTCGAGTCCGGCACGAACCCGCCGAACCTGCACCTGACGGGTGCGGAGGCCGGCGACTACGCCACGCGCGCCGGAGTCGGCCGCCTGCTGGTCACCCACGTGCCCGCCTGGACCGACCGCGAGGAGGTCGCCGCCGACACCCGGTCGACCTTCGGGGGCGACTTCGTCCTGGTCGAGGCCGGGCAGGTCTTCGACGTCTGAGGAGCGTGGGTAGGGTCGCGAGCATGACGACCCGCGAGGACGGCCGCGCCGTCGACGAGCTGCGCCCGATCACGATCACCCGCCACTGGCTCGACCACGCCCAGGGCTCCTGCCTGGTGGAGTTCGGCCGCACCAAGGTGCTCTGTGCCGCGTCGGCCACGGAGGGTGTGCCGCGCTGGCGCAAGGGCTCCGGCCTGGGCTGGGTGACGGCCGAGTACGCGATGCTGCCGCAGGCCACCCACGACCGCTCCACGCGCGAGTCGGTCAAGGGTCGCATCGGTGGCCGCACCCACGAGATCTCCCGCCTCGTCGGCCGGTCGCTGCGGGCGGCCGTCGACTACACGGCCCTCGGGGAGAACACGATCACCCTCGACTGCGACGTGCTGCAGGCCGACGGCGGCACCCGCACGGCCGCGATCACCGGCGCGTACGTGGCCCTGGCCGACGCCGTCTCCCACCTGCGCGGCAAGGGCGCCCTCGCGGGCGAGCCGCTCGTGCAGTCGGTCGCCGCCGTCAGCGTCGGGATCATCGACGGCACGCCCATGCTCGACCTGCCCTACGTCGAGGACGTACGCGCCGAGACCGACATGAACGTCGTCATGACCGGGTCGGGCTCCTTCATCGAGGTGCAGGGCACCGCCGAGGGCGCGCCGTTCGACCGCGCGGAGCTCGACGCGCTGCTCGCCCTGGCCGAGAAGGGCTGCGCCGACCTCACCCGTCTCCAGCAGGAGGCACTGCAGTCGTGAGCGTTGCACGGGCGGGGGTGCCGGGGCCCCACGATCGGCCGGGGCGGCGGACGAGCACCGTGGTGCTCGCGTCGAACAACGCGAAGAAGCTCGCCGAGCTGCAGCGGATCCTCGCGCCGCTGGTGCCGGGCGTGCAGGTCCTCGGGCTCTCCGACGTCGCCGACTACCCCGAGCCGGCCGAGACCGAGCCGACGTTCGAGGGCAACGCCCTCATCAAGGCGCGGGCGTGCCTGGAGGCCACCGGCCTGCCGTCGCTGGCGGACGACTCCGGGCTCTGCGTCGACGCGCTCAACGGCATGCCGGGGGTGCTCTCGGCGCGCTGGTCCGGCGTGCCGAAGGACCAGGGCGGTGACCGTGAGAACAACCGGCTGCTGCTGTCGCAGCTGTCCGACGTGCCGCCCGAGCGGCGCACCGCCACGTTCGTCGCCGCCGTCGCGTTCTGCACGCCCGACGGCCAGGAGCACGTCGTCCGCGGCGAGATGCCCGGTCGCGTCCTCGGTGCCGAGCGGGGCGAGGGCGGCTTCGGCTACGACCCGCTCTTCGCGGCCGACGGCTACGACGTGTCGACGGCCGAGCTCGACCCGGCCGAGAAGGACGCCATCAGCCACCGGGGGCGGGCCCTCGTGCAGGTCGCGCCGCTCGTGGCCGAGGCGCTGCGCACGTCCTAGGCCCGTTCGGAGCCGTCCAGCGCCGCGATCACGGCCCCGGCGAGTGCGCGGCTGCCCGCCAGCGTGGGGTGCACGCCGTCGACGGTCCGACCGGGCCGGTCCAGGGTGCCGTCCGTGCTGACGAACTCGAGTCCGTGGCGGTTCGCGGCGGCGTGGACGATCGAGGTGATGCGGCGCTTCTGCCAGGGGTCGAGCGGGCCCCACGGCGGGCCGAGCACCACGATGCGCGTGCTGCGGGGCAGGCGCTGGCGCAGGACGCCGAAGTAGCGGTCGACCGCACGCTCCACGGCGGCGTCGGTCGAGACGACGAAGTGGCCCTGGCGGCAGGTGGCCCAGTCGTTGCGGCCGCCCTCGACGACGAACAGCGACGGGGCCGGTCCCTCGAAGGCCTCGGCGCGATCGACGAAGCGGTTCCCCGTGCACCGCAGCCCCGGACGCTGGTACCCCGAGCCGGACTGGGCGTACGTGCGCACCTCGCTGCCGAAGTGACGACCGACCATGCTCCACCAGCCCTGGTCGGGGCTCCCGGGATGGTCGTCGTAGCGCGCCGTGATGGAGTCGCCGACCACCACGATGCCGCGGGGGAAGCGGTCGGCCGTGGCACCCGCCGCGGAGGTTCCGCCACCACTGACGGCCCGGTCGACGTTCCAGGGGCCGGACTGCTCGCCGATGCCACGACGCTCCGTGCCGACGGCGCCCTGCCACAAGGCGGCCCCGCCGAGGCTGAGCAGCAGCGCGGCGACGACGACCGCGAGCGCGCGTGAGCGGTGCGTGAGTCGTGCCATCGTCGCGCTGTCCTTCCCCCAGTCCGGCCCAGGCTACGTCCGTGCCTCTCGGCGTGGGGGCGATTCGGGGGACGTCATCGAAACGTCATCGACGAATCTTCGACCGCCCTCAGGGACGCGCCGTCGACTCAGCTGCCGCCGGCGAACCCGTGCTGGCGCCAGGCCTCGTAGACCACGATCGCGGCGCAGTTGGCGAGGTTCATCGAGCGTCGCGCGGGCAGCATCGGCAGGCGTAGCCGGTCGTTGACGCGGGGGTGGTCGAGGACGTCGGCGGGGAGCCCGGACGGCTCGGCGCCGAACAGCAGGACGTCCCCGGGCTCGTAGGCGACGTCGGTGTAGGCGCGGGTCGCACCCGTGGTGAACGCCCAGACACGGGCGTGGCCGAGCGCGGCGAGCGCCGTCTCGAGATCGGGATGGACGTGGAGGGTGGCCAGGTCGTGGTAGTCGAGCCCGGCCCTTCGGAGCTTCGGCTCGTCGAGGTCGAAGCCGAGCGGCTCCACGAGGTGGAGCTCGGCCCCGGTGGCGGCGGCCAGCCGGATCGTGTTCCCGGTGTTGCCGGGGATCCGGGGCTCGTGGAACAGGACGCGGAACATGGCCCGCCCACTCTAGGATGACGGCCATGCCCGGAACCCACCCCCTCGGCAAGCCCCGCGTCCACGTCACCCACACCTTCCGCTCGGCACCCGCCGACGTGTTCGCCGCCCTGGGCGAGCACGAGGACCTCGGCCCGCTCTTCGGCGCGAAGGTCACGCGCCTGCGCGACGGCGCGACGTCGCGCAACGGCGTCGGGTCGGCCCGCTCGCTCAAGCTCGGGCCGCTGCCCGCCTTCGTCGAGACCGTCGTCGTCTCCGAGCCCGACGAGCGCATCGAGTACGAGATCACCGAGGGCAGCCCCCTCCGGGGCCACCGCGGCATCCAGGTCCTCACGCCCACCGCGGACGGCGGCACGCACCTGGACTACACGATCCACTTCGACGCCCCGGTGCCCGGCGTGGCCGGCTTGGTCGCGAAGGTCCTCACGCAGAAGATCAGCGCGAACCTCCCGACGCTCGTCCCCTGACGGGGCGGTCCCTCGGGGGTCGGCTCAGAGCTCGTGTTCCCACGGCGGCTGGGCGCCCGCACGGCCGACGACGAACGCCGAGCAGCGCGACGCCAGGTCGGTCACGTGGCGCCAGAGGCCGACGTCGGCGGCGTGCAGCCGCGTGCTGCCCACGAGGCCGTCCACCCCGTCGTCCTTCAACCCGGCGATGAGGCCGGACATGAAGGCGTCGCCGGCGCCGACCGTGTCGACCACGTGCGACGCCAACGCGGGGGAGCCGATCGACCCGCGGTGGGTGTAGGTACGCGCGCCCCGCGCGCCCATCGTCATGACCACGGCGGCCGGGCCTGCGGCGAGCCAGCTGCGCGCCGTGTCGGCGGGGTCGCTGTGGGGCTCGAGCCAGGCGAGGTCCTCGTCGCTGACCTTGACGACGTCGCAGAGGGGCAGCAGCGTCTCCACCCGGTCGAGCGCCTCGGCCCGGCTGGGCAGGAGGCTGGGCCGCACGTTCGGGTCGAACGTCACCGTGCACATGGGGGCGAGCCGTCGCAGGACGTCCTCCACCTCGTCGGCACCGGGCTCGAGGAACGCGGCGATCGATCCGGTGTGCACGATGTCGGGCACCTCCTCGGCCCAGATGCGACCGGGGTCCCAGCACAGGTCGAAGTCGTAGCTGGCGCTGCCGTCCTCGGCGAGCGTGGCGACCGCCGTGGACGTGCGCTCGAGCTCCTTCAGCCCGGGCATGAGCCGGACGCCGGACTCCGCCAGGTGCATGCGCACCAGGGCTCCGAGGTCGTCGGTGGCCAGGCTCGTCGCGAGCACCGGCGTCACCCCCAGGCGGCCGAGGCCCACCGCGACGTTCGCCGGGCTCCCGCCCGGGTGCTCCGCGCGCGAGCCGTCGGGACGGACCACGATGTCGACGAGCGCCTCACCGATGACCAGGACCATGGCCACAGTCTGCCGTCAGCGAGGGCCGCCGCACGGCCAGGTGCGCGCACCGACGAGAAGGTGCCGGTGACAGGACTCGAACCTGCACGCCCTGGGGCACGGCATCCTAAGTGCCGCGTGTCTACCAGTTCCACCACACCGGCGGGTTTGGGTTCAGCCTAGGGGACCGTCATGACACCCACGGATGACGAAAAGCGCCCACGGCTCTTCCCCGCGTGGTTCGCGGTCAATCGATGACAGTTCGGACACAGGAAGCGAAGGTTGGTGAGCGTGTTGTTGAAGAAGTCTCCGTCCTCGTGATCGACCTCGAGGGTCAACTTGTGACCGAGCCACTCCCCGCGATTGCCGCACCAGACACAGGCGTAGTCGACTCCCGATTCCACCATTGCCCGTCGCAACAGCGAGGGCTTCTGGCGTCGACCTCCCTCGACAGAACGTACAAGGATGGAGGAGGCGGCGCGCCGCGGACGATGTCCGCCAGAAGATGTCGGCCCGAAGTGGCTCGTGTCGAGACCGAGCGACTTGATGCGGCGACTGATGTGGGAGTGGGAACCCCCGTTCGGTCTCAGCCCGAGGGCCCGGAGTACGTCCGCTACCGAGTGCGATGTCGCGACAAGAGGCTCGAGGCGTTCCCGTGTGTACTTCGTGGCTGGCACACCAGCAGACTAGGGTCGAACGCCCACAGTGTTCTGAGGACGGATTCCGGAGCGGCGAGACCGGTCTCAGGCCGCGTCGAGGCCGAGGTCGCGGCGCAGCTTGGCGACGTGCCCCGTGGCCTTGACGTTGTACTGCGCGAGCTCGACGGTGCCGTCCTCGCCGACGACGAACGTCGAGCGGATCACGCCCTCGACGACCTTGCCGTAGAGCTTCTTCTCGCCGAACGCGCCCCAGGCAGTCATGACCGACCGGTCGACGTCGGACAGCAGCGTGATGGTCAGGCCGTCGCGCTCGCGGAACCTCGCCAGCTTCTCGGGCTTGTCCGGGCTGATGCCCAGCACGGTGTACCCCTCGGCCTGCAGGCGGTCGATCGAGTCGGAGAAGTCGCACGCCTGCTTCGTGCAGCCGGGGGTCATGGCCGCGGGGTAGAAGTAGACGATGACCTTGCGGCCGCGCAGGTCCGACAGGGTGACCCCCTCGCCGGCGTCGTCGGGGAGGGTGAAGTCGGGGGCCGTGTCACCGGGCTGCAGGCGCGTCGTCATGGGTCCTATCCTTGCAAGGTCAGTCCACCCGACGAGAGGCGCCACGTGGGCACGTCACAGACCGATGAGCTGGTCGACGAGATCGAGGTCATCCGCGAGCGTCTGGCCGGCACGGTCGACGCGCTGGTCGACCGCACGAACCCCAAGAACGTCGCGCGCCGCACCCTCGCCGACGTGAAGGCGAAGTTCGTCGCGCCCGACGGGTCGGTGCGGTTCGAGACCGTGGTCCCGGTCGTGCTCGGCGTCGTCGGCTCCGTGGCCGCCGTCGTCGTGCTGCGACGCGTGCTGGGCTGACGGTGGTCGCGTCCGAGGGCCGCGGTGACGGCGGCAAGCTCGCCATCCGCATGCTGCACGACCGGCTGCTCGTCTCGCTCGACGAGGAGGCGGGGGAGCGGCGCTCCGGCGGCGGCATCCTCATCCCGGCCACGGCGGCGATGGGCAAGCGGCTGGCCTGGGCGAAGGTCGAGGCCACCGGGGCGCACGTGCGGTCGGTGCAGGTGGGCGACCGGGTCCTCTTCGACCCGCAGGAGCGGGCCGAGGTCGAGGTGCGTGGCGAGAGCCTCGTGCTGCTGCGCGAGCGTGACCTGCACGCCGTCGCGTCCGAGCGCATCGAGGAGGGCCAGACCGGTCTCTACCTCTGAGACCGGACGGCACGACGAGCGCGACACGACGAGGCAGGGGACGCGATGAGCACCGGACGCGAGGTCCCGCTGCGTCGCCTGCGGTTGCGGCGCAGCGAGGAGACGTTCCTCGACCGCGTCCGGCTGCTGCGGCGTCGCTGGCGCCTGATGCTGCGCCTCGGCATCGCCACGTCGGTGGCCTTCCTGGTCGCCACGCAGGTCTTCGGCCACCAGCAGGCCTTCTTCGCACCCATCGCCGCGGTCGTCGTGATCACCGCCGGCGGTGGCCTCCGAGGGCGCACGCTCGTGGAGGTCGTCGCGGGCGTCGCCCTCGGGGTGCTGGTCGGTGAGCTGATCATCCTCACGATCGGCCGGGGACCGCTGCAGATGGCCCTCGTCGTCCTGCTGACGGTCGCCGCGGCCACGCTGGTCGGCATCCGCGGTCTCGCTCTCACGCAGGCGTCCAGCTCCGCCGTCCTGCTGGCCGCGGTCGTCCCTGTGGCGGGAGCGGGCAACCCGGCGCTGACGCGGTTCCTCGACGCGCTCATCGGCGGGGTGTGCGGCATGGCGATGGTCCTCCTCATCCCGCGCAACCCCGTGCGCGACATCGACGCCGAGGTGCAGCGCCTCCTGCGTCAGCTCGCGTCGGTCCTGCGCGGCACCGGACGCGCGCTGCGCGAGGGCGACCCGACCGTGGCCGACGAGGCACTCGAGCGGGCGCGCGGCATGCAGGGTGGCATCGAGGCCCTCGACGCCACGGCCCGCAACGTCAGCGAGATCGCCCGCATGTCGCCGATGCGCTGGCGCCAGCGCGACCACCTGGCCCTCTACGTCGGTGCCGTGCGCGACTTCGACAACGCGATCCGCGACTCCCGCGTCCTGGCGCGTCGGACGAGTGCGATGCTGCGCCACGGCGAGACGGGCCCCGCGGCCCTCGCGGAGGCGGTCGAGGCCCTCGCGGAGGCGGTCGACGTCATCGCCGACGACCTCGCCTCCCTCGACGACTTCGACGGAGCACGTCGGCAGCTGGTGGAGGCGGCCCGCGTCGCCGTCGAGGCACTGCCCCACTCCATGACCCTCAACACCGCGGCCGTCGCGGCGCAGGTCCGCTCGATCGCCGCCGACCTGCTCTACGTGTGCGGGGCGACGCGCGACGAGATCGACCACGACCTCGACTTCGGCTGAACGACACGCGCGTCGTCACGCCGCGGGGCTGGCGTCCGGCCGACGCCGTGCGCTACGGTGGGGCCACCTGAGAAGCACCTGAGGAGGTGAGCCGCATGTTCCCGTCCACGACCACGATCGCCCTCGATCTCGCGTCGCGCGACGCCGCGTTCGTCGGCTCCCGTGTCCTCGGAGTGTCTCTCTCGTAGCTGCCAGCACCCTGCCTGGCCCTCGAGCCGCTCCGGACACCGCGTCCAGGGCGGCTCTTTCCGTCTGCCCACCCACGACCCACCCGTCCCCGATCCCACCCGACCACTCACCGAGAGGAGGCGCGCAATGAAGCACCAGAACACCCCCACCTTGCCCGCAGACACGACCACGACGACCCCGATCACCTCGGCCCCCACCCGGGCCGACCGTGACGGGCTCGGCACCACCTGGACCCCAGGAGAGGGGGTGAACGCGATGGCCAGGAAGCTCGGCCGTCCCCGCGTCAAGCGCGCCTGGGACGAGATGTCCGACACCGACCGCCAGGTGCTGCTGGAGACCGTCCGCCAGCGCCGTGAGGCCCAGGCGGTGCGGGACGCACAGCAGCTGCGGGTGATGAGCCAGCGGGCCTACCGCTGACCCGACCCGATCAACGCACGATCTGCACGGCCCCCGGTCCTCGACCGGGGGCCGTGCCCGTTCCGGCCCGGCCACGCGGTCGTGGGTCGTCGTGATCGTGTTGGTGCGCTGGCTGCGGTCGTCGTGACCGTGCTGGTGCGCCGCCTCGGCTCGCGCTGGGGGAGGTCTCCGAAAGAGGCCTCGACCGGACTGCTGGGAGCGGCACCGGCTCGGGTCCTCGGGCTGTGGCGGGGTCGGGGGACGCAAGGTTCTGCGTTCGTGTGGCGAACGTCGAAGGGTTCTGCGTTCGTGACGGGATCCGGTCGTCAACGCAGAATCCTTCGGTCCATCGCGCGGAAACGCATCATCGTGGCGGGCCTTGGGGGTGGGGTGGTCGATGATTCTCCCTTCGCGTGGCACGGTCCACGAGAAGGGAGAACCGTCGACGCTCCGCGCCTTCGCTCGGTGGATCCTCAACATCTGGAGGCGGTCTGCGGT
>CAZREF010000028.1:0-14858 GCA_964599245.1 uncultured Aeromicrobium sp. | reverse complement strand
CGACGCTCCGCGCCTTCGCTCGGTGGATCCTCAACATCTGGAGGCGGTCTGCGGTTGAGGATCCACCGATGGACCGCACGAACGCCGCATTCTGCGCCGATCACGCAGAGATGAAGAATCGTGCGTCACCCACGAACCCGGGCCGGACCCCGAGAACCCGACGAGGGACTCGCCCGGCCGCCCGGTCGAGGCCCTTTCGGAGGCCGACCCGAGGGTGATCGCAGGCAGCGCAGCTGCAGGTCGAGACGACCCGCAGGCAGCGCACCGGCGGGTCGCGGCATACCGCAGCCAGCGCAGCCGCAGGTCGACACGTCCCACGGACGCAGCAGCAGGACCAGACCTCGCAGGGCCCCGTCCGACCGGACGGGGCCCTGCGAGGTGTGGCGGGAGGAGCAGCGGGTCAGCGACCCTGCAGCGCCTCGTGGAAGGCGAGGATGCGTCGCGCGTCGCGCACGTGCAGCTCCTCGACCATCTTCCCGTTGAACGTCACGACACCCTGGCCGGCGGACTTGGCCTCCTCGAAAGTGTCGATGAGGCCCTGGGCCCGCTCCACGTCCTCCGCGGACGGCGCGAAGACCGTGTTGGCCGGGTCGACCTGCGAGGGGTGGATGAGTGTCTTGCCGTCGAAGCCCATCTCACGACCCTGCCGTGCCTCGGCCTCGAAGCCCTCGGGGTCCTTCACGGCGTTGTAGACGCCGTCGATGACGACCTTGCCGGCGGCCCGGCAGGCGAGCAGCGTCCACGCGAGCGACGTGAGGACGGTGGCGTTGCGCCCCGGCACGTGCAGGCCGTACGTCTCGTTGACGATGTCGTTCGTGCCCATGACGACCACGGTGAGGCGCTCGTGCGCCGACGCGATCTCCTCGGCGTGCAGCAGCGCGCGCGGCGTCTCGATCATGGCCCACAGCTGCGTGTGCTCGGGGGCACCGTGCTGCTCCAGCGCGGCGACGAGGGCGTGCACCTGCTCGGCCGACTCGACCTTGGGGACGAGGATCGCGTCGGGACCGGCCTGGCTCGCGGCCTCGACGTCGGCGTCGTGCCACTGCGTGCCGATGGAGTTCACGCGGATCGCGAGCTCGCGGTGCCCGTAGGCGCCGAAGCGGACGGCCTCGACGACGTTCGCGCGTCCCTGCTCCTTGGCGTCGGGGGCGACGGAGTCCTCGAGGTCGAGGATGAGCGCATCGGCGTCGATCGTCTTGGCCTTCTCGAGCGCGCGCTCGTTGGCGCCCGGCATGTAGAGGACGGAACGCCGAGGACGGATCGCGGGGGCGGGGGACGTGCTCACAGGGCGTACAGCTCCTTCAGCTCGGGGTCGCGCTCGGCCAGCTCGCGGGCGAGGTCGAGCATGACGAGGCACTGCTTGCAGGAGGCGTCGTCCTCCATCTTCCCGTCGATCATCACCGCGCCCGAGCCGTCGCCCATGGCCTCGACGACGCGCTTGGCGTGCGCGACGTCCTCGGGGCTGGGGGAGAAGACCTTCTTGGCGATGTCGATCTGCACGGGGTGCAGGCTCCAGGCGCCGACGCAGCCGAGCAGGAAGGCGTTGCGGAACTGGTCCTCGCACGCCACGACGTCCTTGATGTCGCCGAAGGGTCCGTAGAACGGGAGGATGTCGTTCGCGGCGCAGGCGTCGACCATGCGCGCGATCGTGTAGTGCCACAGGTCCTGCTGGTAGGTGGCGCGGCCCTCGGTGAGGTCCTCGCCGGTGGGGTCCTGGCGCACCAGGTAGCCGGGGTGGCCGCCCCCGACGCGCGTGGTCTTCATCCGACGGCTCGCCGCGAGGTCGGCCGGGCCGAGGCTGATGCCCTGCATGCGCGGGCTGGCCGAGGCGATCTCCTCGACGTTGGCCACGCCGAGCGCGGTCTCGAGGATCGCGTGGACGAGCAGCGGCTTCTGCACGCCTCCCTTGGCCTCGAGCTGCGCGAGCAGCCGGTCGACGTAGTGGATGTCCTGGGCGCCCTCGACCTTGGGGACCATGATGACGTCGAGCGTGTCGCCGATCTCGGTGACGAGCGTCGTGAGGTCGTCGAGCACCCACGGGGAGTCGAGGCTGTTGACGCGCACCCACAGCTGCGTGTCGCCGAAGTCGGTGGCCTTCGCGATGTCGACGAGACCCTGCCGGGCGGCCTCCTTCTTCTCCGTCTTGATGGCGTCCTCGAGGTTGCCGAGGATGATGTCGACCTTCGCTGCGATGTCGGGCACCTTGGCCGCCATCTTCTCGTTGCTGGGGTCGAAGAAGTGGATCATCCGGCTCGGGCGGAACGGCACCTCGGCGAGCGGAGCGGGTGCTCCGACGGCGAGGGGGCGGAGGAATGCTCGGGGGTTGCGCACGCGGGACTCTTCCTGCAGACGTCGGGACTGCTGGTCAGTATGCCGTCACCGCGCCTCGTGGGTGGTGTCGGCTGGCGCACACCGGACGAAGCCCGAGGCACGGCTACCGCACGCGCACGACGACGCGGTCCCGCGCCGCGCGCTCGTCGGTGACCCACCCGTCGGGGGAGCGCTCGGCGCTCCAGCGCAGCCCGTCGAAGGAGACCGACGCGACCTGGAGGTGGGCCGCGTCCGCGACCAGGTAGTGCGCGAGTGCCCACCCCCGGGCGCGGACGTCCGCGGGCTCGCCGCTGAGCCGGTACGTCAGGGCGTCCTCGGCGGCGTCGGTGGTGCGGTCGATCTCGCCGAACGCGCGGTCGACGTCGGCGGCGATGGTCCGCACGCTGCCGCCGCCCACCGGGTTGACCTGGCAGGTGAAGGCCGCGGGGCTGTACCCGCGCAGGGCCGACGCGAGGGCACGGGCGTAGTCCTCGTGCTGGGCGTAGGCGCCGGGGAAGGCCGAGCGCTGCACCTCCTGCGCTGCGACGGTGATGTCCTTCGACGTGTAGTCCGGCACCTTCACGAGCCCGTCGTAGAACCGGCCAATGCTGTACGCGGGGTCCATGATCTGCTCGGCCGTGCCCCACCCCTGCGACGGGCGCTGCTGGAACAGGCCGACGGAGTCGCGGTCGCCGTAGTCGATGTTGCGGATCTTCGACTCCTGGAAGGCGGTCGCGATGGCGATCGTGGTGGCCCGTGGGGGCAGTCCCCGGTTCTGCGCGATGGCCGCCATCAGGGCCGCCCAGCGCGCCTGCTCGACGTCGATCTGGGCCAGGACCTCGCCGACCCGCGCGGTGCAGTACTCGCTGCGCCTCGGCTCGCGGTCGGTGACGACCGTGGCCACCAGCACCCCCGCCACCGCGACGGCGGCCAGCAGGATCCAGCGCAGCTTCACCCGCCCAGCCTAGGCAGAGCCCCCCGGGGTCCTGCTCAGTTGGCGTGGAGGTCGGAGTTCAGCTCGATGCCGCGACGCTCGCCGCGGGGCCGCGCCTCCACCTGGCCGGTCTCGCTGTTGGTGAGGAAGAGCAGCGAGTCCTGCCCGCTGAGCTCGGCGGCCTTGACGACCTGGCCGTCGGGGGTGCGGACCTTCGTGCCGGCCGTGACGTAGCAGCCCGCAGCCACGACGCAGTCGTCGCCCAGGGAGATCCCGATGCCGGAGTTCGCGCCGAGCAGGCTGTTGCGGCCGATCGAGACGACCTCGGTGCCGCCGCCGGAGAGCGTGCCCATGATGCTGGCGCCGCCGCCGATGTCGGTGCCCTCGCCGACCACGACGCCGGCCGAGATGCGTCCCTCGACCATGGCGTGCCCGAGCGTGCCGGCGTTGAAGTTGACGAAGCCCTCGTGCATGACGGTGGTGCCCTCGGCCAGGTGGGCGCCGAGCCGCACGCGGTCGGCGTCGCCGATGCGCACCCCGGACGGGATGACGTAGTCGGTCATGCGGGGGAACTTGTCGATGCTCGTGACGTTGACGGTGAGCCCGGCGGCGCGGGCCCGCGCGCGGGTGTGCTCGAAGCCGGCGACGGCGCACGGACCGATGGTCGTCCACACGACGTTGGTGAGCAGCCCGAACTGGCCGTCGAGGTTGACGCCGTGCGGCTTCACGAGCCGGTGCGACAGGAGGTGCAGTCGCAGCCAGACCTCGTAGACGTCGGCGGGCGGCGCGGCGAGGTCGTCGATCGCGACGTGCACGACGGCCTTGCGGACGCGGCGGACCGGGTCGTCACCGGTGAGGGCGGTCAGCTCCTCGGGCTCCCGGTCGTTGACCGGGGCGCCCAGACGCGGCTCGGGGAACCAGACGTCGAGGACGTCGCCGTCCTCGGTGAGGGTGGCCAGTCCGTAGCCGTGGGCGCTCTGCTCGCTCATGGCTCCCAACCTACCGAGGTGGTGGCGTCGGGCCACGGGCCCACCTAGCGTGGGGTGCGTGACCCTGGTGACGTGGAAGGACCTCTGCATCGACGTGAACGGCCCGTCGGTCGCCGACTTCTGGGCCGAGGCGCTCGGCCTGCGGGTCGTGCCCGACGGTGACGACAGCGACGAGGTGCACCTCGAGGGACCGACCCCCGCCCACACGGTCTGGCTCTGCCGGGTCCCGGAGCCGAAGACGGTGAAGGACCGCGTCCACCTCGACGTGCACGCCGCCGAGCCGCTGCTCCGGGGCGCCACCCGCCTCAGCGAACCCGGTGAGCACCCGTGGACCGTGCAGGCGGGCCCCGAGGGCGACGAGCTGTGCGCGTTCGTCCGCGACCGGGTGCCCGACTACCGGCTGTACGAGGTGTGCGCCGACGTCGGGCCGGACCACCGTGGCGCCGCGGAGTGGTGGCAGGCGCTGTGGGGCGGCTCCGTCGGCACCGACGAGCCGGGCGGGTTCAGCTGGGTCGAGGGCGTGCCCGGCATGCCGTTCGAGAGTCTGGTCCTCTGCTCGGTCCCGGAGCCGAAGACGGTGAAGAACCGCATCCACTGGGACGTGACGCTCGGCCCCGGCGCGCGCGTCGAGGACCTCGTGGACCGTGGGGCCTCGGTGCTGCGCCGCCCCGACGACGAGGTGAGGTGGACCGTCATGGCCGACCCCGAGGGCCACGAGTTCTGCGTGTTCGAGCCGGAGGCCGCGTGACGTCGGTGGGCGAGGGGCTGCCGTCGATCGGCGCTCCCGCCACCCGGGCGCTCGCCGCGGAGGGCATCCACGACCTCGACGCCGTCGCCGCTGCCGAGCCCGATCGCCTCCTCGCCCTGCACGGCGTCGGGCCCAAGGCCATCCGGATCCTGCGCGAGGCCCTCGCCGCCCGCGATGTCCAGTGGTGAGCGTCCTGCGGGTCCTCGAGCCCGACGACGCCGAGGCTCTCACCGACCTCTGGGCGAGCAACCGCGAGCACCTCGACCCGTGGAGTCCCGCCCGTACCGAACGCTTCTTCACGATCGAGGGCCAGCTCGAGCTCGTGGAGCGCCGTCTGGTCGCGATGGCGGAGGACCGCGGCGCCTTCTTCGTCGTGCTCGACGCGGCAGGCGACGTCGTGGGAGAGATCAACCTGAACGACGTCGTGCGGGGCGCCTTCCAGAACGGGCACGTCGGCTACTGGCTCGCGGCCGACGCGCAAGGGCAGGGGCTCATGACGCGGGCCGTCGAGGAGGTGGTGTCGCACGCCTTCGACGTCATGCGGCTGCACCGGCTCCAGGCCGGCACGCTCACGAGCAACGAGCGGTCGCAGGCCGTCCTGCGTCGCACCGGCTTCGAGCCGTTCGGCGTCGCGCCGCGCTACCTCAAGATCGACGGGCGCTGGCAGGACCACGTGCTCTTCCACCGCTTCACGCCGCACGACGTCTGAGGGCGGGTGCTCAGCCGTCGTCGCGACGGCTCGCGACCCCCATGACGTAGGCCGACTGGCCAAGGTGCTGGAGCGTGTCGCCGAGCACGCTGACGAGGCGCACCGACGCCGTGACCGGCGGGTCCCAGCGCTCGTCGACCACGCGCTCGAGCTCCGCGGCGTCCACGCGCTCGAGGTACGCGAGCGTCGCCGCGTGGACGTCGGCGTGGTACCGCTCGACGAGCGACGGGTCGCTGCGGACGACTGCCACGTCGTCGCTGTCGTGCCCGTAGCCGATGTCGTCCGCGTCGAAGGGCAGGTCGAAGTCGTCGCGCCAGCGTCTCCACGCCTGGTCGGTGCCGGCGAGGTCGGCGACGTGGTCGTCCTGCACGCGCGCAAGGTGCCACAGGAGCCAGATCGGGGTGTTCGCGTCGGGGTCGACGCGGTAGGTCGCGGTGGCCGCGTCGAGGTCGGCGCACTGCTGCTCGACGAGCTCGCGCACCCGTCCGAAGGCGTCCCGCAGCAGCGTGATGGTGGGGGTCACGTCAGTCATCGGACGACCAGTCCTTCCGTGCGGTCCCAGGCGACCTCCGTCGCCTTGTCGTCGGTCACGGCTGCCAGCACGGCCTCGACCACCTGCTCGGCGGGCAGCGGCTCGGGCAGCCTCGGCGGCTCACCCGCCAGCGCGTGCGAGGCGAGCTCGGTGTCGAGGTGGGGCGGGCGGACGTCGACCACGCGGGTGCTGCGGCGGTGCTCGCGACGTACCGCCGTCAGCCAGGCCGTGAGCGCGGCCTTCGCCGCGGAGTAGTCGGCCATCCCCGCCATCGGCGCGTCGGCGAGGATTGCGGAGAGCACGACCGCCACGCCGCCGTCGAGGTGGGGGAGCGCGGCCCTGACGACCCCGGCGGCACCGAGCGCGTTGACCGCGAACACCTCCTCGGTCACGACCGGGTCGGTCTCGACGGCCGGCCCGAACGCCGGCACGCCGGTGGCGACCACCAGCAGGTCGAGCCCGCCGAGGGCGTCCACGGCCTCGCGCACGGTGCCGGCGGTGCGCTCGAGGTCGACGACGTCGAGCTCGAAGGCCGGTGCGGCGAGATCGGAGGCGACGGCGGCCAGCCGGTCGGCGTCGCGACCGGTGAGCGCGAGCCTCGCGCCGCCCTCGTGCAGAGCGCGTGCGATGCCCCCGCCGAGCGCTCCCGTGGCGCCGACGACGAGCGCGCGGGCGTCGGTGATCTCCATGCGCTCGACGCTACGCGCGGCCCGCGGCGGCGCAAGGTGAGTGCGTCGGTGTCCGTCTCGGCCTGCTGCGCTGCGTCGGCCCGGCCCGGCCTGCGGCTGCGTCGGCGCGGCTTCGAGCGGTGGTGGGTCCCGAAAGGGGCCTCGACCGGGATCCGGGTGCGCGTCCGGTGTGGGTTCGCGGGGTCCGGCGGGGATGGCGGTCGATGATTCTCCCTTCTCGTGGACCGTGCCACGAGAAGGGAGAATCCCTGACCATTCGGGTGGGGCCTCCCGGGCTGGTGGGGGACGCACGATGCTGCGTTCGTGCGCGACGCGCCGAAGGATGCTGCGTTCGCGACGGGATCCGACCACCAACGCAGAACCCTCCACCGCCGAGCACACGGACGCAGGACCTTGCGTCTTCTCAGCACCGCCGCAGGACGAGACGGAGCCGCGCGGGAGCGGCCGCAGGACGCGGACGCGACGCCTGCCCAGCCGGACCGGGACCGCCCCCTACAGTGGCCCCATGGCCGTCCTCGACCCCTCGCGCGACGTGGTGCGGCTGACCGCCGACCTCTGCGACATCGCCTCCGAGAGCCTGCAGGAGGAGGAGATCGCCGACGCGGTCGAGGCGGTGCTCCGCGCCGCTCCCCACCTCGACGTCGTGCGCGACGGGCACACGCTCGTGGCCCGGACCGACCTCGGCCACGACGAGCGCGTCGTCATCGCCGGGCACCTCGACACCGTGCCCGCCAACGGCAACTTCCCGTCGCGCCTCGAGGGCGAGACGCTGTGGGGCCTCGGCACCTGCGACATGAAGGGCGGGGTCGCCGTCGCGCTGCGCCTCGCCGCCACCCTCGCCGACCCGGTGCGTGACGTCACCTACGTCTTCTACGAGGCCGAGGAGATCGCGGCCCGCTACAACGGCCTCGGCCGTCTCGCCCGGGAGCGCCCCGAGCTGCTGGCAGGAGACTTCGCGATCCTCATGGAGCCGTCGGTCGCCTCGGTGGAGGCCGGGTGCCAGGGGACGATCCGCGTCGACGTCGTCACCCGCGGCGAGCGGGCGCACTCGGCCCGCTCGTGGATGGGGCACAACGCGATCCACGACGCCGCCGAGGTGCTGGTGCGGCTGCGCGACTACCAGCCCCGCCGCGTCGTCATCGACGGGCTCGAGTACCGCGAGGGGCTCAACGCGGTCGGCATCGGCGGCGGCGTCTCCGGCAACGTCGTGCCCGACCTCGCCACCGTGACGGTCAACTACCGCTTCGCGCCCGACCGCAGCGAGGACGAGGCGCTGGCGCACCTGCACGAGGTCCTCGACGGCTTCGAGCTCACCGTCACCGACTCGGCCCCGGGCGCCCTGCCCGGCCTCGCGCACCCGGCCGCGGCGGCGTTCGTCGAGGCCGTCGGGGCGCAGCCGCGTCCCAAGTTCGGCTGGACCGACGTCGCCCAGTTCAGCCGGCTCGGGGTCCCCGCGGTCAACTTCGGCCCCGGCGACCCGATCTACGCCCACAAGCAGGACGAGCACGTCCCCGTCGAGCACCTGCGCTCCGTCGAGAGCGCCCTCACGAGATGGCTGACCGCATGAGCTACCAGAAGGGTCCGGTGCACCTGCGCCGTGGCCGCATCCCCACGAGCACCACCGACCAGCGACTGCTCGACGGTCGCGGGCCGACCGACTGGGTCCACACCGACCCGTGGCGGGTGCTGCGCATCCAGTCCGAGTTCGTCGAGGGGTTCGGCGCGCTCTCCGAGCTCGGCCCGGCCGTCGCCGTCTTCGGATCCGCCCGCACGAAGCCCGACGACCCCATGTACGAGAAGGCCCGCGAGGTCGCCGAGAAGCTGTGCGAGCGCGGCTACGCGGTGATCACCGGCGGTGGTCCCGGCGCGATGGAGGCGGCCAACCGGGGCGCGAGCGACTGCGGCGGTGTCTCCGTGGGCCTCGGCATCGAGCTGCCGCACGAGCAGGGCCTCAACGAGTGGGTCGACCTCGGCATCAACTTCCGCTACTTCTTCGTGCGCAAGACGATGTTCGTGAAGTACTCGCAGGGCTACGTCGTGATGCCCGGCGGCTTCGGCACCCTCGACGAGCTGTTCGAGGCGTTGACGCTGTCGCAGACCGGGAAGGTGACGACGTTCCCCATCGTCCTGTTCGGCACCGCGTACTGGCAGGGGCTCGTCGACTGGCTCCGCGACACGATGCTGCCCGACGGCAAGATCAACGCCTCCGACCTCGACCTGCTGCTCCTCACCGACGACGTCGACGAGGCCGTCTCGCACTTCGACGCGGTCGCCTCCTCCTAGTCCGGTGCAGGTCACCACCCGCAACGCCACGTTCCAGCAGTGGCAGGCGCTGCTCACCAACCGCAGGAAGCGCACCCAGCTCGGCCGGTTGCTCGTCCAGGGCGTCCGTCCCGTCACCGTGGCCCTCGAGTCCGACCTCGCGGTGGTCGCGGTCCTCCACGACGACCGCGCGACACCCTCGCGCTGGGCCCAGGACGCCGTCGAGCGCGCCGTGCGTCGCGGTGCCGACGCCCACGTCCTGTCCGCGGAGCTGCTGGCCGAGCTCGCGGAGCAGCAGGAGGAGCGCCCCGAGGTCGTGCTGGTGCTCGCCCAGCCCGCCGACGACCTCGCCCGCCTGCCCGTGGGCCCCGACCTGCTCACGGTGGTGCTGGACCGACCCACCAGTCCCGGCAACGTCGGCAGCATCGCCCGTTCCGTCGACGCCCTGGGCGGCACCGGTCTCGTCGTGTGCGGCCACGCCTGCGACCCCTACGACCCGCGAGCGGTGCGCGCGTCCACCGGCTCGGCGCTCAGCGTCCCGACCGTGCGGACCGCGTCGCCGCACGAGGTGCTCGGGTGGGTGGAGCAGGCCCGCGCCGACCTCGGCTGGGTCCAGGTCCTGGGCACCGACGAGCACGGCGACGTCGAGCTTGCCGAGGCCGACCTCACCGTGCCGACGGTGGTGGTCACCGGCAACGAGACGCGGGGCCTCTCGGCCGCGTGGCGCGCGGCCTGCGACGTCGTGGCCCACATCCCGATGACGGGGACCGCCTCGTCGCTCAACGCCGCGAACGCGACGACGGTCGTGCTCTACGAGGCGTCCCGCCAGCGCCGGCGCGGCTGAGTCGCCCCGCGTCCGCCGCCGGCGTCGGGGGTCCCTGGCAGGATCGGCCCATGACGGTGACGGGTCCCGACGACCGCGAGCGCTGCCCGTGGGGCACCGAACCCGCGCTGCGCCGCTACCACGACGAGGAGTGGGGCCGCGAGCTGCGCGGCGACCGGGCGATCTTCGAGCGGTTGAGCCTCGAGGCGTTCCAGGCGGGCCTGTCCTGGGCGGTGATCCTGCGCAAGCGCGAGGGCTTCCGCTCCGCCTTCGTCGGGTTCGTGCCCGCCCTGGTCTCGCGCTTCGACGCGTCCGACGTCGAGCGGCTGCTCGCCGACCCGGGCATCGTCCGCAACCGCGCGAAGATCGAGGCCACGATCGCCAACGCCCGCACGACGCTGGAGCTGGGGGAGAGCCTGAGCGACCTCGTCTGGTCGTTCGCGCCCGAACGGCACGCCGCGCCGCGCACGGTGGACGACGTCCCGGCCACGACCCCCGAGTCCGTCGCCCTCGCCCGCGAGCTCAAGCGGCGGGGATTCCGCTTCGTCGGGCCCACCACCGCGTACGCGCTGATGCAGGCGACGGGGATGGTCGACGACCACCTCGTGGGCTGCGTGGCGCGACGGCGACCGCCGCTGGAGTAGCCCGCACCACCCGTCACACGTGCCACACGCGTCACGGTGCGCCTCCCGCGCAGGCGGCGGCGGCGAACCTACCCTGACGCCATGACCACCCCCCGCCCCGCCGTCCGACGCAGCCGCCGCTCCGTGCGCACCCTCGCTGCCGTCGCCCTCATCGTGTCCGCCCTCGTCGCCGGCACGGCGGCGATCGTGGTCGCGTCCGTCGCCGTCCTCGCGGTCGCGGTCGCCTACGCCGTGACGGTCTGCTCCGTCGCGGCCCGTCTGCTCACCAACGAGACCGCCCAGGTCCGACGCGACTGGGCCCGCGACCGCGCCGTGCTCGCGCACGACCAGAGCCGCCGGGCCACGCGGCGCGCCCGCGAGCAGGTCTCGTTCGCCGAGACCATGGCCGAGAAGGTGCAGGTGCGCGACGCGCGCATCGCCGACCTGCTCGCGCAGGTGCAGGCCGCCGAGACGGCCGTCGAGCACGCGCAGGCCGAGCACCTCGCGGCCGTGCGTCGCGCCGGCGCCCTCGACGCGGAGCTCACCGCCTCCCGCGAGAAGCTCGCCGGCTCGCAGGCCGAGGTCCGTCGTCTGCAGGACGAGCTGGCCACCTCCCAGGCCGCCGAGCTGCACGCGCGCACCGAGCTGCTGGGGTGGCAGCAGGCCGAGGAGCGTCGTCGACTCGCCTGAGTCCGTCGTCAGCGGGCGTCGCCACGGTGCAGGTCGGCCACCTGCCTGAGGCGCGCCTCCTCCTCGAGCACGCGGTCGAGGCCCGCCCGCCCCGTCGTCGCGAGCAGGGCGCGTCGCACGGCCGCGCCCGTGCCGGGCTCGCGGGCCACCGATGCGGCGAGCCGCTGCGCCTCGGCAGGCGCGTCGTCGACGACGGTGCGCACGAGACCCAGCCGCAGGGCCTCCTCGGCCTCGACCACCCTGGGGTCGAGCAGCAGCGCCTGCGCGGTGGCCGCGCCGACGAGCGCCGGCAGGGTCGCGCTGGTGCCACCTCGAAGAGCGGGCACGCTCAGGCTCGCTCCCTGCGACGCGACCCGGAGGTCGGCGACGAGGCACGCCGCGGCGGGGAGGCCGCCCACGTCCCCGTCGAGAACCGCGACCAGCGGGACCGAGGCGTCGGCCAGCGCGAGCACGGCCTCGTCGCTCCACCCGTCCTCGACCGGCCCGAGACGCACGACCAGGCACCGGACCCCGGTCGTGATCAGGCCGCTGCGCACGCGGGCGAGGACGTCGGTCGCGCCCGCGGCGAGGTCGAGGTCGAGGACCCCGCTCGTCGCGACGGCGTCGGCGCCGGGCTCGTCGGCGGCTGGCAGGGGAGGGGTCACGTCGTCCTTCGCACCGGTTGGAAACCATGAGGGGGCATGGGCGATACTAGGAGCCGTGGTGACCGGACGGCGGTCGCCGAGTGGAAGGGGAACCCATGGCGGCCATGAAGCCTCGCACCGGTGACGGACCGATGGAGGTCACCAAGGAGGGACGCTGCATCGTCATGCGGGTCCCGCTCGAGGGCGGTGGACGTCTGGTGGTCGAGCTCAACAACGAGGAAGCTGCGACGCTCGGCGACGCCCTCAAGGCTGTCTGAGCTTGTTCGGTCTGACGATGCGCTGGTCCCTGGCCGGCGCACCCGAAGGCACCCTGGATCGCCTCCGCGCCCACGTGGAGGACGTCAGCTTCGCCCGGTTCGCCGGGCTCGAGGGCCTGCGCTTCAAGTCCTGGCGCGCCCGTGAGGGCGAGTGGTTCGAGGGGACCTACGTCTTCGTGAGCGCCGAGGCGCGGGAGGCGTTCCAGGCCGAGATGGAGTCCGGACGCGCGGCCCTGCCCGGCACGGTGATCATCGGACGCGAGCCCGAGCTCATCGAGGCGTGCGAGATCGTCGCCGTGGTGCGTGGGCCCGCGGGCTTCCGCTCCTCGCCGGCGTTCGAGCGCTGAGGCGGGCTCAGAGGACGCGACGCAGCACGAGCAGCCCGTCGCCGACGGGCAGCAGCGCCGGCACCAGGCGCTCGTCGGTCGCGGCCTGGGCCAGCAGCTCGCGGATCGCCACCGTCTCGGCGTCGCGACGCTCGGGGTCGGCAACGCGGTCGTGCCAGAGCGCGTTGTCGAACGCGACCACGCCGCCGACCCGCACGAGGCGCAGGGCCTGCTCGAGGTACTCGCCGTACTCGACCTTGTCACCGTCGACGAAGACGAGGTCGTAGCCGCCGTCGGTCAGGCGCGGCATGACGTCGAGCGCGGAGCCGGCGATGAGGCGGAACCGCTGCGGCGCGATCCCGGCCGCGGTGAGGACCTGGCGCGCGTGGCGCTGGTGCTCGGCCTCGAGGTCGACGGACGTGAGGACCCCGTCGTCGGCCATGCCGCGCAGCAGCCACAGCCCCGAGACGCCGGTGCCGGTGCCGACCTCGGCGACGGCGCGCGCGTCGAGCACGGAGGCCAGGAGGCGCAGGGTGGCGCCGCCGGCGGCGCCGATCGGGCTGATGCCCACGTCCTCCGCGCGACGTCGCGCGTCGGCCAGGTGCTCGTCCTCGCTCAGGTACTCCTCGACGTAGCGGAGGCTGGCTGCGCTGGTGATGATGACTCCTCGGGGACCGGGCCGGAGGGTCCCCGGCTGCCCGCCAGCATAGTGATCGCGCGCGGCGCCGCGGTGGTGGCGCGCCCCGTGCGGTCGTGTCGCGCGGGCCACGGCGGGTTGCGATGATCGGTGGGGAACCGTCAGCGTCCTCTGGGCGTTCTCTCAGGACGGAGCACCACGATCGACGACATGAAGGCAGACCAGGTGAGCACGCAGGTCCTCGACACCCCCGAGGAGGTGTCCGAGCCCGACGCCCGCACGCCGTGGGAGACGATCGTGCAGGACCACTCGGCGCGGGTCTACCGGCTCGCGTACCGCCTCACGGGCAACCGCCAGGACGCCGAGGACCTCACGCAGGACGTGTTCGTCCGGGTCTTCCGCTCCCTCGACCGCTACGAGCCGGGCAACTTCAACGGCTGGGTCCACCGGATCACCACGAACCTCTTCCTCGACCGCGTCCGGCGCTCGAGCAAGCTGCGCATGGACGGCTTCGTCGACGGCGCCGAGGAGCGTCTCGAGGGTCGTGAGCAGCTGCCTGAGTCGGCGGTGCACGACGCGGCGTTCGACCCCGACATCGAGGCGGCGCTGTCGTCCCTCACCGAGGAGTTCCGCGTCGCCGTCGTGCTGTGCGACGTCGAGGGCCTGTCGTACGAGGAGATCGCGGACGTGCTGGGCGTGAAGATCGGCACGGTGCGCTCGCGCATCCACCGCGGTCGTACCCAGCTCCGGGCCGCCCTCGCCCATCGCGCGCCCACGGCCGGGCGCACCCGTGTCCTGGGAGCCGTCGGAGCCTGATGCCGCACCTGGACAACGACGTCGCCGCCTACGTGGACGGGCAGCTCTCGCCCAAGGCCACGGAGACGGCGACGCGTCACGTCCAGGGGTGCGCACGTTGTCGCGAGGCCGTCGAGGTCCAGCGGCAGGTCAAGCGGAGGATGCAGCTGCAGGCGGACGTCCGCCCACCCGCCTCGCTGCTGGCGTCGCTGACGTCGGTGCCCGACGCGCCGCCGCCGCGCGCGCCGAGCCTGTGGGAGCGCCTCACGCGCTCGCACCTCTGGGGGGCCGCCGGCGTGCTCGTCGGGGCCTCGCTCGCCGTCGCGTTCACGGCGTACCTGGCGGGTGGTCCGTCCCGCGGGCCGGGCGACGACGTCGTGCCACCGGTCGAGGCGTACGCAGCCGAGTTCGACGCGCCGCCCACCCTCGCCACCACCGCCTCCAACGTGCTGTCGCCCGCGCGGATGGACGACCTCACGGCGAACGGGTGGCCCTGCCACGGCCGCCTCGGTGCCGACCTGCGTCGCGTCGAGGGTCGGCTGCAGGACGAGGGGGCGGTGACCCTGACGTACTCCGACGGTGTGTCCCGGCTCGTCCTGCACGAGCAGAACGGCGTGCTCGACGCGGACGCCCTGCCCGGCTTCCGTGCGGTGCGCCTGGCCGACCGGGCGGTCTGGGAGCGCGCCTACCCCGACCGCCGCGTCGTGACGTGGGACGCCGACGGCGTGGTCTACACCGTCGTGACCGACGTCGAGGACGCCCGACTCGTCGCCGCCCTGCACGACCTCCCCGCCCCCGCCGAGCGACCCGGGCTGCGTGAGCGGATGGGCCAGGGCATCACCCGGGTCGCGTCCTGGATCTCCGCCTGATCGTCTCGTCCTGAGGCCGGG
>CAZREF010000027.1:0-39338 GCA_964599245.1 uncultured Aeromicrobium sp. | reverse complement strand
TCAGCCCATCGGGTCCACCGGCCGCCCGTCCCGCAGCACCATGAAGTGCAGGTGGCAGCCGGTGGACAGGCCCGTGGAGCCGACGCGCCCGACGACGGTCCGGGCGTCGATGCGACGGCCGGGCGAGACCGACGTCGAGGACAGGTGCGCGTAAGCGGTGCGCAGGCCGTCGCCGTGGTCGAGCACCACCCGGTTCCCGTAGGCGCCGTCGCGACCGGCTGTCCGCACCACCCCGGCCCGCGCTGCGCGGACGGGCGTGCCGCACGGTGCGCCGAGGTCGACGCCGTCGTGGAGCTTGCGGACGCCCGTCACCGGGTGGACCCGCATGCCGAAAGCCGAGGTCACCGGGCCGCCGACCGGCCGGGCGAGGCCGTCGAGCCCGCCGAGGCTCCCGGCGGGTGGCCGGGGGAGCGGTCCCGTCGGGTCGACCAGGACGAAGCGCGACTCGCCGGTGAGGCGCTCGCGCGGGTCGAGGTAGCGCTCGCCGACCACGCGCCCGAGGTGCAGGCACGCGGTGGCGCAGTGGGACCCCGCGCGACCGAGGCGCCCGAGGACCTGGCCGGCGTCCACCGCGTCGCCGCGCCGCACGGTGCGCCGGTCGACGGGCTGGTAGGTGGACCGTTCCGACCCGTGCTCGACCGTGACGACCCCGACGCCGGCCACGGTGCCCGAGAAGGTCACGCGTCCTGCAGCGACGGCCCGGACGGGCTCGCCGGCGCTGCCGGGGAGGTCGATGCCGCGGTGCCCGGCGGCGTACGGCCCCTCCGGGGGGTCGAAGTCGGTCCCGACGACCCGCCCTCCGAGCGGCCACTGCCAGGACGGCCCCTCCGGCGACGGGGCGACGCCGAGGAGCAGCGGGATCGCGGGCAGGAGCGCGAGCACGGCGCGCCGGGCCCGGTGAGGACGACGGACGGCAACGGGAAGCATCCCTCCACCCAACGGGCCTGCCGACGCCGACGACAGGCTCCGGCTCCGTGCTGTGCGCGGTCGGACGGCCACGAGAGGCTGCACCGCCCTGCTTGTGGATTTCCGGTTCGCGTGCCGGGTGGCCTAGGATGGGCCCATCACGTCCTCGGACGTGAAATTCGCACGCCCGTCTCCGTCGTGACGTCGCTCGTCGACCGAACGCCGGGCGCGATCCCTGGTCCTGCTCGCAGGTCGGCTCGCGCGGCGCGGGTGTCAGGGCACCACCGACCGGTGGTGCGTCAACCAGGACCGGACGACCCGCCGCGAGGCCGGTGCGTCCAGAGGAGGAACCGACCATGGCGGTCGTCACCATGCGCCAGCTGCTCGAGAGCGGCGTCCACTTCGGGCACCAGACCCGTCGCTGGAACCCCAAGATGAAGCGCTTCATCTTCACCGAGCGCAACGGCATCTACATCATCGACCTGCAGCAGTCGCTCGCCTACATCGACGCCGGCTACGAGTTCGTCAAGAACACCGTCGCCCGCGGCGGCACGATCCTGTTCGTCGGCACCAAGCGCCAGGCGCAGGAGCCGGTCGAGGAGCAGGCCAAGCGCGTCGGCATGCCCTACGTCAACCAGCGCTGGCTGGGCGGCATGCTCACCAACTTCTCCACCATGCACCAGCGTCTGCAGCGCATGAAGGAGCTCGAGGAGATCGACTTCGACGACGTGGCCGGTTCCGGTCGCACGAAGAAGGAGCTCCTCCAGATGCGTCGTGAGTACGACAAGCTCAACCGCACCCTCGGCGGCGTCCGCGACATGGCCCGCACGCCGTCCGCGGTCTGGATCGTCGACACCAAGAAGGAGCACCTCGCGGTCGACGAGGCCAAGAAGCTGGGCATCCCGATCGTCGCGATCCTCGACACCAACTGCGACCCCGACGACGTCGACTTCCCGATCCCGGGCAACGACGACGCCATCCGTTCCGTGAGCCTGCTGACGCGCGTCGTCGCCGACGCCGTCGCCGAGGGCCTGCTGCAGCGCGGTGGCGCCAAGACGGGCAACGAGGAGGCCGGCTCCGAGCTCGGCGGCGACGAGCCCCTCGCCGAGTGGGAGCGCGAGCTGCTCGAGAAGAAGGACGACGCGCCCGCCGAGGCCCCCGCGTCCGAGGCTCCGGCCGCCGAGTCGACGGAGGCCCCGGCCGCCGAGTCGGCCGAGCCCGCCGCCGCCGAGAAGTGACCTCGAGGGTCGGGCGCCGGTGATCCTGGCGCCCGACCCCACCACCCTCCCCACCACCACGACCAGGGAAGAGACACCCACATGGCCATTGCTGCCGCAGACGTCAAGAAGCTCCGCGACGCCACGGGCGCCGGGATGATGGACGCCAAGAAGGCCCTCACCGAGGCCGACGGCGACTTCGACAAGGCCGTCGAGATCCTGCGCATCTCCGGCGCCGCCAAGGCCGCCAAGCGCGGCGCCGAGCGCGAGGCCTCCTCGGGCCTCGTCGCCAGCTCGGGCAGCGCGATCGTCGAGCTCAACTCCGAGACCGACTTCGTCGCCAAGAACGAGCAGTTCATCGCGCTCGCCGAGCGCCTCGCCGCCGCGGCGGACGCCAGCAAGCCCGAGAGCGCCGAGGCGTTCGCCAAGACCACGCTCGACGACGGCAAGACGGTCGAGGAGACCATCAGCGCCCTCGCCGCCGTGATCGGCGAGAAGATCGAGCTCGGCCGCGTGGCCGCGTTCGACGGCCAGGTCGCCGTCTACCTGCACCGTCGCGCCAGCGACCTCCCGCCCGCCGTCGGCGTGCTCGTGGAGTACTCCGGCGACGACGCCGACGCCGCTCGCGGCGCCGCGATGCAGATCGCCGCGATGCGCCCGCGCTACCTCACCCGCGAGGACGTCCCCGCCGACGTCGTCGCCAAGGAGCGCGAGATCGCCGAGGCGACCGCCCGCGAGGAGGGCAAGCCCGAGCAGGCCATCGGCAAGATCACCGAGGGTCGCGTCAACGGCTTCTTCAAGGACGTCGTGCTGCTGGACCAGCCGTCGGTGACCGACAACAAGAAGACGGTCAAGGCGATCCTCGACGAGGCCGGCGTGAGCATCTCGCGCTTCGCCCACATCGAGATCGGCGCCTGAGCACAGGAGTCGACCCCACGCAGGACCACTGGAAGGACCGGAGCATCGTGAGCACCCACCCGACGAACGGTGACCCGGCCGACCTCCCGACGGACGCCGAGGCCCCAGGCCCCGGCGTCCGTCGCGTCCTGCTGAAGCTGTCCGGCGAGGTCTTCGGCGGCGGCAGCATCGGCATCGACCCCGACGTGGTCAACGGCATCGCCCGCCAGGTCGCCGAGGCCGTGCGCGAGGGCGCCCAGGTGGCGATCGTGGTCGGCGGCGGCAACTTCTTCCGCGGCGCCGAGCTCAGCCAGCGCGGCATGGAGCGGTCACGCGCCGACTACATCGGCATGCTCGGCACCGTGATGAACAGCCTCGCGCTGCAGGACTTCATCGAGAAGCAGGGCATCGACACCCGCGTCCAGTCGGCCATCACCATGGGCCAGGTCGCGGAGCCCTACATCCCGCGCCGCGCGATCCGCCACCTCGAGAAGGGGCGCGTCGTGATCTTCGGCGCCGGCGCCGGCATGCCGTACTTCAGCACCGACACCGTCTCGGCGCAGCGCGCGCTGGAGATCAAGGCCGACGCGGTGCTCATGAGCAAGAGCGGGGTCGACGGCGTCTACTCCGCCGACCCCCGCACCGACGCCACGGCGCGCCGGTTCGACGAGATCACCTTCGCCGAGGCGCTGCGCCTCGGCCTGAAGGTGGTCGACGCCGCCGCGTTCGCCCTCTGCATGGAGAACGACCTGCCGATGATCGTCTTCGGCATGGAGGGCGAGGGCAACATCGCGCGCGTCCTGCGCGGTGAGAGGATCGGGACGCTGGTCCACGGCGGACCCGCAACGACTACAGGAGACGCATCGTGATCGACCAGACCCTCCGTGAGGCCGGCACCAAGATGGACAAGGCCGTCGAGCACACCCGCGAGGAGTTCGCCGCGATCCGCACCGGCCGCGCGCACCCGGCGATGTTCTCCCAGATCACGGCCGACTACTACGGCACCCCCACGCCGCTGCAGCAGCTGGCGGGCTTCCAGGTCCCCGAGCCGCGCACGGTCATCATCAGCCCCTACGACCAGGGTGCGAAGGGTGCCATCGAGAAGGCCATCCGCGAGTCCGACCTCGGCGTGAACCCCTCCGACGACGGCAAGGTGCTGCGCGTGACGCTGCCCGAGCTCACCGAGGAGCGTCGCCGCGAGTACATCAAGCTCGCGAGGTCGAAGGCCGAGGAGGGCCGCGTCGCCGTCCGCGGCGTGCGTCGCAGCGCCAAGCAGACCCTCGACAAGGCCGAGAAGGACTCCGAGATCAGCCAGGACGACAACGTCGGCGCCGAGAAGCGGCTCGACGCGCTGACGAAGAAGCACGTCGACACGATCGACGAGATGCTGAAGAACAAGGAAGCGGAGCTCCTTGAGGTCTGAGGAGGCCGCACCGACCGACGGACCCCTCGGGGAGACCGACCCGGCGGTGGCGCAGCGCAAGAGCCGGGCGGGACGCAACCTCCCGGCCGCGATCGGCGTCGGTGTCGCCCTCGGCGCCACGGTGGTGGCGTCGCTGTTCCTCGTGAAGGCGCTGTTCGTCGCCGTCGTCGTCGTGGCACTCGGCGTCGGCCTGTGGGAACTCGCCCGTGCCCTCGGCAAGGCCGACATCACGGTGCCCTTCCTCCCGGTGCTCACCGGTGGCACGCTGATGCTGCTCGGCGCCTACTACGGCGGCATGGAGACCGCGGCCGTCGCCATGGCGCTCACGGTCATCGGCACGCTCGTGTGGCGGCTGTCCGACGGGCCCGACGGCTTCGTCCGCGACGCCTCGGCAGGCCTGTTCTGCCTGTCCTACCTGCACCTCATGGGCGTCTTCGTCGTGCTCATGCTCGTCGAGGACGACGGTCCCTGGCGCATCGTCGCGTTCATCGTCGCGACGATCGCCTCCGACATCGGCGGGTACGTCGCGGGCGTCTTCCTCGGCAAGCACCCCATGGCTCCGACGATCAGCCCCAAGAAGTCGTGGGAGGGCTTCACGGGCTCGCTCGTCTTCGGGATCGGCGCCGGCATCGCGACCGTCGTGCTCGGGCTCGACGGCGACTGGTGGGTCGGCGTGCTGCTGGGCGTCGCGGGCGTGGTCATGGCCACCCTCGGCGACCTGTCGGAGTCGCTCATCAAGCGCGACCTCGGGATCAAGGACATGGGCGACCTGCTGCCCGGCCACGGCGGCCTGATGGACCGGCTCGACTCCCTCATCGCCGTCGCCCCCGTCGCGTGGCTGATCCTGCACTACCTGGTCACGCCGGTCTGACCCTTTCGCCGCCCACGGCCCGGCACCCCCGCCGAGCCCCTTCGCCGCCCGCCGAGGCGACCGGCAACCGGCGGGAAACACCGGTAGGGCACGCTTGCCCCATGTCGATCAAGGTCTCGCTCCGGCACCGCACGACCTACCGCTTCGACAAGCCCGTCGCCCTCGGCCCGCACGTCGTGCGGCTGCGGCCCGCGCCCCACAGCCGCACCCCGATCGACGCCTACGCGATGACGGTCTCGCCGGCCGAGCACTTCGTCAACTGGCAGCAGGACCCGTTCGGCAACTGGCAGGCGCGCCTGGTGTTCCCCGAGAGGGTCACCGAGCTCGACGTCGACGTGACGCTCGTGGCCGACCTGATGGTCATCAACCCGTTCGACTTCTTCATCGAGGAGTACGCGGAGACGTACCCGTTCCGCTACGAGCCGCAGCTCGCCGCCGACCTCGCGCCCTACCTGCGCCCGGTCGACGAGGGCGAGGGCCAGGGGCCCGGGCCCCTGGTGCGCGGCTGGCTCGACGGCCTGCCCGAGGTGCCGGAGGACGGCACCCCGCTCGTGCAGTTCCTGGCCGACCTCAACAGCGCCGTGCACCGCGACGTGGCCTACACGGTGCGCATGGAGCCCGGCGTCCAGACGCCGGACGAGACGCTGCGCCGCGCGATCGGCTCCTGCCGCGACAGCGCCTGGTTGCTCGTCTCGCTGCTGCGCGAGCACGGACTCGCCGCCCGATTCGTCTCCGGCTACCTCGTCCAGCTCGCTCCCGACCCCCTCGTGGCGGCGCAGGCCCTCGACGGCCCGGCCGGCGCCACCGAGGACTTCACCGACCTGCACGCCTGGGCCGAGGTCTACGTGCCCGGTGCCGGCTGGGTCGGGCTCGACCCCACCTCGGCCCTCTTCGCGGGTGAGGGGCACATCCCGCTGTCGGCGACCCCGCACCCGTCCTCCGCCGCGCCCATCGAGGGAGCACTGGAGCCCGCCGAGGTGGAGTTCTCCTTCGTCAACGAGGTGACCCGCGTCCACGAGGACCCGCGGGTGACCCTGCCCTACACCGACGAGCAGTGGGAGCGCATCGACGCGGTCGGTGCCGAGGTCGACGCCCGTCTGGAGGCCGGTGAGGTCCGGTTGACCATGGGCGGCGAGCCGACGTTCGTGAGCATCGACGACATGACGTCGGCGCAGTGGACCACGGCCGCTGACGGTCCCGACAAGCGTCGCCTCGCCACCGAGCTCGCCGAGCGCCTGCGCGGCACGTTCGCCGAGGGCGGTCTCGTGCACCGTGGCCAGGGCAAGTGGTACCCCGGCGAGCCACTCCCGCGCTGGCAGATCTCGCTCCAGTGGCGCACCGACGGGACGCCGCTGTGGCAGGACCCGGCGCTGCTGTGCGACCCCTGGCGCGAGCAGGAACCGGTCGAGGCCGAGGTCGCCCAGCGGCTGGCGCGCGAGGTCGCCCGGGTGCTGGGCCTGCCCGGCGAGCTGGTGCTCCCCGCCTACGAGGACCCCTTCGCCGCGCTCGCCCGCGAGGTGGCGGCACCGGTCGGCGACCGTCCCGACGTCGTCGAGCCCGAGGACGGACTGGTCGCACGCCTCGACGCCGAGGTCGCCCAGCCGACGGGCTGGGTGCTGCCGCTCGCGACGGGGGAGACCTGGCGCAGCCCGCAGTGGCGCTTCCGCCGCGGCCGGCTCGTGCTCGTGCCCGGCGACTCCGCGGTCGGCCTCCGGCTGCCGCTGGACTCCATCGCCTGGACCGACCCGGAGGCGACGGGGGACCCGTCCTACCTCGAGGCGGGTGATCCGCTGGCACCCGACGTGCCGGGCGTCGAGGTCTGCGACCCCGAGGGCGCGCCGACCACGGCACTCGCCTTCGAGGTGCGCCCCGGTTCGCTCGACGGTCCCGCCGTGCTCCACGTGTTCCTGCCGCCGACCGAGCGGCTCGAGGACTACGTCGACCTCCTGCACGTCCTGGAGCGTGCCGTCGCCGCGGTCGGGACCCCCGTCGTGGTCGAGGGGTACGGACCGCCGCCGGACCCGCGCCTCACGTCCCTGAGCGTCACGCCCGACCCGGGCGTCGTCGAGGTGAACGTGCACCCCACGCGGAGCTGGCCAGAGCTCGTCGACCTGACCGAGACCCTCTACGACGCGGCTCGACGCACCCGCCTCGGCACCGAGACCTTCGACCTCGACGGCCAGCACACCGGCACCGGGGGTGGCAATCACATCACCCTCGGTGGCGTGACCCCCGCCGAGTCGCCGCTGCTGCGCCGCCCCGACCTGCTGGCCAGCCTCGTGGCCCACTGGCAGCGGCACCCCTCGCTGTCGTACCTGTTCTCGGGACGCTTCATCGGCCCGACGAGCCAGGCGCCGCGCTTCGACGAGGGGCGTCCGGAGTCGGTGTACGAGATGGAGATCGCGCTCGCGGAGGTGCGGCGGCTCCAGGCCGAGGCCGACGCGCGCGAGCAGCCGGTCGCGCCGTGGACGATCGACCGCGCGTTGCGCCACCTGCTCACCGACCTCACCGGCAACACCCACCGGGCCGAGTTCTGCATCGACAAGCTCTACAGCCCCGACTCCTCGCGCGGCCGGCTCGGCCTGCTCGAGCTGCGCGGGTTCGAGATGCCGCCGCACCCGCAGATGGCGCTCGTGCAGGCCCTGCTGGTGCGCGCCCTGGTCGCACGCTTCTGGGACGACCCCGACGACGACCCGTCGCTCGAGCGGTGGGGCAGCGGCCTGCACGAGGACTTCCTGCTCCCGCACGGCGCGCTGCGCGACGTCGACGCCGTCGTCGCCGACCTGCAGGCGCACGGCATCGCCTTCGAGCGGTCCTGGCTCGACCCGTTCGTGGAGTTCCGGTTCCCGCGCATCGGCCTGACCCAGGTCGAGACCACCACCGGTCCGGTCGAGGTGGAGCTGCGCAGCGCCATCGAGCCCTGGCACGTCCTGGGCGAGGAGGCCACCGGGTCGGGCACCTCGCGCTACGTCGACTCGTCGCTCGAACGCATGCAGGTGACGGTTCGCGGGATCCGCCCCACGCGCCACCTCGTGACGTGCCAGGGTGTCCCCGTGCCCCTCACCCCGACCGGCGTGCCCGGCGAGTACTACGCCGGCGTGCGGTACCGCGCGTGGCAGCCGTGGTCGGCGCTGCACCCGTCGATCGAGGTGCACGCGCCGCTGCACGTCGAGGTGGTCGACGTCGCCGCGGGCCAGGCGCTCGGCGGCTGCACCTACCACGTCGTGCACCCCGGAGGCCGCGCCTACGAGCACCCGCCGGTGAACGCGCAGGAGGCCGAGGCCCGTCGCTCGAGCCGGTTCGTGGCGCAGCCCGGGACGGCCGGCCCGGTCGACGTCGCGGCTCTCGTCGAGGCCGGGCGTCGCGCCCGGAGCGAGGAGTACCCGCACACGCTCGACCTGCGTCGCGTTCGATGACCGTCCTGCGCGACTACGCGTCGGAGGTCGGCCAGCCGACCCTCGACGCGGCCCCACCCCGCTACGACGAGGTCGTCGACGCCGACGGGTCCCTGCGCCCGGCGTGGCGCAGCCTCGCCGCCAGCGCGCTCGACCTGACCGGCCCCCAGCTGCGCCGGGTGCGACGGGACATCGGGCGGTTCCTCGGCGACGACGGCGTCACGTACCGGCGTCCGGGCGAGCCACGCGGGCCGTGGCGGCTCGACCCCCTGCCGCTCGTGCTCGCCCCGCAGGACTGGGCGGCGCTCGAGGTGGGCCTGGCGCAGCGTGCCGAGCTGCTGAACGCGCTGCTCGTGGACCTGCAGGGCCCGCGGCGCGTCCTCGCCGAGGGCGTGCTCCCGCCCGAGGTGGTCTACGCCCACCACGGCTTCCTGCGCGTGACCGCGCGGCCCGGCACCCACGACGACCGGCCGCTGCTCCTGACCGCCACCGACCTCGCGCGCGGGCCCTCGGGCGACTGGTTCGTCGTCGCCGACCGCACGCAGGCGCCGTCGGGCCTGGGGTACGCCCTCGAGAACCGGCACGTCATCTCGCGCGTCCTGCCCGAGCTGTACCGCGACGCCGGGCTGCACCAGGTGGGGCCGTTCCTCCAGGCGTTGCGCTCGACGCTCATGCAGGCAGCCCCGGGCGACGTCGCCGACCCCCGCGTCGTCGTCCTGACCCCGGGGTCGTCGTCGGAGACGGCCTTCGACCAGGCGCACCTCGCGTCGGGACTCGGCTTCCCGCTGGTGCAGGGCAACGACCTCGTCGTGCGGGACGGCGCCGTGTGGATGCGCGTCTTCGGGCGTCTGGAACGCGTCGACGTGGTGCTGCGGCGCGTCGACGCGGCGTGGAGCGACCCGCTGGAGCTGCGCGGTGACTCCCAGCTCGGCGTCCCCGGCCTCCTGGAGGCCGTGCGACGGGGGAGCGTCAGGGTCGTCAACGGGCTCGGCGCGGGGGTGCTGGAGAACCCCGGTCTGCTGCCCTTCATGTCGCGGCTGTGCGAGGTGCTGCTCGACGAGCCGCTGCGGCTCCCGTCGGTGACCACCCACTGGCTCGGCGACCCCGCTGCGGCCGCCCTCGTGCGGGAGGACCTCGACGCCTTCACCGTCCGGACGATCGACCGCAGCGCGGAGCTCGACGGCCTCGACGCGGACGCGGTCCTCGCCCGCATCGACGCTGCGCCCCACCGGTTCGCGGCACAGGCGCTGCCCACCTGGTCGCAGGCGCCCCGTCTCGAGGGCGAGGCGGTGCGCCCGCGCTCCGTCGCGCTGCGCACGTTCACGCTGCGCTACGGCTCGTCGTACCGGCCGCTGCTCGGTGGCCTCGCGTCCGTGCTGGAGGGCGGTCGCTCGGTGTCCAGCAAGGACGTGTGGGTGCTCAAGGAGAGCCCCGACGACCCCGACCAGGGGCTCGCCGAGATCATGCCGGTCACGCGGACCGGCAGCGAGACACCGCTCGTGCCGCGCGTGCTGGAGGACCTCTACTGGTTCGGCCGCTACGCCGAGCGCGCCGAGGACACCCTGCGCCTCCTGCTGGTGGCGCACGCCCTCGCCGAGGACTACCGCGGACGCCCGTACAGCGCCGGAGGGGTCGCACTGCGGGTGCTGCGCAGCGCCCTGCAGCACCTGGTCCCGGGCCCCTACGACGCCACCGACGGCAGCGCGGTCGACGCCGACCTGCGCTCGGTGCTGCTCGAGGTCGAGCGCCCCGGGTCCGTGGCGCAGTCCTTCGCCGCCCTTCGCGCTGCGGCCGAGGGGGTGCGCGACCAGCTCTCCGTCGACGTGTTCCGCGCCTTCGGCGCGACCGAGCGCGCCGCCGCGCTCCTCAGCACTCGCGACCACAGCCTCCAGGTGACCGAGAGCGCCGAGCGCATGCTCACGGGCCTACTCGCCCTGCACGGCGCGACGGCGAGCATGGTGCACGACGACGGCTGGCAGGTGCTGGAGGCGGGGCGCTCGCTCGAGCGTTGCCTGCAGGTGGTCGTGCTGCTGCGGCGGGCGGTCACCGTGCGGCGGGGGATCGACGTCGACCGGCTGCTCCACCACGGCGTCCTGACCGCCACCGAGAGTGCCGTGACCCACCGGCGTCGCTACCGCGGCTTCGTGCGCGTCGCCACGCTCGTCGAGCTCCTGCTGGCCGACCCCGCCAACCCGCGGTCGCTGCGGTTCAACCTGGAGGCGTTGCGGCGCCACGTCGCCGCCCTCCCGGGCTCGACCGGGTCGACCCGACCCGAACGTCTCCTCGACGACCTCGCCGAGGAGCTCGACCGCGTCGACACCGTCGACCTCGTCCCGATCGAGGGCGAGTCGCGGCCCAACCTCGAGCGGCACCTCGACACCGTGACGGTGCACCTGACACGGTTCGCGGAGGCCTTCGAGGCGATGCACCTCGCCGGGGCCCCCGCGCCGCGTGCCTTCGGGCTCGCCGGGAGGGGGCGCCGATGAGGCTCGACGTCACCCACCGCACCACGTACGCCTACGACGACGACGTCACGGGCAGCTACGGCATCGGCTACCTCACGCCGCGCGAGCTGCCGTGGCAGCGGGTCGAGTCCCACGAGGTCGTCATCGACCCGTCGCCGAGCGACCGCTCCACCGACGTCGACCACTTCGGGAACACCAGCACCTACTTCCAGGTCGAAGCACCGCACCGCGACCTCGTCGTCGTCGCCCACAGCGTGGTCGAGACCGACGAGCCGCGTCACGACCCGGCCCTGCTCGCGGTGCCCTGGGAGCAGGCGCGTCCGTCGACGAGGCGCGACGTGCCGGACGCCTGGCAGGCCCTCGACCTCGCCCTCGCGTCGCCGTCGGTCGACCATCCGCCGTCGGCCCACGCCTACGCGGCGACGTCGCTGCGGCCCGGTCGGCCCCTCGGGGAGGCGGTCCTCGACCTCGTGCACCGCGTGCACGAGGACTTCGGCTACGAGCAGGGCGCCACCACCGTCACCTCGACGATCGACGACGTGCTCGAGGCGCGCGCCGGCGTCTGCCAGGACTTCGCCCAGCTCGTGCTCGCCTGCCTCCGGTCGCACGGGCTCGCCGCCCGGTACACGAGCGGCTACCTGGCCACCGAGCCCGCACCGGGCAAGGAGCGGGTCGTCGGCGCGGACGCGACGCACGCCTGGGTCGGGGTGTGGGTGCCGGGCGGAGGGTGGTTCGCCGTCGACCCCACCAACGACCAGGCGGCCAACGAGCGGTACGTCACCGTGGCGTGGGGGCGGGAGTACGCGGACGTCCCGCCACTGAAGGGCGTCATCTTCACCGAGGCCAGCACGTCGACGCTCGACGTCGCGGTCGACGTCGTCCCCGTCTGAGGGCACGGTCGCGCCCGAGGTGCGGTCCGGGCGTGCCACCGGGAGGATGAGGCCAGTGAAGGCCTTTTCCTGCCGCGTCTGCGGCAACGCCCTGTTCTTCGAGAACTCCGTGTGCGTCTCCTGCGGGACGAACCTCGGGTACTCCCGGTCCGAGCACGACATCGTGCCGGTGGACGTGGACGGGCGCTACGTCGACGGCGACGGCCTCGTCTGGCACGTGTGCCGCAACCTCGACCTCTCGGGGTGCACCTGGCTCTCGCGGACCGAGGGCGGTCAGTGCTTCGCGTGCGACCTCACCCGCACGCGGCCTGCCGACGACGACGCGGAGGGGCTCGCGCAGCTGCCGGTCGCGGAGTCGGCGAAGCGGCGGCTCGTCGTGGAGCTCGACGCCCGCGGCCTGCCCATCACGACGCGCGACGAGGACCCCGAGCACGGCCTCTGCTTCGACATGCTGTCGAGCGTCGCCGAGGACGTCGTGATCGGCCACGACGACGGTGTCATCACGATCGACCTCGCCGAGGGCGACGACGCCCACCGGGCGAAGGTGCAGGCCGAGCTCGCCGAGCCGTACCGCACGATGCTGGGCCACCTGCGCCACGAGGTCGGCCACTACTACGAGATGGTCCTCGTGCGCGGGGACGCGCTCATCGAGGGCTGCCGCGACCTGTTCGGCGACGAGCGGGCCGACTACCAGGCCGAGATCGACCGGCACTACTCCGAGGGCCCGCCCGCGGACTGGCAGGACTCCTACATCAGCACCTACGCCACGATGCACCCGTTCGAGGACTTCGCCGAGACCTTCGCGCACTGGATGCACATCGGCGAGGCCGTCGAGACCGCCCGCTCCTACGGGCTCACGACGGTCGCCCCAACCGCGTTCACCCGCTTCAGCGAGCTCGTGACCGGCGTGTGGATCCCGCTGTCGACCGCGCTCAACCAGATCAACCGCGCGATGGGCTCGGACGACCTCTACCCGTTCGTCATCCCGCCGCCGGTGCTCGCGAAGCTCGACTTCGTCGCCGACCTCGCCTGACGGTTTCGACAGGGTTGGGGTGGGCCTGGGAGGATGGGCCGGTGAGCGAGCCCACCAAGACCCTGCCGCTCGTCCTCGAGCCTCCCCGTGGCCGCGGCAAGCCACCGCGCCACCTCGCCGACTTCTCCGCCGACGAGCGCAAGGCCGCGGCCGAGGAGCTCGGCCTGCCCGCGTTCCGCGTCAAGCAGGTCGCCCACCACTACTTCGCCCGCCTCCAGCGTGACCCCGAGGCGATGACCGACCTGCCGGCCGCCCAGCGCGACGCCATCGCCGAGGCGCTCCTGCCGCCGCTGCTGTCGACGGTCCGCGTGCAGGAGGCCGACCGCGGCACGACCCTCAAGACCCTCTGGCGCCTCTTCGACGGCGCCCTCGTCGAGTCGGTGCTCATGCGCTACACCGATCGGGCCACGGTCTGCGTCTCCAGCCAGGCCGGCTGCGGCATGGCCTGCCCGTTCTGCGCCACCGGCCAGGGCGGCCTGCAGCGCAACATGAGCACGGCCGAGATCGTCGACCAGGTCGTCGACGCCGCCGCCGCGATGGCCCACGGCCGTGTCGCGGGAGGGCCGGGCCGGCTCTCCAACGTGGTCTTCATGGGCATGGGGGAGCCGCTCGCCAACTACAAGGCCGTGGTCGGCGCCGTGCGTCGCATGACCTCCCCCGCGCCGGACGGCCTCGGCATGTCGGCCCGCAACATCACCGTCAGCACCGTCGGCCTCGCTCCGCGCATGCGTCAGCTGGCCGACGAGGGAGTGCCCGTGACGCTCGCGCTGTCGCTTCACGCCCCCGACGACGAGCTCCGCGACGAGCTGGTGCCGATCAACACCCGGCACAGCGTCGAGGAGGCCGTCTCGGCCGCCAAGCACTTCTTCGACGTCACCGGCCGACGCGTCTCCATCGAGTACGCCATGATGCGCGACATCAACGACCAGGCCTGGCGCGCCGACCTCCTCGCCGACCTCCTCCTCGCCCACGGCGAGGGTCGCGGCTGGGTGCACGTCAACCTCATCCCGCTCAACGAGGTCCCCGGCTCCCGCTTCACCCGGTCCCGCGACGGCGACATGGACGAGTTCGTCCGCCGCCTCCAGTCCAAGGGCATCAGCACCACCATCCGCGACACCCGCGGCGACGAGATCGACGCCGCCTGCGGGCAGCTCGCCGCGTCGGAGTAGTTGGCGTCCGAGCACGTCGGATGCGCGTCTAGAACCTGCTCTGAGCGTGCCGTGGGAGCCAGGTCAAGAGTTCGGCGCCAAGCGTGGCGATCAGCTCGTGCCCCCAGATCGTCAGTGTTTGCTGCCAGGGATGACCGAAGGTGCCCCATCGGAGGCCCTCGCTCGCATGGATGTAGTAGTCCCCGTTCGGAAAGACGGGCACGGGCATATGGCTGAGTAAGGACAAGACGTGGGATGCGGGCGAGTACTCGTACGACGGATGCTGCCAGTCCAGGGCAGTGAGGGACAGGTCGTTCAACAGCCAGACGAAGCAACGCAAAGCGCTGGCGTTGATCGACGCCTCGCCTGCGGCGAACCTCGGTCCCGGGTACCCGTAGATCGGTCGGAGGTCGATGACGAGACTGTCCGGTGGAAGGTCGATCGCGGGGCGAGTGCGCTCGTGGTAGTCGGGCTGGAAACCGAAACGGACCTCGAAGTCAGCCCAAGCTTCGTCGTACGGAAGTTCATTCCAGATGCTCGAGTCCTCAGCGATTGCGCCCATGTGCTCGATCGAACCATGAAACGTGACACCTCCGACGGCCGGGCACGCGGCGACTGCGGCGCAAATGCGTTGTCAGGGGCCGCTTGTATGTTCGATACATGGAAGGAAGCGGCAACGCTGCAAGGCTGGAGGGGCTGACGTCCCTCGCGCGTGAGCGGGCGCGTGCCGAGGCCGCGGAGTTGGCCGCGATGCTCCGGTTCCGCGAGGCGGAGCTGGTTCGCACGGCCGCGATCGAGTCGCCGATGGTGCGGCTCGTGGAGCGGTCCGCAATCGCGTTGGAGATCGGACAGGCCACCGGGCTGTCCGAGGGACAGGTGAGTGCCCGGCTGGCTGCCGCCGATCGTCTGCGGGAGCGGACGCCGCACACGTGGCTCGCGTTCGGTCGGGGGACCATCGACTGGGCCCGCGCTCGTGAGGTCGCCGCCGCCGCCCTGGTGCTCGTGCACCCGGAATCGCACCGACGGCTCGACGACACCGTGATCCGGTACGCGGCCACCCACACGGTGGCCGAGCTGCGAGGCTGGCTCAAGCGGTTCGTCGCCCGTATCGAGGCCGAGGAGGCCGCTGCCCGCGCCGAGGCCGCCCGCCGCGAGCGGACCGTGACCATCACGCACGTCGACGACGGCATGGCGTGGGTCAACGCGATCGTCCCGTCCCATCAGGCCGCCGCGATCGGCGCCCGCCTCGCCCGCATCCCCAAGGCCGAGGGCGACCAGCGCACCCGCAGCCAGCGACGTGCCGACGCGTTCGTCGACCTCCTCCTTGCTACCGACGACCCTGCACCGGCCCGCGTGCGCACCGACGTCGGCGTCGTCATCGACGCCGAGGTCCTCACCGGCGCCGAGGACGGCCCCGCCATCAGCGATGACGGATCGTGGACCGTGCCCGCCGCGTGGATCCTCGAGCACCTCGACCCCGAGCAGACCTTCTTCCACCGGCTGCTGGTCGACCCGATCACCCGCGACACCCTCGCCCACGAGTACGTGGGACGGTTCGCCCCGGACGTCCTCGCCACCGCGATCGCGTTCCGCGACGGCGTCTGCCAGGCGCCCGGCTGCCTCAGACCCGCGAGGGAGTGCGACCTCGACCATCGAGAACCCCACCCCCGCGGACCGACCCGAGGGTCGAACCTGTGGCCCCTGCACCGACGACACCACGCGATGAAGAGTCACCGCACTCTGCGCTGGATCCTGCCCTCGGGCCGAGTCGTCGACGCCGAACCCGCCACCCACGGACTACCCCACGGCAGCACCTCCGACGGCGAGCACCACTTCGCCCGACTGCTCGTCACCTACGACGGCCGTTCCGGCGCGGGATGACGGGCGCTCAGGCCAGGGGGTTCGGCAGCACGAGCTCGGTGTTGCGGTCAGCCGCCTTGCCCTCGTAGCCGGCCGTGCGCTGCTGCGGGTCGTTGGCGGCGAGCTCGCGCGACAGGGAGGCCAGCTCGAGGGTGTCGCCGAGGCCCGAGTGCTGCTCGGCGCCCGCGTGGTCGACCATCGTCGTGAAGATCGACAGCGTGCCGTCGCGGTTGTCCACCAGCTCGACGAGGCGCGACTGCTGCGGGAAGTCCACGTGGGACGCGCAGCTCATCTCGTAGAAGCCGCCCGAGCCGTCGGCCCGCGCGTGCGACGTGATGGCGTTCGTGTGGGTGTGGCCGTTCACCCAGGCGACGACGTTGCGGCTCGCGAGCAGCGTGGAGACGACGGCCGGTCCGAGCACGCGGGCCTGCAGGTCCAGCCCCGTGCCCACCAGGGGATTGGTCATCGTCGCCGACGTGTGGTGGCTGAACACCATGACGTAGCGGTCGGTGGATGCAGCCAGCACCTGCTGCAGCCAGGCGTGCTGGGCGGCGTCGATCGAGCCGTCGGCGTAGCCGTTCGGGTTGACGGTGTCGAGGACGATGCAGCGCAGCGGACCGCGGTCGAACGTGTAGTACGCGGTGCCCTTCGTGCGGTTCTCGGTGGTGAACCCGTGGCCGACGGGGGAGCCGGTCGTCCTGAAGTGCTCCTCGACGACCTGCTTGCGGGTCAGCGAGCGGCGTGCCGGGTCCGCGGAGACCCACCGGGCCGAGAGCAGCGACAGCGCCCCGACCAGCGAGCCGGCGTTGGCCTTGCGCAGGGAGTCGAGCACGTCGGCCTGGGAGAGGCCGGGTGGGAGGCTCGTCGCCTTCAGGTTGCCGGTGCCGATGACGCCGAGGGGGAGGCTCTGCGGGAAGTTGCCCTGCACGAGGCCGTCGTGGTTGCCGAAGACCGAGTACCACGGGATCGAGAGGCCCTCGGGCGTGAAGGGACGGCGCGCGGCGTCGAGCAGCCCCGACTTCGACGGGAAGCCGTACCGGGAGCGGTACTGGTCGTTCGCGCCGCCCTCCGGGTGCCAGTAGTGGGTGTCGGCCGTGGCGGTGTCGTGCACCCCCTCCCACTTCGTGGTGTCGCCGGAGTCGGGCCGCACGGGCCGGCCACCGTCGAGGACGTCGATGTTCCAACGGACCTCGTTGTACTGGCAGTTGTCGGAGTTGTCGCCGGTCTGGATCGCGAACGCGAGCGGCGACCCGGTGACCGGTCCGGCCGAGACGTCGTTCACGGCGCGCACCATCGCGTCGCTCGTCTGCGCGGTGAGCATCTCCTGCGGGCGGTAGCTGGACGACAGCAGGCCCCCGAGCGTGGGGTCGCTCGGGTCGTAGGTGTCGTCCAGCCGGTCGAGGTACTCGACGCGCATCGGCGACTGGGCGTCGATCACGTGGACGTCGGTGAGGTGGACGAACGAGACGACCGCCTGCCGGGTGGTCGCCCGGGTGCTGCCCGGCGTGGCGCCGAGCTCGGCGCGCAGCACGTGCGGCTCGCCGGCGCCGCCGACCAGCTTCACGTAGCCGCCCGCTCCCGGCGTCCCGCGGACGACCCGGCGGGCCAGCGTGGTGCCGGCCGTCGAGGCGGGGGAGACCGCCGCGCGCGAGATCGAGGGCAGGCCGACCACGGCCGCCGTGCCGAGCAGGGTTCCGGAGCGCAGCAGGGCGCGACGAGTCACCGTCATGCCCCCTCCAACGACCGGGTGTGCGCCAGGTCACGTCCTTCCGCGAGCCGGTAGCGTGACCGCGAGCCGACCGAAGGAGCGTCATGCTGGGAGTCCACCGCGACGGCGACGTCGTCGTCCTGGAGCTGCAGCGCGAGCAGCGCCGCAACGCGCTCGACCTCGGGTTGTGCGAGGCGATCCTCGCCGCGGCCACCCAGGCCGTGGGCGACGGGCCCGCGGCCGGTGGAGCACGCGCCCTGGTGGTCACCGGGAAGGGCACGGCCTTCTGCTCCGGCGCCGACCTCGGCGGCGTGTACGGGGAGGAGTTCCTGCAGGCGCTCTACGGCATGCTCCACGGGCTCACCCGCCTGCCGGTCCCGATCGTGGCCGCCGTCAACGGCCCCGCGATCGGCGCGGGCACGCAGCTGGCCATCGCGTGCGACCTGCGCGTGGCCGACGAGACCGCACGCTTCGGCGTGCCGACCGTGCGCAACGGCATGGCCGTCGACGCGTGGACCATCCGCACCCTCTCCGCGCTCTCCGGCGCCGGCCCGGCCCGGCGCATGATGATCGCCGGCGAGCTCCTCGACCGCGACGAGGCGCTGCGGCACGGCCTCGTCGACCGCGCCGGCACCTTCGACGACGCCCTCGCGTGGGCGCACGAGATCGCGACGCTGGCCCCGCTCACGATCGCGCACAACAAGCAGGTGCTGAACGCGACCGCCGACGACCCGGCGATCGAGGAGAGCTTCCGTGCGGTGTGGGCCAGCGAGGACGTCCGCGAGGCGGCCCAGGCGCGCACGGAGAAGCGCGCGCCCGTCTTCCGGGGACGTTGATGAGCAGCCTCGCCTTCGACCTGCTCGACCGGCACGTGGTCGCGGGCGGCGCCGACGACCCCGCCACGGCGACCCTCACGTTCGCACGGCTGCTGGAGCGGTCGGCCGCGCTCGGTTCGGGCCTGCGGATCCTCGGCGTGCAGCCGGGGCAGGAGGTGGGCGTGCAGGTGACGGGCGACGACCGCGTGGTCGCGGTCTGCGCGTGCATCCGCATCGGTGCCGTCCCCGGAGGCGACGGCGCGGTCGTCGTCGCCGACGGGGCCGAGGGACCGGTCGTGCGGGCGGGCTCGGACGAGCACCCGATGGAGCTCGTGCGCCAGGCCGGCTCCGGCGACGCCGCGATGGCGCTGGCCGATGACGCCGACGGCTACCGCGACGCCGTCCTGAGGCACGCGGCCGACGTCGTCGAGCCGCTGCTGGCCCGCCGGCCGGTCGGCTAGGAGCCCTCCGGCTCCAGCCCGGCCCACGCGGCGAGCCGGTCCCACGCGCGGCGTCGCAGCGCCGGGTCGTCGTGCGACCAGGGGAGCCAGCGCTCGGGCCGGCGCCGCCGGTCGCACCAGAACCCGTGGTTGCCGGTCACCGACGACGGTGTGCCGACGAGCCACACCATGGTGTCGGCGCCCTCCTCGGCCGTCCGCAGCACCGGCGCTGTGATCCGCGCGAAGCCGGGGAGCGAGTCGGTCACGCCGGGCGTGTCGGCCCACCCTGGGTGCATCGAGTGGCTGGGCAGGTGCGAGTGGCGCTCGGCCAGCATCTCGGCCACCACCACCTGCAGGCGCTTGGTGCGCGCATAGGCCCGCACGCCGTCGTACTCGCCGTCGCGGTACTGCAGGTCGTCGACGAGGCCGGACGTCAGCGGTGCGGTGTACATCCCGCCCGAGGACACCCAGACGACCCGGCCGTCGTCGGCGGACTCCAGCAACGGTCGGACGAGCTCGGTCAGCAGCAGGGGGCCCAGCACGTGGGTGGCGAGGGTGAGCTCGTGCCCCTGCGCCGACTCCGTACGCTCCCTCGGCATCACGCCGGCGTCGTGCACGATGGCGTGCAGCGCGCCGAGGTCGGACGTCAGCCGCGTGGCGTAACGCCGGACGTCGTCGAGGTCGCTGACGTCGCACACCTCCTCGCGCAGGTCCGCGGAGGGGACGTCACGGCGGACCCGCCCGGCGGCGTCCGCGAGCCGGTCGGCCTTGCGCCCGACGAGGTGCACGGTGGCGCCCAGCGCGGCGACGCCCGACGTGGCCGCGGCACCCAGCCCGCCGCTCGCTCCGGTGACCACGACGTGCCGGCCGCGCAGCGCGTCGGGCTCGGGGTCGGCCGGCCACCAGCGGCGGCGCAGGGCGGGCCCGATGCGCGAGTAGCCGGGCAGCACCGTGCGGTCGAGGAGGACGTCGGCCAGGTCTGTCAGGGGCATGCGTCCCACGCTAGCTAGAGAAGGCCGGCCTCGTGCATCGTGATCGCGACCTGCACGCGGTTGACCGCCTGCAGCTTGGTGAACAGGTGCGAGATGTGCGCCTTGACCGTCGCGAGGCTGAGGTGGAGCTCGGAGGCGATCTCCGCGTTCGAGGCCCCGCGCCCGATGGCCAGGGCCACGTCCCGCTCGCGCTCGGTGAGCGTCGCGACGAGGTCGGCCGCCCGGTCGGCGCGACGGTCGCCGGAGCCGTCCGTCACCTGCTCGATCAGGCGTCGCGTGATCGACGGGGACAGGGCGGGCTCGTCGCTGCGGACCGCGCCGATCGCCTCGACGATCTGCGCCGGCGGCGTGTCCTTGAGCAGGAACCCGTGGGCGCCCGCCGCGAGGGCGCGCACCACGTAGTCGTCCGCGTCGAACGTGGTCAGCACGAGCACGCGTGGCGCCGACGGCATCGCGCGGATGGCCGTGGTGGCCTCGATGCCGTCCATCACGGGCATGCGCAGGTCCATGAGCACCACGTCGACGCCACCGTCGCGGACCCGTTCGAGCGCCTCGCGCCCGTTCGAGGCCTCGCCCACGACCTCGAGCTCGTCGGCCCCGCCGAGCATCAGCGACAGCCCGGCGCGCACGAGGGCGTCGTCGTCGACGAGGAGGAGGCGGGTCATGCGGGCCACGGTAGCCAGGCGTCGAGGGCGAACGTCCGGTCGCGGGCGGTGACGCCGTGCCGCAGGCGTCCACCCGCGAGCTCGACGCGCTCCCGCAGGCCCACCAGGCCCAGCCCCGACCCCGCTGGCGCGTCCGACGTGTCGACGGAGCCGACCGGCAGGGGGTTGCGCACCTCGACCCAGACCCCTTCGCGTGACTCGACGACCACCCGCACCCGCACCGAGGTCGCGCTGGCGTGCTTGTGGGCGTTGGTGAGGGCCTCCTGCACCACCCGGAAGACGGTGCGTCCCGCGCCGGCCGGCACCGTCTCCAGGTCGCCCTCCACGTCGAGCGCGACGCGCATGCCGGCGCGCTGCCACTCGGCGACCAGCCCGGTGAGGTCGGCGGCCTTGGGCACGGGCAGCTCCGGCACGGCGTCACCTGGATCCTCGCGCAGGACGCCGAGGACGGCGCGCAGCTCCTCCATCGCCTGGTGGGCGGTCTCCTGGATCGTGCGTGCCGACTCGCGCACCTGCTCCGGCGGGAGGTCCTCCCGGTACGCCAGGGCACCCGCGTGCATCGTGACGAGGGAGATCCGGTGCGCGAGCACGTCGTGCATCTCCCGTGCGATGCGCGTGCGTTCGGCGCTGCGCGCCTGGGCCAGCTTCGCCGACTGCTCGGCCTCGGCGATCTCGGCACGGGAACGGAGGGTGTCCAGCAGCTCTCGGCGCGAGCCGACGTACATGCCGGTGGCGACCATGAACAGGACGACCACGACGACCACGGCGGCGTCGACCCGCGGGTCCGGGCCGGGGACGGGGTTGATGGCCACCGTCGCGGGGATCGTCAGGAGCACGACCCCCGTCACCGGGACGATCTCGCGCCAGCGCCGACGCGTGGCCAACGAGGTGAGCGCGAGGCTCGCCGCCCCTGCGGAGGAGAACGAGCCGACCGCGACGATGTTGGTGACGACGGCGACCGTCACCGGGAAGCGACGACGCCAGATCATCGTCACGACCGTGCTGGCCGCCCCCACTGCGACGTCTGCCACGAACCAGCGAGGCGCGTTCTCGAGCTGCCAGGGCACGAGCTCGACCCATGTCAGGGCGGTGATCGCCAGTACCAGCACCAGCCTCCACGCGTGCCCCCACGGGGAGAGGGGAGGCGGTGCGCTGCTCACGGCCACACGCTACCCATCCGACCGGTGGGGGATCGACGTCCGGACGGCCGGAGCGGCTCATACTTTCGGCGCCGCGGTTCCGGCCCTGCGGGGGATGTGCGGGGACGGCCCCGGCGGGCAGGCTGGGGCCATGATCCAGGTCCAGAACCTCACGAAGACGTACGCGGGCTTCACGGCCGTCGACGACGTCAGCTTCACGTGCAACCCCGGTGCCGTGACGGGCTTCCTCGGTCCCAACGGCGCCGGCAAGTCCACCACGATGCGCATCATGACCGGCCTGACGCCGCCCTCGACGGGGCAGGCGCTCATCGACGGCGTCGACTACCGCGACATCCCGAACCCCGGCACCCAGGTCGGCGTCCTCCTCGACGCCTCGGCCCAGCACGCCGGGCGGACCGGCCGAGAGATCCTCACGCTGTCGGCCCTCACGATGGGCCTGCCGTCCAGCCGCGTCGACGAGATGCTCGAGCTCGTCAGCCTCACCCCGCCGGAGGCCAAGCGACGGGTGAAGAACTACTCGCTCGGCATGCGTCAGCGCTTGGGCATCGCCAACGCGCTGCTCGGCGACCCTAAGGTGCTCATCCTCGACGAGCCGGCCAACGGCCTCGACCCGGCGGGCATCCACTGGATGCGCAGCCTGCTGCGCGGCTACGCCGACCGCGGCGGCACCGTGCTGCTGAGCTCGCACCTGCTGCACGAGATCGAGATCATCGCCGACGAGATCATCGTCATCGGCAACGGACGGATCGTCGCGCAGGGCACGAAGGACGAGCTCATGGCGCAGGCGCGCGGTGGGTCCGTGTCGACCTTCGTGCACTCCGTCGACGACCAGCAGCTGCAGAAGGCGCTCGCCGGTGCAGGGCAGACGGCCGTCGAGGCCAAGGGCGGCCTGCAGGTCCCGATGTCGGCCGAGGAGGTCGGCCGGGCCGCCCTCGCCGCCGGTGTCGCCCTCGTCGAGCTGCGCCCCGCCGGCGGCGCCGGCCTCGAGGAGATGTTCCTCGAGCTCACCTCGTCCAGCCAGCGCGAGCAGACCACCCGTGAAGGAGCCGTGGCATGAGCGCCACCACCGCAAGCCCCCTGCCGTCGACCGTCTCCACCGACCGTCCCGGCATCCCGTTCTCGCGGCTCGTGAAGGTCGAGCTGCGCAAGATGTTCGACACCCGCGCCGGCCGCTGGCTGATGATCAGCATCGTCGTGCTGTCGATCATCGCGGCCGCGTCGGTGATCCTGTTCGCGCCCGACAGCGTCATCTCCTACTCGACGTTCGCCACGGCCTTCGGCGTGCCCCTGGGCATCCTGCTGCCGGTCGTCGCGATCCTCTCGGTGACGGGGGAGTGGAGCCAGCGCAGCGGTCTCACGACCTTCACCCTGGTGCCGCACCGCGGGTCGATCATCAACGCCAAGATCGTCGCGTCCGTGCTCGTCGGCGTGGTCTCCGTGCTCGCGGCTTTCGGGATCGGCGCGCTCGGCAACCTGCTGGGCGCCGCGGTCAACGGCGTCGACGCCGACTGGGACGTCACGGTCACGCAGTTCGTGACGATCGTCCTCGCCAACGTGCTCGGCCTGATCCTCGGCTTCACGTTGGGTGCGCTCTTCCGCAACACGCCGGCGGCCGTGGTCGGCTACTTCGTCTACGGCTTCGTGCTGCCGACCGTGTTCGGCATCCTGGCGGCGTTCCAGGACTGGTTCGCCGACCTCCAGCCGTGGGTCGACTTCAACTTCTCCCAGTCCAAGCTCTTCGAGGGCAACCTGACCGGTGAGGAGTGGGCGCAGCTGGGTGTCTCCGGCCTCATCTGGGCGGTGATCCCGCTCGCGATCGGCATCTGGCTGATCCGGCGGTCCGAGGTGAAGTGACCTAGACCCCCGACGCCCGGGCGGGACACCCGGCGTCGGCCTGCCGCACCGTCGGTGGGGGAGAATGGCGACATGCGCAAGCGTGTCGCCATTCTCGGTTCCACCGGCTCCATCGGGACGCAGGCGCTGGAGGTGGTGGAGGCGGCGCCCGACCGGTTCGACGTCGTCGCGCTCGCCGCGGGCGGGTCGGACCCGGTGCTGCTCGCCGCCCAGGCCCTGCGCCACGAGGTGGAGGTGGTGGCGGTCGCCCGCGCCACCGCGGCGGAGGACGTGCAGCTCGCCCTGTACGCCGAGGCGCAACGGCGCGGATGGTCCGAGGGCGACCACCGGCTGCCGCGGCTGCTGGCCGGGCCCGACGCCGCCACGGAGGTCGCCCGGACCGACGTCGACGTCGTGCTCAACGGCATGACCGGGGCGGTCGGCCTGCGACCCACGCTCGCCGCGCTCGAGACGGGCACGACCCTCGCGCTGGCGAACAAGGAGTCCCTCATCGTCGGCGGCGACCTCGTCACCTCGCTCGTCCGTCCGGGCCAGCTGGTACCGGTCGACTCCGAGCACTCCGCGATCGCGCAGGCGCTGCGCGGCGAGCGGGTCGAGGACGTGCAACGGCTGCTCGTCACCGCCAGCGGTGGGCCGTTCCGCGGCCGCACCCGCGAGGAGCTGGCCGACGTGACGCCGGAGCAGGCGATGGCACATCCCACCTGGGACATGGGGCCGGTCATCACCATCAACTCCGCGACACTCGTCAACAAGGGCCTGGAGGTCATCGAGGCGCACCTGCTGTTCGGCATTGGCTTCGACCGCATCGACGTCGTGGTGCACCCGTCGTCGGTCGTGCACTCGATGGTCGAGTACGTCGACGGCTCGACCATGGTCCAGGCCTCACCGCCGGACATGCGCCTGCCGATCGCGCTCGGGCTGGCCTGGCCCGAGCGCGTGCCGGGCGCCGCGCGCCCCTGCGACTGGACCGCGCCGACGGCGTGGGAGTTCTTCCCGCTCGACGAGCGTGCCTTCCCGGCCGTGCGCCTGGCCCGCCGCGCCGGCGAGGCGGGCCGCACCGCCCCAGCGGTGTTCAACGCCGCCAACGAGGTGTGCGTGGACGCGTTCGTCGCGGGTGACTTGGACTTCCTTGGCATCGTGGACACGGTGGGAGCGGTCCTGGCCGAGCACCTCGACGACCCGGACGCCGCCCGCGCCGACCTGACGCTCGACCTCGTCCTGGAGGCCGACGAACGCGCCCGCGAGCGGGCCCGAGCCCTGGTGGAGGACCACACCGTGTCAGCTGGCAGGCCCCGCGCGTGACCGCCCTCGTCTACACGCTCGGCGTCGTCGTCTTCGTCCTCGGCGTCGTCGCCTCCATCGCGCTGCACGAGCTGGGTCACCTGTACCCGGCCAAGAGGTTCGGCATCAAGGTCACCCAGTACTTCGTCGGGTTCGGCCGGACGATCTGGTCGTTCCGCCGCGGTGAGACCGAGTACGGCATCAAGTCGATCCCGCTGGGCGGCTACGTCAAGCTCGTCGGGATGCTGCCGCCGGAGCGGGCGAAGGTCGGGGCCGACGGCCCCGAGGTGGTGCGTGACACGAACACCGGCCTCTTCACCCAGCTGGTCGCGGACGCCCGCCACGCGGAGTACGAGCTCGTCGACGAGGACGACGCCGAGCGGCTGTTCTACAAGAAGCCCTGGTGGCAGAAGCTCATCGTGATGGCCGGTGGCCCGATGGTGAACGTCGCCATCGCGGTCGTGCTCTTCGCCGTCGTGCTGATGGGCTTCGGCGCGCTCAGGCCCACCACCACCGTCGCGGCCGTCTCCGACTGCGCGATCTCCGACGCCGAGGCCGGGCGCACGTGCACCGACGCCGACCCGGTGACCCCGGCGAAGAAGGCCGGTCTGCAGCCGGGCGACGAGTTCGTCTCGTTCAACGGCGAGCGCGTCACCTCCTGGGACCAGCTCGCGGGCCTCATCCGCTCGAACGGCGACCGGGAGGCGCGCATCGTGGTCGAGCGCGACGGTCGCGAGGTGAGCGCCGAGGTTCCCACCACGGTCCTCGCTCGGGCCTCCGTCGACGACCCCGAGCGCACCGAGCGGGTCGGCTTCCTCGGCGTCGAGCCGGTCCAGACGATGCAGCGGCAGGGGCCGGGCGCGGTGGTCGACGTGATGGGGGAGCAGGTCGCCGCCACGGCGTCGGCGATCGCCCACCTGCCGGTGCGCATGGTCGAGGTCACCAAGGCCGCTTTCGGCGCCGAGAGGCCGGCCGACGGGCCCATCAGCGTGGTGGGCGCGAGCCGGGTGGCGGGCGAGCTCGTCACCGTCGACGAGCCCACCTGGTCCGAGCGGGCACAACGCATCCTCGCCCTGCTGGCCTCGCTGAACCTGTTCCTCGCGCTGTTCAACTTCATCCCGCTCCTGCCCCTCGACGGTGGCCACATCGCAGGTGCCCTGTGGGAGGCGGTGCGTCGCGGGTGGGCCCGGCTGCGGCGCCGGCCCGACCCCGGCTACGTCGACGTGGCGAGGATGCTGCCCGTCGCCTACGCGGTGGGTGGCATCCTGATGGTCATGAGCGTCATCCTGATCTACGCCGACATCGTGAACCCGGTGAGCCTCTCGTGAACCAGCCCGTCTCCCTCGGCATGCCCGAGGCCCCGCCGCCGGTCCTGAGCCCGCGTCGCCCCTCCCGCAAGATCAGGGTCGGTTCGGTGGAGGTCGGCGGTGACGCTCCGGTCTCCGTGCAGTCGATGACGACCACGCTCACGTCCGACGTCAACAGCACGCTGCAGCAGATCGCCGAGCTCACCGCCGCCGGCTGCGACATCGTCCGCGTGGCCTGCCCGAGCCAGGACGACGCCGACGCGCTGCCCGCGATCGCGCAGAAGAGCCAGATCCCCGTCATCGCCGACATCCACTTCCAGCCGAAGTACGTCTTCGCCGCGATCGACGCCGGCTGCGCGGCCGTCCGGGTCAATCCCGGCAACATCCGCAAGTTCGACGACCAGGTCGGCGCGATCGCCAAGGCGGCCAAGGACGCGGGCGTCTCGCTGCGCATCGGCGTGAACGCAGGCAGCCTCGACAAGCGCCTGCTCGAGAAGTACGGCAAGGCGACGCCCGAGGCCCTCGTGGAGTCGGCCGTGTGGGAGGCCTCGTTGTTCGAGGAGCACGACTTCCACGACTTCAAGATCTCCGTCAAGCACAACGACCCCGTGATCATGGTCCAGGCCTACGAGCAGCTCGCCGAGCGCGGCGACTGGCCGCTGCACCTCGGAGTCACCGAGGCGGGCCCCGCCTTCCAGGGCACGATCAAGAGCTCCGTGGCGTTCGGGCACCTGCTCGGCAAGGGCATCGGCGACACCATCCGCGTCTCCCTCTCGGCCCCGCCGGTCGAGGAGGTCAAGGTCGGGATCCAGATCCTGCAGTCGCTCAACCTGCGGCCGCGCAAGCTCGAGATCGTCTCCTGCCCCTCGTGCGGACGCGCGCAGGTCGACGTCTACAAGCTCGCCGAGGAGGTCACCGCCGGCCTCGACGGGCTCGAGGTCCCGCTGCGCGTGGCCGTGATGGGCTGCGTCGTCAACGGCCCCGGCGAGGCCCGCGAGGCCGACCTCGGCGTCGCCTCCGGCAACGGCAAGGGCCAGATCTTCGTCAAGGGCGAGGTCATCAAGACCGTGCCCGAGAGCAAGATCGTCGAGACCCTCATCGAGGAGGCCATGCGGATCGCCGAGGGCATGGAGACCGAGGAGGGCGCCTCCGCCTCGGTCTCGGTGTCCTGAGGCCCGCACGTCGGGACGCGTCCGTCCGTCCCCCGGACTAGGGTGGAGGAGGCGTCCCGCCCGGGTGCCGCGGACGTGACGGAGGAGCCGATGACCGAGCTCGTCGACGTCGCCCAGCAGGTCCGCCCCCTGACCCCGGCCGATGCCGCCGCGCTCGTGCGGCTCACGGAGCGTCACCCGCGCGCCAACCTGTTCGTGCGGCACCGCGTCGCCGAGACGGGCCTGCGCGACGTGCTGCTGGGCGGCTCGATCCTGGGCTGCTTCCGCGACGGCGAGCTCGTCGCGGCCTGCCACTGCGGCGCCAACCTCGTGCCCGTCGAGGCCGACGACGCCGCGATCGACGCCTTCGCGCACCACCTGCTGGTCTCGGGGGTGGCGCCGGGCATGCGACGCAGCGCGTCGCTCGTCGGTCCGCAGGGACCCGTCCTGAGGCTGTGGTCGCGCCTGGAGACCGCATGGGGCCCGGTCCGCTCGCTGCGCGCCGACCAGCCGTTCCTCGCCATCGACCACGACCCCGCGCTGCCCGCCGACCCGCGGGTGCGCCGCGTGATGATCGACGAGGTCGACGCGCTCTACCCCGCGTCCGTCGCCATGTTCCGCGAGGAGGTCGGCATCGACCCCGAGGCCGGTGGCGGCGTGGGGTACCGCGCCCGGGTCAGCCAGCTCGTGGCCCGGGGGTGGGCGTTCGCGATCGTGGAGCACGGCGAGGTGGTCTTCAAGACCGAGGTGGGCGCGGCCGTCGACGGCGTCTGCCAGCTGCAGGGCGTCTGGGTGCACCCCGACCACCGCGGGCGCGGGCTCGCCGCCCCGGCCCTCGCCGGTGTGGTGCGGCTCGTGCGCCGGGACGTCGCGCCCGACGTCACGCTCTACGTCAACGACTTCAACGCCCCCGCGCGGGCTGCGTACGCGCGCATCGGGATGCAGCAGGTCGACACGTTCGCGTCGGTGCTGCTGTGAGCTAGTCCTGCGTGCTCCAGCGGGTGAGCACCGGGGGAGCGGCGAGCAGGGCGCCCAGCGCGGGTCGCTTGCCGTCGCCCGCGCGCCAGGTGCGGTACGCGTCGTCCGCCTCGAGGCTCTCCCAGCGCTCGAGGGCCGTCACGTGCGTCGGGTCCTCGACGTCGGTGAGCACGTCCACGCCGAGGTTGCCCGGAAACGCGCGCGTCTCCGCCAGGACGTCGGCGAGCACGGCGGGCGCCGCCTCGACCTGGTCGGGCCGCAGGCGCAGCTCGAGGGTGGCGACGACGGTCATGGGTGCTCCTGGGGTCGGGGGATCCCACACTAGGGTGCGGGCATGGACCGAGACGTGAAGGCCCTCGCGGGCCTGCTGGCCGTGGCCGGGGTGGCGCACGTCGTGGCTCCCGCACCCTTCGAGCGGATCGTGCCGCGTGTGCTCCCGTACCGGCGTGAGCTGGTGCTGGTCTCGGGCGCGGTCGAGGTCGCCTGCGCGGCGATGCTCGTCCACCCGCGCACCCGACGCGTGGGCGGAGCGGCCTCGGCGGCGCTGCTGGTCGCGGTGTTCCCGGCCAACGTGCAGATGAGCGTCGACGCCCTCCGCAGCCGTCGGACGTCGACGTGGTTCACGGTCGGCACCCTCGCGCGGCTGCCCCTCCAGGTGCCGCTCGTGCGCACCGCCCTGAAGGCCTCGCGCCACAGGTCCTAGGCTCGGGGCCATGCGCATGTCCCGGCTCTTCCTGCGAACCCTGCGAGACGACCCCGCCGACGCAGAGGTGCCGAGCCACAAGCTGCTCGTCCGAGCGGGCTACGTCCGCCGCGTCGCGCCGGGCATCTACTCCTGGCTGCCGCTGGGGTTGAAGGTCCTGGCGAAGGTCGAGGAGATCGTCCGCGAGGAGATGGACGCCATCGGCTCGCAGGAGGTGCGGTTCCCCGCCCTGCTGCCGCGCGAGCCCTACGAGGCGACCAACCGGTGGACGGAGTACGGGCCCAACCTGTTCCGCCTGGAGGACCGGCGCGGCACCGACATGCTGCTCGGCCCCACGCACGAGGAGATGTTCGCGCTCCTCGTGAAGGACCTGTACTCCTCCTACAAGGACCTGCCGCTGAGCCTGTACCAGGTCCAGACGAAGTACCGCGACGAGGCGCGGCCGCGTGCGGGCATCCTCCGCGGTCGCGAGTTCGTCATGAAGGACTCCTACTCCTTCGACGTCGACGACGCGGGCCTGGACGCGAGCTACCGCGCCCACCGCGAGGCCTACGTCCGGATCTTCGACCGCCTGGGCCTCGACTACGTGATCGTCAAGGCCGACTCCGGCGCGATGGGCGGCTCGGCCAGCGAGGAGTTCCTCGCGGTCGCCGACATCGGGGAGGACACCTTCGTGCGCTCGCCCGGTGGCTATGCGGCCAACGTCGAGGCGGTCACCACCGTCGCGCCCGAGCCCCGGGACTGGACGGACCTGCCCGCCGCGCACGCCGAGCAGACGCCGGACACCCCGACCATCGAGACGCTCGTCGACCACCTGAACGACCGCTTCCCCCGCGACGACCGCCCCTGGACGGGTGCCGACACGCTCAAGAACGTGCTGGTGGTGCTGCGCCACCCCGACGGCACGCGCGAGCCTCTCGCCGTCGGTGTCCCCGGGGACCGCGAGGTCGACCCCAAGCGCCTGGAGACGGCGGTCTCGCCCGCCGAGGTCGAGCCGTTCACGGAGGCCGACTTCGCGGCCCACCCCGCACTCGTGAAGGGCTACATCGGCCCGGGTGTCCTCGGTGCGGAGTCCGCCAGCGGCATCCGCTACCTCCTCGACCCGCGCGTCGTCGACGGGACGCGCTGGGTCACCGGGGCGAACGAGCCCGGCTCGCACGTCATCGACCTCGTCGCCGGGCGCGACTTCACGGCCGACGGCACCATCGAGGCGGCCGAGGTCCGCGCCGGCGACCCCGCGCCCGACGGTTCTGGTCCGCTGGAGCTGGCCCGGGGCATCGAGATGGGTCACATCTTCCAGCTGGGGCGCAAGTACGCGGAGGCGCTCGGCCTGCAGGTCCTCGACGAGAACGGCAAGCTCGTCACGGTCACGATGGGCTCCTACGGCGTCGGCATCTCCCGTGCCGTCGCCGCGGTGGTGGAGGGCTCGCACGACGAGCTCGGCATCGTGTGGCCGCGCGAGCTGGCGCCGTTCGACGTGCACGTCGTCGTCGCGGGCAAGCAGCAGGAGGTCTTCGACGCCGCCGACCGGCTCGTGGCGGACCTCGAGGCCGCGGGACTGTCGGTCCTGCACGACGACCGCCCGAAGGTCTCGCCCGGCGTGAAGTTCAAGGACGCCGAGCTGCTCGGCATGCCGACCATCGTCGTGGTCGGCAAGGGGCTCGCCGACGGGGTCGTGGAGGTCAAGGACCGCGCGACCGGATCACGTCGCGACGTCCCGCTCGCCGACGTGGTCGAGGACGTGCGCGGGGTCTGCCGCTAGGCCGTCGGTCGCCCCAGGCCGGGGAAGGCCTTCGGCGTGGCGCCCCAGTCGACGGCCTCGAGTGCCGAGGCGCGGAGCGCGGCCAAGGCCTCCGACCGGTCGCCCCGGCTGCCGAGGGTGACGAGCGGGAGCGTGGCTGCGCACAGGCGGGTCTCGACGGACGCGAGCCGGTCACGAGCGTCGTCCGTCGAGCGGGGGACCGTCCCGTAGGAGGCCTGGGGCCCCACCGGTGTGGCGCCGGCAGCGGCCACCCGGGCGAGCAGCGCGTCCCGCGCCCGCTCGTGCAGGCGCAGCGACGTGCGTGCCTCGTCGCTCAGCGCGTCGTAGCGGGCGGCGACGAGCGAGGCGATCCAGACGGCCTCGTGCTCGAGCGCGAGGCGGCGCTGCAGCGCCCCGACCGGCGAGGGGGCGCTCATGCGTCGGCCCGTCGCCCGAGCGTGCGGGCGACCTGCGCCTGGCCCGCGGCGAGGGAGGCCAGGACGCGCCCGAGGTCGGGCGAGGTGGCGGCGAGCGCGTCCGCCTCGCGGCGTCGGGCCGCGGCGGCCACGTCCCGCGCGACCTCACGGGCGGACGACGACCTCGCCGCCCCAGGCCCTGCTGCGTCCCCTCCGCCCAGGGCATCGAGCTGCTCGCGCAGCACGGCCAGCAGGTCCTCCACGTCGACGTCGTCGAGCCCGCCGACGGCCTCGACGAGGGCGGCCTGCTCCGTCGCGGCCGTGCGCAGCAGCGTCGTGTCGGCCGCCACCGGGACCGGGCGGGGGCGCGCGCCGAGGGCGCGCAGGAGGTCGTCGTCGCGGCCGGCGAGGCGCACCACCGCACCGCCGGCCAGCACGACGACCCCGGAGCCCAGGACGACGCGGCGGCTGACCATCCGCGCAGCCTAGGCCATCGTGACGGGGCGGGCGGGACCCTGGTCGAGGACCGCTAGAGTGGGGCCGCGGCGGCCGGGCGGCCGCCTGCACGGCACCGCGACAACAGAACACAGGAGGCGGCACACATGACGGACCCGCTGGTCGACCGGGTGGAGGACGAGGTGCGCGACGCCGTCACCTCGCTCGGACTGGACCTCGAGGCCGTGGAGCTCTCCCGCTCCGGGTCCAAGCGACTCCTGCGCGTGGCGGTCGACGCCGACGGCGGCGTCTCGCTCGATGCCATCACCGACGCCACGCGTGCCGTCTCCGCGGCCCTCGATGCGGGGTCGGCCATGGGGGAGCAGCCGTACACGCTGGAGGTCACCTCGCGCGGGCTGGACCGCCCCCTGACCCATCCCCGTCACTGGCGGCGCAACGTCGGCCGCCTCGTCGCCGCCACCCTGCACGACGGTCCGGCCGTCACCGGCCGGGTGGTGGGCAGTGACGAGACCGGCGTCGAGCTCGAGGTCAAGGGACAGCAGCGACGACTCGCGTACACCGAGGTCGCCCGCGCCCTGGTCACGCCCGAGCTCGGCGCGCCGAAGGCGCCCACGAAGGGCCGCAGCAAGCAGCAGCACGGACGCAGCACGGGGAAGGACCTCTGATGGACATCGACATGAGCGCACTGCGCGCCCTCGAGCGCGAGAAGGACATCTCCTTCGAGGTCGTCGTCGAGGCCATCGAGACGGCCCTGCTGGCGGCCTACCACAAGACGCCCTACGCCCACCCGCACGCACGGGTGGAGCTCGACCGCCGCAGCGGCAAGGTCACGGTCTGGGCCAAGGAGCGGCTCGAGCCCGAGACCGTCGAGGAGCCCGAGCCCGAGCCCGCCGGCGACGGCGACCAGCCCGCGACGCCGTCCGCGCCGCCCCCGCCCCGGTTCTCCGAGGAGTTCGACGACACCCCGGCCGACTTCGGACGCTTCGCCGCGGCCGTCGCCCGGCAGCTCATCATGCAACGGCTGCGGGACGCCGAGGACGAGCAGAAGTTCGGCGAGTTCTCCGGCAAGGTCGGCGACATCGTCTCCGGCGTGATCCAGCAGGGCAGCCGCCCCGGCGACGTCATGATCGACCTCGGCCGTGTCGAGGCGCTGCTGCCGGCGTCCGAGCGCGTGGCCGAGGAGAAGTACGCCCACGGCGAGCGCATCAAGGCCTACGTCTACGAGGTCGAGAAGGGCATGCGGGGCCCACGCGTCAAGGTCTCGCGCACCCACCCCAACCTCGTCCGCCTGCTCTTCGCCCTCGAGGTCCCGGAGATCGCCGACGGCACGGTGGAGATCATGGGCGTCGCCCGCGAGGCCGGGCACCGCACGAAGATCGCCGTCCGGGCGAACAAGCCGGGCGTCAACGCCAAGGGCGCGTGCATCGGCCCCATGGGCTCGCGCGTGCGCAACGTCATGCACGAGCTGCACGGCGAGAAGATCGACATCGTCGACTGGAGCAGCGACCCGGCGGCCTTCATCGGCCATGCACTGTCTCCGTCGCGGGTCAAGCAGGTCACCGTCGTCGACGAGCAGGCACGCGCCGCCCGCGTGGTGGTCCCGGACTTCCAGCTCTCGCTCGCCATCGGCAAGGAGGGCCAGAACGCGCGGCTCGCCGCCAAGCTGACGGGATGGCGCATCGACATCCGCTCCGACACCGAGGCGCCGAGGCCCGAGCACGAGGCATGAGCACCGACGGGGTAGACTCGACGACGGTCATCCGCACGTGCATCGGCTGCCGATCTCGTGAGGACATGACCGCTCTGGTGCGACTCGTCGCGGTGCCGGGGGAGAGGGTCACGACCATCACCCCCGATCCACGTCGGTCGCTGCCGGGGAGAGGGGCGCACCTGCACCCCGACCCTCGGTGCCTGGAGCAGGCACGACGTCGCAAGGCGTTCGGCCGAGCCCTCCGCGTGGAGGGACCCCTCGACCTGACGCTCCTGGACGCCGTCGCCGCCCCACCCGCATGACCACCGGGGCCGTCCGGCCCCACGACCCGAAAACGGAGCAACCGCTCATGAGCTCTCGATGAGAACGTTCCGATGAGCCTGCACGTCGACTAGGGTCCGCACCTCCTTCGGGGCGGCGGACCCCCTGAAGGAGAACAGTGGCTGTCAGAGTCCACGAGCTCGCCCGAGAGCTCGGAGTACAGAGCAAGGACATCCTGTCCACGTTGAAGGACATGGGTGAGTACGTGAAGTCCGCGTCGTCCACCGTCGAGGCGCCGGTCGTCCGCCGCCTCAAGGAGGAGCACGGCGACGCCCTTCGTGAGAAGGGCGCCAAGAAGACCGCGAAGAAGGCCCCGGCCAAGGCCGCGGAGCCGGCGAAGGCCGCTGCGGAGGCTCCTGCCGCCCCGGCGGCCGAGGCGCCTGCACCCGCGCCCGCCGCGCCGAAGGCCTCGCCGGTGCCCGGCCCGAAGCCCGGCCCGCGTCGTCCGGCCGAGCCCGAGGCCCCCGCGGCCGAGGACGCGCCCGCCGCGCCGGCCGCCCAGCCCGGCCCCAAGCCGGCCCCCGGACCGCGTCCGGGTCCGCGCCCGGGCGGCGGTGCCGCACGTCCGGGCAACAACCCGTTCTCCTCGCGCCAGGGCATGCAGCAGGACCGCGCCCCGCGGCCGCCCGCCGCCCGTGAGGGTGGCGGCGCCCCGGCTCCGGGCGGACGCCCCGGCATGCCGCGCCCCAACCCCGCGATGATGCCCAAGCAGTCCGGCCTGGCCGGCGCCCGTCCCGGCCCCGGTGGCCGTGGAGGCCCCGGCGGTCGTCCCGGCCCCGGTGGCGCCCGTCCCGGCGGTCCCGGCGGTCGTCCCGGTGGCGGTGGCGGTGGCGGCTTCGCCGGCCGTCCCGGCGGTGGCGGCTTCGGCGGCCCGGGTGGTCGACCGGGCGGCAACCGTCCCGGTGGTCGCGGTGGCACGCAGGGCGCCTTCGGTCGTCCCGGCGGTCCGGCGCGTCGCGGTCGCAAGAGCAAGCGCGCGAAGCGGCAGGAGTTCGACCAGATGCAGGCGCCCGCCATCGGCGGTGTGCGGGTCCGCAAGGGCGACGGCCAGACCGTCCGCCTGGCCCGCGGTGCGTCGCTGACGGACTTCGCCGAGAAGATCGGCGTCGACGCAGCCTCGCTCGTGCAGGTGCTGTTCCACCTCGGTGAGATGGTCACGGCCACGCAGTCCGTCAACGACGAGACGCTGCAGCTGCTCGGCGAGGAGCTGAACTACGACGTCCAGGTCGTCTCGCCCGAGGACGAGGACCGTGAGCTGCTCGAGTCGTTCTCGCTGGAGTTCGGCGAGGACACCGGTGACGACGACGACCTCGCGGCGCGCCCGCCGGTCGTCACCGTCATGGGCCACGTCGACCACGGCAAGACGAAGCTGCTCGACGCGCTGCGCAACAGCAACGTGGTCGCCAAGGAGGCCGGTGGCATCACCCAGACCATCGGCGCCTACCAGGTGACCACCGAGGTCGACGGCACCGAGCGTGCGATCACGTTCATCGACACCCCGGGTCACGAGGCCTTCACCGCCATGCGTGCCCGTGGTGCGCAGGCGACCGACATCGCGATCCTCGTGGTCGCGGCCGACGACGGCGTCATGCCGCAGACGGTCGAGGCGCTCAACCACGCCAAGGCGGCCGGCGTCCCGATCGTCGTCGCGGTCAACAAGGTCGACAAGCCGGACGCGGACCCGGCCAAGGCCCGCGGCCAGCTCACCGAGTACGGCCTCGTGCCCGAGGAGTACGGCGGCGACTCGATGTTCGTCGACGTCTCGGCCAAGGCCGGCACGGGTCTGGACTCGCTGCTCGAGGCCGTCGTGCTCACCGCCGACGCCGCCCTCGACCTGCGGGCCAACCCGGAGCAGAACGCCGAGGGCCTCGCCATCGAGGCGCACCTGGACCGCGGTCGCGGCCCGGTGGCCACGGTGCTGGTCCAGCGGGGCACGCTGCGCGTGGGCGACACGCTCGTGGCCGGCTCCGCGTTCGGTCGTGTCCGCGCCATGCTCGACGAGTACGGCGAGAACATCACCGAGGCCACGCCGTCGCGTCCCGCGCTCGTGCTCGGCCTGACGGCCGTCCCCGGCGCCGGCGACAACTTCATGGTCGTCGACGACGACCGCATCGCCCGCCAGATCGCCGAGAAGCGCGAGGCCCGTGAGCGCAACGCCGCCCTGGCCAAGCGCACGGGCCGCCGGACCCTCGAGGACTTCATGTCCTCGATGGAGAAGGGCGAGACCGACGAGCTGCTGCTCATCCTCAAGGGTGACGGTTCCGGCTCGGTCGAGGCGCTGGAGGACTCGCTGGCCCAGATCGACGTGGGCGAGGAGGTCAACCTGCGGGTCATCGACCGTGGCGTGGGTGCGATCACCGAGACCGACGTCAACCTGGCGGCGGCCTCCGACGCGGTCATCATCGGCTTCAACGTCCGCCCGCAGGGCAAGGCGACCGAGCTGGCCGACCGCGAGGGTGTCGAGATCAAGTACTACTCGGTCATCTACCAGGCGATCGACGAGATCGAGGCGGCCCTCAAGGGCATGCTCAAGCCCGAGTTCGAGGAGCACCAGCTGGGCACGGCGGAGATCCGCGAGATCTTCCGCTCGTCCAAGATCGGCAACATCGCCGGCTGCATGGTCACGAGCGGCACGCTGCGGCGCAACGCCAAGGCACGCCTGCTGCGCGACGGCACCGTCGTCGCCGACAACCTCGACCTGGCGAGCCTGCGGCGCGAGAAGGACGACGTGTCCGAGGTCCGCGAGGGCTTCGAGTGCGGTCTCGTCCTGCGCGGGTACGGCGACATCAAGCAGGGCGACGTCGTCGAGATGTTCGAGCTGCGCGAGAAGCCGCGCAGCTGAGTCAGCGGTCCGCGCCGGGCCCGGGAGCGATCCCGGGCCCGGGGCGGCGACCCAGCAGGAGGAACGATGGCCGGACAGCGCACGCAGCAGCTCGCCGACCGGATCAAGGTGATCATCGCCCAGATGCTCGAGCGCCGGGTCAAGGACCCGCGGCTCGGCTTCGTGACGATCACCGACGTCCGGCTCACCGGTGACCACCAGAACGCGTCGGTCTTCTACACCGTCATGGGCGACCAGCGCGCCATCGACGACTCGGCAGCCGCCCTGCGCAGCGCCACGGGCATGCTGCGGACCGAGGTCGGCAAGCAGCTCGGCACCCGGCACACGCCGTCGCTGGAGTTCTTCCTGGACGCCGTGCCGGAGTCGGCACGCCAGATCGAGGACCTGCTCGCCAAGGCGCGCGAGAGCGACGAGCGCGTCGCCGCGGCATCGGCCGGCGCGCAGTACGCGGGTGACCCCGACCCGTACAAGCAGCCGCGCCCGGCGGACGAGGACGACGACGGGGACGACGAGCGCGCATGAGCGAGGCTCCGGTCGGGCTCGTCGTGGTCGACAAGCCCGCCGGGTGGACGTCGCACGACGTCGTCGCCCGCACCCGTCGGCTCGCCGGCACTCGCAAGGTCGGGCACGCGGGCACGCTCGACCCGATGGCCACCGGTGTGCTCGTGCTCGGGGTCGGGCGGGCGACGCGCCTCCTCGGCCACCTGCAGCTTGCCGACAAGGAGTACGTCGCGACGATGCGGCTCGGTGTCACGACGGTCACCGACGACGCCGAGGGCGACGTGCTCGAGCGCGTCGACGCCTCGGACGTCGACCCCGACCGGCTGAGGGCCGAGGTCGCCGCCCTGACCGGTGACATCGAGCAGGTGCCCACCGCCGTCTCGGCCATCAAGGTCGACGGCAGGCGCTCCTACGCGCGCGTCCGTGCAGGGGAGGACGTGCAGCTCGCGGCCCGTCCCGTCACGGTCTCGACGTTCGACGTGACGCGGCTGCGGCCCGGCGCCGACGAGGGCGTCGCCGTGCTCGACGTCGACGTCCGCGTCGTCTGCTCCAGCGGTACGTACGTGCGGGCGCTCGCCCGCGACGTCGGCGCGGCCCTCGGGGTCGGTGGGCACCTGACGGCCCTGCGTCGCACCCGGGTCGGCGGGTTCGGCCTCGACGTCGCCCGCACGCTCGAGGAGCTCGAGCGGTCCTTCGAGCACGTGCCGCTCGACGACGCGGCGCGCGCCGCGTTCCCGACGCTGGACCTCGACGAGCGCTCCGCCGCCGAGGTCCGCTTCGGGCGCCCGTTGCGCGACCTGTCGCTGGGGCACCCCGGTCCCGTCGCCCTGATCGACCCCGAGGGAACCTTCCTCGCGCTCTACGAGCAGCGCGGTCCGGACGCGCGCCCCGTCGCCGTGTTCGTCTGAGACCGGCGGCGACGGCGTGCCCTAGGGTGACGCCGTGCCCCGCCTCTCGCCCCGTCGCCTCATCTGGCGGCCCGTGCAGACCTGGTTCCTGGCCGTCGTCGGCGTCGTCGCCGGGCTCATGCTCACGACCAAGGTCCGCAAGATGCTCCGCGGTGACCCGCAGACGACGTTCCCCACCGTCCCGCCGACGTCCGTGCCGGTCGGCCGGGAGAACCGCGCGACGACGTACACCTACGGCGAGGACCTCTACGCGGACATGCTCGAGGCCATCCGCGGTGCGCAGCGACGGGTGCTGTTCGAGACCTTCATCCTCAAGTCCGACGAGGTCGGTGAGGCGTTCAAGCGCGAGCTGGTGGCCGCGGCGCAGCGAGGCGTGGACGTGCACGTCATCTACGACGGGTTCGCCAACCTCGTCGTGCCGCGCAGGTTCCTGCGGTTCCCGCCGAGCGTGCACGTGCTCCGCTTCCCCGTCGTGAAGACGGGGCTGCAGCCGTTCAACCCGCGGCGCTGGGGCCGCGACCACCGCAAGATCCTCGTCGTGGACGACGCGGTCGGGTTCGTCGGCGGGTACAACGTCGGCTCCCTCTACGCGACGCAGTGGCGCGACACCCACCTCAAGGTCGAGGGGTCGGCGGTCTGGGACCTCGACAACGCCTTCATCGACTTCTGGAACGACCTGCACCCCGTGCGCATCGCCCCGCTGGGCGACGCCAGCTGGGAGCCGACCGTGCGTGCGCACCGCAACGTGCCGCGCCAGCTCGTGTTCCCGATCCGCGGGATGTACCTGGAGGCCATCGACCGCGCCCGGCACCACATCCACATCACGGCCGCGTACTTCATCCCCGACCACGACATCCTCCACGGCCTGCTCGAGGCCCGCTCCCGCGGCGTCGAGGTGACCATCATCGTGCCCGAGGTCAGCAACCACGTCGTCGCCGACTGGCTGTCGCGCGGGTTCTACGGGGAGCTGCTGCGCCACGGCGTGCGGATCCAGCTCTACCAGGACGCGATGGTGCACGCGAAGACCATGACGATCGACGGCCACTGGTCGACCGTCGGCACGGCGAACATCGACCGGCTCAGCCTCACCGGCAACTACGAGATCAACCTCGAGGTCGTCGACCCCCACCTCGCCGCGCACCTGGAGACGGTGTTCGGGACCGACCTGCAGAACTGCCGCGAGCTGACGCTCGAGGCCTGGCAGGCGCGACCGTTCGTCGCTCGGGCGTGCGAGCTGCTGCTGTCGCCGCTGCGCCCGCTGCTCTGAGCATGAGAGTCCTCTC
>CAZREF010000026.1:10370-41994 GCA_964599245.1 uncultured Aeromicrobium sp. | reverse complement strand
TCGTCGGCCCGATGATCACCTACCTGCTGCCGCTGCTCATCGGCTACACCGGCGGTCGGATGATGTACGACGACAACCTGCGCGGCGGCGTGGTCGGCGCGATCGCGACCATGGGCGCGATCACGGGCGCGAGCGTGCCGATGTTCCTCGGCGCGATGGTCATGGGTCCCCTCGGCGGCTGGTCGATGAAGAAGCTCGACGCGCTGTGGGCCCACCGCATCCGGCCGGGCTTTGAGATGCTGGTCAACAACTTCTCGGCCGGCATCTGGGGCGGCATCCTCGCCGTCCTCGGCTTCCTCGTGGCCGGCCCGTTCGTGCAGGCGTTCAGCGACCTCGCGTCGCGAGTCGTCGACGTCCTGGTCGAGAACAACCTGCTCCCCCTGACCTCGATCTTCATCGAGCCGGCGAAGGTGCTGTTCCTCAACAACGCGATCAACCAGGGCATCCTCACGCCGCTCGGCACCGCCGAGGCGCAGGAGGCCGGCAAGTCGATCCTGTTCCTGCTCGAGGCCAACCCCGGCCCCGGTCTCGGCCTGCTGCTCGCCTTCATGGTGTTCGGGAAGGGCGTGGCGAAGGCGTCGGCCCCCGGCGCCGCGATCATCCAGTTCGTCGGCGGCATCCACGAGATCTACTTCCCGTACGTGCTCATGAAGCCGGTCCTCGCGCTCGCGATGATCGCCGGCGGCGCGTCCGGCATCGCGGTCAACGTCGCGTTCGACTCGGGCCTGCGCTCGCCCGCCTCCCCGGGCTCGATCATCGCCGTCTGGGCGTCCTCGCCCCCCGGCAGCCTGCTCGGCGTGACCCTCTCGGTGATCGTCTCCGCCGGCGTCACCTTCCTCGTCGCGTCCTTCCTGCTCAAGCTCGACCGCAGCGAGGACGAGGGCGACCTCGCCGGCGCCACGGCGTCGATGGAGGCCATGAAGGGCAAGAAGTCCAGCGTCGCGTCCAGCCTCACCGGTGCGACCGCCCGCACGGGCCGGATCGACCGCATCGTCTTCGCCTGCGACGCCGGCATGGGCTCCTCCGCCATGGGCGCCTCGCTCCTGCGTCGCGCCGTCCACGACGCCGGCCACACCGAGGTCGAGGTCGTGAACAAGGCCATCTCGAACCTCACCGACGAGTGGGACGTCGTCGTGACGCACCAGGACCTCACCGAGCGCGCCCGCCAGCGCACCGGGTCGGCCCTGCACGTCTCCGTCGACAACTTCATGAGCAGCCCCCGCTACGCCGAGATCGTGGAGCTCGTCCGCGAGCGCAACGGCAGCGGCGCGACGGACTCGTCCTCGGGCACCGCCGCCGGGGCGGCCGACGGGGGCGCCGTGCTCTCGGGCGAGCTGCTGACCCGCGAGTCGATGGTGCTCGACGCCGCGGGCGACACCCGCGACGAGGCCATCACGCGGGCCGGGCAGCTGCTCGTGCAGGCCGGTGCCGTCGACGCCTCCTACGTGGACGCCATGCACGCCCGCGAGGCGACCGTCTCGACGTACATGGGCAACCTGCTGGCCCTGCCGCACGGCACGAACGAAGCCAAGGGGTCGGTCCGCCGGACGGCACTCGCCTTCGTCCGCTACCCCGAGGGCGTCGACTGGAACGGCAAGCCGGTGCGCTTCGTCGTCGCGGTCGCCGCCCAGGGCGACGACCACCTGGCCCTGCTCGGCCGGATCGCCAAGGTCTTCGCCGACGAGGAGCAGGTGGCGCGCCTGGAGCGCGCCGGCTCCGCCGAGGAGGTCCTGGAGGTGCTCGGCGCGGTCAACGCCTGAGCCACGCCTGCGACGCGGCGGCGGTCGGCCCGGCTCTCGAGCCCGGGTCGGCGGCCGCCGCGTCGTCGTGGTCGGGGTCGTCCGTGACCGGGCAGGTGCGGGTCAGCGGCGGATCGAGGAGACCTGGCGGCAGACGACGGCGGCCACCACGGCGGCGGTGCCGAGGGTGGCGAGGGCGGGGGCGCCGAGCAGCCGGCCGTCGGACGCCGACGTGACCGCGGACGCGAGGGCGGCACCGCCCACGAGGGAGGCACCGGCCGCGGCGTGCACGAGGGGCGTCCGCTGCTCCGGCGTCGCGGCGGCCCACGCCTGGTAGCAGACACCGGCCACCAGCAACGCCGCGACGACCACCAGCGCCCGCCCCACGACGACGAAGCCGTCGGGCCAGGCCACGTCGCCCAGGACGTCGGCCACGTAGAGCACGAGCAGCACCATCTCGGCGAGGGCGAGCACGACGACGCCGGGTCCGATCTTCATGGCCGCGACCCTACCGACCTCCACCACCTCCCCCTCCCCCGCGTTTCGGAACACCATCGCCCGTTCTCCCCGGTGAAATGGGCGATGGTGTTCCGAAACGCGGAGAGGGGTGGGGTCAGGACTCGAGGGTGCGGCGGTAGCGCTGCATGCCCGAGATCCAGCGGCCGGGGTCGGAGGCCTTCTGCGCCCACATGGTGCCGACCTCGGGGTGGGGCAGGGCCTGGAAGCGGCCCTCCTCGACGGCGTCGAGGATCGTCGCCGCCACGACCGACGGCTCGAGGGCCTCGCCGGCCGAGGTCACGGCGCGCATGCCGAGGGTCGCGTCAGGGTCGGCGCTGGTCTGCCCCTCCTCGAGCATCGCCGTCCGGACGCCCATCGGGCAGGCCACCGTCACCTGCACACCGCGGTCGCCGTAGGTGGCCGCGAGCCACTCGGCGAACCCGACGGCGGCATGCTTGGTGACGGAGTAGGTGGCCGAGCCCAGCTGGGTGAGCAGGCCCGCGGCCGACGCGACGCTGACGAAGCACCCGGCGGGTCCGTCGCCGTCCGCGCGCTCCACCCAGTCCGGGACGAGGGCGCGGGCGGCGGCGACGTGCGCCATCACGTTGACGTCCCAGGACGCCGCCCAGTCCTCCGGTGCGGCGCCGAGCCCGAAACCGCGGAAGACACCGGCGTTCGCGACGTAGAGGTCGACGGGCGCCGGCGACGTCTGCAGCACGGCGTCGACCCCGAGCTCGCTCGTGACGTCGGCCGCGCGGGCGAGCACGCGGTCGCCGTGCTCCCTCGCCAGGCCGCTCCGGGCGTCGTCGAGGCGGTCGGCGTCGACGTCGGCCAGCACGACCGAGGCAGCACCGCGCTCGAGCAGCGCCCGCGCGACCGCCAGGCCGATGCCGCCGGCAGCGCCGGTGACGACGGCCGACGCACCCTCGACCCTCATGCGACCGGCCTCATCCGCGAGCCGCGTACTTCTTGAGCTCGGCGCGCGCGAGCGAGGCCTTGTGCACCTCGTCCGGGCCGTCGGCGAAGCGCAGCGTGCGGATGCCGGCGAACATCTCGGCGAGCGGGAAGTCCTGGCTGAGGCCACCGGCACCGTGCACCTGGATGGCCTTGTCGAGGATCCACTCGACGGTCTTCGGCGTGGCGATCTTGATCGCCTGGATCTCCTTGTGGGCGCCGCGGTTGCCCACGGTGTCCATCAGCCACGCGGTCTTGAGCGTGAGCAGGCGCAGCTGCTCCAGTCGGACGCGCGACTCCGCGATCCAGTCCTGCACGACGCCCTGCTGGGCGATGGGCTTGCCGAAGGTGGTGCGCGAGAGGGCCCGCTGGCACATCATCTCCACCGCTCGCTCCGCCAGGCCGATCGAACGCATGCAGTGGTGGATGCGGCCGGGACCGAGCCGGGCCTGCGCGATCGCGAACCCCTCGCCCTCGCCGCCGATGAGGTTCGAGGCGGGGACCCGGACGTCGGTGAACCGCAGCTCGGCGTGGCCGCCGTGGTCGCGGTCGTGGAAGCCCATCACGTGCATGCCACGGACGACCTCGAAGCCGGGGGTGTCGCGCGGGACCAGGATCATCGACTGCTGGCGGTGCCGCTCTGCCGACGGGTCGGTCTTGCCCATGACGATGAAGATCCGGCAGTTGGGGTTCATCGCCCCCGTGATCCACCACTTGCGGCCGTTGATGACGTAGTCGTCACCGTCACGCACGATGGAGAGCTCGATGTTGGTGGCGTCGGACGAGGCGACGTCGGGCTCGGTCATGGCGAACGCCGAACGGATCTCGCCGTCGAGGAGCGGCCGCAGCCACTGCGCCTTCTGCTCCTCGGTGCCGAACATCGTCAGCACCTCCATGTTGCCCGTGTCGGGTGCATTGCAGTTCATCGCCGGGGGCGCGAGCTGGATCGACCGGCCGGCGATCTCGGCGAGGGGCGCGTACTGCAGATTCGTGAGGCCGCCCTCCTCGGGGTGCCCGGCCAGGAAGAAGTTCCACAGGCCACGCTCGCGCGCCTCGGCCTTCAGCCCGTCGAGCACGGCCGGCGGGTCCCAGCGGTCCTCGTCGTAGAGGGCCTTGATCTGCTCCGCAGCCTCGGGCTCGGCGGGGTAGACCTTCTCGGCCATGAAGGCCTCGAGCTTCTCGATCAGCTCGTTGGTGGCGTCGTCGAAGGCGAAGTGCATCTCAGGCACCCGCCATCACGTAGATGACCTCGGCGATGCAGACGGGCTTGTCGCCGCCCTCGCGCTCGACGACGACGTTGACGACGCCCTGGGTGCCGATCGGGATGTCACGCGTCTCGACCAGGGTCGCCGTCGCACGCAGCCGGGAGTCGACGGGGACGGGACTCGGGAACCGGACCTTGTTGGCGCCGTAGTTCATGCCGAACGCCAGGCCCTCGATCGAGTAGATCTGGTCGACGAACACCGGCAGCAGCGACAGCGTCAGGTAGCCGTGGGCGATCGTGCCGCCGAACGGACCGGAGGCCGCACGCTCGGGGTCGACGTGGATCCACTGGTGGTCACCGGTCGCGTCGGCGAACGTGTCGATCTGCTGCTGGGTGACGGTGACCCACTCGCTGGTGCCGAGCTCCTCCCCGGCGGCTGCCTTGAACTCGTCGAGACTGCTGAACACGCGGGCCATGCGGGGAACCTCCGGGAGTGGGACTAAGCGCTTGCTTAGTCCGCACCCTAGTCGCTCGCCCGGCACCTGGCTAGACGTCGCGGCCGGACGTCGCGACCCGGTGCCTAGAGCGCCAGCAGGAGCACCACGGGCACCGCGGCGAGCAGCACCCCGGCCGCTGCGACCGTCGCGTCGATCGCCGTCCAGGTGGCCGGTTCGGCCCAGGTCCGCCGGTGGGCCGAGGCGAACCCGCGGGCGTCGAGGGCGACCGCCTGTCGCGACGCACCCCGCAGCGACGCCACGAGCAGGGCGAACACCAGTCCTGCTCCGTGCCGGGCACGGGCCACGGGGCCGCCCCGTGCCGACGCACCCCGTGCGCGACGAGCCCGCACCAGCTGCTGCCACGTCTGCACGAGCCCGGCCGCCTGCTGCAGCGCCGACGTCACCGCCACGACCGGTCGGGCCGGGAGGCGCAGGTCCTGCGCCAGGTGGTCGCCGAGGCGGGCCGGGTCCACGAAGGCCGCCACCACCGCCCCCGGCCAGGCCAGCACCACGATGCGCAGTCCGGCGGTGAGGGCAAGCGTCTCGTCGCGACCGCCGAGGCGCCACGTCGAGTACGCGACGGTGAGCCCGGCGAAGGCCGCCAGGGCCAGGCACAGCAGCAGGTAGCGCACCGACGGCACGACGGCGAGGAGCACGAGCGCGTAGAGGCCGAGCGTCACCAGGGCGATCGGCAGGGTCCGCACGGCGAGCGAGCCGGGCACCGCCGCGACCCCGACGACCGCGAGCGCGAGCGGGTTGGCGCGAAGCAGGAGCGACCGGGGTCCGCCACCGACGACGGCGCTCATGCCGCCCGCCCCGCGTCGAGCCGGTGGACGCCGTCCGCGAGCGCGACGAGATCGGCGTCGTGCGTGGCCGCCACGGCGACCGCACCGGCGAGGGCCGCCGCCTGCCACCACCCGACGACGGCCGCCCACGTCAGCCGGTCCTGCCCGACCGTGGGCTCGTCGAGCAGCACGCCCGCGGGGCGGTGTGCGAGGGCCGCGGCCAGGGCGAGTCGACGCTGCTCGCCGCCGGACAGCCGGTAGGGGTTGCGGCCGGCGAGGGACGCGAGGCCCAGGTGCTCGAGCACCGCGTCGACGTCGACGCCCCGGCCGAGGCGGTCCGCCGTGAGCGCGACCTCCTCGCGCACCGAGGTGGTGAGGAAGCCGTGCTCCGGGACCTGCGGGACCCAGCCGGAGACGGCGGCCAGCGCGGTCGAGCGCAGGCGGTGCAGGTCCATCCCGTCGCGGTGCACCCGGCCGGACGTCGGCGCCTGCAGGCCCCCGCACGCCGCGAGCAGGGTCGACTTCCCGGCCCCGCTGGGTCCCACGAGGGCGTGGGTGCCGCCGACCTCGAGGGTGAGGTCGACGTCGCGCAGGGCCGTCGTGCGGGCAGCGCCGCGCCACGACCGCCGGACGAGCTCGACGGTGAGGCGCTCGACCCGCAGCGCCGCCGTCGCGTCGACCGGCTCGACGAGGTCGGCCGGCGGCGTCACCAGGGTGGGGGCGTCGAGGCCCGGCATCCAGACCCCGGCCGCCCCGAGCCGCTCGCGGTGCTCGGCCACGAAGGTGGACGGGTCGGTGTCGGCGACCACGGCGCCGTCGCGGTCGAGCACCACGACCCTGTCGACGAGGTCCAGCCAGGGTCCGATCCGGTGCTCGACGACGACGAGCGTCGCGCCCGTGGCGGAGACGACGTCGGCCACGGCGCGTCGCACCTCCGCCGCGGTCTCGTCGTCCAGCATCGACGTCGGCTCGTCGAGCAGCAGGAGCCCCGGCTGCAGCGCGAGCGCGCCCGCGAGGGCGAGCCGCTGGACCTCGCCGCCGGACAGCGCGTCGGTCGGGTGGTCACGACCCTGGTGCAGGCCGACGGCGACGAGCGCGGCGTCGACCCGGCGCCAGGTCTCGTCGCGGTCGAGGCCGAGGTTCTCCGGCCCGAAGGCCACGTCGCGACCCATGCGCGCGGAGACCACGGCGTCGCCGGGTTGCTGCGTGACGAGCCCGCGCACGCCGTCGGCGCGCACCCGCCCGAGCACGTCGCCCGGGACGGCCTCGCCGAGCGCGCCGGCGAGTGCCAGGAGGACGGTGGACTTGCCCGCCCCGCTGGGCCCGGCCAGCAGCACGCGCTGGCCGGCCGGGACGTGCAGGTCGAGGTCGGCCAGGACCGGGCTGCTGCGCCCGACCGGTCGCCACCCGAACCCGTCGAGGCGGACCTCGACGGGCCCGGGGGCGGTGCCGACGGTCAGGCCGCGCCCTCGTCGCGCGCCGCGTCGCGGCCGGCGCCGAAGGAGTCGAGCGCGCCGGTCGTCGCGAGCGACCGGACGAGCAGCCAGCCGAGCAGACCCGCGACGACCGCGCCGGACAGGGCGAAGAACCCGAGGTGCGCCAGGCGGTACGGCAGGTCCCAGCCGTCGTAGTAGAAGTTCCACTCGTAGACGGCGGCGAAGGCGGCGGAGAGCGCGCCGGCCAGGACGGCGGCGCCCAGGCCGAAGCGGCGGTAGCGACCCAGCGCGAAGCCGAGCTCGGCGCCGGCGCCCTGCACGAGGCCCGACAGCAGGACCGTGAAGCCCCACTCGGTGCCGCCGAGGACGAACATCGAGATCGCCGCGGCGACCAGCTCGGTCGCGAACGCAGCGCCGGGTCGCCGGACGACCAGGCCGCCCACGACGCCGGCGACCAGCCAGCCGCCGCCCAGCAGGGCCCCAGAGGGCGGGTAGCCGAGGGTGGCCGCGAGGTCGAGGACGCCGTACAGCTTCCCCCAGGCCCAGAACACGACGCCGAAGGCGACGCCGAGCGCGGCGATCGTCACCAGGTCGATGGTGCGGTAGTCGAGGCGCGGACGACGCTGGGCCGGGGTGCGCGTGGGTGCAGAACTCATCGTGACTCCCTTCGCCGGTGCTAACCGGAGCAGGTTCGAGGGTCTGCGGCTTCTCCGCACTCTCAGCGCCCTCTGCGGTGGCGCTCCCCTGTCGTTGGTGGCCCCAGCCTAGTCGCCACCCCGGCCCGTCGCGACCCTCCCCGTTCGCGACCCTGGCCGCCCCGCACCTCTCGTCCTACGGTGGACGCATGAGCTCGGACAGCACGGTCGCGGAGAACCTCCTGCTCGTCGCGCTCGACCCCGAGTCGGGGAAGGTGCGACTGCCGTCGATGGCCTCGGACGCGACGATGGGGGGCGCGGCGCTCATCGACCTCGTCCTGCTCGGCCGGCTCGAGCTCGTCGGCTCCGGGCGCAAGGCGCGCGTGGCGGTGGCCGACCGCACGCCGGTGGACGTCCCCGACCTGCAGTCCGCCTTCGAGCGGGTGTGGCAGCGCGGGCGCCAGGCTCCGAAGACCGTCGTCACCCGGCTCGGCAGGAAGCAGCGCAAGGCCGTCCTCGCCACGATGCAGCGCGACGGCCTGGTCCGCGACGCGCGGCGCCGGGTCCTCGGCATCCCCCTCGAGCGGTACGAGCTCGTCGACGTCGCCCGACGCGACGACCTGGTCGCCCGGCTCCGCCAGGTGCTGCTGCACGACCAGCCGGCCGACCGGGTCACGGGTCCCCTGGCGGGGCTGCTCCTCGCCGCCGACCAGCTCGGCCTCGTCGTCGAGAGGCGCGAGCGGAAGGCCGCGAAGGCGCGGGCCAAGGTCGTCGCGGACGGCGACTGGGCCAGCGAGGGCGTGCGCCGCGCGATCCAGGACGCGCAGGCCGCGATGACCGCGGCACTCACGGCCAGCATCGCGGCCGGGACCGTGTCCTCGTCCTGACCCGGGTCGGCCGACGTCGCCCGCACCCGTGGGGGAGGATGGCCGCATGGCGTCCGTGCGCACCCCCGACCCGAACCCCGGCTGGCTCTCCGACATCGCCCTGGACGAGACCCGCTCCCGGGTGCCGATCCTCTACGTGGAGGGCATCCCCGTCCGGGTCGACGCCCACGGCCACGTCGAGCACGTCGGCCTGCTGCTGCGGGGCTCGGCCACGACCGGCGAGATGACCCGCACCTTCGTCTCCGGTCGCGTCATGCACGGTGAGTCGATCCGCGACGCGCTCCTGCGCAACCTCGAGAAGGACCTGGGCCCCACCGCGTTCCCGCAGCTGCCCGCCTCGATCGTGCCGGTCACCGTGGCCGAGTACTTCCCGCTGCCCGGCGTGACGCCGCTGCACGACCCGCGCCAGCACGCGGTGGCCCTCGTCTACGTCGTGCCGGTCACGGGTGAGTGCAACCCCCGCCAGGACGCCCTGGAGCTGAGCTGGATGACGCCCTCGGAGGCCCTGAGCCCGTTCGTGCTCGACGAGATGGAGGGCGGCCGGGGGATGCTCGTGCGCCAGGCCCTCGCCCACGTCGGCGCCCTCGGCTAGGACCCCTGCCGGACCCGCCGATCAGCCAGGGCGACGGGCGGCGGACGATGGAGCGGTGGCGACCCCGAACCGATGGCTCATGCTCGCCGTCGGGATGCTGGCGCAGGTCGCCGGCACCGTGGCGGCCAACGCCGCCGTCTTCCTCATCCCCTACCTCCACCTCGAGCGCGGCCTGTCCCTTCCCCAGGCGGGCGCGCTGGCGTCGTCGGCGCTGCTCGGCACCACGGTCTCGCTCGTGGCCTGGGGCGTCGTCGTCGACCGCTTCGGCGAGCGCCTGACCCTGACGTCGGGGCTCGTCGTCACCACCGCCGCCACCCTCGGTGCCGCGTTCGCCGACGGCTACGCCTGGCTCGCGGCGGCGTGGTTCCTCGCCGGCGTGGGCGTCGCGAGCTCGAACGCAGCCAGCGGTCGGCTGGTGGTCGGCTGGTTCCCGGCCGAGCGCCGCGGCACCGCGATGGGCATCCGCCAGGCCGCACTCCCGCTCGGCGTGGGCACCACCGCCGTGCTCGTGCCGACGACCGTGCAGGCCACCGACCTGCGCACCACGCTGCTCGTCGTGGCCGCCCTCGGCGCCGCCGTGCTCGTGGCGTGCGCCCTGCTGGTCGTCGACCCGCCGCGGCGCGACCGGGCGGAGGCCGTCGACGCGGGCGAGACCGTGAGCCCGTACCGCGGCAGCCGGACGCTGGTGCGCGTCCACGCCGCGTCCGCGCTGCTGGTGGTGCCGCAGTTCACGGTGTGGACCTTCATGCTCGTGTGGCTGATCGACGAGCAGGGTTGGGGCGCGGCGGCGGCCGGCGCGCTCGTGGCCGTGACGCAGCTGCTGGGCTCGGCCGGCCGCATCGTCGTGGGCTGGTGGTCCGACCGCGTCGGCAGCCGGCTGCGCCCCATGCGCCTCGTCGCCGTCGCGGCGGCCCTGACGATGCTGGCGCTCGGCCTGCTCGAGGCGACGCCCCTCGCCGTGGTCCTGGTCGTGGTGGCCACCGTCGTCACCGTCGCCGACAACGGCCTCGCCTTCACGGCCGTCGCCGAGCGGGCGGGACCGTGGTGGTCCGGCAAGGCGCTCGGCGTGCAGAACACCGGTCAGTACCTGGTCAGTGCCGCCGTCCCGCCGTTCATCGGGGCGCTGATCTCCGGCCCCGGCTACGCGTGGGCCTTCGGGATCGTCGCGATCTTCCCGCTCCTCGCCGTCCCGCTCGTCCCCCGCGACGAGCACACGTCCGCCCGGGCGGCGTAGGACGCCTCACACCGGTCCGGCCGGACAACGCCGGGCGCGCGGGATAGGCTCGACCTACCCACCGGTAACCGATCGCTGACCTGCACCATCAGGGTGGCCTTACCCCGCGGACCCGTACGCGAGGGTCTAGTGTCACCCTCACTGTCACGGTCGTCGCACCAAGGATTGAGGCTCCATGCAGCTCGTCGCGATCATCGTCTCCCTGGCGGTCACGGCCGTCACGATCCCCGTCACCGTCGTCGCGGTGCGCCGCATGCTCGCGGTCGTGCGTGCCGGTGCCCCCGCCCCCGGTCGCACCGACGACCCCGCGGCGCGCACGGTGAACATGCTCAAGGAGACGTTCCTGCACACCCGCATGCTGCAGTGGACGTGGATCGGCGCCCTGCACTGGTTCGTCTACCTGGCGTTCATCGTGCTGAGCTCGGCCGTCGCCCAGGGCTTCGTCCAGCTCTTCGACCCGGAGTTCGTCTGGCCGCTCATCGGCCACTTCTTCCTCTACGAGTGGATCTGCGAGTTCATCGGCCTGCTCGGCGCTCTCGCGATCATCCCGCTCGCGATCTACCGCCAGGTCAAGCACCCCAAGCGTCTCCAGCGCCGGAGCCGGTTCTTCGGCTCGCGCATGGGCCAGGCCTACTTCGTCGAGTTCATGGTGTTCCTCGAGAGCATCGCGATCCTGTTCATCCGCGGTGCCGAGTACAACCTGCTGCAGGCCCGCGGCGGCGAGGACGCCGGCTACGCCACCGCGTTCCACTTCCCGATCGCGCAGTTCTTCGGCGGCCTCTACCCCACGGGCGAGGAGAACATCGAGACGCTCGAGACGATCATCGTCGTCATCGCCATGATCAAGGTCGTCTCGGCCATGGTCTGGCTGCTCGTCATCGCCACCAACCTCACGATGGGCATCGCCTGGCACCGCTTCACGGCCTGGCCGAACATCTGGTTCAAGCGCGAGTCCGACGGTGGCACGGCCCTGGGCGGGCTGCAGCCGATCATGCTCGGCGGCGAGCCCCTGAACCTGGAGAAGATGGAGGACCTCGAGGAGGAGGACTTCGAGAAGCTCGGCGTGGGCAAGGTCGAGGACTTCTCCTGGAAGGGCCTGCTGGACTTCACCACCTGCACCGAGTGCGGCCGCTGCCAGAGCCAGTGCCCGGCCTGGAACACCGAGAAGCCGCTCAGCCCGAAGCTGCTGGTGATGGGCCTGCGCGAGCACGCCTACGCGAAGATCCCGGCGCTGTCGGTGCCCGAGGACCAGCGCACCGAGGAGCAGACCAAGGAGGTCGAGCGTCCGCTCATCGGCGACGAGGAGATGTACGGCGTCATCGACCCCGACGTCCTGTGGTCGTGCACCAACTGCGGCGCCTGCGTGCAGCAGTGCCCCGTCGACATCGAGCACGTCGACCACATCGACGACATGCGCCGCTTCCAGGTGCTCGTCGAGAGCAACTTCCCGGCCGAGCTCAACAACATCTTCAAGGGCCTGGAGCGCAAGGGGAACCCGTGGGGCATGAACCCCAAGAACCGCCTCGACTGGACCAAGGGCCTGGACTTCGAGGTCAAGCAGGTCGGCGTCGACGTCGAGAGCCTCGACGAGGTCGACTGGCTGTTCTGGGTCGGCTGCGCCGGCGCGTTCGAGGACCGCGCGAAGAAGACCACGCAGGCCGTGGCCGAGCTGCTGCACACCGCGGGCGTCGACTTCGCGATCCTCGGCGACGGGGAGACCTGCACCGGTGACCCCGCCCGCCGCGCGGGCAACGAGATCGTCTTCATGCAGCTGGCCATGGAGAACGCCGAGGTGCTCAAGGAGACCAAGGCCAAGAAGGTCGTCTCGACCTGTGCGCACTGCTTCAACTCCCTGAAGAACGAGTACGCCGAGTTCGGCGTCGAGCTGGAGGTCGTGCACCACACCCAGCTGCTCAACCGCCTCGTGCGGGAGGGGAAGCTCAAGCCCGTCGCGGCGCCCGCGGGCGCCGCCACGTCGGCGCCGGAGAAGACGATCACCTACCACGACCCGTGCTTCCTGGGCCGCCACAACCAGGTCTACGAGGCGCCGCGCGAGCTGCTCAGCGTGATCCCCGGCGCGAAGTTCGCCGAGATGCCGCGCAACTCCGAGACCTCGTTCTGCTGCGGCGCCGGCGGTGCGCGCATGTGGATGGAGGAGAACCTCGGCTCGCGGATCAACATCAACCGCACGCAGGAGGCCGTCGCCACCGGCGCCGACCAGATCGCGGTCGGCTGCCCGTTCTGCCGCGTCATGCTGTCCGACGGCCTGACCATGCAGCAGTCCCAGGGTGAGGCCCGCGAGGAGGTCGAGGTCCTCGACGTCGCCCAGATGCTCCTCGCCGCCGTCAAGCGCACCGAGGAGCCGGCCGAGCCTTCGGCCGAGGACGACGCCGCGGTGGTCGAGGAGGCCGAGTCGGCCACCAAGACGGCTGCCGCCGGCGCGACCACGGACGCTGCCACCGAGGCCGAGCCGAACGCCGCCGACGAGGCGGACGACGCCTCGATCAGCGACACGGCGGAGGCGGCTCCTGCGGCCGACGCCCACGAACAGGCCGAGGCCATCGAGGAGGCGGACGCGGCGACGTCGGGCTCGGGGGACGTCCCGAAGGACGAGCCGGCGGAGACGTCGAGCGAGTCCGACGCCGAGGTCGCGGCCGAGCACAACATCGACGTCGACGACCAGGGCCGCGCTGCCGACACGGCCGGTGACGCGGGCGAGGCCCCCGGCGCGGTACCTGGTGCCGGCGACGTCAAGGTCTCGACCGCGGCCGACGACGAGCCCACACCGGAGCCCGAGCCGGAGCCCGGCGACGCCGTCGACCCGGAGGTCGAGTCGGTGCCCGAGGGTGGCGAGGAGTCACCCGCCGAGGCCGACACCCCCGCCCCCGCCGAGGCCGAGCCGGTCGACGGCGACGCCCGCGAGGAGGAGGCCGAGGCCACCGAGGTGACCGACCAGGCGGGCACCGCGTCGGCCTCGCCCGCCGCGCCGGAGGGTGAGGTCGTGGCCGTCGAGGATGCGCCCAACCCCGACCCGGAGTCCGACGACGTCGCCCCGCTCACTGACGCCAACCCGTCGGGCCAGGGCGTCACGGAGGCGGCCACCGAGGTGGCGAAGGACGACGAGGAGCAGCCGAAGGCCTGACCCGACCGTCCCGAGCCGAGAGGGCGCCCGCACCGCGCGGGCGCCCTCTCGTCGTCACCACCCGTCCTGGTGGCGGGTTCAGCGAGCGGGCTCGACGTCGAGGACCCAGGTGACGCCGAAGCGGTCGGTGAGCATCCCGAAACCGGCCGACCACGCCGACGCGGCGAGGGGCTCGACGATCGTCGCCCCGTCCGCCAGACCGTCCCAGCACGCCTGCACCTCCTGGAGGTCCTGTCCGCGCAGCGACACGAAGAACGGCTGCTCCGTCACCGTCGTGTGGTGCACGCGACGGGTGCTCCCCGTGGTCGGGCGCACGCCACCGGGGACGTCGTAGGCCATGAGCCGGACGCCCGTCGGTGACTCCAGCAGCCCGAAGACGACCTTGTCGGCGTCGGGCGCTTCGGCGGGCATCCCGGCCTGGCCGTACGTGGTGAGGGTGACCTCGCCGCCGAGCACGTCGCGGTAGAGCTGGAGTGCTGCCGCTGCGGTGCCGGGGAGGTTGAGGTGCGTGGTCGTGGTGAGCGTCATCGGTCTTCCTTCTCTGTGGGACGGGGGCGCGGCGCGTCCCCTGGACCCGACCCTTCCGGAGGTTGCGGACCGATCCTGTCCGCATCGTCGACGATCATGGATCCGTGGCTGGACCCTCGGAACGCGTGCTCTCCCTTCTGTCGCTGCTGCAGGTCCGGCGCGACTGGCCAGGTGGCGTCCTCGCCGAACGGCTCGGCGTCACGCCGCGCACCGTGCGTCGCGACGTGGACCGCCTGCGCAGCCTGGGGTACCACGTCACCTCGACCCCCGGGCCGGTCGGCGGCTACCGGCTCGAGGCCGGCTCCGACCTGCCTCCCCTGCTGTTCGACGACGACCAGGCCGTCGCGGTGGCCGTCGCGCTCCGCGACGCCGCTTCGACCGGCGTCGACGTCGAGGAGGCGGCCGAGCGGGCCCTCGCGTCCGTGCGCCAGGTCATGCCGTCGCACCTGCGGCACCGCGTCGACGGCATCGCGTTCACGCGCACCGCGGCCGGCCCGCGGGTGGACCCCGCCGTCCTGTCCGCCGTCAGCGAGGCGGTGCGGGTCAGGACGACGCTCCGTCTCGACCACGGCGACGCCGAGGGGCCCCCGCGGCGCGTGGAGCCGCACGGGCTCGTGGCGCGCCACGGGCGCTGGTACCTCGTGGCCTGGGACCTCGACAGGGACGACTGGCGGACGTTCCGGCTCGACCGCGTCCGGCCCCGGACACCGACGGGCCCGCGGTTCGTTCCCCGGGAGGTCCCGACCGGAAGCGCAGCGGGCTTCGTGGAGGCCCGGTCGCGCGGCTCCGACGAACCGGACCGCTGGCCGTGCACGGGGACGGTGGAGGTGGCTGGGTCGGCGGAAGAGGTGTCCACCTGGTTCGAGGCGGGCTCGGTGGTCCCCGTCGACGACCGGACCTGCAGCGTCGAGGTCGGGTCGTGGTCGTGGGCCGGCGTCCTGGCACTCGTCATGAGGCTCGGTGTGCCCTTCCGCGTGGTCGGGCCGCCGGAGCTGGCGGCGGCGGCCCGGACAGGGGCCGACCTGCTCCGGCTGGCCGCCGACCCGGCCCCGGACTAGGCGGACAGCGCGACGTCCACGGCCGCGGCAGGACGGCCGCGCCAGACGGGGCCGTGGCCGGGGGCGATCGTGTCGGCGTCGAGGTCGCGCAGGCGGGCCAGCGAGGAGGCGGCGCGATCGGGGTCCGCGGCGAAGAAGCCCGGCAGCATCTGGGGTCCGCGACGTCGTGACACGGCATGGCCGGTGACGAGGGCGTCGCCGGTCGCGAGCACACCCGCGCCCGCGAACAGGTAGGCGGCGTGGCCGCTCGTGTGACCGGGCACGTGCACGGGCACCGGCGCACCCGGCAGGTCGAGCGGACCGTCTCCCTCCCACGTGCGCACGTCCTCCGTGGTGGGCTGCTCGGTCGCGCCGGCTCGGGAGATCCTGAGCGCCCAGGCGGCGTAGCGCGGACGCCAGGCACGGCGCGCGACGTCGAGCGTCGTGGCCGACTCGTGCCGCTCGCCGCGGGCGTTGGCGAGCTCGTCGCGGTGGACGTAGGTGGGCACCCCGTGGTCCCGCGCCCAGCGCACCACGCTGCCGACGTGGTCGACGTGCCAGTGCGTGACGAGCACCCCCGCGACGTCGTCGGGCTCGCGCCCGAGCGCCCGCACGGACGCGTCGAGCCGGTCGGCGTCGCCCGGGTAGCCGGTGTCGACCACGGTGAGGGCGTCGCCCTCCTGCACCAGGAGCCAGTTGACGTCGGTCCCCGCGCCGAGGTGCACCCCGTCGGCGACCTGCCTCAGCCTCGTCATCGCACCACGGTCCCACGGCGGGACCGCGCCGGCTCGTGACGTGACCTGGACCACGCCGTGTCGTTGGTACCGGTACGTCCGCACCAGAACCGGAGGATCCGTCGTGCGCCGAGCCGTCCTGACCGTCCTGTCGCTCGTCCTCGCCGCCGGCCTGCCCGCCGTCGGCCTTGCGACGACCTCGAGCGCCTCGGCGGCCGACCCGTACACCGTCACTCCGCTGTGGTTTCGCGTGACGGTGGGTGCACAGGCCGATCAGCAGTGCACGATCGTCGCCGACCAGTACCTGCCGCGCACCGCCTCGCGCACGAAGCCGGTGCCGGCGATCCTCACCACCAACGGCTTCGGCGGCTCGAAGGACGACCAGGCCGGCCTCGCGCGGCTGTTCGCGTCGCGCGGCTACGCGGTCATCAGCTACTCCGGCCTCGGCTTCGGCGGATCGGGCTGCCGGATCTCGCTCGACGACCCGGCGGTCGACGGCAGGGCCGCCAGCCAGCTCATCAGCTACCTCGGCGGCGCGACGGGCACCGCGTTCCTGGACTCCGGGCTCACGCGGAAGGCCCCCGCGCTCACCGTGGTGCGGCGCGACGCGAAGGACCACACCGGGAGAGCCGCGGCCCACGACCCCCGCGTCGGCATGGTCGGCATCTCCTACGGCGGCGGGGTCCAGCTCGCCACGGCGTCGATCGACCCGCGCCTCGACACCATCGTCCCCGGCGCCACGTGGAACGACCTGAGCTACTCCCTGTCGCCCAACAACACCTCCCAGACCGGCGTCAGCTCGGCCACACCCGGCGCCGCCAAGCTGGTCTGGGCGCTCGGCTTCGTCGGCAAGGGCGCCCTCGACGGCTTCCAGAAGGCCCAGCAGGACCCCTCGCGCGTCGTCGGCTGCCCGAACTTCGTGTCCTTCGTGTGCCCGGCCGCCGTGACCGCCGCCGCCACCGGGACGATCGACCCCGGCACCGTCCGGGAGCTGCGGAGCCGCTCGGTCGCGAGCTTCGTCTCGAAGGTCCGCGTACCGACACTCCTGCTGCAGGGCCAGACGGACACGCTCTTCAACCTCAACGAGGCCACGGCCACCTTCCAGGCGCTGCGCGCTCGCAAGGTCCCGACGAAGCTCGTGTGGATCAACGGCGGGCACTCGGGCCCGAACGCGCCGGGGGAGGTCGACTTCGACGCGCCGAGCGTGTCGGGGCAGTACCTCGTCGGCCGGATCAGCGCGTGGTTCGACCACTACCTCGAGGGGGCGGCGACGGATACCGGTCCGCTGTTCTCCTACTTCCGCGACTGGGTCTCCTACACCGGCAACGCGAGGCCGGCGTACGCGACGAGCGCGACGTTCCCCGTGGGCGCACGCACACCGTTCTACTTGTCCGGGACGAGCCTGACCCGGTCGAAGGCGTCGATCGCGGCCGGCTCGCAGACGCTGCTCACCGGTCCGGCGGGCGCGCCGACGTCGCTCGACCCGATCGACGTGGTCGGCTCGCAGGTCCCGGTCACGCTCCCCGAGCTCGACCTGCCCGGCACGACCGCGGCGTGGACCACCCCGACCCTCACCGCCCCGCTGACCGTCGTCGGCACCCCGACGCTCGACCTGTCCATCAGCGCCCCCACCGCGGCCCTCACGCAGGGGCTCGACGCCGGCAAGGTCGTCGTGTTCGTCAAGGTGCTCGACGTCGCGCCCGACGGGAAGGGTGCGGTCGTCCGCGACCTCGTGGCCCCGGTCCGCGTCCCCGACGCCGGGAAGCCGTTCCGGGTCACGCTGCCCGCCTTCGCCCACCGCTTCGAGGCGGGACACGCCCTCCGTCTCGTCGTCGCCGGCGGCTCGGTCAACTACCGCGGTGGCCTCGTCCCGGCGCCCGTGACGATCAGCACGGGCTCGGCGTCGCAGGTCCTGTCGCTGCCGCTGGTCTAGGGCATGTCTGGCGCCTCAGGCGCAGGCGACGTCGCCGAGGGCGGCCAGACCGGCGCGGTCGCCCGGCCCCCACCCGTCGCGGGGGCTGCTCGGGTGCATCAGCTCACCGCGGTCGTCCACGTGGTCGAGGCCCAGCACGTGGGCGAGCTCGTGCATGAGCACGGCCGTGGCGAGGGACCCGCCCCGACCACCGCGCGTGATGTCGGGGGCGTCGAGCATCACCTCGCCCGTGACGTAGCGCCGCACCCCGTCCTCCTCGACCCAGGTGCTGCCGCCCAGACCGGCGACGGGCCCCTCGAGGCGTCCGACCTCGTCGGCGTCCGTCCAGCTGACCTGCACGGGCCGCCACCCGTCTCCGACGTCGGGATCGTCCTCGTGGGCGCGGGGCGGGTCGTCGGTGGTGCCGACCACCTCGAGGTCGAGCCCGCTGACGTCCTCCACCTCGAGCACGGCCCGGGCGAGCACGTCGTCGGCGTCCTGCGGGGCCAGCCGCTCGTTCACGACGATGCGCACCGGGGTGCACGGGTCGTACGCGACCGGCGTCTCCCCGTCGGCCTGGGTCTGGAGAAAGGCGTAGGTGCCGCCGCCCGGCGCCGCGACGGTGCGCCCCGAGTCCGCCACCCCGCGGTCGGGGAAGGTCGTGCCGGTCGACTCCGGCGCCACCAGGATCCAGGCCATCAGGACGCCGAGCAGGGCGACCAGACCGCCGACCGCGGCGACCGCGCGCGAGCGCGGGTCCCGCCGCCACGACGACCTCCCCCACGATCCATCCCGAGCCGCCACGACTCCAAGGATGACAGGCGTGACCTCGCGGCTCAGCGCGGCAGCAAGGGCACGGCGTCGAGCCCGACCGCGAACGCGAAGCCGTCGGACCCCTCGCCCCGCTCGAGGATGCTGACGAACCACGACCCGGGGCCGGGGGCCTCGAGCACGACCCGCGCAGGGGCGGTGCCGTGGTCGTGGAACGTGGTGACCACGCCACCACGCGCCTCGCGGGCGTCCTCGGGCGTCCGGTGGTACGCCACCACGTAGACGCGGCATCCCGGTCGGGCGACGTGCTCCGTGCCCTCGACCGCCGCGGGCGGGGCACCACGTCGCACCCGAGCCGCATCGCGTCGACGAGCCGGCAGCGCGAGCGACATGGTCCCCTCCTCGACGAGGCCCATCCCTGGCGGGCCCCGCCCCTCCATCAAACCGCGAGAACCGCGTCGTTTCATCTCGAAGACGACGAGATCATCCGAATCTGGTCAGAAAGGACTACGGAATCCGTCGTTTCATGCACGGGGCGGGCGGGCGCCACGGAGCGCGATGCAGCGCTCGGCCGCCGCCCGCCCCGACTCGAGGGCACCACGCACGTCGCCGGGACGTGCCGTCCACACCGCGAGGAACCCGGCGGCGAACGCGTCGCCCGCACCGGTCGTGTCCTCGACCGACGCGCGCGGGGCGACCACCTGCTCGCGCACCTGCGAGCCGTCGGGCCCCCGTCCCAGGTACGCCGCGCCCATCGAGCCGAGCGTCACGACGACCCCGCCGAAGCGGGCCGCGAGCGCGTCGAGGTCGATCTGCGGGCCCCGCGCGTCGACCAGGACCCGCGCCTCCTCCAGGTTCGGGAAGGCGAGGTCGGCGCCCTCGACCCAGCCGAGGAAGGTAGGTCCACCGCACTCGCGCAGGAACGAGACCGTGCTCGGGTCGATGCTCACGCCCGCGCCGCGCGCCCGCGCCTGGGCGACGAGCCCGAGTGCCGCCGACCGCGTGCCTGCGTCGAAGAAGGAGTAGCCGGTGAGGTGCAACCAGGTCACCTCGTCCCACACGTCGTCCGGCACGTCGGCCGACGCGAGCCGGGCGTTGGCACCCCGGTCGACGAACATCGTGCGCTCGCCGACCTCGTCCAGCTGCAGCAGGATCGTCGCCGTCGGCAGGTCGGGGTCGCCGACCAGGCGGGCGTCGACGCCGTGGTCGGCCAGGGCACGCGCGTGCCGTTCCAGCGCGTCCGCACCGACCCGGCCGACGAAGCGGGCCGCGACGCCGAGCGCGCCCAGCCATGCCGCGACGTTGGCCGCCGACCCGCCGGGCGCCATGCGGATGGTCGCGGGCGTGTCGCTCGCGGGGGTGGTCGGCGCGAGCGGCCGGACGCTGATGTCGTCGACCACGTCGCCGACGACGAGCACGACCACGATCTAGAGCTCGGCCCAGGCGGTCGCGATCTCGGCGGCGACGCGGATGTTGTTCTCGACGATGCGCAGGTTGACGGCGAGGCTCTCGCCACCGGTGAGCTCGACGATCGTCGACAGCAGGAACGGCGTGACCTCCTTCCCCTCCACGCCCTGCTCCTCGCAGCGGCGCAGGGCCTCGGCGAGCGCACGGTCGTGCAGGTCGGGGTCGAGCTGCTGCTCGGCGGGCAGCGGGTTGGCGACCACGATGGCGCTGCACAGCTCGAGCTGCTCGCGGGACTCCATCACGGCGGCGACGGAAGCACCGTCCGTCACCGTCCAGTCGAGCGGCTCACCGCTGCTGCGCAGCCAGAAGCTCGGGAACTCGTCGGTGCCGTAGCCCACGACCGTGACGCCGAGCGACTCCATGCGCTCCAGCGTCGCTCCGATGTCGAGCACCGACTTCACGCCCGCCGAGACGACGGTGATCGGCACGTCGGCCAGGGCCTTGAGGTCGTTGGACTCGTCGAAGGACTCCGCGGCGCCCCGGTGCACGCCCCCGAGCCCGCCGGTGGCGAACACGCGGATGCCGGCGTGGTCGGCGATGAACGACGTCGCGGCGACCGTCGTGGCCCCGCTCCCGCCACGCGAGAGGACGACCGGCAGGTCGCGCATGCTCAGCTTGGGCACGTCCTCGGACGCGATCCGCTCCAGCTCGTCGGTCGTGAGCCCGGCCTTGAGCTCGCCGTCGAGCACCGCGATGGTCGCCGGCACCACGCCGGCGTCGCGGAGCTGCTGCTCGAAGCGGTGGGCGGCGGCGAGGTTGTCGGGCCGCGGCAGGCCGTGGCTGATGATCGTCGACTCCAGCGCCACGACCGGGCGTCCGGCCGACAACGCCCCGGAGACCTCGGGACTGATCGAGAGGGGGAGGGTCATGCGTGGGGGAACCTCGGGTCAGATGCGGGTCTGGTGGAAGTTGGCGTGCGAGCGCGACGGCGTGGGTCCGCGCTGGCCCTGGTAGCGGGAGCCGTACGCGGCCGAGCCGTAGGGGTTCTCGGCCGCGGACGAGAGCCGGAAGAAGCAGAGCTGGCCGATCTTCATGCCGGGGTAGAGCTTGATCGGCAGCGTCGCGACGTTGGCCAGCTCGAGGGTCACGTGGCCGGAGAACCCCGGGTCGATGAAGCCGGCCGTGGAGTGCGTGAGCAGGCCGAGACGACCGAGCGAGGACTTGCCCTCCAGGCGCGCCGCGACGTCGTCGGGCAGGCTCACCGTCTCGTAGGTGGAGCCCAGCACGAACTCGCCGGGGTGCAGCACGAAGGTCTCGTCGCTGCCGACCTGCACCTCGCGGGTGAGGTCGGACTGGTCCGCCGCCGGGTCGATGTGCGGGTACTTGTGGTTGTCGAAGACCCGGAAGAACGCATCGAGCCGGACGTCGATGCTCGACGGCTGGATCATGCTCCGCTCGAAGGGGTCCAGGCCGACCCGTCCCGCGTCGATCTCGGCCAGGATGTCGCGGTCGCTGAGCAGCACGGCAGCAACCTAACCCATCACGTGTGTCGCGTCCGTCGTTGCCGGGTGCGCAGGACGACGACCAGCGCCACGACGGCGACGACGAGGGTCAGCACCGACCAGGCTGCGACGTAGGAGCCGGTGAGCAGGCTCGGGTTGTCGGGCTTGCCGCCCTGGCCCGACAGGACGTTGCCGACGGCCACGCCGACGAGCGCCCAGCCTGCCACCAGCAGCAGCACGGGGGCGCGTGCGCCCGCGGGGAGGACCCGCGCCAGCAGCGCGCCGACGACGATCGACACGGGCGCGACGACGAGGTCGTGGACGAGCACACCGCCCGCCGCCCACACGAGCACCGAACCGAGGGCGTCGGGCCGGTCGAGGAGCAGCAGGGCGCCCCAGGCGACCGCGGCCACGCCGGCGGCGCCGAGGACGGCGCGCAGGGCGCTCATGCGAGCACCTCCAGCGTGTCGACCCACTTCGTCTGCAGGACCCCGGGCCGGTTGGGCGCGATGACGCGGCACGGGAACCCGTGGTCGAGGTCGAGCGGCTCGCCGCCGAGGTCGAGCGCGAGCAGGGTCCGGTGGTCGGCGACGAAAGCCGCCGGAAGCTCGCTCGTCGCGAAGGCGCCGCGCGTCTGCATCGACCGGACCCGCACGGTCGACGACGGCGGCGCGCCCACGAGCGCCAGGAGGTCGCGGACCGCCACCCCGGTCCAGGTCGCCTCGCGGCTCCACCCCTCCACGCACGCGATCGGCAGCCGGTGCGTCCGCTGCGGCAGCGCCTCGAGGTCGGCGCGGGTCAGGGTCCGGACCTGCGCGCCGTGGCGCACCTCGAGCCGGAACCCGGGGTCGGTGGCGCCCTCGACGGCGCCCGCGGCCCGGGCGGTGCGGTTGACGGGCAGGCCCTGCGGCCCGGACCCGTCGCGGACGGCCATGACGGAGACGCGGCGCAGCCACGGCACGCTCTGGCCGACGGTGAGCACGGTGGCCGCGGCGGACGCCAGCAGGGCCGTGCCGAGGACGGCTCGACGACCGGGCCCCTCGACGTCGACGGGCTCCTCCTCGGGCGCGACGAACGCCTGCCTGATCACGGGCAGCTTGACCGCGACGTGCAGGACCAGGCTGCCGATGGCCACCCAGGCGACGGCCTCGTGGGTCGGGCGGAACGAGAACGACCACGGGTACCACTGGACGACGTTGAGGGTGCCGGTGACGAGCTGGAAGATCGCGGCCGCCACGAGGAGCGCGATCGATCCCCGCTCGAGCAGGTGGAGGACGAGGAGCCGGGCGCCGGCGGGCGGACGCGCGAAGAGCCGCGGGTAGACCGACCAGAGCTTCACGAGGAGCAGCGGGATGCAGGCGATGCCGGTCGCCACGTGCAGGCCCTGCGTCCAGCGGTAGAGCGAGGCGGGCGACGGCCCGATGGGTGCCCAGCCCGGCGGGTCGTACTGCAGGTGGCTCCAGAGCCCGGTCAGGAAGCAGACCGCGAACGCCACGCCCAGCCAGGCGCCGACGCGCGACGTGAGCTCCGGACCGCGCGCGCGGGCGGCGAAGTCCTCGACGCGGGGCAGCCTCATGCCCGGATCATGCCAGGCGCGGACGGCGAAGCTCGGCGACCCACCGGCCCCCGGCGTGCAGGGTGCGGGTGTGCTCGAGGCGTGACTGGTCGGCCAGCCGCGGGACCGCGTCGAGGCCGACCACGGCCCAGTCGAACGGCTCGCCGAGCGTGCCGTCGACGCGCAGCCGCCGGATCTCCTGCTTGATCCCGCCGGCGTCCTGCACCTCGACGAGGGCCGAGCCACCCGGCGCCAACAGCTGTGCCACGCGTGCGAGGAGACGCTCGGGGCGTCCGCCGATGCCGATGTTGCCGTCGGCGAGCAGCGCGTGCTGCCAGCGACCCTCGCCCGGCAGACGCTCGAAGAGGTCTCGCCGCACCACGACCGAGCCCCGGGCTCGGGCGAGCCCGAGGGCCGAGCGCGACGTGTCGACGCCGAGCGCGTCGACCCCGCGGGCCAGCAGCGCCTGCACGAGCCGGCCCGGACCGCAGCCGAGGTCGAGCGTGGGGCCGGTGCACGGGTCCACGAACAGCACGTGGTCCGTCTCGTCGGCGTCGGCCGACCAGCGGTGCACCGCGAGTCGCTCCTCGGCCCCGAGGTCGTCGACGAAGTGGGAGTCCTGGGAGGTGAAGACCGGGTCGAACAGCGAGTCGTCGAGGGTCATGCGAGCACCTCCGAGCAGGCGGCGACGGCGTCGGCGAAGCGCGACCCCGGCACGTCGTCGGCGACGCGTCGGGCGTCCTCCCACTCGTCGACGTCACCGAGCGAGCGGACGAGGCGGACGTGCTCGCCGAGCGCGGACAGCGTGCGCGCGCCGGTGTCGTCGCGCGACATGGGGACGTCGACCAGGACGCTCGCGGTGGCGGGGTCGGGGAGGCCGAGCAGCCACCAGCCCCCGTCGAGGGCCGGACCGAGCACCGCGTCCCCGGAGCGGACCAGGTCGCCGGCGGCGACGAGGTCCGCCGCGGTCACCTGCGGCGTGTCCATGCCCACCTGCACGGTGCCCATCGTCCCGGACCCGCCGCACACGCCGTCGCCGAGCCCGGCCACCTCGGCGGCGTCGACGTGCGCGTGCGCCAGCCGGGCCCCGAGGTCGTCGCCGCGCTGGGCGACCACCGGGCCGCGGTCGAGCGCCTCGCGGACCTCGGCGGAGCGTGCGGCACGCTCGAGGTCGCCGGTCATCGCCACGACCACGGGCCAGCCCTCCGCCTCGTGGGCCGCCCAGACGGCGTCGAGCGTGTCGAGCAGGGCGGCAGCGGCCACGTCGGCGGCGCGCTCGGGACCCACCCGACGCGCCAGGCGCGTCTTCGCGAGCCCGGGAACGGGCGCCTTGGCCACCACGAGCAGCACGGGCACGATCGGTTCGCTCATCGCAGCACCTTCGCGAAGTCCTGGACGACACGCGCCGTTCCGCGCACCGAGCCGGACACCTTGGACCGGGTGCCGGCCGCGCGTGGCCGGTAGTCGACGTCGAGCTCGCGGACCGTCCACCCGGCGCGGGCGGCCTTGACCATCAGCTCGAGCGGGTAGCCGAAGCGCCGGTCCTTGACGTCGAGGTCGAGCAGGTCCTGCCGGCGGCAGACGCGCATGGGCGCGAGGTCGTGGATGGCGAAGCCGCTGGAGCGGCGGATCCAGGTGGCCAGTGCGAGCGTGCCCGCCCGTGCGTGCCAGGGCCAGACGCCACGGGCGACGGGACGGCGCCGGCCGACGGCCATCGTCACGCCCTCGTCGCGCACGGCGGCGAGCATCGGCAGGAGGTCGGCCAGGAGCATCGAGTCGTCGCCGTCGACGACGGCCACGTAGGGAGCCGTCGCGGCGAGCACGCCGGCGTGGACGGCCGCCCCGTAGCCGGGACGGGACTCGTGCACGACCGTCGCACCGAGGCTGCGCGCGACGTCGGCCGTGCCGTCGCTGGAGCCGTTGTCCACCACGATCGCGCGCAGGCCCGGGGGGAGGTCGGCGAGCACGAGCGGCAGCGCAGCCGCCTCGTCGCGACACGGGATCACCACGTCGCAGGCTGGGTCCGGCACGTGCATCCCCTGAACTTAGGGCCCGCGGGGCGTCGGCGCACATCGACCACCGCCCTGCGGTCCGCCCGTGCCCGGGCTAGCGTGGCAGCATGCGCGCCCGACCCCGCCCGGCCGTGCTGTCCGCGATCGTCGGTCTGCTCGTGGTCGTGGCAGCCATGGTGGTGCCGGCGGCGCTCGACGAGGACGTGCGCGTGCACTGGCCGCCGTTGCACGCGGTGTGGGCGCCACGGTTCGAGCCCCTGCTCCTCGTCGCGATCGCGGCGGCGGTGCTCCTGTGGTCGGCCCTGCCGTCGCTGTGCCGCGAGCTGCCCTGGCGCATCGTCGTGGTGCTGGCGACGACGTCGACCTGGCTGTGGGCGTGCGCCCTGGGCCTGAGCGACGGCCGGTACGGCTTCTCGCGCGTCTACGGCCGCACGAGCGAGTACCTGCACGACGCGATGACCGTGACCGACGTGCCGCTGGCCCTGCGCACGTTCATCGAGCGCATCCCGAGCTCGGCCCCGGACAACTGGCACACGCACGTCGCCGGCCACCCGCCCGGTGCCCTCCTGTCGTTCGTGCTCCTCGACCGCGTGGGCATCACCGACCCGTTCTGGGTCGCGATGGTCGTCGTGACCGTGGGCGCTACGTCCGTGGCGGCCGTGCTGCTGACCCTCGACCACCTCGGCAGCCGCGACCTCGCGCGCCGGGCTGCGCCGTGGCTCGCGCTCGCGCCACTCGTCGTGTGGGCCGGGGTCAGCGCCGACTGGTACTTCGCGGCCGTCGCCGCCTGGGGCCTCTACCTCCTCGCTCGAGCGGCGACGACCGTCGGTCCCCGCTCGTGGGCGTGGGGCATCGGTGCGGGCCTCCTGCTCGGCTGGTGCGTCTACCTCTCCTACGGCCTGGTCCTGCTGGGGATCCTCGCGGTCGCGGTGCTGTGGCTCGCCCACGCACGATCCGTCGAGTCCCCGTCCGTGGGGAGCAGGCCCGTCGAGAGCAGGAGTGCCGGGTGGCGGGTGCTGCCGTGGGCCGTGGGCGGCGCGCTCGTCGTCACCGCGGTGTTCTCGGCCTACGGGTTCCACTGGTGGGAGGCCTACCCGGTCCTGCGCGAGCGCTACTACGACGGCATCGCCTCCGAGCGGTCCTACGCGTACTGGGTGTGGGCGAACCTGGCTGCCTGGACGTTCACCGCGGGGCTCGCCACCTGGGCGGCGTTCCCGGCGGGCCTGCAGGCCGTGCGCCGGCGCGTGCCCCTGGCCGTCCTCGCCGCGGCCGGCGTGGCCACGATCGTCGCGGCGACGCTGTCGGGCATGAGCAAGGCCGAGGTGGAGCGCATCTGGCTGCCCTTCACCGTCTGGGTCGTGACGTTGCCCGCACTCCTGCCCGACCGGTGGCAGCGACCCCTGCTCGCGAGCCAGCTCGTCATCGCGCTCCTCGCGCAGACGCTCCTCGTCACCCGCTGGTGACGCTCCCCCTCCCCCTGACCGTGACGATGTGGCCCCGAATCGGCTCGATCCGGGGCCACAACGTCACGGTCAGCGTCGTCGCAGGGGATCGGTCGCGAGTCGGGCGATGCCGTCCTCGGGTGCGATCTCGGCACGGAAGCCGAGGCCCGAGGCCGCCCTGTCGGGCGAGGCCAGCACGTGGCGGACGTCGAACACCCGGGCGTCGCCGGTGACGACCGGAGGGGGTCCGTCGACGGCGGCCGACAGCACCTGCGCCATCTGGCCGATCGTGAACGGTCGGCCCGACGCGACGTTGTACGGCGTCACGCCGACGGGGTGGTCGCCCACGGTCTCGATCGCGAGCGCGTTGGCCAGCGCGACGTCGTCGACGTGGACGAAGTCGCGCACCTGCTGCCCGTCCTCGAACACCCGCGGCGCCTCGCCGCGCTCGAGCGCGGAGCGGAAGATCGCCGCGACGCCGGAGTACGGGGTGTCGGCGGGCATGCCCGGGCCGTAGACGTTGTGGTACCGCAGCGCCACGGCGCGAGCGGACTGCAGCGTGCACCACGCGTCCGCGAAGTACTCCTGCGCGATCTTGGACGCCGCGTAGGAGGTGCGCGGGCGGATCGGCGCGTCCTCGGTGACCCGCGTCCAGGTGACGTCGCCGCCGCACACCGGGCACCGCGGGTCGAAGCGGCCCGCGGCGAGGTCGTCCTCGCGGCGGACCGCGGGCGGCACGTCACCGTGCTCGGGGCAGTCGTAGCGGCCGTCGCCGTAGACGACCATCGACGACGCCAGCACGAGCCGGTCGACGCCGGCACGCGCCATCGCCGCGAGCAGCCGGGCGGTGCCGAGGTCGTTGTGGGCCGCGTAGCCCGGCAGGTCCTGGGCGTCGACCCCGTTGCCGACCATCGCCGCCTGGTGGCAGACGACGTCGACGCCGTCGAGCACGGCGTCCAGCTCGGCGTCGGGGACGTCGCGCAGGTCGAGCCGGTGCACGTCGGCCGGGGCGGCGTCGCGCGCACCGGGCCCGTGCGCCATGGGCAGGTAGGCGTCGAGGCGGACGACGTCGTGGCCACGGTCGGCCAGGCGCCGGTCGATCCGCGAGCCGATGAAGCCGCCCGAGCCGGTGAGCAGGACCCTCACGGCAGCTCGAACGGCAGCGTCATGCCGTCGACCGCCGAGCCGCAGGCGCAGTCGCGCTCGCCCAGGGTGCCGACGACGCCGGCCAGTGCCGACTTGAGCGTGTCGGTGTGCTCCCGGAACACCTGGAACACCGCCTCCATGCTGACGGACTCACTCGCGTCGACGCCCGCGTCGTGATCGGTGACGAGCGCGACCGTGGCGTAGCAGAGCGCCAGCTCGCGGGCCAGGACCGCCTCGGGGTGGCCGGTCATGTTCACGACGGCCCAGCCCTGGTCGGCGTACCAGCGCGACTCGGCGCGCGTGGAGAACCGCGGCCCCTCGATGACGACCATGGCACCGCCGTCGGTCGGGTCGTGGTCGGCGAGACCGTCGAGCAGATGACCACGCAGTCGGTCGCAGTAGGGGTCGGCGAAGGTCACGTGCACGGCGCCGGTGTCGTAGTAGGTCTGGTGCCGGCCGGTGGTGCGGTCGACGAGCTGGTCGGGCACGACGAAGCTGCCCGGCCCGAGCTCGGGGCGCAGTCCGCCCACGGCGCACGGCGCCAGCACCTGCCGGACCCCGAGCGAGCGCAGCGCCCAGAGGTTCGCGCGGTAGGGTACCCGGTGGGCGGGGAACCGGTGGTCGGCGCCGTGCCGAGGCAGGAAGGCCACGGTCCGCCCGCCGACCTGGCCCACGGACACGGGGGCCGACGGCGGACCGTACGGCGTCTCGACCTCGACCTGCTCGGGGTCGTCGAGGAACGTGTAGAAGCCGGAACCGCCGATGACGGCGACGTCTGGTGTGCTCACGGGATCACCTTGTCAGCGTCGTGGTCCGCACGCACCTCTCGCCCCTCGCCGTGGGAGCTCCACAGGCGTAGCGTGGGCGCCATGGCCGGCACCACGGGGATCGACGTCACGGTGAAGCCCTCGGGCACGGGCTGCGTGGAGTGTCTCGCGCACCCCGAGGGCTGGTGGGTGCACCTGCGACGCTGCGCCCAGTGCGGCCACGTGGGCTGCTGCGACAGCTCGCCCGGCCAGCACGCCACCGCGCACTTCCGCGAGACCGGGCACCCGGTCGTGCAGAGCTTCGAGCCGGGCGAGGACTGGTTCTGGGACTACTCCTCCGAGACCGGGCTCGACGGGCCGCGCCTCGCCGACCCGCAGTCGCACCCCGGCGACCAGACGGCGCCCGGCCCGGCCGACCGCGTGCCCGACGACTGGCGCGAGCACATCCACTGAGCGAGCGCGTGACCGTGCTGCTGCGGGCCATGACCGCGGCCGACTGGCCGACCGTACGGTCGGTGTACGCCGACGGCATCGCCACCGGCCACGCGACGTTCGAGGTGGAGCCGCCGTCCTGGGAGTCCTTCGACGCGACGCGCCTGCCGGACCACCGGCACGTCGCGCTCGGCGGGTCGGGCGAGGTCCTCGGGTGGGCCGCCTGCACGCCCACGTCGACCCGCGCGGTGTACGCGGGCGTCGTCGAGCACTCGGTCTACGTCACCCCGTCGGCCCAGGGACACGGCGTCGGCGGCGCGCTGCTGTCGGCACTCGTCGCCTCGACCGAGGCCGCCGGCATCTGGACGATCCAGTCGAGCATCTTCCCCGAGAACGTCACGAGCCTGCGCCTGCACGAGCGGCACGGGTTCCGGGTCGTCGGGACGCGCGAGCGCGTCGGCCGTGCGACGACCGGGCCGCTCGCCGGTTCCTGGCGCGACACCGTCCTGGTCGAGCGCCGCAGCGCCGTCGCCGGGGTGTGACCGGCGCGTCGAGACCTCTGGGGCGGGGGTTCGAGGTCGGCAGCCGAGATCGACGGCCCAGGTCGACGACTCAGTGGCTGGGCAACCGGCCCGTGAGCCGCCCGTGCCGGTCGGCGCTCGCGGGGTCGAGCCCGACGATCTCGACGCCGGTGCCGCGCCGCTCGTACTTCGTGGTGATCGCGTCGAGCGCGGCGACCGTCGAGGCGTCCCACACGTGGGAGTCGGACAGGTCGATGACGACGCGGTCGGGGTCGCCGGCGTAGTCGAACTGCGTGTAGAGGTCGTTGCTGGAGGCGAAGAACAGCTCGCCCGTGACGCGGTACGTCGCGACCTCGCGACCCGTGGCGTCGGTGCCGACCTCGCGGTGGGTCTCGGTCAGGTGCGCGACGCGCCGGGCGAACAGCGTCATCGCGACGAGCACGCCCACCACCACCCCGATCGCGAGGTTGTGGGTGAGCACCGTGACCAGGACCGTCGCCACCATGACCGTGGTCTCGCTCTTCGGCATGCGGCGCAGCGTGGCCGGGTGGACCGAGTGCCAGTCGAAGGTGCCGACCGCGACCATGACCATCACGGCCACGAGGGCGGCCATCGGGATGAGCGCGACGACGTCGCCGAAGCCGACCACGAGCACCAGCAGGAAGACGCCCGCGAGGAACGTCGAGATCCGGGTGCGGGCGCCCGAGACCTTCACGTTGATCATCGTCTGGCCGATCATCGCGCAGCCGCCCATGCCGCCGAAGAAGCCGGTGATGATGTTCGCGGCGCCCTGCCCGGCGGCCTCACGCGTCTTGTCCGAGCCGGTGTCGGTGATGTCGTCGACGAGCTTGGCGGTGAGTAGGGACTCGAGGATGCCGACCACGGCCATCGCGAGCGCGTAGGGGCCGATGATCCGCAGCGTGTCGAGCGTCAGCGGCACGTCGGGCAGGAACCACGTGGGCAGGCTGTCGGGCAGGTCGCCCTGGTCGCCGACGTTCGGCACCGTGAGTGCGGCTGCGATCGTGAAGCCGGTGAGCGCCACGATCGCGACGAGCGGCGCCGGGACGACGGCGTTGACCCGCGGGAAGCCGACGATGATCGCGATGCCGACGGCGACCATCGGGTAGACCGCCCACGGCACGTCGAAGAGGTGCGTGAGCTGGGACTGGAAGATCAGGATGGCCAGCGCGTTGACGAAGCCGACCATCACGGAGCGCGGCACGAAGCGCATGAGGCGCGCGACCCCCGCGGCCGCGAGCAGCACCTGGACCAGGCCACCCAGCAGGACCGTCGCGATCAGGTAGTCGTACCCGTGCTCGCGCATCACCGGCGCGATGACGAGGGCGATCGCCCCCGTCGCGGCGGAGATCATCGCCGGCCGGCCTCCGAGGAACGAGATCGCCACGGCCATCGTGAACGACGCGAAGAGCCCGACGCGGGGGTCGACGCCGGCGATGATCGAGAACGAGATGGCCTCGGGGATGAGGGCGAGGGCCACGACGAGGCCGGCGAGCACCTCCGTGCGCAGGACGCGCGGCGAGCGCAGCGCGGAACGGACGGTGTGCGCCTCGGGGCGCAGGGCGGGGTCGGTGGACGGCACGGAACTCGGCACGGTTCTCCTGGGGGCGGGCGCGCGACGGCGCCGGGTCGGCAGCAGGGCTGCGGGTGGGCCCGGGTGCCGCGGTCGGGCACGATGGGCATGACGGCGTCGGCCGTCGGAAGTCTGCACCGAACTCTACCCTCACGTGAGGGTAGGGTTCGCATCGTCGAGGAGTGAGGACGGTCACGACGTGACGACAGCGGAGCCGGCGACCCCGGACGGCAGCGGACCGGCCCTGGTGCAGATCGGCGAGGTCGCCTCCCGCACCGAGCTTTCGCTGCGGAGCTTGCGGCACTGGGAGGAGGTCGGGCTGCTGGTGCCGTCCGGCCGCTCCGAGGGCGGCTTCCGCCTCTACAGCGAGGCCGACGTCGAGAAGATCCTCGTGATCCGTCGGATGAAGCCGCTCGGCTTCAGCATCGAGGAGATGAAGGCGGTCATGGCCGACCTCGAGGCCGTCCGAGGCGGCTCCGGCGACCCCGACGCCGCGCGCGCCCACCTCGAGGCGGTGCGCGACGAAGCGCTCGAGCGTCGTCGTCGCATCGAGCGCCAGCTCGCGAGGGCCGACGAGTTCATCGCCCTGCTGCAGGGCGAGGTCGCCGGCGGCTGACGCGGCTCGGAGCCGGTGACGGGATCCCTCGGAGGCCGCTTCGCGGCG
>CAZREF010000026.1:0-10270 GCA_964599245.1 uncultured Aeromicrobium sp. | reverse complement strand
CGGCTGACGCGGCTCGGAGCCGGTGACGGGATCCCTCGGAGGCCGCTTCGCGGCGGAGGGGGGCCCGACTCGATTCCCGTCAACGTCCCCTCGCTGCGCTCGGAGCCGATGACGGGAATCGAACCCGCGTGTCTTGCTTGGGAAGCAAGCGCTCTGCCATTGAGCTACATCGGCGAATGACACCAGCCTACCCGGCGGGCGGGGCGAGGGCGACGAGGGTGAGTCCGCCCACGCCGCCTGCGCGAACGGCCCAGTCTTGCTTCACTGGGTCCTCGTGACGACGTTCGAGTACTCCAACCTCAGCGGGCGGCCGCCGGGACCGGTGGTCTCGAAGCTCGCCCTCGTGCTGCCCGGGGTGCGTGCCGTCATGGACCAGGTCGAGCCCTACGCGCACTGGTGGGAGGAGCACAACCGCCGCGCGCTCACGTCCGGGCGTCGGCTGTGGGTGGCGCTCGGCGACTCGATGACGCAGGGCATCGGCGCGAGCGCGCCCGACCACGGGTGGGTCGGCCAGCTCGCCGCGGACCCACCTCCCCGCCTGCGCGACGTCGCCGTCCTCAACCTCGCCTTCAACGGCGCCCGGGTGCAGGACGTGCTCGACCGCCAGCTTCCCGCGCTCGAGCGGCTGCGCGAGCTCGGCCACGAGGTCGAGGTGGTCACGCTGCTCATCGGCAACAACGACCTCATGAGCCCGCGCTGGAGCCGCCTGCTCGCGGACTCGATGGCGACCCTCCTCGACGCCGTCCCGCGCGGCACGGTGGTCGCCACCCAGCCCGGGCTGCAGCGCAGCGCCGCGGCCTTCAACCGCGTCGTCGACGCCAAGGCGCGCACCGGCGCCATCGTCGTCGCCGACTTCCGGGTGCCGCACATGCGCGACTGGCGGGGTCGGCTCGCGCAGGACCGCTTCCACCCGAACGACCGCGGCTACGCCGGCATGGCCGACGTGATCCGGCACGCACTCTGACGAGGTCGTCGGGGAGATAGCGTGCGGCCATGTCCCACGTGCTGCTGGAGTCCGACGGCCCCCTGCGGATCGTCACGCTGAACGACCCCGACCGGCTCAACGCACTCGACTGGCCGCTGCTCGACGCGCTGCGGGACGCCGTGGCCGAGGTCGCGGCCGACGAGCAGGCCCGCGCGCTGCTCGTCACCGGCGCGGGCCGGGCGTTCTGCTCCGGTGCGAACGTGACCAACCTCTTCGGCGACCGCTCGCGGCCCGTCGAGGAGCTGCGTGAGCACCTGATGAAGGTCTACGCCTCCTTCCTGCCGATCCGCGACCTCACGATCCCGACGATCGCGGCCGTGCACGGGCCGGCGGTGGGGGCGGGGCTCAACATCGCGCTCGCCTGCGACGTCATCGTCGCGGGCCCGAGGGCCGGCTTCGGGCCGACCTTCACGCAGATCGGCCTGCACCCCGGCGGCGGCTGCACCTGGATGCTCACGCAGCGCATCGGGTCGGCGAACACCGCCGCCGCGCTCTACGCCGGTGAGGTGATCGGCGCGGACGAGGCGGTGCGCCTCGGCATCGCCCAGGAGCTCGCCGACGACGCGCAGACCCGCGCCCGCGACGTCGCCCTCGGCTGGTGCGAGCGGAACCCCTCGCTCATGGCGCACGTGAAGCAGTCGGTGCGGGTCGCGGCCACGTCGGACGCGGCCACGTCGCTCGACGTCGAGGCCCGCTTCCAGGCCGAGTCGCTCTCCAGCCCCGAGTTCGAGCGCTTCGCGGCCCGTTTCGCGAAGGCCTGACCCCACTCACCTCGGTTCTCCCCCACTCCCCTGTGGATGCTTCCCATGGTGAGCATGGGAGAACCAGGGTGAGTTGCTGATTCCCATCAATTGATGGGAATCAGCAACGGCGGCGCAGTGGGTCAGGCAGCGCCGTGGGCGTCGGCGACGGCGCGGGCCTCCTCGCGGAGGGCCTGGACGACGAGGCGGACGGAGGGGCGCTCGAAGCGGTCGGGGCGGAGCACGGCGGAGATCTCGCGGCGCGCGCGGACGCCGATGAGGGGGCGGGTCACCAGGCGGTTGCCGTGGTCACGGGTCGTGAAGCGGGGCAGGATCGCCAGGCCGTGGCCACCGGCCACCATCGCCTCGACGACCCCGTTGTCGGCGAACCGCTGCGCCACCCGCACGGGCTGGCCGGTGACGACCACGACCTGCTCCAGCACCCGGTCGAACGGGTAGCCGGGCGGGACGCCGATCCAGGTCTCGTCGACGACGTCGCGCGGCGACAGGCTGGCCTTGCGCGCGAGCGGGTGGTCCTCGGGCAGGGCGACGTCGAGCGGCTCGCTCATGAGCGGCACCACCTGCAGGCCGCGCTCGTGCCAGGCGCCCGAGGTCGTGGGGCTGTCGGTGAGCACGACGTCGTGGTCGGCCGTGAGGTCGCCCGCGGCGTCGGGGTCCTCGGTGTCGGAGCAGACGAGCTCGACGTCGGGCCGATCGGCCATGCGGGTGAGCACGCCGGGCAGCAGCATCTCCCCACCCGTCGGGAAGGTGACGAGCGTGACGCGGCCCGCCGGCTGCTCCATGAAGGCCCGCCACTCCCCCTCCGCGCGCTCGATCGCCACCGCGATGTCGGTGGCGGTGCGCGCCAGCGCCCGGCCCGCCTCGGTGAGCGCGACGCCGCGCCCGGCCGGCTCGACGAGCGGGTAGCCGGCCTCCTTCTCGAGCGCCTTGAGGCTCTGGGAGACCGCCGAGGGTGTGACGCTCATCGCGTCCGCGACGGCGCCGACCGACCCGCGCTCCGACAATTCCCTGAGAACCATGAGGCGCCGCACGTCCATGTAGTGACCCTACACGTTGCATGTAGTTCTGTTCGCTTGTCCTTGACGATGGCGCGCGCGACCATGGGGCTGTCAGCACGTCCCCCACCCCCCTCGAGGAGGCCCCCATGATCACCCTCGCCGTTCTCGGTTCCGCCGTCGTCGCCATCGGCGTCGCCAAGACCGCCTACCTCGTCGCGACCGACGGCTACGGCCGCGTCCCCACGATCCAGCGCTTCTGAGCCGCCCTGACCTGCCGGGTCCCGACGCCCCGGCACCGCCGCCGCCACCGCCCCACCCCCCAGGGACGGTGGCGGCGTAGTCTCGGCGCCGTGCGCCACCTCGTCGTCGGGTTCGACCTCGACATGACGCTCGTCGACTCCCGGCCCGGCATCGCCGCCACCTACCGGGCCCTCGTCGAGGAGACCGGCACCTTCGTCGACGTCGACCTCGCCGTGTCCCGCCTCGGCCCGCCGCTCGAGGTCGAGCTCGCCCACTGGTTCCCCACGGAGCAGGTGCCCGCCGCCGCCGACCGCTACCGCGCGCTGTACCCCGACCTCGCCGTCCCCCGCGTCGCCCTGCTGCCCGGCGCCCGCGAGGCGGTCCAGGCCGTGCTCGACGCCGGCGGCGATGCGCTCGTCGTCACCGGCAAGAACGAGCGGAACGCGCGGCTGCACCTGCAGCACCTCGACGTCGACCTCGAGGTCGTCGGCGAGGTCTGGCGCGAGGGCAAGGCCGACGTGTTCGTCGAGCACGGCGTCGCGGCCTACGTCGGCGACCACGTCCACGACATGCAGGCGTGCCGCATCGCCGACGTCGTCGGCATCGCCGTCCCGACCGGCCCGTGCACCGCCGCGGAGCTGCAGGAAGCAGGGGCCGACCACGTCGTCGACGACCTGCACGACGTCGTGCCGCTCGTGGCCCGGCTCACGTCCTGAACGAGAGGTCCGTCCGGATCCGCCCGAACGACTTGTGTCGGGCCGCTGATCTGCGGATACTTGAAGTTACCTGCTGGTAGCACTCACGGGTAACCCGCTCGGGAGCCCGCCGCACCGGACATCACCCCCGACCCAGGAATCAGGCAGTCATGAGCCACTACAAGAGCAACCTGCGCGACGTCGAGTTCAACCTCTTCGAGCTGTTCGGGCGCCAGGACGTCCTCGGCACCGGTCCCTTCGAGGAGATCGACCTCGACACCGCGAAGAGCATCCTCGGCGAGGTCGACCGCCTCGCCCGCGAGGACCTCGCCGCGTCCTTCGACGACGCCGACCGCAACCCGCCGGTCTACGACCCGAGCGCCATGTCGGTCACCATGAACCCCGCCTTCGTGAAGAGCTACCAGGCCTGGATGGACGCCGAGTGGTGGCGCCTGCAGGTCCCCGAGGAGGTCGGCGGTCAGAAGGCCCCCGCGTCCCTCATCTGGGCCACCGCCGAGTTCGTCCTCGGGGCCAACCCCGCCATCTGGATGTACGCGGCCGGCCCGGCCTTCGCGCGCATCGTCTTCGAGAACGGCACCGAGCGCGACAAGAAGATCGCCGAGCACATGGTCGAGCGCCGCTGGGGCGCCACCATGGTGCTCACCGAGCCCGACGCGGGCTCCGACGTCGGCGCCGGCCGCACCAAGGCCTACCCCAACGAGGACGGCACCTGGAACATCGAGGGCGTCAAGCGCTTCATCACCTCGGCCGAGCACGACATGAGCGAGAACATCATGCACCTCGTGCTCGCCCGCCCCCAGGGCGTCGAGGGCGTCGGCGGTCCCGGCACCAAGGGCCTCAGCCTGTTCCTCGTCCCCAAGATCCACTTCGACGTCGAGACCGGCGACCTGACGGGCGAGCGCAACGGCGCCTACGTCACCAACGTCGAGAAGAAGATGGGCATCAAGGTCTCCACCACGTGCGAGGTCACCTTCGGCGACCCGTCCACCGGTGGCGGCGAGCCCGCACGCGGCTGGCTGCTCGGCGAGGTCCACGACGGCATCAACCAGATGTTCCGCGTCATCGAGAACGCGCGCATGATGGTGGGCGCCAAGGCCATCGCCACCCTGTCGTCCGGCTACCTCAACGCGCTCGAGTACGCCAAGGAGCGCGTCCAGGGCGCCGACCTCACGCAGGCGTCGGACAAGACGGCCCCGCGCGTCACGATCACGCACCACCCCGACGTGCGCCGCTCGCTCATGACGCAGAAGGCGTTCGCCGAGGGCCTGCGCTCGCTCGTCTTCTACACGACCACGTGGCAGGACGCGATCATGCAGAAGGAGGCCTCGGGCGAGGACAAGTCGCTGGAGGAGTCGGTCAACGACCTGCTGCTCCCGATCGTCAAGGGCTACGGCTCGGAGCGCTCCTGGGTGCTGCTGGGCACGGAGTCGCTGCAGACGTTCGGCGGCTCGGGCTTCCTGCAGGACTACCCGCTCGAGCAGTACGTCCGCGACGCCAAGATCGACACCCTCTACGAGGGCACGACCGCGATCCAGGGCCAGGACCTGTTCTTCCGCAAGATCGTGAAGGACAAGGGCCGCGCCATCGGCTACCTCGCCGAGCAGGTCGGCGAGTTCGTCAAGAGCGAGGCCGGCAACGGTCGTCTCAAGGTCGAGCGCGAGCTCCTCGCCACCGGCCTCGACGACGCGCAGGCCATCCTCGGTGCCGTCTTCACCGACCTCATGGCCAGCAACCCGGCCGACGAGAAGGGCGACATCACCAACATCTACAAGGTCGGCCTCAACACCACGCGCCTCGTGTACGTGCTGGGCGACCTTGTCGTCTCCTGGCTGCTGCTGCGCGGCGCCGAGGTCGCCCTGGCCAAGCTCGACGCCGGCGCGACCGGCTCGGAGAAGGCCTTCTACGAGGGCAAGGTCGCTGCCGCCTCGTTCTTCACCCGCACCGTGCTGCCCCGCCTCACCGCGGAGCGCGCGATGGCCGAGAACGTCGACGACAGCATCATGGAGCTCGACGAGGCCGCCTTCTGAGGCAGCCCCGTCGCCACGACGAAGCCCCCCATCCGGTCCGGGTGGGGGGCTTCGTCGTGCTGCGTCATCCGGGGAGGGCGGCTCCCGGCGCCGGCTGCCGCCCTCCCGTCCGCGTCACGCCGACACCGGCGCCGACCACGCACACGAGGCCGACGAGGGCCGGCACGTCCGGCACCTGGTCGAGCACGACGAGCCCGACCACGAGGGCGATGGCCGGCTCGAGGCACATGAGCGTCCCGAACGCCGCCGTCGTCAGGTGGCGCAAGGCCAGCATCTCGAGCGCGAAGGGCACCACCGGCACCAGCAGCGCCAGCCCGACGCCGGCCACGACCAGCTCGAGGTCGAGGTGGCCGACGGCCCCCGGACCGGCCACCAGCGTGGCCACGAGCCCCGCGACCGGCATCGAGACCCCGAGGCCGACCACGCCGTCGACGGCGTCGCCCACCTTCTGCGTGTACACGATGTAGGCGGCCCAGCAGAAGGCGGCGCCGAGTGCGTAGACGACGCCCACCCCGTCGATCTCCCCGCTCCACGGTCGGGTGAGCAGCAGCACGCCAGCGGCGGCGAGCGCGGACCACGCCCACGTGCCGCGTCGTCCACGGAGCACCGCCACGGAGAGCGGTCCGAGGAACTCCAGGGCACTGGCCGTGCCGAGAGGAAGCCGCGCAACGGCGGCCATGAACAGCATCGTGACCCCGGCGGTCACCACGCCCAGCACCACGCAGACGCGCAGCGCAGCCGGGCCCAGGCCCCGGCGCCAGGGACGGACCAGCAGCAGCATGATGACGCCCGCCCAGGCGAGGCGCAGGAAGGCCGCTCCCTCGGAGCCGATGCGGTCGAAGAGCCCGACGGAGGCGGCGAGGCCCACCTGCACCGAGGTCATCGACGCGAGTGCCATCAGGGCGCCACGGGACGCTGTCGAGGATGTCGTCACGAGGTCATGGAACGGCTTCAGTCCGTCCGTGTCCACGTGACGATGATGGACATGTCGTCCGTGATTCATGGACGATGAATCTCGTGGACACCACCCGCCTCGCCGTGCTGCTCGAGCTCTCCCGGCACGGCTCGATGCGGGCGGTCGCGGACGTGCTCATGACCAGCACGTCCACGATCTCCCAGCAGGTCGCGGCGCTCGCCCGCGACGTCGGCACGGACCTCGTCGAGCCCGACGGCCGCGGCGTGCGGCTCACGCCGGCCGGACGTCGCCTGGCCGACCACGCGGTCTCGATCCTCGCGGCCGTCGAGGCGGCCCGTGCCGACCTGGACCCGCGGGCCGAGCCGGCCGGCACCGTCCGCGTCGCCGGTTTCGCCACGGCGATCCGGTCCACCCTGCTGCCGGTGGTCGACGACCTCGCCACGAGCCACCCGGACGTCCGCGTCGTCGTGCACGAGCTGGAGCCGGGCGAGGCGCGCGAGGCCCTGCTCGCCGACCGGATCGACGTCGCGCTCGTGTACGACTACGACCTGGCGCCCGTGACACTCGACCGTGCCCTCGAGACCACGCCGTTGTGGCGCACTCCGTGGGGGCTCGGCGTCCCGACGGCCGCCGCCCCCGGCCGCGAACTCGCCGCACCCGACCTGCTGCGACGCCACGCCGACGGACCGTGGATCGGCAACTCGCGCAACACCGCCGACGAGGAGGTGCTGAGGGTCCTCGCGTCGATGGCGGGCTTCGAGCCGCGCGTGGAGCACCTCGCCGACAGCCTCGACCTCGTCGAGGACCTCGTCGTGGCCGGCCTCGGCGTCGGCATGCTGCCGCTGTGGCGGCATCCCCGCGACGGAGTGACCGTCGTCCCCTTCGCCGACCCGGGGGTCACGATGCGCACCTTCGCCTGGACACGACGAGGGCGAACGACGTGGCCGCCGCTCGCCCTCGTCCTGGAGCGACTCCGGGTCGCTCCCGGCGTCGTCACCAGTTGATGAGCGAGCCGGTGATCGTGTACGGCGCGAAGTCGTTGGACAGCAGGACGAACAGCGCCAGGGCGCCGCCGGCGAGGGCGATGTCCTTGTTGAAGGCGACCATCTCCATCTGCTTGGCCTGCGCGTCGGTCTCCTTCCAGAACGCGTGCATCATCACGGCCGTGACGACGAGGAGGATCGCGAGCCCGAGGGCGCCGATGTCGCCGAAGATGCCCAGCAGCACCGAGAGGCCGCCGAGGAGCAGCGCCACGCCGCTGACCTGGGTCATGAGCTTGGCGTTGGAGACGCCGCGCGACTCGGCGTAGCCGGCCATCGCCGCGGTCTGCGTGAGGTGGCCGATGCCCGAGCCGATCATGAGGTAGACGAAGAGGATGCGGGCGATGAGGAAGATCTCGTCCATGGGTGTACTCCTGCGGGTCGTGCGCGGCCGGAGCGGCAGCGCGGTCGTCTCGCAATGTCCTCCTGGCCGCGATCGCGGTCAAGCACCGCCGCGGTGCGTCGCGCCGTCCGGCCGCACGAGGGCACCGTGTGCCAGAGTGGGCTGGTGCGCCTCGTCAGCCCCCTGTGGTACCTCGCGGCGCTGCTCGTGGTGCTCGGCGGGTGGATGGCCGGCACTGTCGTGGCCGCCGGCGCATGGGACCGGGTCCGCGAGGCGCCGCTGCAGAACGTCACCGAGCGGGTGGACGCCCAGGGTGCCTCCATCGCCGTCTTCACCGACGTCCGCCAGCCCGAGCGCGACGTCACCTGCACGGCCACCGCCGCCGACAAGGGCGCGAAGCCGGTCGAGGTCCCGGCGGCGCCGCTCGACCTGAGCGTCGCCGACGAGGGCTCCACCTGGTACCTCATCGGGTTCGAGCCCGACGGGCGCGACGGCGTCGCCGTCCGCTGCACCCCGAAGGACCGTCAGGCCGACAGCGCGTCGTACCGCGTCGCCGTCGCCGAGGGCGTCCTCGACCGCGCGAGTGCCGGCAACGGGGTGGCCTGGATCCTCACCGCCGTCGGCGTCGCGCTCGCGATCGCCACCTGGTGGTCACGCCGCACGAACGCACAGGAGGACTGATGCTGCAGACCTACGTCGACGCGTGGCGCGCGAGCGCCCACGACACCATCGCCCTGCTCGAGGAGCTCGACGACGACGCCTGGGACACCCCGACCGACCTGCCCGGGTGGACCGTCCGCGACGTCGCCGCGCACCTGGCGCACCTCGAGGCCGTGCTCGCCGGGGCCGCCGAGGACGCCGTCCCCTCGGCCGCGACGCCGGCCGGGCTCGCCTCGGCCTACACCGAGGCCGGCGTCGAGGCCCGCCGGGGCCGCGATCGCGACGCGCTGCTCGCCGAGCTCCGCGACGGGGTCGAGTCGAGGGCGCACCGCCTCTCCACCGACCTGCCGACCGACCCCGAGGCGCTGGCGGAGCCGACCCCGGCCGGCGTCGGCTGGACGTGGGACGTCCTGCTGCGCAACCGCACGGTCGACATCTGGTGCCACGAGCAGGACGTGCGGCGCGCCGTCGGCCGCCCCGGCGGGCTCGACTCCCCGGCCGCCGTCGTCACCACCCACGTGTTCGCCCTGGCGATGCCCTTCGTGCTGGGCAAGAAGGTCGGCGCGCCCGTCGGCACGTCGGTGCTCTGGGAGCTCACCGGACCGGTGGCGATGCAGGTGGGGGCCACGGTCGGCGACGACGGTCGCGCCCGTCCCGGCGTCCCCGCCGACCCCACGGCCACCATCACCCTGACCTCCGAGGACTTCTGCGTGCTCGCGGCCGGACGACGCGGCCCCGCCGCGGTCCGCGTCGACGTCGACGGCGACGTCGACCTGGCCCACCGGGTGCTCGAGCAGATGACCATCACCGGCTGACGACCCACCGCTGGTCGAGTAGCGGACCCGGCGACGAAGGAGCCCGGGATCGCGTATCGAGACCACCCCGGGCGGACCAGCGCAACCCCACCCCACACTCATCCCCTGCCGAATGGTCTCGATACGCACGAAGCACGCTCGTCCCTCGCGGCTCCGCGCTACTCGACCAGCGGTGTCCACCCGCCGGTCGAGTAGCGGACCCGGCGACGAAGGAGCCCGGCAACGCGTATCGAGACCACCCCAGACGGCCAGCGCGAAACCGGCCCACGCTCATCCCCCACCGAGTGGTCTCGATACGGCGCGACGAGCTCGCTGGCGCTCACCGTCCCGCCTACTCGACCAGCGGTGCACGTCCGCCGGTCCCATCCGGACCACCCCACCACCCCCACCGCTGGTCGAGTAGCGGACCCGGCGACGAAGGAGCCCGGGAACGCGTATCGAGACCACCCGGGCGGACCAGCGCAACCCCACCCCACACTCATCCCCTGCCGAGTGGTCTCGATACGGCGCGACGAGCTCGCTGGCGCTCACCGTCCCGCCTACTCGACCAGCGGTGCACGTCCGCCGGTCCCATCCGGACCACCCCACCACCCCCACCGCTGGTCGAGTAGCGGACCCGGCGACGAAGGAGCCCGGGAACGCGTATCGAGACCACCCCAGACAGACCAGCGCAACCCCACCCCACACTCATCCCCCACCGAGTGGTCTCGATATGCACGAAGCACGCTCGTCCCTCGCGGCTCCGCGCTACTCGACCAGCGGTGGCCAC
>CAZREF010000025.1:24220-42143 GCA_964599245.1 uncultured Aeromicrobium sp. | reverse complement strand
GCGAGCTTGCCGTGCACGTGGCCCTCCTGGCTGCGCGCGAAGGCGTCGGCCAGGTCCTCCAGGTCGTAGACGTCCTCGACCTCGATGCGCACCGCACCGTCCTCGACGAGGCCGACCAGACGGCCGAGGGCCTCGCCGTCGGGGCGCACCCAGATCCACGCGCCACCCTCGCCCGTGACCTCGCCGTCGGCGATGGACGCGTGGCGGCCGTCGTCCTCCAGCAGGGCCAAGGTCTGCTCCAGCACGCCCCCCACGAGGTCGACCACGACCGAGACGCCGTCGGGCGCGAGCTCGCGCACCGCGTCGACGAGGCCGTCGCCGTACTCCACCGGCTCGGCGCCGAGGTCGCGCAGGCGGTCGTGCTGGCCGGCCGACGCCGAGGCGATGACCCGCGCACGGAACGCACGAGCGGCCAGCTGGACGGCGAACGAGCCGACCCCGCCGCCGGCACCGTGGACGAGCACGGTGTCCTCCGGGCCGACCTCGAGCTGGTCGAGGAGCCGCAGCGCGGTCAGGCCCGCGAGCGGGAGCGACGCCGCCTCCTCCCAGGTGACGCCGCGGGGCTTGCGGGCGGCGGAGCGGACGGGGACGGTGGTGAGCTCGGCGAAGGTGCCGCGGTGCACGTGGTCCTGGCGGTTGTAGGCCACCACCTCGTCGCCGACGGAGAACTCCGGGGTGTCGATGCCCACCTGCACCACGACGCCCGCGACGTCCCAGCCGGGCACCACGGGGAACACGACGTCCATCATCGCGTCGAGACCGCCGGCCATGAGCTTCCAGTCGACCGGGTTCACGGACGCGGCCCGCACCTCCACGAGCAGCTCGCCGGGCCCGACCTTGGGCGTCGGCTGGTCGGTGAGCTCGAGGACGTCGGTGTCGCCGTACCGGGCATAGGTCATGGCACGCATACCTGGTCCAACGGGTTCGGCACCGAACCCATTCCGCGCCGTAGGCTCGCTCCGTGGCCACTCCCGACTTCATCCTGGCGCTGCGCGAGAAGATCGGCACCGACCCGCTCTGGCTGCCGGGCTCGACCGCCGTCGTCGTCCGCGACGCGGAGGTCCTGCTCGTGCGCCGGGCCGACACCGGCGAGTGGACGCCCGTGACCGGCATCGTCGACCCGGGCGAGGAGCCGGCCGACACCGCGGTGCGCGAGACGCTCGAGGAGGCCGACGTCGTCGCCGTGCCGGAGCGGCTCGCGCTCGTGGGCGTCGGCGAGGAGATCGTCTACGCCAACGGCGACCGCACCCGGTACGTCGACCTGACGTTCCGGCTCCGGTGGGTCTCCGGCGACCCGCGCCCGGCCGACGGGGAGAACACCGAGGCCGCCTGGTTCGCCCTCGACGACCTGCCGACGATGACCGACGACATGCACCGCCGCATCGACGCCGCTCTCGAGGAGGGCCCGGCGCGGTTCGGCTGGTCGGGCGCCTCTGCGGACTAGGCCTCGGCGGCCAGCGCGGTCGCGAAGCCGAGCATCACCACGCCGGTGCCGCCGTCGATGCCGCGCCGGAAGCCGGGGCGGGCGATGCGCACCGCAGCGGCGGCCGCGAGCGCGACGACGGTGAGCAGCACGAGCGCACCGACGACCACGAGCGTCATCGCGTAGAGCACGAGCGTGACGGCGCCCTGGTCGTGGCCGACGAACTGCGGCAGCACGGCGAGGTTGAACGCCAGCACCTTCGGGTTGGTGATGTTGCAGACGAAGCCCTGGCGGAAGGCGGTGCGTCGTCGCACCTGGGCACGGCCCGACCCGACGGACCACGCGCTGCCGTCGCGGCGCAGGGCCGCGCGGAGCGCGGAGACGCCGAGCCACGTCAGGTAGACGACGCCCACCCAGCGGATGGTGAGGAACACCGGCTCCGAGGCGGCGAGCACCGCGCCGAGACCCATCGCCGCGAGCAGGCCCTGGGCGGTGCCGGCCGCCGTGATGCCGACCATCGTCCACACGCCGCGACGGCGTCCGCCGACGACGCTGGCCCGCAGCGTCAGGAAGGTGTCGGGTCCCGGCGCCGCGGCGAGCAGCGTCGCGAACGCCAGGAAGGACAGGTACGTCGTCACGCGAGAAGCGTAGGGCCGGACGGCGAGTGCGGGGAGCGGTTCCGGAGGGCGAGAGGCGGCTCACGCGGTCAGCCTGGAACTCGACGACGCGGCCGTTCGTCCCCGGGGGTGAACCGTCCATCGACCATCGGGGGTCCTCATGTCCGGCACCCAGCCGTCCACGCTCGTCCGCACGCTCGACCACACCCGCCCACCCGCGGCGCGCGACCTCGGCCTGCTCGTCGGCCGCGTCGTCCTCGGCGTCGTCTTCGTCGTCCACGGCTGGCAGAAGTGGGCACCCGGCATCGGCGGCACGCAGGAGGGATTCGCCGCGATGGGCGTGCCCCTGGCCGAGGTCTCCGCCGTCGCGCTCGCGACCCTGGAGGTCGTCGGCGGGGCGATGCTCGTGGCCGGCGCCCTCACCGTCGTCGTGGCGCCGCTGCTCGGCGTCGGCATGCTCGGCGCAGCATGGTTCGCGCACCGCGACGCCTTCCTCGTCGCCGACGGCGGGGCCGAGCTCGTGCTCGTGCTCGCGGCCGCAGCGTTCCTGCTCGCGCTCGTCGGCCCGGGGCGCTGGAGCGTCGACGCGCTCCTCTCGCGCGGACGCCCCTGAGGACTACGGTGGAACCGTCCACGAGGAGGAACGAGGAACCATGAGCACGATCGTCGCCGGATACGTCCCGACCCCCGAGGGCGAGGCCGCCCTCGACTGGGCGATCGAGCACGCGAAGGCCGACGGTGCCCGCCTGGTCGTCGTCGCGACGCCCGGCGCCGAGACGGGCGAGGCGATCTCCGAGGAGCAGCAGATCGACGCGCTGGAGTCTCGCCTGCGGGACGCGGGTCTCGAGGGCGAGGTCGTGCACTTCCGCGGCGCCGGTGGCGCCGCCGACCCGATCCTCGACCGCGCGAAGTCCGACGACGTCACGCTCGTCGTCATCGGTCAGCGCCGTCGCTCCCCCGTGGGCAAGCTGGTGCTCGGCAGCACCTCGCAGCGCATCCTGCTGGAGGCCGACGCGCCGGTCGTGGCCGTCAAGGCCCCGCGCTGACCCGTCCGGCGTCGACCACCTCCTCCCCGTGAGCGACGAGCCGCAGGAGGACGAGCACTTCTTCGTCGTCAAGGGTCGGCGCTGGCGCCGCACCGACCCGTGCCTGCCCGACGACGTCGTCGAGGCGCTCACCTCCCACCTCGGGCGCGGCCGCTCCGGCGTGCGCGTCGCGAGGCGGTCGGGGGACGACGACGCCGTGGTGGCCGCCCGCCGCCGGGTCGACCTCGCCAAGCACGGCCTCGGCGAGCGCGGCCCCCGTTGGTGGGAGGACGAGCCCGAGGCCCGCGTCGCCCGCGCCCGTGACGCGCTGGCGGAGCTGGACGCCCTCGACGGCTGAGGTGTCTCGCGCTCAGCCGCGAGGCCTCGCTCCCGCGTCGTCGTCGATCGGTGCCACGCTCGATGGAGCGGATCCTGGCGGCGTCGTGACGGGACCGGGACCGGGCCATCGCAAAGCCCCGACAACTGGTGCTGTCGGGGCCCGATCCTGCTGGGTGCGCGAGGGGGGACCCCGTCGGTCGCTGAGCGACCTCCTCCTCACATCCCCGCTGCCGTCGATGCACGCCCCAGCACCGGGCCCCAGGAGCGAAACGAACCCCGACAGCTGGTGCTGTCGGGGCCCGATGCTGAAGCGTGCGCGAGGGGGGATTTGAACCCCCACGCCCTTGCGGACACTGGCACCTGAAGCCAGCGCGTCTGCCGTTCCGCCACTCGCGCGTGGTTCCCGGAGGAACCGATCGCCGAGTCTAACAGCAGGCGGCGCGGGGTCCGTCGGTGCCCGGCTCCGCCGATCGGTGGATCGGCAACCTCAGGGACGCGGCTGCGGTTGCCGAGCCACCGATCGGGGGCGGGGAGGGGCCTGATGTTGCTGAGCCACCGATCGACGGACGGAACGTGTTCCCGCGTGGGTTCGCGCGCTACGGGGCTCCCGATACGATCGTCGGGACCCACCGACGACCCCCGACGCCCGACGAAGGAGGCGAGCCCTGCATGGCCGGAGTGCTGAGCCGGTTCGAGCAGCGCCTCGAGGGCGCCGTCACCGGCGCGTTCGCGCGGGCGTTCCGCAGCGCGGTGCAGCCGGTGGAGATCGCCGCCGCCATCCAGCGCGAGGTCGACAACTCCGCGCACGTGCTGTCGCGCCAGCGGATGCTCGTGCCGAACGACTTCACCGTCGAGCTGTCGACCACCGACCACGAGCGCCTGGCGCCCTTCGGCGACACGCTCACCACCGAGCTGTCCACGCTCGTGCAGGAGCACGTCACCGAGCAGCGCTACACGCTCGCCGGCCCGCTGCGCATCGAGCTGGTCGAGGCGCCCGACCTCGGCACCGGACGCTTCCGGGTGCGCAGCCGCACCAACGCCTCCGTCCGCCCGGTCGAGGGCGCGCGCATCACCGAGACGGCCGTCCGGAGCTCTCACGTGGTGCTCGAGGTCAACGGGCTGAAGCACCCCCTCACTCCTCCGGGCGTCGTGATCGGACGGGGCAGCGACGCCGACCTGCGCATCGACGACCCCGGCATCTCCCGCCGCCACGCCGAGATCAAGATCCACGAGTCCGGCGGCAGCACGAGCGTCACCGTCACCGACCTGCAGTCCACCAACGGCGTGGTGCTGAACGGGCACCGCGTGCAGACGGCGTCGGTCGGCAACGGGTCGCACATCCGCCTGGGCAACACCGACCTCACCATCCGCATCACGACGAGCGAGGACTGATGTCGGAGCTGACCCTCACCCTGATCAAGATCGGCTTCCTGGCCGTCCTCTGGCTGTTCGTGCTGTCGGCGGTCTCCGTGATCCGCTCCGACATCTTCGGCACCAAGGCGCCCGCGACGAAGCCGAGGAAGCAGCCGAAGGCCGCTGCGGCGCCGAAGCCGGCCCGCGGCAAGAAGCAGCGCACCCCGCGCGGGGCGCCCACGAAGCTCCAGGTCGTCTCCGGGCCCAACTCCGGGCAGAGCGTGCCCCTCGGCGACGGGCCCGTGCTCCTCGGCCGGGGCACCGACGCGGCGATCCGCCTCGACGACGACTACGTGTCCACGCGCCACGCGCGCTTCGCCACGAACGGCGAGCAGTGGTTCGTCGAGGACCTCGGCTCCACCAACGGCACGTACCTCGGCAGCCAGCGCATCACGTCGCCCACGCCCGTCGGCCTCGGCCTGCAGGTCCGGTTGGGCAAGACCGTCGTCGAGCTGCGGAAGTAGGGCGATGGCACTCACGCTGCGCTACGTCGCGCTCACCGACGTCGGTCTGCGCCGGTCCACCAACCAGGACTCCGGCTACGCGAGCCGCCGCCTCATCGCCGTCGCCGACGGCATGGGCGGCGCCGCGGCCGGCGACCTCGCGTCGGCCGAGACGATGAACGTCATCCGCCAGCTCGATCGCGAGCTGCCCGACATCGACCCGCTCGAGGCCCTCCAGAAGGCGGTCGCCCACGCCAACAGCCGGCTCGGGGAGCTCGTCCAGGAGGACCCGACCGTCGAGGGCATGGGCACGACGCTCGAGGCGATGCTCTGGGACGGCGAGCGCTTCGCCACCGCCCACATCGGCGACTCGCGCGCCTACCTCCTGCGCGACGGCGAGCTCACCCAGATCAGCACCGACCACACGTTCGTGCAGAGCCTCGTCGAGGAGGGCAAGCTCACGCCGGAGGAGGCGCGCGTCCACCCGCACCGCTCGCTCCTGCTGCGCGTCATGCTCGGTCGCGACGACAACGAGGCCGACCTCGAGTGGTTCGAGGGCCAGCGCGGTGACCGCTTCCTGCTCTGCAGCGACGGGCTCTCCGACATGGTCGAGGCGTCCGACATCGAGCGCCTGCTGGCCTCGGAGTCGATCGACGTCGCGGCGTCCGAGCTGGTCCGCGCCGCCCTGGAGAACGGCGGCTACGACAACGTCACCGTCGTCATCGGCGAGCTCGTCGAGGAGGACGAGGCGGACGACGAGACGCTCGCCTCCGCCGACGGCCGCCCCCAGCTCGTGGGCGCGGCGGCCGAGGGTCCCCGGCCCCGCACCGGCCAGGCCTCCAGCGGCTCCGGGGGGCGGCGGCGCGAGGAGTCCCGACGCGAGAAGGCCGCGAAGGACCTCGACCCCGAGGAGCTGCGGTACGCGCCCCGTCCGCCCAGCCGCTGGCGCTGGGTGCGCCGGCTCGTCGCGCTCGCGCTCGTCGTGGCCGTGGTCGTGGCGGGCGCCGTGTACGCCTACCGCTGGACCCAGGACCAGTACTACGTGGCCGCATCCGACGGGAAGGTGACGATCTTCCGCGGCGTGCAGGCCGACCTGCCGCTCGTCACCCTCACGCACGTCGACGAGGTCACCGACATCGAGCTCGACACGCTCCCGGCGTTCCGGGCCGAGCAGGTGCGCGGCGGACTGGAGGCCAACAGCCGCGCCAACGCCGAGCAGATCGTGGAGAACCTGCGCGAGCTCGCCACGCCCGCCCCCACGCCGAGCCCCAGCCCGTCACCGAGCCCGAGCCCGAGCAGCAGCGCCGACGAGGAGCAGGGCACGTGAGCGCCGCCAGCCCCACCCTGGTCCCGCGGAAGCGGCGCGGCGCCGAGCTCACCCTCACGCTGCTCGCGGTGCTCATCGGCGTCGCCGCGTACTGCGCGGTCGGCCTGGGTGCCGAGGGTCGCGTGCCGGCCGACGCCCTGAAGCTCACCGTCTGCCTGGTCCTGGCCGCGGTGGCCACGCACCTGCTGGTCCGCAAGGTCGCGCCCTACGCCGACCCCGTCCTGCTGCCGCTCGTGCTGTGCCTCAACGGCCTCGGCCTCGCGATGATCTACCGCATCGACCTCGGCTACGAGGCGATCGGCAACGACGCCTTCGGCAACCTCGCCACGAGCCAGCTGCTGTGGTCGGGCATCGGCATCGCGCTGTTCGCCGTCGTCCTGCTGGTGGTGCGCGACCACCGCCGGCTGCAGGCCTACACGTACACCTTCGGCCTCGTGGCGCTCGTGCTCCTCATCCTGCCGCTGCTCCCCGTCGTCGGGCAGAACATCCGCGGCGCCCGCATCTGGATCAACGTCCTCGGGTTCAGCTTCCAGCCCGGCGAGGCCGCCAAGATCTGCCTGGCGATCTTCTTCGCCGGCTACCTCGTCGTGAAGCGTGACGCCCTCGCGCTCGCCGGCCGACGCTTCGCCGGCATCGACCTCCCGCGCGGCCGCGACCTCGGCCCCATCGGCGCGGGCTGGCTGATCAGCATCGGCATCCTCGTCTTCCAGCGCGACCTCGGCTCCTCGCTGCTCTTCTTCGGCCTCTTCGTGGTGATGCTCTACATCGCCACCGAGCGGCCCGGCTGGCTCGTGGTCGGCGGCGGCCTGTTCGTCGCCGGCGCCTACTTCGGCTACCTCGCCTTCGGCCACGTCCGGGTGCGCTTCGACGCCTGGCTCGACCCCTTCTCCGACCCCGACCGCAACGGCCAGATCATCAACGGCCTGTTCGGCATGGCCTACGGCGGCATCCTCGGGACGGGCTGGGGCCAGGGCAGCCCCCAGCTCACGCCCTTCTCGTTCTCGGACTTCATCGCCGCCGCGATGGGCGAGGAGCTCGGCCTCACCGGACTGATGGCGATCCTCGTCATCTACGGCCTCGTGGTCGAGCGCGGCATGCGCATCGCCCTCACCTGCCGCGACGCCTTCGGCAAGCTGCTCGCCGCCGGCCTCGCCGTCTCGATGGCGCTGCAGGTCTTCGTCGTCGTCGGCGGCGTCACCCGGCTCATCCCCCTCACCGGCCTCACGACGCCGTTCATGGCCCAGGGCGGCTCGTCCGTCGTCATGAACTGGGCGATCATCGCGCTGCTGCTGCGCATCAGCGACCAGACCCGTCGCCCCGCGCCGGAGGTCTCGCAGTTCGACCACGACGAGGAGACCCAGGTGGTGAAGCTCTCGTGAACACCCCCATCCGCAAGCTCGCGATCGCCTGCCTCGTGCTGTTCGCCGCCCTGCTGGTCAACGCCAACTACGTGCAGTTCGTGCAGGCCGACGACCTCAACGCCAAGCAGGGCAACAAGCGCGTCATCGACGCCGACTTCTCCCGCGACCGCGGAGCGATCCTCGTCGGCGACGAGGCGGTCGCCGAGAGCAAGCCGAGCGACGACCAGTTCAAGTACCAGCGCACCTACCCGCAGGCCGAGCTCTACGCCCCGCTCACCGGGTACTTCTCCTACCTCTACGGCAGCAGCAACCTCGAGCGGTCGCAGAACCAGATCCTGTCCGGCAACGACAACCGGCTGTTCGTCAGCCGCGTCGTCGACCTGCTCGCCAACAAGAAGCCCCAGGGCGGCAGCGTCGAGCTCACCATCAACCCCCTCGCGCAGAAGGTCGCGGCCAGCGGGCTCGAGGCGCTCGGCAAGGACACCAAGGGCGCGGTCGCCGCACTGGATCCCAAGACCGGCGCGATGCTCGCCCTCGTGAGCCAGCCGTCGTACGACCCCAACGCCCTGGCCAGCCACGACTTCGGCAAGGTCGCCGACGCGATGAAGTCGCTCGAGGGCGACGAGGACGACCCGCTGACCAACCGCGCCACGCAGCAGATCCTGCCGCCGGGCTCGACGTTCAAGCTCGTCACGGCCGCGGCCGCGCTCGAGGACCTCGGCCTCGAGCCCGACGACGACGTCAAGGGCGGCACCCGCCTCTCGTTCCCGGGCATCGACTACACGCTGCCCAACGAGAACGGCAGCAACTGCGGCGGCGACGAGATCTCCTTCGAGCGTGCGCTGCAGGTCTCCTGCAACGTCTCCTTCGGCGACCTGGCCGGCAAGATCGGCCAGGACAAGCTCGCCGAGCAGGCGCGCAAGTTCGGCTTCGGCACCGACCCGATCGAGGGCCTGGCCTCCAACGCCAGCCAGTTCACCGTCGAGGGCACCGACCTCGAGGCGCCGCAGCTCGCGCAGAGCGGCATCGGCCAGTTCGAGGTGGCCGCGACGCCGCTGCAGATGGCCATGGTCGGCGCCGGCATCGCGAACGACGGCGTCGTCATGAAGCCGCAGGTCATCAAGACCGTGCGCTCCCCCAGCCTGCGCGTCATCGACTCCCTCGAGCCCGAGGAGCTCGACCGGGCGATGAGCGCCGACAACGCGGCCAAGCTGCGCGACATGATGGTCGCGACCGTGGAGTCCGGCACGGCCACCTCGGCCCAGATCCCCGGGGTCGAGGTCGGCGCGAAGACCGGCACCGCGCAGTCGACCGCCGACCGCCCGCCCTACGCCTGGTTCGTGGCCATGGCCCCGGCCGACGACCCGCAGGTCGCCGTCGCCGTCGTCGTGGAGTCCTCGAGCACGGCCCGCAACGAGATCGCCGGCGGACGCCTCGCCGGCCCCATCGCACGTTCCGTCATCGAGGCGGTGCTCGGTGAGTGACGTCGACCCCTCAGGGAGAGTGACAGCATGACCGGATCCGGCGACGAGCCCATCCTGCTCGGCGACCGCTACGAGCTCGGCGGCCTGCTGGGCCGCGGGGGCATGGCCGACGTGCGCGTGGCGCGCGACCGTCGGCTCGGCCGCACCGTGGCGATCAAGCAGCTGCGCGCCGACCTGTCGTCCGACGACACGTTCCAGGCGCGGTTCCGTCGCGAGGCGCAGTCCGCCGCGGCGCTCAACCACCCGGCGATCGTCGCCGTGTACGACACCGGCGAGTCGACCGACGTCCACGGCAACCACATCCCGTACATCGTCATGGAGTACGTGGAGGGGCAGACCCTGCGCGAGATCATGCGCGACGACCGCAAGATCCTGCCCGAGCGTGCCCTCTCGATCGCCGCCGACGTGCTCAGCGCGCTCGACTACTCGCACCGCTCCGGCATCATCCACCGCGACATCAAGCCGGCCAACGTCATGCTCACGCCGTCGGGCCAGGTCAAGGTGATGGACTTCGGCATCGCCCGCGCCATCGCGGACTCCTCGAGCGCGATGACCCAGACGGCAGCCGTCATCGGGACGGCGCAGTACCTGTCGCCCGAGCAGGCGCGCGGCGAGACCGTCGACGCCCGCTCCGACATCTACTCCACCGGCTGCTTGCTGTACGAGCTGCTCACCGGACGGCCGCCCTTCGTCGGCGACAGCCCCGTCTCGGTCGCCTACCAGCACGTGCGCGAGGACGCGCGCCCGCCGTCGCAGCTGAACCCCGACGTCACGCAGACCGTCGACCACATCCTCGCGAAGGCGCTCGCCAAGCGCACGGACGACCGCTACCAGTCCGCCGCCGACATGCGCAAGGACCTCGAGCGCGCCATCGCCGGGCAGCACGTGGACGCGCCCACCGCCGCCACCTCGGCCATCCCGGCCGCGACGGCCGTGGCTCCCGCGGTGGCCGCCGCTGCCGCCACCGGGACCCAGCCCGCCGTGCAGGACGACGAGGAGGAGCCCAGCCGCAAGGGTCTGTGGTGGGCGCTCGCGATCCTCGCCGTGCTGCTGCTCGCCGGGCTCGGCTTCTTCCTGCTCAACGGCAACGGCGAGGACGCACCCGCCCAGGTGCGCGTGCCCGACGTCGTCGGCCAGGACGCCACCGCCGCGCAGCGCAGCCTCGAGAACGAGGGCTTCACGGTCTCGCGCGAGGAGAAGGCCGACGCCGACGTCGAGAGCGGCAACGTGGTCTCCCAGGACCCCGAGGGCGGCACCACCGCGGCGGAGGGTTCGGAGGTCACCCTCGTCGTCTCCACCGGGCCCGCGCAGGTCCAGGTCCCCAACGTCGTCGGCTACACCTACGACGAGGCGAAGGACGCCCTCGAGGGCCAGGACCTGAAGGTCGAGAAGGAGGAACGTTCCTCCAACGAGCCGAAGGACACGGTGATCAACACCAACCCGTCGGCGGGCCAGAGCGTCGACGTCGGGACCACCATCACCGTGATCGTCTCCGAGGGTCAGGTCACCGTGCCCAACGTCGTCGGGATGTCGCAGGACGAGGCGCAGAAGGCCCTCGAGGACCTCGACCTGAAGGTCTCGGTCACCGAGGACCCGAACGCGACGGCACCCGAGGGCGAGGTCACCGCGCAGTCCACCCCGGCCGGCCAGACCGTGGCGCCGGGCACCGAGGTCGAGATCACCGTCTCGAGCAACCCGGGCGACGACCAGGGCGGTGGCAACGGTGACGGCGGGGCCGACGGCAACGGTGACGGCGGCAACGGTGACGGCGGCGGCCTGCTGAACCCGTAGCCCGCAGCGGCTGCGTCCGCCCGGTCAGTCGAGCGGGCGGGCGTAGCGCAGCACCGTCGTGCCCGTGTACGGACCAAGGACGACGTCGTCGCTGCGCTCGACGTCCATGCCCAGGCCGAACTTCTCGACGTAGCGCTCGAAGTTGACGACCTCGGGCGACGTCGCCAGCGAGTACGTCATGCCCGGCACGTCGCCGACGGCCTCGATGCGGTAGGGCGGGGAGAACGGGACGCCGTCGATGATCACGACGCTGCCGACGCAGACGATCGCCGTCGTGGAGACCAGACGACGTCCCTGCAGGCTGACTGCCTCGGCGCCGCCGGCCCACAGCGCGTTGACGAAGGCCTGCAGGTCCTGCTGGTGCACCACCAGGTAGTTCGGGTCGACGCCCTGGGGGTCGGCGCCGCGCGGTGCGTCGTCGAGGGTGACCGTGACCCCCGGACCGCGTGCCGTGCTCAGCCCTGCGACGTCGCGCAGGGCCCGGAGCCGCTGGGTGAGCGAGGCGATGCCGGCCGACGCGTCGGCGCGGTCCAGGAGCGCGCCGATCTCGGTCTGCAGGCCGTCGGCGCGCTGCTGGCGCTGCTCCACGCGGAGGGTGCGGTCGGCGACGAGGGAGGCGACGTCACCGCCGGCCGGACGCAGGTCCTGACCCGCCGACGTGGCGTGCGCGGCGGCGGCCGTGAGGCCGGCGAGCGCGCACACCAGCAGGGCCGCCACCGACCATCCCCCCCGCGAGCGGGTGCGCGACCCTGGCATGCGTGTCCTCTCCCGGCGCAGGCACCGTCGGCGTCGCCGTCTAGGCTAACGGAGTCCCCGGTCGGCACCCGAAAGAGAATCCCGTGGCCAAGAACAGCACCCCGAGCACCGTCCGCACGCCCCGAGGCGGCTGGACGCACCCGCTCGCCCTGCTGCTGCTGGCGGTGGCGATCGCCTGGGCGGTCGGCGCCTTCTTCACGGTCTCGGACCGCTCGTTCCCGAAGGTCGGCGCCATCCCCGGCCTGTTCGACCTCGGCGGCTGGAACTTCGCCATCGCCGCGGTGATCGCGTTCGCCGCCTCCTCGGTGGCCTCCCGCACCCGCCCGGAGCCCGAGCCGGGCAGCCCCACCGGCAGCCGCTACGCCGCGCCGCTCATGATCACCTCGGCCGTCATCGGCCTGCTCTGGATCGTCGTCTTCTACGTCATCTCCGGCACCGACATCGTCATCCCGGTCTACTCCGACCTGGGCGACTGGAACATCGTCATCGGCATGGGCTTCATCGTCGCCGCCTTCGGGTTCGCGATGAAGTGGGAGTGACGTCAGCGGAAGCTGACCTGGTCCGCCGGCACGTGGCCGTGCTCGTTGAAGCTCAGCAGGCGGGTGCCGCCGCGGCCGACGATGAGCGTCGTCACCGACCCGTTCACCACCACGCGGTTCATGGTGATGAACAGCGACGCGTCGCCCGCGAGCAGGTGCGAGGCCACCAGCGCGATCGGGCCACCGGAGGTGAACACGGCCACCCGACGGCCGGAGCCGGCCTGCGCGACGGCTGCCTCCAGCGCGCGCAGCACGCGTGCCGAGAAGGCCGCGAAGGTCTCCACCGGCGAGTGCGCGCCGCTCACCCAGGCGCCCAGCGCGGTGTCGAGCTGCTGCTGGAACTCGCGCGGGTCGGTCGTCGGGGTCACCGGCGTGCCCGCCAGCGCCAGGTGGTCGTACTCGTCCCAGCCCGGGTCGACGTCGTAGAGGTCGCCGTCGATCTCGTCGAGCGCCGCCACGGCGGTCTGCGCGTGGCGCCGCATCGACCCGGCCACCGACCAGTCGGGCCGGAAGCCCGCGGCCTCCCACGAGGCTCCCAGCCACGACCCCTGCTTCGTCCCCAGCGCGGAGAGCCGGTCGTAGTCGTCGGTCCCGAAGGAGGCCTGGCCGTGCCGGATCAGGTGAATGGCGCCCACGAGCGCAGGCTAGCGGGTGGCCCGGGCGCATCCAGGCTGCAGAACCGCCCCGATCACCCGAAGATGATCACACCATGACTGTCAGGACCATGCGGCCATGACCGCGATCGAGGCCGAGCAGGACCTGGTGGTGCTGCTCGAGGACGACGGCACACCCGCCGGGACCGCACCGCGGCTGTCGGTGCACGGCGTCGACACCCCGCTGCACCAGGCGTTCTCCCTGCACCTGTTCGACGAGCAGGGGCGGGTACTGCTCACCCGTCGCGCCCTGTCGAAGCTCACCTGGCCAGGCGTCTGGACCAACTCGTGCTGCGGCCACCCCCGTCCGGGCGAGCCGCTCGAGGAGGCCGTGCGGCGCCGGCTCCGCGAAGAGCTCGGCGTCGACGTCGACGACCTGCAGGTCGTGCTGCCGGAGTTCCGGTACCGCGCGGTCGACGCGAGCGGCGTCGTCGAGAACGAGATCTGCCCCGTCTTCGTGGGGCGCGTGCGCGGCGACGTCAGGCCGGACCCCGCCGAGGTCGCGGAGCACCAGTGGGTCGACTGGGCCGACCTCGTCGCAGCCGCCGGCGCCACCCCCGGCGTCTACAGCCCGTGGTCGGTGCTGCAGGTGCCGCAGCTCGACGCCGAGCGTCCGCGCCTGCCGCTGGCCCCCCACCGCCCGTCCGTCTCCTCGACCGATGGCGATCTTGCGACGGTCGACGCGGCCGTCGACCTGCTGGGCTCGGAGCTGTCGTGGGTCGGCGCGGTGTGGGACAACCTGGCGCCCGCCGGTGGGCCCGGGCCGCTCGCGCAGGAGCCCGGCGACCTCCCCGGCTGGCTGCGGTCGCTGCTGCTGGGCGGCGGCAAGCGTCTGCGGCCCCGCATGTGCCACTGGGGCTTCGTGGCGTCGGGCGGTGTCGTCGGCGGCGCGCGCCACGCCGACGTCGTCCGCGTGGCGGCGGCGCTCGAGACGCTGCACCTGTTCGCCCTCGTCCACGACGACGTGATGGACGGCTCCGAGGCCCGTCGCGGCGCACCGGCCGCCCACGTCGTCGCCGCCCGCCGCCACCGCGAGACCGGTGCGCACGGGGATCCCCAGCGCTTCGGCGAGAACCTGGCGGTGCTGCTCGGCGACCTCGCGCACAGCGAGGCAGACCGGCTCGTCTCGTCGTTGCCGTCGGTGATGCGCGACTACTGGTACGAGCTGACCCTCGAGCTCATCGTCGGCCAGCGGGCCGACCTCACCGGCGCCGCCGCCCGCCGCGTCGACCTCGCGCACGCCGACGCGGTCGCGCGGCTGAAGTCCGGGGCCTACACGATCGGACGACCCCTGCAGCTGGGTGCGCTCGCGGCCGGGGCGACGCCGCAGCAGCGCGACGCGCTCGAGCGCTACGGCACCCACGTCGGACGCGCCTTCGCCTGGCGCGACGACGTGCTCGGCGTCTGGGGAGACCCGGCCCTCACGGGCAAGCCCGCGGGCGACGATCTCCGCGAGGGCAAGACCACGCTCATCTGGGTGCTCGGGTCCGAGCGACTCACCGGCGTCGCGGCCGAGGCACTCGTCCGCGTCGGGACCGACGGCGCCCGTGACGAAGACGTCGCCCTCCTGCAGGACGCCCTCGAGTCCGCCGGTGTCCGCGCCGAGGTCGAGGACCGCATCCGGGCGGAGACCGAGCGCGCCGAGGCCGCGCTGCAAGACTCGCCGCTCACCCCCGAGGGCGTCGCCGGGTTGGGCGCCCTCGCCCACGCCGTCTCCTGGAGGACCGCATGAGCCACGTCGTCGTCGTCGGAGCAGGCCTGGCCGGTCTCGCCGCCGCCTGCCACCTGGTCGGCGACGGGCACCGCGTGACCGTCCTCGAGAAGGAGGACGTGCCGGGAGGTCGAGCCGGACGGCTGACCCGAGAGGGATTCACCTTCGACACGGGTCCCACCGTGCTCACGATGCCCGACCTCATCGACCGCCCGCTGCGAGCGGTCGGCTCCAGCCTCGCCGAGCGTCTCGAGCTGACGGTCCTCGACCCGGCCTACCGGGCCTTCTACGCCGACGGGTCGACGCTCGAGGTCCGGCACGGCCACGAGGCGATGCGCGCGGAGATCCACCGCGAGTGCGGCAGCGTCGACGCCGCGGCCTTCGACGAGTTCGTCGTGTGGCTGCGCAAGCTCTACCTCACGGAGATGCCGCACTTCATCGACCGCAACTTCGACTCCGCCGCCGACCTCGTCTCGCGCCCCCGGGCCGCCGCCCGGCTCCTGGCGATGGGCGGGTTCGGCCGCCTCGGACCCATGATCCGCCGCCGGTTCGCCGACGAGCGCCTGCACCGGCTGTTCTCCTTCCAGGCGCTGTACGCCGGGCTCGACCCGGAGTCGGCCCTGGCTCTCTACGCGGTCATCACCTACATGGACTCCATCGAGGGCGTGTACTTCCCGAAGGGGGGCATGCGCGCGATCCCCAGCGCCCTCGCCGACGCGGCCACCGACGCCGGCGCCGACATCCGCTACGGCACCACGGTCACGGCCCTCGTGCGCGACTCGGGTGGTCGGGTGCGTGGCGTGGCGACCGGCGACGGCACCCTCGCGGCCGACGCGGTCGTGTGCACGATCGACCTGCCGACGGCCTACGAGTGGCTCCTGCCCGAGCTCCGGCTCCCGCGAGCGGTGCGCGGCATCGGCGGTCGTGTGGGTGGCGACTACTCGCCGTCGTGCGTCGTGTGGCACCTCGGCGTGAAGGGTCTGCCGGAGGGCAAGGCCCACCACAACATCCACTTCGGCCAGGACTGGAACGGCGCGTTCGACGACCTCCTGCGGGGTGGCACGCTCATGCGCGACCCGTCCCGCCTCGTGACCGTCCACTCGCTCGACGACGACGAGGCCGCGCCCGAGGGGGACAGCACGCTGTACGTGCTGGAGCCGACCCCCAACCTCCAGGTCGGGCGGATCGACTGGAAGACCGAGCGGGAGCCCATGAAGGAGCGGTTGCTGGAGTTCCTGCAGGGCGCCGGCTACCCCACCGACGTCGTGGTCGAGGAGCTGGTGACGCCGCTGGACTGGAAGGAGCAGGGCATGGCCGCGGGCACCCCGTTCGCGCTGGCCCACACCTTCGCCCAGACCGGTCCCTTCCGCCCCGCCAACGTCGACAAGCGCGTCCCCGGCCTCGTCTTCGCCGGCTCCGGCACCGTCCCCGGCGTCGGCGTGCCCATGGTCCTCCCCTCCGGCCGCCTCGCCGCCGAGCGCGTGAACCAGCTGCTGGGCTGACCCCCCTCCCCACCTCCCCCGTTTCGATCCGACAGGGTCGATTTGCGCCGGGTCGTCGTTGTGGACAGTTGCGGGGCGTTCTTGCCGCGGATGTGACCCGGAACTGTCCACATCGACACATCGAGGAAGCCGGGGACGGAAAGCCCGGCCACGGCGGTGTCCTGCCACCCGTCGAGGCCCTTTCGGGGACCACGCCGACGACCCGCCGCGCCGACGCAGCCGCAGGACGACGTCAGGGCCGTTCTGTCCCGGAAGAGCCGATCCGCGCCGCAGGAACCGACCCGATGGGGACAGAACGCGGGGGTACTCGGAGGGTCAGCGGCCGAGGGTGGCGCGGGCGAGCTCGCGGCGACCCGACCACGGCATGGTGCGGAACATCGACCACATGGCGGCGGCGACGTCGGGGGCGGGGGCGTCGCGCGACATGAACGCACGCTGGCGGTGTGACGGCAGCCGGCCGAAGCCGTCGAAGAGCGCCAGCGTGCCGTCGACGTCGAGCCGCAGGAGCGCCCGCAGTCCCGCCTCGCGCAGCGCGTCCACCGGACCGGTGGCGTCGACCTCGTCCGGCACGCGACCCGACGCGAGCTCCTCGGCCAGGGTCCGCCCGCGCAGCAGCGCGTGGGCGACCGAGTAGCCGGTCACGAGCTGGCCGCCGCGGCCCGCGGTGCCCAGCGCGAGGGTCCCCGGGACGGGCGGGGTGCCGCGGCCGCGCATCGGGATCCGCACCACCTCGCGCTCGAGCGGTGCGTCGACGGCCGACGGGTCGACGCCGCGGGCGGCGAGGCGCCGCCGCAGACGGTCGCGGAGCTCGTCGATCCCCATGCCCGGAGCGGCAGCCAGGCACGTCTCCTCGAGCAGCACCGTGCCGTCGCCGAGCGGGATCGCGTACAGGAACGTCGGCGTGGCGCCGGCCGGAGTCGCTCCGCCGGGCGCCCAGTCGGTCGTCCAGTCCATGAGCAGCCCCTCGGCCCCGTGCAGCGCGGGCGCCGCGACGTCGGCCGGGACGACGACGCCGTACGCCGTCTGCGCCGGGGCCGGGTCGTCGCGCACTCGGCCGTCGGGGCGCGCTCCCCGCGCATCGACCACCACGCGGACCGACGCCGACAGCGCCGCGACCCCCGCGTCGTCGAGACGGTCGCGGCGGACCTCGACGCCGTCGAGCGGCAGGGCGTCCCGGACGGCAGCGTTGTCGAGGACGACGTACGGACGCGCGAGCCGGTGCACCGCCGTGGCGCGGACCTCGGGCGCGGCCACCCGCGAGCGCACCACCGAAGCCGGCAGCCCGTCGAGCTCGTCCTCCCACACCCCGTAGGTGGGGGTCCAGACGGCGTCGGGTCGCGGGTCGACGGCGAGCACCGCCAGACCGAGCGCGGCGGCCCGCGACGCGAGCGTGCGGCCGGCCGGCCCGAGCCCCACGACGGCGACGTCGGCGGCCGGGGAGGTCATGGGTCCCATCCTCCCGCACCTGCCCACCGACACCCCACCCCGAGCCCGTCGAGCGGCACCACCCCCACCGCACCCCGAGCCTGTCGAGGGGCA
>CAZREF010000025.1:0-24120 GCA_964599245.1 uncultured Aeromicrobium sp. | reverse complement strand
GCCTGTCGAGGGGCACCACCTCGACAAGCTCGGCGGACGGAAGGCCGCCTGTCGAAGGGCACCACCCCACCGCACCCCGAGCCTGTCGAGGGGCACCACCCCCACCGCACCCCGAGCCTGTCGAGGGGGCACCACCTCGACAAGCTCGGCGGGCGGGCAGGCGGCTCGGCGGGCGGAGTGGCGGGGCGGCGGGCGGAGTGGCGGGGCGGAGGGGGCTCAGTAGGCTGGGCAGCACCATGGCGCGACCCCTCCACCCCGACCCGCGGCTGGCGGCGGGCTACGCGAGGTGCGCGGAGCTGACGAGGCGCCACGGCACCACCTACTACTGGGGTGCGCGGCTGCTGCCGCGCGAGCAGCGCATCGACGTGTACACGGTGTACGCCCTGTGCCGGCTCGCCGACGACATCGTCGACGAGCCCGAGCGCGTCGACCCGGCCGTGCCCGGGCACGGGGAGAGCGACCCGGCGGAGCGGCTGCGGATGTTCGAGCAGCACTTCTGGGACAGCGTCCGCGCGGGGCACGCCGACGAGCCGGTGATGGCGGCCGTCGTCGACAGCCTGCAGCGACGCGGCACCGACCCGGAGTGCTTCGACCGCTTCTTCCGGGCGATGGAGCTCGACCTGACACGCACCACCTGGGAGACCTGGGAGGACCTGCGCGACGGCTACATGGAGGGCTCGGCCGCGGTCATCGGCGAGATGATGCTGCCGGTCCTGCAGCCTCTGACCCCCGCGGCCACGGCACCGGCACGCGCCCTCGGCCACGCCTTCCAGCTGACCAACTTCCTGCGCGACGTCGGCGAGGACCTCGAGCGCGGTCGCGTCTACCTGCCGCAGGAGGACCTGCGCCGCCACGGCGCCGACCCGTGGGAGCGCCGGGTCACCCCCGCGTGGCGGGCGATGATGGCCGAGCAGGTCGAGCGCAACCGCGCGCTCTACCGCGAGGCCGCGCCCGGCGTCGCGATGCTCCCCGGCCCCGGTGCGCGGTGCGTGGCCACCGCCCTGCGCATGTACGCGCGCATCCTCGACCTCGTCGAGGCGAACGACTACGACGTCTTCTCGGGGCGCCTCCGGGTGAGGCCACGCACGAAGGTCGCGATCCTGGCCGACGTGCTCGTGCGCGGTCCGCGACGTGGCCTCCCACCCGCGTCGCCCAGGGCGAGCCTCGCGCCCCGCAGCCAGTAGCCGGCGATGAGGTGGTCCCAGCCCAGCTCGGGCTCGGACTCCAGGCGGGGCTCCAGCCGGAGCAGCCGCAGCAGCAGCGCGTCGGACTCCAGCAGCGCGAGTGGCTGGCCGGGACACTTGTGCTCGCCGTCGCCGAAGGCCAGCACCGGCTCACCCACCCCCGCCGGGAGCGACCGGCCGGGACAGAGGTCGAGCGGGGCGTCGCCGACGGCGTGCGGGTCGGCGTTGCCGGGCCGCACGCACACGTCGACGAGGTCACCGGGCGGGATGGTCCACGCCTCGTCGCCGTCGGTGACCTCGATGGGCTCCCGCACCCGCCGGTAGAGGTGCCCCACCACCGGCTCGAGCCGGATGATCTCGCCGAGGATCGCGAGCCGCTCGGCCTCCGGTGCGACGAGGTAGCGGGCGCGCAGGGAGTCGTCGTCGAGCAGGTGCAGCGCGGCCATGACGATGAACTCGCGGGTGGTGACCATGCCGGCGGTGCCGTAGGTCACACACTCGACGAGGATGCTCGCGGTCGAGTACCCCTCGGCGAGGAGGTGGCTGACGATGTCCTCGCGCGGCTCGCGTCGCCGCGCCCTGATCGCCGGGCGGACGTCGGCGACGAAGAGCCGGCCCACCGGCAGGAGTCCGTTGAACGCTGCCCGCATCCACTGCGTGCGGGTGCGACCGAGGTCGTCGCGGGTGATGTCGAACGGCGGCTGGCTGAACATCGCCTCGAGCCGCCGCGCCATCCGCGGCACCGACGACTCGGTGAGCCCGACGACCTCGGCGGTGACCTCCACCGTGTAGAGGAGCGCGAGCTCGTCGAGCGTGCAGCCGCCCTCGGCCACCGCGTCGGCGAGGAGCCGGTCCGCGGTCTCGTGCATCAGGTCGGTGTAGCGGTCGGCGACGACCGTGGGGGCGAGGAAGCGGGCGACCTTGCGACGCTGCTCGTCGTGCTTCGGGCCGTCGGAGACGAGGATCGGGTGGTGCTCGAGGTAGCCCTGCGGGATCGCCTCGGCCGTGAACCCGGCCTGCGTGGTCGCGTGGCGCGCGCGCAGCACCTGGCGGGCCGCCTCCAGCGAGCGGATCCTCCAGACCGTGCTGACACCGGGACGTCCCCCGGCGTCGACGCGCTCGACCCGCGGCACGTCGTCGCCGTGCCCCGGCTCGCCGTCGAGGACGGCGCGGCGACGGGTGCGGGCTCCCTCGCTCATCGGGCCGGCGCGAACCGGCGGGACCCTCGTCCCACGCCTCGGCGCGTGAGGCCCTGCAGCGGCACGGTCCAGACGTCCTCGCCGCGCACGCCCCAGCGCTCCAGCAGGCGGTTCGCGGCCAGCACGCCCGTCGTCGCGGCACGCTCCATGAGCGCGATCGGCCAGTCGACGCGCAACCCGTCGCCGGCGAGCACCAGCCCCGGGTACGGGGTCTCGACCGTCAGGCGGTCGCGCCACGGACCAGTGCCCACCAGCCCGCAGTCGTCCTCGACGAGCAGCTCCTCGTGCACCGGCGCGAGCGCGACGGTCTCGGGATAGACGTCGTGCAGGGCCGCGAGCAGACGCGCGCGGAGACGGTCGGTGTCGAGCCCGAGCGGTCCGTCCCCCGCCAGGTCGGCGTCGCGGGTGGGGTCGGCGGCGTAGGCGTGCAGCTCGACGACCGAGCCGCCGTGGCGTGCCGACCAGTCGGCGGCGCCGGCCTCGAAGCGCTCCAGCACCGCCACGTTGTCGAGCAGGTCGTAGCCGCTCGTGCCGAGGAAGGCCTCCCGGTCGGGCGCGACGAGGCCGTCGAGCCACAGCCGCAGCACCGCGAAGGGGGGCGCGTTGCGGCCTGCCGCCGCGCGACGGTGCCAGTCCTTCCGTGCGCCGTCGTCGGCCGGCAGCGATGCCACGAGCGCCCGGGTGGTGCGGGGGTCCGTGGCCAGCACGACTGCGTCGGCGGCGAGGTCCTCCTCGCCCACGCGCACCTGCCAGCCGTCGTCCGCGGGAGTCACCGCGTCGGCCCGCGTGCCGAGACGGACCGTGGCGCCGAGGTCCTCGAGGTAGCGGCCGAGCGGCGCCCAGAGCACGGTGTCGTAGTCGTCGTCCGGCACCTCGAAGAGCAGGCCCTCGGAGCTGCCGGTGAAGTAGGTGTGGAACATGCCCACCAGCTCGCCGGCGCCGAACTCCGTGGGGTGCGCGAAGAACGAGCGCGCGAAGACCTCGAGCGCGAGGTGGCGGGCCCCCTCCGGGAACCGGAGCCGGTCGAGGAAGTCCTGCGCCGACTCGCCGTCGTAGCGCTCGTGGCTGGCCGGGAAGTCGGCGTCGACGAGCTCCAGGGCGCTGCGCACGTCGACCGACGGGAGCGCCGAGACCGGGAACGTGGGGCTGCGCAGCACGAAGGCCAGCAGGTTGAGGGGCGGGGTCGACGGCAACGCCGCGAAGGAGTCGGTGAGCCCGTCGCCGCGCCGGAGCGGGTAGTCGGGCACCGGCACGAGGTGCGCGAGGGTCGGGTCGACGCGGCGCAGCAGGGCGCGGAGCGTGTAGTACTGGCGGAAGAAGGCGTGGAACCCGCGGCTCATCGTGCGCCCCTCGCCTCCCGACGCGCCGTCGTCGCCGAGCGGCCAGGCGCGCACGCGGCCACCGAGCTGGTCGCAGGCCTCCAGCAGGGTCACGTGCGCCCCGCGCTCGGCGAGCACCACCGCGGCGCCGAGTCCGGCGATGCCGCCGCCGACCACCACCACGTGACGGTCGGCGCGCAGCCGCGCGACGCCGGGTGCTGCGGGGTGCAGCACGGCGTTGCGGTCGCGACCGGGCGGCACGGGTCGACGGAGGGACGGGCGGGTGCTCATGGAGGTCCCTCGCTCAGGCGGGGCGTCGGGCGAGCACGGTGTGCAGGATGCCGCGCTGCCACCCGCCTGCGGTGGTCCAGCTGATGTCGGTGAGGCCGGCGCGCTCGAGGCGCGCCTGCAGCTCGGCCGTGGAGTCGTTCTCGAGGACGCTGCGCCACAGGTAGCGGTAGATCGCGGGGTTGCCCCGCACCGCGAACGACAGCGGCGTCACGACGCCCCAGCACACCGCGCTCCACGTGGCCTGCGCCGCCGGGGATCCCTTCACGTGGTAGTCCTGCAGCGCGATCCAGCCCCCGGGCCGCACCTGGTCGGCGATGGCCGCGACCACGTCGTCGCGCTGGTCGACCGGCACGTTGCGCATCAGGTATGCGGCGAGGGCACCGTCGGCCGGCCCGTCGAGCAGCGTGGACGCGACGTCGGGCAGGTCCTGCGCCCGGGCCTGCACGAAGCGGACGCCCTCGGGCCACGTCTTGTCCTCGGCCTGGGCGAGCATGCCGGCAGAGGCGTCGAGACCGACGATCCGCGCGTCGGCACCGACGGCGTCGACCAGCGCCTGGGTGGACAGCCCCGACCCGCAGCCGAGGTCCCACAGGGTCGGCGGGCCGTCCGGGCGCCCGAGGCGCAGCACGAGCTCACGCGCGGCGTCGCGCAGGGCACCGGTGTACCCGGGGTTGAGGGCGGTGAGGAGGTCGTAGCGGGGGGCGGCGCGGTCGAACTCGTCCGCGAGCGTCGGCCCAGGCGTCGGCGTCACACCGGCAGCCTACGGGCGAGCCGAGCCGCCCGCCGGGCGAGGACGGCACGAGGCCCGCCCCCGGGACGGGGACGGGCCTCGTTCGATCGTCGTGCCGCCCGCGTCGGGAGGGCAGCCCGGTCGATGACCGGTGATCGGCGCTCAGCGATCAGCTGGGCGGCATGAGCACCGTGTCGATCAGGTACACCGTCGCGTTGGCGGTCTTGACGCCACCGCAGATGACGCCGGCCTGGTCGCCGACGCGGATGTTGTCACCCGAGCCGGTGATGGTCAGGTCCGCACCGTTGACGGTCTTGAAGGTGCCGTCGATGTCGGCCGGGGCGATCTGCTCCGGGATGACGTGGTAGGTCAGCACCGACTCGAGGGTCTTGGCACCCTCGGGCGTCTTCAGCGTGTCGACCGTCTCGGCCGGCAGCTTCGCGAAGGCGTCGTCGACCGGCGCGAACACGGTGAACTCGCCACCGTTGAGGGTGTCGACCAGGTTCACGTCGGGGTTGAGCTTGCCGGAGACGGCGGCGACCAGCGTCGTGAGCAGCGGGTTGTTGCTCGCGGCGGTGGCGACCGGGTCCTGGGCCATGCCCTCGACCGAGCCGGCGCCGTCCGGCACCTGCTTGGCGTAGTCGGCGCAGCCCGGGCCGACGAGGTCGGCGCCGGCGTCGGACGCGCTGTCCGAGGCCGCGGGGGCCGAGGACTCGTTGTCCGAGGCGGAGCTGTCGTCGTCGCTCGAGCCGCAGGCCGCGGTGAACAGGGACAGCGAGGCCACGGCGGCGATCGCGAGGGTCTTGCTCTTGGTCGTCGTGCGCATGTTTCTTCTCCTTGGTTGGGTGTTTCCTGCTACTCGACGCGGAATCGCACGTTGTGCCAGCCGGTCGATCCGTCCGGGGCGATGGGCACCCGGTCGGAAGTCTGCGTCGTGCCGTTCGCGTCGGTGGCGCGCACGGTCACCTGGTGCGACCCCTCGGTCGCGTCCTCCCACGTCCAGGACCACTGGCGCCAGGTGTCGACGTTGTCCTGGGTCGCGAGCTCGACGTCGTTCCAGTCGCCGTCGTCGATCTTGATCTCGACCCGCTCGATGCCGACGCCCTGGGCCCAGGCGACGCCACCCATGCGGACGTTGTCGCGCGGCAGGGCCTGGAAGGCCTTCGGCACGTCGATGCGGGAGGAGAGCTTGATCGGCGCCTCCTCGGAGTAGCCGCGGGTCGACCAGTAGGCCTTGAAGTCGGAGAATTTCGTGACCTCGATGTCGACGAGCCACTTCGTGGCCGAGACGTAGCCGTAGAGACCGGGCACCACCATCCGCACGGGGAAGCCGTGCTCGAGGGGCAGCGGCTCGCCGTTCATGCCGACGGCGATGAGGGCGCCCCGCTCGGTGTCGGTGAGGGCCGAGAGCGGCGTGCCGATGGTCATGTCGTCGGCACTCGTGGTCTTGACGGCGTCGGCGCCGTCCTGGACCCCGGCGCGCGCCAGCAGCTCGGCCACGGGGACGCCGAGCCAGGCGGCGTTGCCGACGTAGGGACCGCCCACCTCGTTCGAGACGCACGTGAGGGTGATGCGTCGCTCGACGAGGCGCTCCTTGAGCAGGTCCTCGAAGGAGAGGTTGATCTCCTGGTCGACCATGCCGTGGATGCGCAGGTTGAACGTGTCGGCCGGCACCTGCGGCACGCGCAGCGCGGTGTCGATGCGGTAGAAGTCGCGGTTCGACGTGATGTAGGAGCTGACGCCCTTCACGTCGGCCTGGGCGCCGGCGGGGACCGCCGGGGCCGGCGACGACGGGGCCGGGAGCGACACGTCGGCGCGGGAGTTCGAGGCGGCGTTGGAGCCGAGGAAGCGCGTCACGCCGCCGCCGATGGCGATCGCGGCGCTCGCCACGAGCACGGCCTGGAGGAAGGCGCGGCGGTCGAAGCCCGCCGGGGTCTCGTCGCCGACCTTGGGGGCGAGCTCGAGGGCGACCAGCAGGCGCTGGAGCAGGACGAGGCTGACCACGAGCGTGACGAGCGAGGGGATGGCGGTGACCACGGGCCCGGACGGCGAGGTGCGGTCCAGGACGGCGGTGACGATCGCGACCAGGCCGAGCAGGCCGGTGATCGCGAGAGCGAGCCGCGGCCGTCGCAGCCCCAACCAGCCGGCGACGGCCGCGGCGACCAGGAGGATCGCGGCGACGCTGGCGATGAGGACGGGCTTGTCGTTCGTCCCGAACTGCTCGATGGCGAACTCCTTGAGCGGCCTCGGGACGAGGTCGATCACCCGGTTGCCCACCGACTCGATCGGGGTCGGGACGCCGAGCAGCGTGGCGATGCCCGAGCCGACGGCGACGCCCGCGACCGCGGCGAGGAGGCCTGACAGCGCACCGGTCCACCACGGGGCCGTGGCCCGGGTGGCTCGGGGGGTCTGGGTCGTCTCGCTCATGCCCGTGGTTCGGGGCTGTCGCGGACCCGGATGGGTGGCCATGCGGAGATTTGTTCACGGATGTCGGACCTGAGCAATTTATGGTCACTCTCAGTTGCATCTCAGGGAGGCCTGGGCATCGAGCTCGCCGCTTCCTAGGCTGTCGACATGAGCACGCACGAGGGAGTGGCGTTCAGGTCCGACAGCACGTCGGCGGCGGGCAGGGCGGTGCTCGCCGACGCCCTGCGCAAGGCCGACCCGGTCGGGGCGCGGGCGGTCGAGCACGAGACGTCGTGGCGACGCGAGTACCTGCGCCACTTCACCCGCGCGGTGGAGGCCGGTGTCGGCGACCCTGCTGCCGCGCGAGCCATCGCCGAGGACGGCCTGCGCAGCGCACGCGCCGCGATGCGCTTCGACGACGTCGGCCTCGAGGAGGCGCTCGGGAGCAGCCCGCTCCAGCAGGTGCTGAGCACGTCGACGATCGCGGGGAGGGGCGAGCCGGAGACGGAGCTGACGCTGCCGTACCGCGGCGAGCGGCTGCGGGGCGACGACCTCGCGCGCCAGCTCGACGAGTGGGTCGAGCGCGGCGTCGTCACTGCGTCCTGCGCCGACGCCGTCCGCACCGTGCAGGCGCACCCGGAGTGGCTGCGGCTCGACGACGAGGTGGTGGTGGTGCTCGGCGCGGGCGCCGAGATGGGTCCCTACCGCGCCCTCCAGCGCTGGGGCGCCGAGGTGGTGGCGGTCGACCTCGCCCGGTCCGACGTGCAGGACCGCATCGCGTCCGTCGCCCTGGACGGCGCGGGCACGGTGCACCTGCCCTCGCGCATCGTCACCCGCGGACGCCCCGACGGCGGCAGCGACGTGGGGGCCGACCTCGTGCGGGAGCTGCCGACGCTCGCGCACTGGCTGGGCTCCTTCACCTCGTCGCGGCGCCTGGTGCTCGGGACGTACTGCTACGCCGACGGGGCGCAGCACGTGCGGGTCTCCCTGGCCGCCGACGCCCTCGCCGACCACCTCCTGCACGAGCGGCCCGGCACGGCGCTCGCCTACCTGGCCACGCCGACGGACGTCTTCGCCGTGCCGGGCGCGGAGGTGGAGCGGGCGACGGCCGCGTACCGCAGCGGTCGGGTCGGGCGGATGGCCCGGCACGCCACCCGCGTCGTGAGCGGCGGTCGGCTGCTGCAGCGCAACTACCCGCCGGGCGTGGATCCGGGCATCTGCGACGCGCTGGTGCCGCAGCAGGGGCCGAACTACGCCCTGGCCAAGCGCGTCCAGCGCTGGCGTGCCACGTCGGCGCGGCAGGCGGGTGCCACCGTCTCGCTCAACGTCGCACCTGCGACCCGAACCCGCTCCGTCGTGAAGAACAAGGCGCTGGCCGCGGCCTACGCCGGAGCGCACCGGTTCGGCGTCGAGGTGTTCGACCCCGCCACGTCGAACACCCTCATGGCGGCCCTGCTGGTCCACGACCTGCGCGCCGACGTCGCCCCGGCCGAGGAGCCGTGGCAGGACGAGGCCCGCGGCGCGGCCCACGGCGGGCTCTGGACGGCGGCGTACCACCCCCGCTCCGCCCTCGGCCTCGCCGCCGTGCTGGGGGTCGGGGCTCTCCGGGGCTGACCCGCGGCACCAGTCGTGGACAGGCGCTGCTCGCGCTGGGATGCTTGCTGCGTCGACGCAGCATCGAGGCCGGAGAGGGAGACTCCCGTGCGACGCAGGAAGGCGAGAGGCCTCGTCACCGTCTATCGGCGCCGCGGGCAGTGGATCCTCGTGAGGTCCGACATCACGTCCGACGGGATGTGGCTCTCGGCCCACGCCGAGTCCCTCGGGGACGGACCACCGTCCGCCGCGGATCTGGGCGAGCGATGCCGTCGTGCCCTCGAGTCGACCGGACGTGCGCCGCGGCGCGCACGGGGAGACCGATCCGCGCCCACACCACCCGAGGTGGGGGTCGCGGGCGCCCGCACGTGGCGCGACTTCGCACTCGAGGCCGAGGCGGCCCAGGCCGAGCTGGCCGGCGACACGATCACCGTCGCTTCCCTCGCCCGTCGGCATGTTCACTTCGTCGAGGAGCTCGACGGCGCCGAACCTCTGCCCGCCGACGTGGACGCCGTCACCCTGGGTGAGCACCTCCTCCGACACGTCGCCGAGTAGGGCATCCGGCGCCGTGCTCTCGAGCCGTGCTCCAGGGGCACGGGCTCTCGGCAGGCGCGGTGGAACGCGGCGAGGTCACAGCCGCAGCTCGGCGGCCTCCTCGAGAGGGGCGCGGGAGGTGCGGTAGGAGGCGGTGGGGTGGTCGGGGTCGGGGTGGCCGAAGGAGATGCCGCAGACCACCTGACGGTCGTCGTCGAGCTCGAACCACTCGCGCAGGAGCTCCGAGCGCATGGCCAGCGCGGCTTGTGCGCAGGCCCCGAGGCCGAGGGCGTGCGCCGCGAGCAGGAACGACTGGACGTAGAGCCCGCAGTCGACCGCCCCGTAGACGCCGAGCGACCTGGTGGTGGTGACGATCGCGACGTGGGGGGCGCCGAAGAACTCGAAGTTGCGCATCGTCTGCGCCGCCGAGCCGGCCCGGTCGCCCTTCACGACGCCGACCGCCTCGTACAGCTGCCACCCCGACTCGCGCCGACGCTCCGCGTAGACGCCCTCGTACGACGGAGGGAAGTCGATGTCGGAGCCGAAGCGCTCGTCGTCGGCCATCGCCTGCTTGAGCCGTTCGGTCTCACCGCCCGCGGTGACGACGACGTGCCACGGCTGGGTGTTGCACCACGAGGGGGTGCGCTGCGCCGTCGTGAGCAGGCGCTCGATGGTGGCCGCGTCCACCTGCTCGTCGGTGAATCCGCGGCAGCTCCAGCGCTCGGCGAGCAGCTCCTCCAGCACCTCGATGCGTGACGTGTCCATCCGTCTCCTCACCGTCCCTCGAAGTGGGGCTCGCGCTTGTCGATGAAGGCCTGGATGCCTTCCTGGGAGTCCGCCGTGTCCGCCAGCTCCCGCTGCAGGCGCAGCTCGCGCTCGAGCGTCGCGTCGAGTCGGCTCAGGGTGTTCGCGTTGATCGCCTCCTTGGTCGCCGCGTACGCCCGCGTGGGGCCCGACGCGAGCTTCTCGACCAGGACCTGCACCTGCTCGGCGTGGTCGTCGCCGCAGCACCGGTCGACGAGGCCCATCGCGGCTGCCTCGGCAGCGGGCAGCCGCTCACCCAGCAACGAAAGGCGGTTCGCCCGGGCGCGCCCCACCGACGCGGCCAGCAGCTCTGTCGCGCCGCCGTCCGGGAGCAGGCCGATGTTCACGAACGCCTGCAGGAAGTAGGCCGACTCGTGCGCGACCGTGAGGTCGGCCGCCAGCGCGACCGACATCGCGATGCCCGCGGCGGGACCGTTCACCGACGCGACCACCGGGCGGGGCGTCGCGACGATCGCGCGCACGAGCCGGTTGCCGTTCTCGTGCGTGCCACCGCGTTCCAGCCGGCGCAGGTCGGCGCCGGCGCTGAACGCTCGCCCCGCGCCGGTGACGACGACGACGCGGGCCTCGGTCGTCTCGACCGCCTCCGCCGCGCGCTCCAGCATCGCGCCGTCGAGGGCGTTCATGACCTCAGGGCGGTTGAACGTGAGCGTCAGGACGTCGCCCGACGTCTCGACGAGCATCTCCGAGGCAGTGTCCGGCTCGGGGTCGTTCACGGTCGTCTCCATTCACCGACGAGGGCCTGGACGGCGGCCGTGAGGGCCACCGGCTGGTCGAGCATCACGTGGTGCCCGGAGTCTCGCACGACCGTGACGGGCACGTGGCCGCCGAGGCGGTCCGCGACCGTGTCGGTGATGTCGGACGTGGCCATCCCCCGGTCGCCCCGCAGCAGCGCGACCCGGCACCGCGCGGTCGTGAGCTCTTCGGGCTCCATGCGGGACCGGAAGAAGATGCGTGGGTCGAACTTCCACGACCAGCCGCCGTCGACCTCCCGGATCGACCCTTGCGCGACGTGCTGCACGGCGAAGTCCAGGGAGGCGTCGTCGGCGGGCAGGGTCCGGAAGCGCGCGAGGATCGTCGCGCGGTCCGGGTGGACCTTCGGCGGTGGCACCTCGGTGTGGGACTCGAGCCAGGCGCGGGTCTCGCTCGACGTCTCACGGACGGGGGAGTCGATCGCGGCGGCGCCGGCGAGCCTCTTCCCGTGGTCGCGCGCGGCGGTGAGGGCGACGAAGCCCCCCATGCTGTGCCCGACGACGACCGGTGGGGCGGCGCTCTGCTGGGCGTCGGCCACGGCCAGCACCTCCGCGGCCCACGTCTCGAGGGAGTACGCGTCTCGCCAGTCGCTGTCGCCGTGGCCGCTCAGATCGAGCGCGACGACCCGGTGCGGGAAGGACGACGCCGCGAGGAGGGGGCCGACGTGGTCCCACCACCCGGCGTGGGCCGCACCGCCGTGCACGAGGACCGTCACGGGGGCGTCGCGGGGGCCCCAGGCGCGATAGGTGATCCGCGCCCCGCCGGCGTCGACGGAGCCGTGCTCGGGCACGACCGCGAGCGCCTCGTCGAACCAGGCGGGTCGGTCCACGTCGCCTCCTCCAGCAGGGCCCGGCGGACCCCTCGGAAACCGTCCTCGACACCCTAGCGAGCGGCTAGCATGAGCCGGCCGGGGGCGCGTCCCCGGCCGGCTCGGGGAAGGAACCGTCCATGCGACGACTCGTCGTGCTCGCCGCCGCCCTGGCCCTCGCCCTCGCCCTCGCGCCCGCCGGTGCCGCGACCACGCTGCGCACGCTCACGGGCACCGTGACCTCCGGCGTCGACGACACCCCGATCGAGGGCATGCGGGTGTGCGTGGGCTCCACCGCCGCCGCGAGTGGCGCCGAGCGGTGCACCACGAGCGCCGCCGACGGCACCTACACGCTCCCCGCGGCGCAGGGACGCAACCAGGTCACGGTCGAGGACCCGTCCCTCTTCGGCGACTGGGTCGACCAGCGCTGGCCCGGTCGGACCGTCACCGTGACGTCCGGCGGGGCACGCGCCGACCTCCGGATGCGCCCGGGGGCCCGGGTCCGGCTCTGGCTCACCGCGACGGACCGCCCGATCGAGCCCTTCATGTCGGTCGCCGCCTACCGTGTCGCCGCCGACGGGACGATCGCGTCGACGGAGACGTCGTTCGGGAACCTCTCCCGGGGGCCGGACCGCTCCCGCGTGTACGGCGAGGTCGCGAAGCTCCCGGCCGGCACCTGGGTCCTCCGCATGGAGTGGAACCAGCCCGGCGGCTCCCACGCCCAGGCCTGGTACCCGAACAGCGCCACCGCCCGCGACGCCCAGCGGATCACGCTCGCCGAGGGCGAGGACCTCACGCTCGACGACATGCCCCTGCAGCCTCCGGGCACCCTGGCCATCACGGCCAAGGGTCCCGACGGGCGGCCCGCGAAGGTCGCCGTGGCCCTGTTCGACGACGCCGGCCGCGCCGTCCCGGGCCATCTGCTCGCGTCGACCACGCGCGCGAACGTCACCACCCTGCGCGGGCTGCCGTCCGGCACCTACCGCTTCCGGGTCGTCGAGAACACGCGCACCACGCGGTACAAGCAGTGGCACCCCAGCGCCCCCTCGTTCGCCCAGGCCGGTCTGGTGAAGGTCCGCGGCGGAGCGACGACGTCGGTCACGACGACCCTGCGGTACCGCACCCCGAAGCGGGTGTCCCCGCCGAGGACGCGTCACCGAGGCTACGGCCTCACCGTCACGACCATGCCCCGCTGGTCACCGATGCCAACGCGCCAGCAGGTCCGCTGGTTCCGCGACGGCAAGGCCACCGACTCGATCGGCCGGGCCTACGCCGTCGAGCGCCGCGACGTCGGCCACCGGCTCCAGGCGTGCGTGACCGGCTACCGCACGGGGTGGGCGACCGTCACCTACTGCAGCGCGCCGTATCGTCCGAAGGACACCTGGCACGAGTGACCTTGGAGGAACCATGAGCCTGTCCGGAACCACGATGATCATGTCCGGCGGCAGCCGCGGGATCGGCGAGGCGATCGCCGTCCGCGCGGCCCGCGACGGCGCCAACGTCGTGCTCCTGGCCAAGACCTCCGAGCCGCACCCGAAGCTGCCGGGTACCATCCACACGGCCGCCGCCGCGATCGAGGAGGCGGGCGGCCGGTCGCTGCCGCTGGTGGGTGACATCCGCGACGACGCCTTCGTCGAGGACGCGGTCGCCCAGGCCGTCGACACGTTCGGCGGCATCGACCTCGTCGTCAACAACGCGAGCGCCATCGACCTGTCCCGCACCGAGGACATCTCGATGAAGAAGTACGACCTGATGACGCAGATCAACGCGAGGGGATCGTTCCTGCTGAGCAAGCTGTGCATCCCGCACCTGCGCGCGTCGGCCAACCCGCACGTGCTCACCCTCAGCCCGCCGATCAGCACCGACCCGAAGTGGTTCGGCACGTTCACCGCCTACGCGATCGCGAAGTACGCGATGAGCCTCGTGACCCTGGGACTCGCCGAGGAGCTCCGCGAGGACGGCGTCGCCTGCAACTCGCTCTGGCCGCGCACCGCCATCGACACCGCCGCGGTGCGCAACGTCGTCGGTCCGGGCCTGGAGTCGAGCTCTCGGACGCCGGCGATCATGGCCGACGCCGCGTACGCGATCCTCACCCGTCCCAGCCGCGAGTGCACCGGGAACTTCTTCATCGACGACGAGGTGCTCGAGGCCGAGGGCGTCACCGACCTCTCGGTCTACCTGAACGGGGGTCGCGAGGAGGACCTGGCGCTCGACTTCTGGGTCGAGCCGAAGGGTCCGCACGACCCGTCGAAGCGGCTCTGACCGCTCCGCAACCGCCGCACCTCTACTGCGTGTCGACGGGGGTGCCGAGCTCGACGGTGCGGCTGACGGTGCACAGCCGGTCGTGCGAGCGGCGGATCGCGTCCGGCAGCCGCTCGGTCGCGGCCCGGCCCGCCTCGTCGTCGCCGAACGCGACGTCGAAGCGCACCGCGAGCCCCTCCATCCGGTTGCCGTCGTCGTCGCGGACCTTCTCGCCCGTGGACGTGACCGAGAAGTGCTCGGGCTCCGTCCGCTTGGTGGTGAGCAGGTCGACGTCGATCGCGGTGCAGCCGGCGATCGCGGCCAGCAGCAGCTCGACCGGGGTGAAGTCGTCGCCCGACCCGTCGCCGATGACCATCTCGCCGCCGCGCGCGTTCGTCACGCGGTAGCGGCCCCGGTCGAGACGCTCCAGCCCGACCTCTCGATGCGTGTCGCTCATGCGACCATCCTGCAGGAGACCCCTGAGGACGGAGGACGGGTGCGCACCATCGGGATGCTCGGCGGGATGAGCTGGGAGTCGACGGCGGAGTACTACCGGCTCGCCAACGAGCTGGTCCGCGCACGGCTGGGCGGGGTCCACTCCGCGCGGATCCTCCTCGACAGCCTCGACTTCGCCGACGTCGAGGCGCTGCAGTCGGCGGGCCGCTGGGACGAGGCCGGTGCGCTCCTCGCCGACCGCGCCGCGCGCCTCGAGGTCGCGGGCGCCGACCTCCTCCTGCTGTGCACCAACACGATGCACCGCGTGGTCGACGCGGTGGAGGCGGCCGTCTCGGTGCCGGTGCTGCACCTCGGCGACGCGACGGCGGACCGGGTCCGCGCCGCAGGTCTGGCCCGTGTCGGGCTGCTCGGCACCGCCTTCACGATGGAGCAGCGCTTCTACCGCGAGCGGCTCGAGCGTCACGGGCTCGAGGTGCTCGTCCCCGAGCCCGACGACCGGGCGACGGTCCACCGGGTCATCTACGACGAGCTGGTGCGTGGCGTCGTCTCGCCGACGTCGCGCGAGGCGTACCGCGCCGTCATCGGCCGACTCGTGGACGCGGGCGCCGAGGGCGTGGTGCTCGGCTGCACCGAGATCGAGCTGCTGGTCGGGCCGGACGACAGCCCGGTCCCGATCTTCCCCACGACCCGGATCCACGTGGAGGCCGCGGTCGACCTCGCGGCGGAGTAGTCCGTCCGGACCATCTTTGCCGATCCCGCACGGCGTCACGAATCCCCGGTCCTACCGTTGGAGAGAGAGACCAGCAACATCTCGGGAGCCAGGACCCATGAGCGTGTACCTCTACGACCTCGCCGGTGAGGTCATCGCCTTCCGCCGGTCGTGGGACGACCAGCACGTCTTCGACACGTCCGGCCGGTGGGTCGGCTGGATGCCCTGGCAGGGCAGTGACGTCGTCGACGAGCGGGGTGCCTACCTCGCCTCCGTCGTCGGCGACCGCCTGGTCCGGCGCAACGACTGCGGCAACCGCCGCTGCGTCGACGGCGTCGAGCACCCCGACAGCGCCGAGCCGTCGGGACGTCCGAGCACGCCCCTGGAGTTCCCCAACCGCTTCGCCTACGACGACGTCGCGGAGCTGCACCGCGCCGGCTGAGTCCCACTCGGGATGCCCGCCCGGCCGGGCTCGCGGACGATGGAGGCATGACACTCTCCCTCGTCACGGGCGCCACCGGCTACGTCGGCGGACGGCTCGTGCCGGAGCTGCTGGCCGCCGGCCACGACGTCCGCGTCCTCGTGCGCAGCCCCGAGAAGGCCGAGGCCCACGACTGGGCCGGTGACGTCGAGATCGTCCCCGGCGACGCGACGTCCGAGGACGACGTGCGCCGTGCGATGGAGGGCGTCGACGTCCTGTACTACCTGCTGCACTCCATCGGCGCGGGGGACGACTGGGTCGAGACCGAGCGCAGCATGGCGCAGGGGTTCGCCGACGCGGCGCAGGCCGCGGGCGTGCGCCGCATCGTCTACCTCGGCGGGATGGACCCCGAGGGCGAGACGCTGTCGACGCACCTGCGGTCGCGCAAGCAGGTGGGCGAGGTGCTGCTGGCCTCCGGCGTCCCCACCACCGTGCTCCAGGCCGGTGTCGTCATCGGGTCGGGCTCGGCGTCGTTCGAGATGCTCCGCTACCTCACCGAGCGGCTGCCCGTCATGGTCACGCCGAAGTGGGTCCACACCCGGATCCAGCCCATCGCGGTCCGCGACGTCCTGCGCTACCTGGTCGGCTCGGCGGACATGCCGGCCGACGTGAACCGCACCTTCGACATCGGTGGTCCGGACGTGCTGACGTACCTGGAGATGATGCAGGGTTACGCGGAGGTCGCCGGACTCTCGCGCCGCAAGGTCGTGCCCGTGCCCGTCCTCACCCCGGGGCTCTCGAGCCACTGGGTGGGCATCGTGACGCCGGTGCCGGCGAGCATCGCGCGACCGCTCGTCGACTCGCTCAAGAACACCGTCGTGGCCGCGGAGCACGACATCGAGCGATACGTGCCCGACCCGCCCGAGGGGCTCATCGGGTTCCACCGTGCCGTCGAGCTGGCGCTGACCAAGATCCAGAACCTCGACGTGCCCACGCGCTGGTCCTCGGCCGCGACGGCCGGCGCGCCGTCGGAGCCCCTGCCGTCGGACCCGGACTGGGCCGGCGGCTCGCTGTACAAGGACGAGCGCACCCGTGAGGTGGACGCGTCGCCCGAGGCGCTCTGGACCATCATCGAGGGCATCGGCGGGCGCAACGGCTGGTACAGCTGGCCACTCGCGTGGTGGGTCCGCGGCATCATGGACCGCCTCATCGGGGGGCCGGGGCTGCGCCGCGGACGGCGCAACGACCGTGAGCTCGTCGTCGGCGACGCCCTCGACTTCTGGCGCGTCGAGGCGACGGACGACGAGACGTTCCTACGCCTGCGCGCGGAGATGCGGGTCCCGGGCCTCGCCTGGCTGGAGCTGCAGGTCGGCTCCACCGAGGGCGGGACGACGACGTTCCACCACCGGGCGCTGTTCCACCCCCGCGGGCTGCTCGGGCACGCCTACTGGTGGTCGGTCTGGCCGTTCCACGGCATCGTCTTCGGCTCCATGCAGCGCAACATCGCCAAGGCCGCCGAGCAGCTCGACCGCGGCGAGCACGATCCCCGCCCGGAGGGCGTCAAGAGGTAGGGACCGGAGGGCGTCAGGAGGTAGGGACCGGAGGGCGTCACGAGGCACAGCCCACCCACCCGTTGCGTCCGGCAACGACCAGGTGCAGGATCAGCCGGTGGACCTCTTTCGCACGAAGTCGGTCGAGCGGTCGATCGCCGAGACCGACGAGCCCGAGCACCGTCTGAAGAAGGATCTCTCCGCCTGGGACCTCACCGTCTTCGGCGTCGGGGTCATGATCGGCACCGGCATCTTCGTCCTCACGGGCCAGGAGGCGTACCGCAGCGCGGGGCCGGCGATCGTGCTCTCGTTCGTCCTCGCCGGGGTGGCCTGCGCGCTGGCCGCCGTCTGCTACGCCGAGTTCGCCTCGACCGTCCCGGTGGCGGGCAGCGCGTACACGTTCTCGTACGCGACGTTGGGCGAGGTCATCGCCTGGATCATCGGCTGGGACCTCGTGCTCGAGCTCGCCCTCGGCGCCGCGGTCGTCGCCCGCGGCTGGTCGGCCTACCTCCAGGAGCTGCTCGACCTGCCGACGTGGCTCGCGGGCGATGCCGCGAGGCCGGACCTCGGTGCCATCGCGATCGTCGTCGCGCTGACCGTCGTCGGCGTGCTCGGCACCAAGCTGTCGGGGCGGGTCACCGGCGTGCTGGTCGTCGTCAAGGTGGCGGTGGTGCTCTTTGTCGTGGTCGCCGGGCTGTTCTTCGTCAAGGCAGCGAACCTGACGCCGTTCGTCCCCGCGTCCCGGGCGACGCCGGGCGAGTCGGGCCTGGACTCGACGTTGCTGCAGTCGATCTTCGGCGTCGAGCCGACGGTCTTCGGCGTGTACGGGATCATCGCCGCGGCCTCGGTCGTGTTCTTCGCCTTCATCGGCTTCGACATCGTCGCGACGTCGGCGGAGGAGACGCGCGACCCCCAGCGCGACATGCCGCGCGGCATCCTCGGGTCCCTCGCGATCGTGACGGTGCTCTACGCCGCCGTCGCCTTCGTCGTCACGGGCATGCTGAAGTACAGCGACGACCGGATGAACACGGCGGCCCCGCTGGCTGAGGCGTTCTCGGCGAACGGCCTGGACTGGGCGAGCAGGATCATCTCGGTCGGCGCCGTCGCCGGGCTCACGACCGTCGTGCTGGTGCTCATGCTCGGCCAGGCGCGCGTGCTGTTCGCCATGTCGCGCGACGGCCTCCTCCCCCAGTCCCTGGCCAGGGTCCACCCGCGCTTCGGCACCCCGTACCGGATCACGATCCTGACCGGTGCGGTCGTGGCGGTCCTGGCGGGGTTCGTCCCCCTGGCCGAGCTCAGCAAGCTCGTGAGCATCGGCACGCTGTTCGCGTTCGTCGTCGTCTCGGCCGGCGTCATCGTGCTGCGCCGCACGCGACCCGAGCTCGACCGCGCGTTCCGGGTGCCCGGCGTGCCGTGGGTGCCGATCCTGTCCATCGCCGCCTGCCTGTGGCTGATGGTGAACCTGTCGGTCGAGACGTGGCTGCGGTTCGTCGTCTGGATGCTGCTCGGCGGCGTCCTCTACCTCCTGTACGGCCGCCGCCACTCCCGCCTCGGACGCGACCAGGCGGCGGGGCGGGCGTGACGCCGGCTAGCGCTTGACGCCGGCGTGGAAGACCCGCACGTTCTCGCGCCAGCCGCCCAGCGCGTCGAACGGCAGCGGGTCCTCCGCGGCCTTCTTGCGGACGTCACGGCGACGCTCGGTGGCGTCGAAGCCGAGGTCGATCGTCTCGGTGCCGACCATGAGCGACGCGAGCGCCTCGGGCGTGTAGCGCCAGTAGTCGATCGGGCACGGGTGGTAGCGCCAGCTGAAGAGCGTCGAGGTGTAGACCAGTCCACCGGGACGCAGGATGCGCGAGATCTCCTGGCCGGCCAGCCACGGCTTGTCGATGTGCTCGAAGACGTCGACGCTCAGGACCACGTCGAAGGACTCGTCGGGGATCTCCGGGCAGTGGGTGATGTCGCCGATGATGACGCCCGGCCCCGTCTCCGCGAGGTCGAGGTTGAGGTACTCGAAGCGCTCGGCGTCGAAGACCCGGCTGCGGGGGTGCTGTCGTCCGCCGATCTCGAGCACGCGCCCGCCGGCGACGCCGGACGTGTCGAGCACGAGGGCCAGGTGCTCGTCGATGCGCTCGTCGCGGACGGGCCCCGCCTTCCACTCGTCCCTGAGCCGGTCGAGCTCGACGAGCTCGGGGTCGCGCGGCGGGGCGACCTGTGGGGGCGGCGTCCAGATGCGCTTTGCGAGACGTTCACGGAGGCGGTGGCCACGGAGGAGTCCCATGGCGGGGACGCTAGGGGCGGACCGTGAACGTCCGGTGAGGTCGCGTGGAACAGGGGCCGACTCAGACGGCGGCGGGCGACTCCGCCTCGGACGTGAGCCCGCCGACGTGGTGGCGGCTGCGCGGGACGACGAGCGGCGTGCCGGAGACGGGGTCGGCCACCACCTGGCAGGCGAGGCCGAACACGTCCTCCACGACGTCGGCGTCGACGACGTCGGACGGGCGGCCCTGGACGACGATCTCGCCGTGCTTCATCGCGATGACGTGGTCGGCGTAGCGGAACGCGAGGTTGAGGTCGTGCAGCACCATGACGACCGTCTTGCCGTGGTCGCGGTTGAGGTCGGTGAGCAGGTCGAGCAGCTCCACCTGGTGGTTGATGTCGAGGTAGGTGGTGGGCTCGTCGAGGAGCAGCAGGTCCGTGTCCTGGGCGAGCGCCATCGCCACCCACACGCGCTGGCGCTGGCCACCGGACAGCGCCGTGATCGGACGGTCGGCGAGGGCGGCGGTGCCGGTGGCCTCGAGGGCCGACGCGACCGCGGCGTCGTCCTCGGCGCTCCAGCGGCGGAACCAGCCCTGGTGCGGGTAGCGGCCGCGGCCGACGAGGTCGGCGACGGTGATGCCGTCGGGGGCCACCGGGGTCTGCGGCAGCAGGCCGACCACCCGGGCGACGTCGGTGGACCGCTGCTCGTGGACCGACGTCCCGTCGAGCAGCACGGCGCCGGTGCGCGGCTTCAGGAGGCGGGCGAGGCCGCGCAGCAGCGTGGACTTGCCGCAGGCGTTCGCGCCCACGATGACGGTCACGCGGCCGGGCGGCACCTCGACGTCGAGGTGGGAGACGACGTCGGTCTCCGCGTAGCCGAGGGTGAGGTCCTCGGCCCGCAGGTCGTGGGTCCTGGGGTCGTGCGGTCGGTCGGTCATCCTCCGCGTCCTTCCCGGTTGACGGTGGCGAGGAGCCAGATGAGGTACGGGGCGCCCACCGCGCCGGTGACGACGCCGGTGGGCAGCGCGACGGGGAGCAGGTGCTGCGCGACGAGGTCGGCCGCGAGCACGATGATCGCGCCGACCAGGGCGGCCGCAGGCAGGCTCGAGGCGTTGCCGACCAGGCGGACGGCGATGGGCCCGGCGATGAGGGCGACGAAGGCGACCGGGCCGGCAGCGGCGGTGGCGAGGGCCACCAGCACGACCGAGAGCGCCAGGAGCGCCAGGCGGGAGAGCTCCACCCGCACGCCGAGCGCGGCCGCGGCGTCGTCGCCGAGCTCGAGCGCACCCAGCCGGCGACCGAGCAGCACCACGAGCGGCAGCAGCACGACGAGCCCGACGACCAGCGCGCGCAGCTCGAACGCACCCGCCGAGCCGACCGAGCCGACGAGCCAGGTCATGGCCTCGCGGGCGTCGGTGAGGTCGGCGCGGGCGATCACGTAGCCGGTCACCGACTGGAACAGCTGCGAGAGGCCGATGCCGATGAGGATGAACCGGTAGCCGCTGACCCCGCCGCGCCAGGCGAGCAGGTAGATGGCGAGGGAGGCGAGCAGGGCCCCGAGCAGCGCCATGCCCGACGTCACGACCGCGCCACTCGTCGTGAACAGGATGGTCGAGACGGCGAACAGGCTCGCACCGCCGGAGATGCCGACGAAGTCGGGCGAGGCCAACGGGTTGGCGAGCAGCCGCTGGAAGACCAGCCCGGCGACGCCGAGCGCCAGCCCCACCGCCAGCGCGGTCAGGGCGGTGGGCAGGCGCAGGTCGAGGACGACGAAGTCGACGCTGGGGTCGTCGCTCAGGCGCAGGACGCTGCCGACGACCTCCCACGGCGTGAGCCGCAGGCTGCCGATCATCATCGTGCCGACGAACAGCGCGGCGGTGACGACGGCGAGCACCCCGACGGTCGAGGACGTGCGCACCCGGCGCGCGCGGCGCTGGGAGCGCACGACTCCCTCGGTGCCCGGCGTGCGCACGGCGGTGCTCACAGCTGCACCAGGTTCCGGTAGCGGACGAGGGCGATGAAGGCGGGGGCGCCGAGGACGCCGAGCACGACGCCGACCTGCAGCTCGCTGGGGCTCACCAGCACGCGACCCAGCACGTCGGCCGACAGCAGGATCGCCGGGGCCAGCAGCGCCGTGTACGGCAGGATCCAGCGGTAGTCGGGGCCGCAGACGGCCCGCGCGACGTGCGGCACGACGAGGCCGACGAACACGATGGGACCGCAGGCCGCCGTGGCGGCACCGCCGAGGAGCGCCACGGTGACGAAGACGACGACGCGGGTGCGGCGGACGTCCTGGCCCAGCGCGACGGCGAGGTCGTCGCCCAGGGCGAGGCCGTTGAGCGAGCGGCCCATCAGGACGGCCACCAGGATGCCGGCGGCGAGGAACGGCCACGTCTGCTCGAGCACGGGCAGGTAGCGGCCGCTCAGGGAGCCGACCTGCCAGAAGCGCAGCTCGTTGAGCGCCTGCAGGTCGGTCATGGTGACGCCGGTCGTGATCGAGTACAGCGAGGCCGTGACGGCGGCGCCGGCGAGCGCGAGCTTGACCGGGGTGGCGCCCTCGCGCCCGAACGACGCGACGCCGTAGACCACGACGGTGGCGATGCCCGCCCCGAGGAACCCGACCCACACCGACGTCGACTGGCTGATGCCGCCGGTGAGCATCACGGTGACCACGATGCCGGCGGCCGCGCCCATGTTGATGCCCATGATCCCGGGGTCGGCGAGCGGGTTGCGGGTGACGCCCTGCAGCAGCGCGCCCGCGAGGCCGAGGGCGGCGCCGACGAGCAGCCCGAGCAGCGTGCGCGGGACGCGCAGCTCGCGGATGACCGTCTGCTCCGCCGACGACGGGTCGTAGTCCGTGAAGGCCGTCCAGATGGTGCCGAGCCCGACGCCTCGCGCGCCGATCGTGATGCTCACGAACGCGACCAGGGCGAGGACACCCACGAGCACGACCACACCGACCGCGAGCCCCGCCGCCGAGCGGTGCTGCGGGGCGGGGGCCGTCGTCGGTGCCTCGGGCCGGTCGGTGACGCTCACGCGAGGTCCGGGTCGGCCTTCTCCACCGCGGCGCCCAGCAGGTCGAGCTGCTCGGCGTAGTCGCGGTAGGTGCTGATCCAGAACGCGGGCCACGGTGTGATCGCGCCCGCCTCCGCCGCCTCGATCTTCGTCCAGGTGGGCTGGCCGGCGACCGTCTTCATCGCCTGCTCGTAGGTGCGGTCGTCGACGAGGAGCATGTCGGGCTGGTACTTGTCGGCCTTCTCCCACGACAGGTACTCCCAGTAGGTGAAGTCGGGGTTCGGCGAGTCCGGCACCGTGATGTCGAGGCCGTAGCGGCTGAAGTCGGCGAGCTCGGCGGCGTGCTCGGGCACCGCGACGTAGAGCATGTCGTCGGCGGGCGAGACGGCCAGGACGTTCACGCCGGAGTCCTTCACGGTCTCCTGGAAGCGCGCCTTGGCCTCCTCGAAGGCCTTCTTGTCCGCGGCGATCTCCTCGGCGTCGAGGTCGGCGCCCAGCGTGCCCGACAGCTCCTCGAAGCCGTCGAGCATCGTCTCGACGGACTGGTCGGCCACGGGGCCGACGACGGGTGCGAGCCTCGCGACCTTCTTGCTCGACTCCTCGACGCCCTCCTCGAAGCCGCCGTAGGAGCCCTCGGTCGTCCAGTAGCCGGTGACGATGAGGTCGGGGCGCAGGGCCGCGGCCTTCTCGGCGTCGATCGTCCCCCAGGTCTCGCCGAGGATCTCCACGCCGTCGAGGTCCGCGCCCTGCAGCGCCTTGGTGTCCTCGAGCGGCTGGTTGAGGTACACGCCCACAGGCTTGATGCCGTGCGCGAGCAGCGCCGCGGCCGCCTCGGCGCCGGCGATGATCCGCGTCGGCGTGGTCTCGGCCGTGTAGGTCTTCCCGTCGCCGGAGGTGAAGGACCACCCCTCGCCGTCGGCGTCGCTGCTCTCGGGGGTCGAGCCGCACGCGGCGAGCACGAGGGCGGCCGCGACGGCCGTCAGGGAGGCGCGCAGGCGCAGGGTCATCGGGGTGTGTCCTCTCGGGGGGCGATACCAAAGGACACACTAACTTAGGACAGCCTCATCTATTAAGACGGTCTCGACACCTGGGCAGTCCTCGCGTTTCGGAACGCCATCGCCCATTTCTGACGGAACAACGGGCGATGGTGTTCCAAGACGTGGCGGGGAGGATGGGGGCAGGGAGTATCAGCGCCACCGACTCGACGGCCGCGTCTCGTCGGTCCTCGGCCGCCGGGGCACCAGGCCCGCGCCCGGCCCGCACGTCGCACAGGACCTCATGGACCGGCTCTCGCAGTTCGTCCCGCACGTGGGCCCGAGCCCTCGAGGACCTGAGCTGGAGCGAGCACTCGCCCCAGTGCAGTGGTTGCTCGACCGTGCGACCGCACGCGACCTCCCCCTCACCCAGGCCGGCTACCTCAAGCCAGTCCACGTGCAGGAGCTCGCCGGAATCCTTCCGTCCATGGACGACTGGATCTTCGGGGTCCACCGCGAGGTCGACGTACAACCGGTGCTGACGTTTCGACTGTGGCTGATGCGGCAGGGCGGGCTGCTGCGGAAGTACAAGGGGGCGCTCATCCCGACGACAGCGGCCAAGCCCCTGGTGGCCGACCCTGAGGCACTGTGGCTCCACCTCGCACGGCACCTCATCCCCACCGAGCCGGACTTCGAGGTGGACGCCATGGTCGTCGCGCTCATCCACCTCGCTGCCGACCCGGTACACACCAAGCGCCACCTCGTCGCCGAGGCTCTCACCGCGCTCGGCTGGTCGTTCCGCGGCGGCCTGCCCATCACGGCCTCCGACGTGTACGCGGAGCTCAACACCGCCTGGGCC
>CAZREF010000024.1:17046-45267 GCA_964599245.1 uncultured Aeromicrobium sp. | reverse complement strand
CGACGCAGCCGCAGGACGAGGAGGAGCAGAGGCGACGCAGCCGCAGGAGGAGGTGGCCGACGGCCTCAGCGCGGCGTGACCGTCACCGCCAGCATGCCGGGGCCGACGTGGGCGCCGATGACGGCACCGACCTCGTTGACGGGCACGCGGTCGCGGCCGAGGGCGGAGGCGAGGCGGCCGGCCACCTGGGTGGCCAGCTCGGGATTGGCGAGGTGCTGGACGCCGATGTCGTAGCCGACCTCGGCCGCCTCCGCCGCCTCGACGGTCAGGGCCTCCAGACGGGCGACCGCGCGGCCGGTGGTGCGCACGCGCTCGAGCGGCACGACCGCTCCGTCCTCGAGCGCCAGCAGCGGCTTGACCGCGAGGGCCGAACCGATGAGGGCGCTCGCGGCGCCCACCCGACCACCACGCCGTAGGTACTCCAGGGTGTCGACGTAGATGAGCACCGTCGAGCTCTCCGCCGCGGCCAGGGCCGCGCCCACCGCCGCCGTCTCGTCGCCGCCGTCGCTCGCCACCCGCGCCGCGCGCCCGGCGGCGAACCCCGTCGCGAGCCCCACCTGCCGGCTGTCGACGCACATCACCGGGACCGACGCTTCTCGCGCGGCCAGCTGGGCGGACTCGAACGTGCCCGAGATCCTCGCGCTCAGGTGCACCGACACGATGGCGTCGTGCCCCTCGTCGGCGAGCCGCGCGTAGACCGCCGAGAACTCCTCCGGCGTGGGACGCGACGTGCTGACCGGGACGAAGTCCTTGAGCGCCGCCGCGACGTCCTCGGAGGTCGCGTCGACGCCCTCCGTGTAGGTGTTGGCCCCGATGACGAGCTTCAGCGGCACCACGGTGATGCCCTCACGCTCGGCGTCGGCCGGGTCGAGCGACGCCGTCGAGTCGGTGACCACGGCGATCCGCCGGGCGGCCACGGTCAGACCACCACGTTCACGAGCTTGGGCGCGCGGACGACGACCTTGCGCACCTCGCGTCCGTCGATCGCGCGCTGCACGTTGTCCTCGGCCAGCGCGAGCGAGGTGAGCTCGTCGTCGGTGGCGTCGGGCGACACCTCGAGCTTCGCGCGCACCTTCCCCTTCACCTGCACGACGCACGTGACGGAGTCGGCGACGAGCAGCGCCGGGTCGGCCTGGGGGAACGGCTCGTGCGTCAGCGTCGCGTCGTGCCCGAGATGCGACCAGAGCTCCTCGGCCAGGTGCGGCGCGAAGGGCGCCAGCATCAGCACGAGCGGCTCGAGCGCGGCACGGCTCGTGACCGACGCCTTCGTCAGGTGGTTGGTCAGCTCGATGAGCTTCGCGATCGCGGTGTTGAAGCGCAGCGCGTCCATGTCGGCGCCGACCCCGTCGATCGTGCGGTGCAGCACGCGCAGGGTCTCGCGGTCGGGCTCGGTGTCGGCGGCCCGGACCTCGCCGGTCTCCTCGTCGAGCACGAGGCGCCACACCCGCTGCAGGAAGCGCTGCGACCCGACGACGGCACGCGTCTCCCACGGCCTCGACTGGTCGAGCGGACCCATGCTCATCTCGTACACGCGGAACGTGTCGGCGCCGTACTCCTCGTACATGTCGTCGGGCGTGACGACGTTCTTGAGGCTCTTGCCCATCTTCCCGTACTCGCGGGAGACCGGGGCGCCGTCGTGGGTGTACGTGGTGGCGCCGTCCTCGGACGTGTGCTCGACGACCTCGTCGGCCGGCACGTAGGTCCCGCGTGCGTCGGTGAAGGCGTACGCCTGGATGTAGCCCTGGTTGAACAGCCGGTGGAAGGGCTCGGAGCTGCTGACGTGGCCGAGGTCGAACAGCACCTTGTGCCAGAAGCGCGCGTAGAGCAGGTGGAGCACGGCGTGCTCGACGCCGCCGACGTACAGGTCGACACCGCCGGTGGGCTTGGCGTCGGTCGGGCCCATCCAGTAGGCCTCGTTGGCCGGGTCGACGAGCGCGTCGGCGTTGTCGGGGTCGAGGTAGCGCAGCTGGTACCAGCTGGAGCCGGCCCAGTTGGGCATGGTGTTGGTGTCGCGCCGGTACCGGCGGGGGCCGTCGCCGAGGTCGAGCTCGACGTCGAGCCAGTCGTGGGCGCGCCCGAGCGGGGGCTCGGGCTCGCTCTCGACGTCGTCGGGCGCGAAGGTGCGCGGCGAGTAGTCCGGCACGTCGGGCAGCTCCACCGGCAGCAGGTGGTCGGGCACGGCGTGCGGGTGGCCGCCCTCGTCGAAGACGATCGGGAACGGCTCGCCCCAGTAGCGCTGGCGCGAGAACAGCCAGTCGCGCAGGCGGTAGGTGGTGGTGCCCGTCCCCCGACCCTTCTCCTCCAGCCAGGCGATGATGCGCGCCTTGGCCTCGGCGACCGGCAGCCCGTCGAGGCTGACCTCGTCGTTCGACGACGCCGTCGCGACGCCCTCGCCCGTCCAGGGCAGCTCGTCCCCTCCGGTGACCACGCGCGGGGTCGGCAGGCCGAACGTCGTCGCGAACTCGAAGTCGCGCTCGTCGTGCGCGGGGACGGCCATGATGGCGCCCGTGCCGTAGCCGACGAGCACGTAGTCGGCGACGAACACCGGCACCTGCTCGCCGTTGACGGGGTTCACGGCGTAGGCGCCCGTGAAGACACCGGTCTTGTCCTTGTTCTCCTGGCGCTCGACGTCGGTCTTGCGCGCGGCGGCGTGCCGGTAGGCCGCGACCGCCTCCGTCGGCGACGCCGCGCCGGCCGTCCAGCGCGGGTCGGTGCCGTCGGGCCAGGCGTCGGTGACGATCGCGTCGACGAGCTCGTGCTCGGGCGCGAGCACCATGTAGGTGGCACCGAACAGCGTGTCGGGGCGGGTGGTGAACACCCGGATCGTGGCGTTCTCGACCGCGGGCACGTCGAAGTCGACCTCGGCGCCGTGGGAACGGCCGATCCAGTTGCGCTGCATGAGCTTGACCGGCTCGGGCCAGTCGACCAGCTCGAGGTCGTCGAGCAGGCGGTCGGCGTAGGCGGTGATGCGCATCTGCCACTGGCGCAGGTTGCGCTGGAACACCGGGAAGTTGCCGCGCTCGCTGCGACCCTCGGCGGTCACCTCCTCGTTCGAGAGGACGGTGCCGAGCGCCGGGCACCAGTTGACCGGCGACTCGCTCACGTAGGCGAGGCGGTGCGGGTCGATGACGGCCGGGTCGTCGGTGCCGAGCTTGTCGCGCAGCTCGGCGATCGGTCGGGCCCGACCGGCCTCCTCGTCGTACCAGGAGTCGAAGATCTGCAGGAAGATCCACTGGGTCCAGCGCACGAAGTCGGGGTCGATCGTCGCGAAGGAGCGGCGGGAGTCGTGGCCGAGGCCCAGTCGTCGCAGCTGGCGACGCATGTTCGCGATGTTCGCGAGCGTGTTGGCGCGCGGGTGCTCGCCGGTCTGGATCGCGTGCAGCTCGGCCGGCAGGCCGAACGCGTCGTAGCCGAGGGTGTGCAGCACGTTGCGCCCGCGCATGCGCTGGTGCCGACCGACGACGTCGGTGGCGATGTAGCCGAGCGGGTGCCCGACGTGCAGGCCCGCGCCCGAGGGGTACGGGAACATGTCCATCAGGTAGTACGTGTCGGTCGCCGGCTCGCCGTCGCCCGCGAGGTCACCGACGGGGTTGGGCGCCTGGAACGTGCCCTCGGCGTCCCAGCGCTCCTGCCAGCGGGCCTCGATCTCGGCAGCGAGGGCGGCGGTGTAGCGGTGGGTGGTCGTGCTCGGGTCGGCGGTGCTCACCGGACGATGCTACCGACGCGCCGCCACCCACCGGGCGGGCCGCCCCACGTCCCTGCTCCCCATGGCTACGCTCGGCCCATGCGCCGCCGCCTCGCCCGCTTCGTCATCCGCCGCATGGGCTACACCATGGTGGGACGCACCCCCGAGACGGGCATCCTGGTGGGAGCCCCGCACACGTCGAACTGGGACTTCGTGACGATGCTCCTCGTCATGTGGCACGACGGCGCACACCCGCGCGTGCTCGTGAAGCGGGAGCTGTTCCGCGGCCCGCTCGGCTGGCTGCTCCGCCGCCTCGGCGGAGTACCCCTCGACCGCCGCGACGCGGCCTCCGTCGTCGGCGACCTCGCGGCCGAGGCCGGGTCCGGCGAGCCGTTCCGGCTGGTGATCGCCGCCGAGGGCACCCGCTCCAAGGGCGAGTACTGGAAGTCGGGCTTCCACCGGCTCTCGCGCGAGACCGGTATGCCGATCACGCTCGCCTTCTTCGACCCGCCCACCCGCACGATGGGCTACGGCCCCACCTTCCACGCGAGCGACGACGTCCGCGCCGACATGGACCTCGTCCGCGACTTCTACGCCGACAAGCTCGGCATCAAGCCGGCCAACGCGACGGTGCCGCGCCTGCGCGACGAGCGGTCCTAGGAGCCGTCGTCCGTGCCGGCAGCCTGGTCGGTCGACGTCGGCACGACGAGCGGTCGCAGTCTCACCCACGCCAGGAAGACCGCCGCGACGACGAGCATCCCGAGTCCGGCCCACAGGTTGATGTTGAGACCGTCGCCGCGCGCCAGCTCCTCCTCGGTGGCCCGGAACAGGCCGAGCGCGGTGAGGATGAACCCGTACAGGCCGAGCAGGCCCCCGATGAGGGTGCGGACGTCGAACGCGCCCGCGGTGTGCTTCTCGCCCGCGGTGCGCTTCTGGCTGGTGTTCTCCGGCATCTCTGGCTCCTAGCGGAAGATCACGTTGAGGACGACGACGATGACGAGCCCGATGCCCGCGAGCTTGACCGGCGACTGGTACCAGGGCAGGTCGCCCTCGTCCGGGTCGGTCCGGTCCTCCTTCGGCGTCAACGAGTAGACGAGCCCGGCGAGCTCCTTCTCCGGCTTGGCCACGGTCACCATCGTCACCGCGACGCTGAACACGACGTCGACCGCGAACGCCGCCCCGGCCGCCACGAACGAGGCGCCCTGGCCGGAGAGGCCGATCGCACCGACGCTCGCCGGGCCGAGCGCGTCCTCGCTCAGGACGGCCACCAGCACCGCGGCGAGGGTGCCCGCGACGAGGCCGGACCAGCCGGCGGTCGCGGTCATGCGCTTCCAGAACATGCCGAGGATGAAGGTCGCGAACAGCGGCGCGTTGAAGAAGCCGAACAACGTCTGCAGGTAGTCCATGAGGTTGTCGTAGTTGGACGCGATGAGCGCCGTCCCGATGGCGATCACCGTCGCGGCGACCGTCGCGAGACGCCCGATGCGCAGGTAGTAGCCGTCGGGACGGTCCTTCACGACGTACTGCTGCCACAGGTCGTAGCTGAAGACGGTGTTGAAGGCCGAGATGTTGGCGGCCATGCCGGCCATGAAGGAGGCCAGCAGGCCGGCCAGCGCGACGCCGAGCATGCCGTTGGGCAGCAGGTCGCGCATGAGCAGCAGGATCGCGTCGTTGTAGGTGACGCCCTGTCCGTCGCCACCGGACTTCAGCGCCGCCAGCTCCGGGACGACGATCGCCGCGATGATGCCCGGGATGATCACCACGAACGGGATGAACATCTTCGGGAACGCACCGATGATCGGCGCGCGGCGGGCCGCCGACATCGACGAGGACGCCATGGCTCGCTGGACCTCGACGAAGTTCGTCGTCCAGTAGCCGAAGGACAGCACGAAGCCGAGTCCGAGGACGAGGCCGACGACGGACCAGAACGGGTCGTCGATGCCGGTGAGGTCGGTGCCGGGCCAGGACGACAGCTGCTCCGGCCCGGGCTGCACGCGGTCGACGATGCCCTGCCAGCCGCCCACCTTGTGCAGCGCGATGACCGTCAGCGGCACCAGTGCGGCGACGATGACGAAGAACTGCAGCACCTCGTTGTAGATCGCGGCGGAGAGTCCGCCGAGCGCGGTGTAGCTGAGCACGACCGCGGCCGCGACGACGAGGGAGACCCACAGCGGCCAGCCGAGGAGCCGGTTGACGATCGTGGCGAGCAGGTAGAGGTTGATGCCCGCGATGAGGAGCTGCGCGAGCGCGAAGCTCAGGGCGTTGACGAGGTGGGCGCCGGTGCCGAAGCGACGACGCATGAACTCGGGCACGCTGCGCACGCCGGACCCGTAGTAGAACGGCATCATCACGACGCCGAGGAACAACATCGCCGGCACGGCGCCGATCCAGAAGTAGTGGACCGTGGCCATCCCGTACTGGGCGCCGTTGGCGCTCATGCCCATGATCTCCACCGCGCCGAGGTTCGCGGCGATGAAGGCCAGGCCGGTCACCCAGGCGGGCAGTGACCGCCCGGAGAGGAAGAAGTCGATGCTGCTGGAGACCTGGCGTCTGGCGAGGAAGCCGATGCCCAGGACGACGGCGAAGTAGATCGCGACGATCGTGTAGTCGAAGACGTCGGCGTCGAGCCGGAACGACCCGGCCGCCGAGGCCAACGACGGCGTGGCGAGTGCGTGCACCCTCTCCCCCTTCGGCAGTGGTTGACCTTCGCAACGAAGGCCACCTGGCACCGTACGCCCGTCGGCGGGCGGGCGCGCGTCGACGGGCGTGGGGCGGGGTGCGGCGTGCGGGGCTACCGCCCGACGGCGGGGGCGTTCATGTCGACGTCGGACCACGCGGCCTCCGCGCCGCTGTGCCCGATCCGCACGACCTGCACCGTGGTGCCGACGACGGCGACCAGCGCGAGCGCCGCCACGACGACGCCGACGACGGGGCGGGACGCGTGTCCACCCGCCTCGCGACGGTGGAGCGCGTGGGCCACCACCGCGACGACGGCCAGGCCGATCATCCACGGCAGCAGGCCGTCGGCCAGCTCGGTGTGCCGCTCGACGAGCGCGGTCTCCCGCACGTGCTTCTCGAGAGTCTCACCGGTGGAGGTCGACAGCGGGACGAGCGCGAGGCCCACCAGGCTCAGCCCCGCCGGCAGCGGCCCGGCCCAGCGGCGGAAGCGTGGCCAGAGCACCGCGAGGAGCACGGCGATGGCGGCGGCGGGGATCGTCACCACGGTGGCGTGGACGACGAGCGGGTGGAGCGGCACTCCGGAGATGTCGTTCGGCATGGGCGTGTCCTTCGGTGCGAGGTGGTGGTCGTTCAGGCGGGGGTGGTGGTGCGAGACGGCGTCCCGCGCGCGGATCCGGCGCGGTGCCGCCCCGCCCGGAGCGCGACGGCGGCGGGGACGAGCGAGGTGGCGGCGAGCCCGATGGTGATGAGCTCGATGTGGTGGGCCACGAACGGAACACCGCCGAACAGGAAGCCGGTGGCGAGGACCACCCCGGTCCAGATGGCGGCACCGAGGAGGTTGAAGGTGGTGAACACGCGACGGTCCATGCGGCCGACCCCGGCCGTGGCCGGCACGAACGTGCGCAGGACCGGCAGGAACCGGGCGAGCACCACCGCCTTCGACCCGTGGCGCGCGAAGAAGTGCTCCGCCCGCTCCACGTTCGCGTGCGAGAAGAGGCGCGAGTCCGGCCGGGAGAACAGCCGCGGTCCGACCCGACGGCCGATGACGTAGCCCAGCTGGTCGCCGACGACCGCAGCGATCAGGACCCCCGCTCCCAGCAGCCACACCGGCACCGGCATCACGTGCGACGCGACGAGCGCACCGGCCAGGAAGAGCAGCGAGTCGCCCGGCAGGAAGAAGCCGAGCAGCAGGCCGCTCTCGGCGAACACGACGGCCATGACCAGCAGCGGGGCGAACACCCCGAGTGAGTACAGCAAGGGCGTGAGGACGGCGGTCATGGGTCGAGCCTGGTCCGTCCTACCTGCACGCTGCCTGACTGCGACCCGTCACCTACCTCCGGGGCCGGGGTTCGGTGGCAGACCTACCGCGCACGGGCAGCGATTCTCCCTTCTCGTGGACCGTGCCACGAGAAGGGAGAATCCCTGCGCGCGCGAAGGAAGAATCGTGCGTCAGACCCCACCGGACCCCGAGATCCCAGCCCGGACTCGCACCCAGCTCCCCGGTCGAGGCCCCGACGCAACCCACCACCACGAGAAGCCGAGCCCGCGCAGCCGCAGGACGCGAAGAAGCCGGACCGACGCAGCCGCAGGACGAGGAAAATCCGAGGCAGCGCAGCCACAGGACGAGGAGGGACCGAGGTCCGTGGGCGGAGGTGGCTCAGAACCGCGGCAGCGAGACCACGAACCGGGTCGGCCCCGAGGCCGACGTGACCGTCACCGTCCCCCCGACCGTCTCCGCGACCCGACGAGCGAGAGCGAGGCCGAGACCGGCACCGCCGCTGCCCGGCTCGCGCGTCCCGGACTCGAACAACGCGTCCAGGTCCGCGCCGGCCAGGCCCGGGCCGTCGTCGTCGACCACGAGGTCGACGACCCGCTCGCCCGTGACGACCGTGACCGTCACCCGGCTCGCGGCGTGCCGCACGGCGTTCTCCAGCACCGGCACGACGGCCCGCACCGCCAGGCCCACCGGCGCCGCGAGCGCGACGTCGTCGAGGGTCTGCGCCCCCTCCTCCGGGAGGTCGAGCGTGACGCCGGGGCGCGGCGAGACGGCCGTGCGCAGCGCGCCGACCACGTCGCGGACCGACGTGCGCGACGTCGGCTGCTCCTCCCCGCGCGCGACGGCCAGCAGGGAGGCGATGGTCTCGCTCATCCGGTCGACGCGCTCCACCACCCGCTCCATCCGCTCGTCGACCTCGGGCGGCAGTGGCCTCATCCGGGCCAGCTCCGCCTCCCCACGGATCGCGGTCAAGGGAGTCCTGAGCTCGTGGGCCAGCTCGGCGGTCAGCCGCTGCTCGCTGCGCAGCGCCCCGGCCACCCGGTCGAGCAGGACGTTGAGCGTGCGGCCGAGGTGCGCGAACTCGTCCTGCGAGCCGGTCACGTCGAAGCGCGTGTCGAGCGCGTGCTCCGACCAGTCGTCGGCCCGCGAGGCCATCGACCCGACGGGCGCGAGCGTGCGGCGCACCGCCCAGCGCGACACCGCGGCCGCCCCGGCCGTCACCAGAGCGCCGACGCCCACGAGGCCGACCAGGACGACGGTGCGAGTCGACTCGTACGGCTCGAGGGAGGCCGCCACCACGACCACCGCGCTGGGACGGCCGCCCACCTGTACGGGCAGGGCGAGGAACACGCGCTCGTGCCGCTCCACCCGGGTGCGTTCCTCGACGCCGGACAGCGACTCCACGACCTCCTGCGTGCGGCGCCGGACCACCGGCCCGACGAGCAGCCGGCCCTCGGTGTCGTAGACCCAGGTGGTGGCGTCGATGTCACGGTCCGGGGTGACCGGAGCCGTCACCGTGCCGTCCGCGGCCACGCGGATCGTCGTCGCGACCGCCGCGGCCTGGTCGGCGATCCTGCGTTCGGCGTCGTCCTTGGCGAGGGACGTCAGCACCCAGAACACGACGCCGAGCATGGCCAGCATGGCCAGCGCCGTGCCGACCGTCGTGGTCCAGACGATGCGCGACTGGAGGGTCCGCCCCGGCAGCCTCATCCCGGTGTGCTCATCTCAGGGCGAACCCCACGCCACGGACGGTGACCAGCTCGACGGGCGACTGCACCGCGGCCAGCTTCACGCGCAGCCGGCGCACGTAGGAGTCGATGGTGTTCTCGTTGACGATGGCGCCGTCCGGCCAGGCCGCAGCCACGGCGGCGCGGCGGCGGACGACCGATCCGGGCTCGCCGGCGATCGCCGCGAGCAGCCGGAACTCCGTCGGCGTGAGCGACTCCTCGCGGTCCTCCACCCGCACCGACAGACGCTCCGGGTCGAGGACCAGTCCACTGACCGAGGGCGGCTCGGGGCGTGCACGACGGGCCAGCGCCTCGATCCGGACCAGCACCTCCGCGAGCGCGAAGGGCTTGACCACGTAGTCGTCGCCCCCGGCATGGAACCCGGAGAGCCGGTCGTGGACCTGCCCCAGGGCCGTGAGGAACAGGACCGGGGCGTGCTGCCCGCCTGCGCGCAGTGCCTGGCAGACGTCGCGACCGTCGGCGTCGGGCAGCCCGATGTCGAGCACCAGCACCTCGACACCGCTGGCGGCACCGAGGTTCTCGACGGCCTCGCGCCCGTTGCGCGCGATGACCACCGCGTGCCCGGCGAGCTTCGCGGCGTCCGTGAGGACGCGACGCACGTCGGCGTCGTCCTCGCAGATCCCGATCACGGTCATGCGGTCATCGTGCCCCACGGGCGCGCCTCGCGGCGCGGTCCCCGCGCGGGTGGTCAGGTTCGGTGCAGGTGCGGGCGGCCAGGCTCCCCACATGACCACCCTCGCCCCCGGCCGTCGAGCGCCGACGCCGGGCGGCCGCGCCGAGGGCCGGTCCACGGACGACGGCGCCGGACGGCACCTCGTGCTGCCGTCCTGGACGGTCCCGGCGGCTGCGGTCGTGGCCGTGCTGGCGCGGCTGCCGTACCTCGGCCGGCCCGCGAGCCCCGACGAGGCGGGCTACCTGCTCGTGGGCGCCCAGTGGTCGGGCCCGGGGCACTCCCTCTACGGCGACTACTTCGTTGACCGCCCGCCCCTGCTCGTCACGCTGTACCGCGTCGCGGCCGAGCTCGGCGGGGTTCCCGCCCTGCGGCTCCTCGGCTGCCTGGCCGCCCTCGTGGTCGTCCTGGCGAGCGCGCGGGTCGCGAGCCTGCTCGCGGGGCACGTCGCCGGACGATGGACCGCCGTGCTCGCCGCAGCGCTCACGCTGTCCCCCTTGCTGGGCGCGCAGCAGGTCGACGGTGAGCTGCTCGCCATCCCCTTCGTCGCCGTCGGGCTCGCCTGCGTCGTCGCGGCGACGCGCCCCGCGACGTCGCCGCTCCGCGCGACGTGGTTCTCCGTCGCCGCGGGAGCGGCCGGCACGGCCGCGGCCCTCGTGAAGCAGAACTTCGTCGACGTCGGGGTGGTGGTCGTGGTGACGCTCGCCGTCGCCGTCCTCCGCGGTGAGCTCGAGCGACGTCGCGCCCTGGGGCTCGCGGCCGCCGCCGTCGCGGGAGGGCTCGCGACCCTCGGCTCGACGGCCCTCTGGACGATCACCCACGGCACCTCGTTGCGCGGCGTCTGGGACGCCACGTACCCCTTCCGTCTCGAGGCCGCCCAGGTCATCGCCGCGTCCGGGCGGGTCCATGCCCAGGGCCGGCTCGACACGCTCCTGGTCTCGAGCGTGCTGTCGCTGGTGGTGCCCGCCATGCTCGTGCTCGCCCTCGACGTCGTGCTGCGACCACGCCGCGACGCCGTGCGGTGGGCCTTGGTCGCCGCCGTGGTCTGGGCCACCACCTCCGCGATGCTGGGCGGGGCCTACTGGCTCCACTACCTCCTCTGCCTGGTCGTCCCGGTGGCCGTGTCGCTCGGCGTCGTCGCGGCCCGCCACGACGGGCTCGCCCGCGCCGCACGGGGCGTCGTCGTGGCCGCAGCGGTGTCGAGCACCCTCGCGTGGGGTGTGGGACTGCATCTCCACGCCACCGACGACCGCGCGCTGGCCGGCAGCGCCGTCGCACGAGTGGCGCACCGCGGTGACACGATCGTGAGCCTCTACGGGGGCGCCGACACCGTGCTCGCCTCCGGCCTGCGCTCTCCCTACGCCCAGCTCTGGTCCCTGCCCGTGCGGGTGCTCGACCCCGACCTGCGCGACCTGCAGACCGTGCTCACCGGACCGGACGCGCCGACCTGGCTCGTCACCGGGCGCGGCGTGGGCGGCTGGGGCCTGCAGTCCGCCGACCTCGCGGCCGTCGTCCGGCGCGAGTACCGACCCGTGGCCGACGTCTGCGGCCGCGTCGTGCGTCTGCGGGACGGCGTCGACCGTCCCGTCCCCGTTCCGGACGCGCCCTGCGGGGGCACGTCCTCCACCGCGAACCAGGAGGTCCGACCATGAGCACGACCGTCGTCGTCATCCCCACCTACGAGGAGGCCGAGACCATCGGTACCACCCTCGACGCCGTCCTCGCGGCCGCGCCCGAGGTCGACGTGCTCGTCGTCGACGACGACAGCCCCGACGGGACCGGGGGCCTCGTGCGGTCCCACCCGGCCTTCGGCTCGCGGGTCCGGCTGCTGTCGCGTCCTGGCAAGGACGGCCTGGGAGCCGCCTACCGCGCCGGATTCGCCTGGGCCGTCGGGCAGGGCTACGACGTGGTCGTGCAGATGGACGCCGACCTCTCCCACCCTCCGGCCGCGGTTCCCGCCCTCGTCGCGGCTCTCGACCACGCCGACGTCGCGATCGGGTCGAGGTACGTCGCGGGCGGCCGCGTGGAGGACTGGGGTCCCGCGCGACGGCTCCTCTCGTGGGGCGGCAACGCCTACGTCCGTACGGTGCTCGGGCTCGACGTGCACGACGCCACCGCCGGCTTCCGCGCCTTCCGGCGCGAGGCCCTGCTGCGCATCGGCGCGCTGCGCTCGGAGGCGAACGGCTACGCCTTCCAGGTCGAGAACACCTGGAGGGCCGCCCTCGCCGGGCTGGTGACCACCGAGGTCCCCATCACCTTCCGCGACCGCACGCTCGGCCGCTCGAAGATGTCCACCGACATCGTCCGCGAGGCGCTGACCCTGGTGCTCCGCTGGCGGTGGCAGCAGCTGCGCACCCGCCTGCACCTCGTCCCGCGCCGCCACGTCGATGTCACCGTCTGAGCGGCTGCGCCGGCTCCCCGGCCGGGAGGTCGGTACCTTCCTCCTGGTCGGGGGCACGGGCTACGTCGTCGACGTCGTGGGGTTCAACGTCCTGCGGACCCAGCCCTGGTTCGACGACCACGACCCGTCCTGGGCCAAGGCCGCCGGCGTCGTGCTGGCCGTGTGCGTCACCTACCTCGGCAACAGCCTCCTGACCTGGCGCGGCTCGCGGGGGCGGGCCCGCGCCCGCGAGGCGCTGCTGTTCGTCGTCGCGAGCACCATCGGCCTCGGCTTCTCCGTGGTGTGCCTCGCCGTCTCGCGCGACCTGCTCGGCCTCAGGAGCGTCCTCGACGACAACGTCTCCGCCAACGTCGTGGGCACCGCCCTCGGCACCCTGTTCCGCTTCTGGGCCTACCGCACCGTGGTCTTCCCCGCACCGTCCGCCGAGCACCAGGAGGAGATCGAGACGACGCCCCGGGTCGGGATCAGCTGAGGGCGCAGTACGCCTCGACCTTCGCGGTCTGGCCCGCGACGATGAGCTCGTCGCCCGTGGTGACGAACGTGTCGGCCTGGGCGTAGGTGAAGTCCTGCCCCCGCGTCTTCAGCCCCACGACGGTGACGCCGTACTTCTGGCGCACGTTCGACTCCGTCAGCGTGCGGTCGACCGTGCACTCCGGCGCCTTGGTGCGCGCGATGGCGAAGCCGTCGTCGAACTCGATGAAGTCGGTCATGGTGCCGGTGACGAGGTGGGCGACCCGCTTGCCCATCTGGGACTCCGGGCGGATCACGTGCGTGGCGCCGACGCGCTCGAGGATGGCCGCGTGCTTTCCGCTGATCGCCTTGGCCCAGACCTCCTTGACCCCGAGGTCGAGCAGCCCGAGGACCGTCAGCACGCTGGCCTCGATGTCGGTGCCGATGCCGACGACGGCCACGTCGAACTGCTCGGCGCCGATCTGGCGCAGCGCCTCGGTGTCGGTGGTGTCGGCGGACACGACGTGCGTGAAGTCGCTGGCGTAGCGCTGGACGATCTCCGGGCGCTCGTCGACCGCCAGCACCTCGTGGCCGAGGTGCACGAGCGAGCGCGCCACGGCGGAGCCGAAGCGTCCGAGACCGAGGACGATGACCGGCGCGTTCGGCGCCGTGTCTCTCTTCTTAGCCAATGATCGGTTGCTCCTCGGGAAGGTGGTAGCGCGGGGCGCGCCGCCGCAGGACGAATGCGGACGCCGCCGCAATGGTGCCGACTCGGCCGACGAACATCAAGACCGAGAGGGCGAGCTTGGCGCTGTCGGGCAGCTGGCCGGTGATCCCGGTGCTGAGCCCGGCGGTCGCGAACGCCGACGTGCACTCGAACAGCACCTGGTCGAAGGTGAAGTCGGTCAGCGTCATGACGAGCAGGGTCGCCGAGGTGACGAGCATGACGGAGATGAGCGCGATGCTCAGCGCCGTGCGGACGACCGCCGGGCCGACAGACCGGCTGCCCACCGTCACGTCGGGGTCGCCGCGCAGCTCGGCGAGGATCACGAACGCCAGGAGCAGGAACGTGGTCACCTTGATGCCACCCGCGGTGCTCGCGCTGCCACCGCCGATGAACATGAGGATCGTCCCGATCGCCTGCGTCTCCCCGGAGACCGCGCCCCAGTCGAAGCTGTTCAGGCCACCGGAGCGCGGCATCACGCCACCCTCGATCCCCGTGACGATCTTGTCGCCGAGGGACATCTCGCCCAGGCTGTACGGGTTGCTCCACTCGAACGCCATGAAGGCCAGGACGCCCGCGACCAGCAGCACGATCGACCCCCACACCGTCAGGCGCGTGTGGATGGTCCAGCGGTCCGGCGTGCGCCAGCCCGAGAACAGCTCCGCGAGCACCGGGAACCCCATGGCGCCGATGAACACGGCGACGCAGATGGGCACGATGACCAGCCCGTCGCCGGCGTAGCCCACGAGGCTGTCGCTGTTGAGCGAGAAGCCGGCGTTGTTGAACGACATGACGGCGTCGAAGACGCCGTGCCAGAGCGCGGTCGGCAGGTCGTCGAAGTACTCGAGCCGGTAGCGCAGCGTGAGGACGGCGGCGACGGCGGCCTGGAAGCCGAACATCATCACCGCGACGCGCCGGAAGAGCGGTCGGACCTCCCCGATGTTGACGACGTGCATGTCGGCCTGGGCCACCAGGCGGGTGCGCAGGCCGAGCCGCCCCCCGATGAAGAGGCCGAGGACGGTCGCCAGCGCGATGATCCCGAGGCCGCCCAGCTCGACGAGCACCAGGATGATCCCCTGCCCCAGCGGCGTCCAGTACGTCGAGGTGTCGACCGTGGCCAGGCCGGTCACGGTCACCGCCGACGTCGAGGTGAACAGGGCGTCGACGAGGTCGGCCCGTCCTCGCGCCGTGTTCGCCGGCGGGAGGAGGAGCAGTACCGTGCCGAGCAGGACGAGGGCGAGGAAGGTCAGCGGCAGGAGGCGCACGGGGTGCGCGATCGCAGCGGGGATCCTCAGGCGGGGCACGGCACGACGGTACCGGCGACGGGGACCGCCGTCGGGCGGATGGCGACTGCTACGGTCGCCGGATGCCACGCAGCACCTCCGCCCTGGTCGGCCGCCTGTCCCGGGCGGGGCGGTCGCGGTCCGGCGTGGCCGTCCTGCTCGCCCTGGTCCTCCCGGCGCCGGCCCTCTTGCTGGTCCTCGTCACGGACTCGATCGCGCTCGAGCGGGTGGCGCTGGCACTGGTCCTCGCCTCCTGTGTCGGTGAGCACCTGCTCCTGACGGGCGCGGCATCCCTGAGGACGTCGCTGCACCAGGCGTCGGTGGGGGTGCCGATGCGGTTCGCGGTGCGCCTCGTCGTGGTCCTGACGCTGCTGCTCGGCCACGACGGCCCGACCGCGCACACCCTCGAGGCCCTCTCCGGGCTCGCGCTGCTGGCCGTCCTGTGCGGACGGGCGCTGCACCACGAGTACCGACGCGTCGGCTCGCTGCGGCCGATGCGCACGCGCAACGTGCCGGGCGAGCCACGGATCGACGTCGAACCGCCGCCACGGGTCCTGGAGGTCTGCGCGGCCCAGGTCGTCGTCCTCGCGGTCGGACCGCTCGGCGCCCCCGCGGGGGTCGTGCTCCTCGTCGGCGCCCTCGCGACGGCCGGCGTCGCGGCGGTGACGCTGCCCGACGTCCGACGCTCCTGGGCCATGCGCCAGGCCAAGCGGGCCACGGGCTTCACCCCGCCGCTGCGTGCCGTGCAGGACTTCCTCGACACCTACCGTCCGGAGGTCGTGCTCCACCTGAGCGGACCGCGGGGCTCGGCCTACCAGGTCGACACCTGGCTCGAGTCGCTCGAGGCGCTCGATCGTCGCGTCCTGGTCGTCCTGCGCGACGCCGCGCTCTTCGACACGATGCGCACCACCGCCGTGCCGACGCTGGAGCTCTCCAACGCCGGCGAGCTGCTCATGCTCGACTTCGCCAGCGTCAAGGTCGCGCTCTACCCCTCCAACACCGGCAACAACATCCACCTGCTGCGCCTGCCCCACATCATGAGCGCGTTCGTCGGCCACGGCGACAGCGACAAGTCGGCGTCGGCCAACCCGTTCTCGCGCGTCTACGACGAGCTGTGGGTGGCCGGCGAGGCCGGCGCCGACCGCTACCGCCGCTCGGGACTCGGCATCCACGAGAGCCAGTTCCGCTTCGTGGGTCGGCCTCAGGTGCACGCGATCTCCCCGGAGCCCCGGATCGGTGACGACGACGTGCCGACCATCCTCTACGCGCCCACGTGGGAGGGCGTGAACACGCTCCAGGAGTACTCCTCCCTCTCGGCCGTCGGGCTGCGGGTCGTGGAGGCGGTCCTGTCGTCGCCGACCCCGGCGCGCCTCGTCTACAAGCCTCACCCGTTCACGGGGCAGCGCGACGCGAAGTACCGGGCCGTCGACGCCGCGGTGGCCGCCCGCGTGCGTGCGGCGGCCGCCTCGTCGGGCATCGACCACGAGGTCGTGCGGAGCGGACCGATCGAGCCCTGGTTCAACCGGGCCACCGCCCTGTTCACCGACGTCTCCAGCGTCGTCTCGGACTTCCTCGCCAGCGAGAAGCCGATCGCGGTGTTCAACCACACCGGCCACACCGACGCGCCTCTCGACGAGGCCGGCTTCCGCGAGGCGTTCCCGTCGGCGTCGGCCGCCACGGTCGTCGGCCCCGACGGCACCGGCATCGAGGAGCTCGTGGCCGTCGCGACGGGACGGGCGCCCGACGAGCGCTCCGCCGACCGCAGCCGCCTCGCCACCTACCTCCTCGGAGCCCCGGAGAAGCGGACGCTGGAGTCGTTCCGCGCGAGCGTGGAGGCGTTCGTCGCGCGCGCCGAGACGGAGCGCAGCCAGTACTTCGGCCAGGACCAGTCGCACGACCCGCGGGGCACCGACGAGACCCTCGGTGAGGCCGACTAGACGCACTCCGGGCTCTCCGGACGCGCACGTCGCGGACGGTAGGGTGGCCCGGTGACCGAGGTACCCGAGAAGATCGCCCTGGCGATCGTCACGTTCAACCGGTCCACGTTCCTCGCCGAGCTGCTGCGGAGCGCGGCGTCCATGACCACCCCCGCCTGGCGCGTGGTCGTCGTCGACAACGCCAGCACCGACGACACGCAGGACGTGCTCGCCGAGGCTGCCGGATGGTTCCCCGAGGGCGTGCTCGTCAACCGTCGCCTCGACACCAACACCGGCGGGTCGGGCGGCTTCAGCGAGGGCACGCGGCTCGCGCTCGAGCTCGGCGCCGAGTGGGTCTGGCTGATGGACGACGACGTCGAGATCATCCCCGACGCACTCGAGCGGTTCGCCCCCTGGATGGCACGGTTCGGCTGCATCCACGGCCGCCGCTACGACTTCGACGGCTCGCCCTTCTACTGGCAGGCGAAGTTCAACCAGTTCCTCGGCGTGCCCCTGCCGTACTCGGTCAACGACGGCTTCGGCACGGACGGCTACGCCGTGACCAACTCGGGCACCTTCGAGGGCATGCTCGTCAACGCCGACGTCGTGCGCTTGATCGGCCTGCCGGACCCGCGCTTCTTCATCTCCTGGGACGACGCCGCCTACGCCTGGCTGGCCGCGCAGCACACCACGGTGGTCTACGTCGACGAGTTCGTCCTGCGGCGCAAGCGCGAGCAGCAGCAGGTGAACCTCGGGATCCGCCACCTCAACGACGGGTCGCCACTCTTCCGGTTCCACGTCATCCGCAACCGCGCCTACGTCGGCAAGTACTTCGCCGAGTACGGCCGGCTCAACCGGTTCGGGTTCGGGCTGGGCACCGCGCTCACGCTCGCCAAGGAGGTCTTCCGCCTCGTCGTCGTGCAGCACACGCTCAAGGGCGTCGGCGACCTGGTCCGCGGCTTCCGCGCCAACCGCGCCATCTGGCGCGACGACTCCTGGCGTCCCATGGACCCCGCCGACGTGCCCCCGGCGCTGCCGTCCGGCACCCGCGACCAGGAGGCATGAGCATGAGCGACCTCGTGGTGGTGGGAGCGGGCTTCTTCGGCCTGACGGTGGCCGAGCGGATGGCCGAGCGCGGGCTCTCGGTGCACGTGGTGGACCGTCGCGACCACATCGGCGGCAACGCCTACTCCGAGGCCGAGCCCACCACCGGCATCGAGGTGCACCGCTACGGGGCCCACCTGTTCCACACCTCCAACGAGCGGGTGTGGGAGTACGTGAACCGCTTCACGGCCTTCACCTCCTACCAGCACCGCGTGTACTCCACCTACCGCGGCGAGGTGTTCCCGCTGCCCATCAACCTGGGCACGATCAACCAGTTCACCCGCTCCTCGATGACGCCCACGCAGGCCCGGGCGTGGGTCGCGGGGCACGCCGCCGCGCAGACGGGGACGCCGGCGAACCTCGAGGAGAAGGCGATCAGCCTCATCGGCGAGCCGCTCTACGAGGCGTTCATCAAGGGCTACACCGCCAAGCAGTGGCAGACCGAACCCACCGAGCTCGGCGCCGACATCATCAGCCGCCTCCCGGTCCGCTACACCTACGACAACCGGTACTTCAACGACACGCACGAGGGACTGCCGGTCGACGGGTACACGGCGTGGCTCGAGCGGATGGCCGACCACCCGCGCATCACCGTCGAGCTGGGGGTCGACTTCCTCGACCCCGGCGCGCGCGTGTCCAAGGCCTCGACGGTCGGGCGGGTCCCGGTCGTCTACACCGGGCCGGTCGACCGCTACTTCGACCACGTGCACGGTCCGCTCTCGTGGCGCACCCTCGACTTCGAGACCGAGGTCCTCGACGTCGGCGACTTCCAGGGCACCTCGGTCATGAACTACGCCGACACCGACGTCCCGTACACGCGCATCCTGGAGTTCCGCCACTTCCACCCCGAGCGTGACTACACCGACGACGCCACGGTCGTCGTGCGGGAGTACTCCCGGTTCGCCGACCGCAGCGGCGACGAGCCCTACTACCCCGTCAACACCCCGGCCGACCGCGAACGGCTGCTGGCCTACCGCGCCCTCGCCGCCGAGGAGACCGACGTCCACTTCGGTGGCCGGCTCGGCACGTACCAGTACCTCGACATGCACATGGCGATCGGCTCGGCCCTGTCCATGGTCGACAACGTGCTCACGGCGTGAGGCCGGTCCGATGAGGTGGGATCGATGAGCGGGGCGCGCGCAGGGCTCGCCGTGCGGCTGCGGCTGTGGGCGATCGGCCGGATCCGGCGGTCCCGGTTCCTGCCCACGGGCATGCCCGACAAGCGCGTCGACGTCACCGCGCTCGAGCAGCCGCTCGACGCCGAGGTGATCGTCTTCCACGCCACGGGGCAGGACACGCTCTACCAGCTCCTCCCCTGGCTCCCGGCCTTCCGAGCGCTCGGCGCGACCCACCCCGTGACCCTCGTCTTCCGCGACTCGCGCACCGCGGCCCGCGTCCGCCGGGAGCTGGCCGAGGCGGACGACGACGGGAACGTCCGCTGCCTGACCCTGGCCACCTACGGACAGCTCGACGGCATCCTCAGCCGCAGCGCCGTGCGGCTCGCGCTCTACGTCAACCACGACCCCATCAACTTCGAGTGCCTGCGCTTCACGTCGCTGGCGCACGTCTACCTCGGCCACGGCGACAGCGACAAGGGCGTCTCGGTCTCCAACCAGGTCAAGGCCTACGACTACTGCTTCCTCGCCGGGCGCGCCGCGCTCGAGCGCACGGCCACCCACGTCATGGACTACGACGCCGAGGCGCGCAGCATCCTCGTCGGCCAGCCCCAGCTCGACGCAGCGCCCGACGTCGCTCCGTCGCCGGACCCCCAGGGGCGCGCGACCGTGCTGTACGCGCCCACGTGGGAGGCCTCGCAGCCGTCGGTCTCCTACGGCTCGGTGGAGACCCTGGGCCCGGACCTGGTGCGGGCCCTGCGCCCCGAGTACCGCGTCGTGTACCGCCCGCACCCGCTCAACGGCGTGGTCCGCTCGACGTACGGCGCCGCCGACGCGGCCGTCCGCGAGGCCGCCGACCGGGTCGACCTGGCGGTGCCGCTGGAGCAGTCGTTCGCCGACGCCGACCTGCTCGTCACCGACGTCTCGGCGGTGCCGCTGAACTGGCTCCCCACCGGCAAGCCGATGCTGGTCACGGTGCCCGACGTGCCGACGCCCGCGAGCCGCATGCTCGAGCTGCTGCCGCGGTTGTCGCGCGGCGACGACGTGGCGGCCCTGGTGCGCGAGCACCTCGCCGCCGACCCGACGCGCGAGGCCCGCGCCGCGCTCGTCTCGCACTACCTCACGGACGTCACGCCCGGCGCCGCCACCCAGCGCTTCGTCGAGGCCTGCGAGCGCGTGATGGCCCGGCGGGACCGGCTCTGGTCCGAGAAGCGGGCCCTCGGCGCCACGGGGCCCTGAGCCCTGGGCCGGCGCGCGGATTCCCAGGTCGACCTGGGAATCTTCCAGCCCGCACGGAGATCCCACGCATGCACGGGAAGCATCCCGTGCAGATGCAGGAATCCCAGGTCGACCTGGGATTCTCCCGTCCCGGGCGGCATCAGCGGACGACGCCTACCCGTCGCAGCAGACGGGTGAGGTGCCAGCGCCGCCGGTTCACCCACTGCGCCACGACCAGGAAGCGCCGTTCGAGCTCGCGCACGAGGCCGGGGTCCTCCGGCGCGAACGCGAAGTGCCGGTACATCAACCGTCGCAGCCGGTTCATCCAGCTCGCGGGAGCCTCCCGGTAGGGCAGGAGCCCGAGGCTCGTCCGCTGCTCCAGGAGCTCCTCGACGCGGGCGACCCAGGTGTCCTGGTCGGGGTCGTGGAAGTAGTTGTCCTGCAACCAGGCCTCGTCGGGCCGCCGGAAGCGGCCGGCCACCAGCTCCTCGGACCCGGCGAGCAGTCCGCTCCCCTTCAGCACGACGTTGATCTGCGCCGCACCCACGCCGTAGTCGGTGAGCGCGATCACCGGCACGTCGGCCGCAATCGCCTCGAGCACGGCGGTCGAGCTGACGGTGACGAGCCCCACGGCCCGGCGCAGCTGGGCCCGCATGGAGCCGGCCTCGACGACGAGGTTGGGCGGCAGGTCCTCCCCTGCTGCACGGCGCTCGGCCAGGAGGTCGGGGTAGGAGACCTGCTCGTGGTGGGTCTGCGCCTCGCCCTCCTGCGCCCGTACCTTCACCACGACCTGCAGGTGCGGGTGGGCGCGCGCCGTCTCGACCAGCCGGTCCAGCAGGTGGACGCGGTCCCGGCGCCCGGACGGCACCTGCGCCTGCGCGGCGAAGACGATCCGGTCGCGCGGCTCCTCCGGACGCGGCGCACGCATCGCGTCGGTGCCGTTCGCGACCGGCGCCCGGTCGACGAAGGGCATGGTCGCGAGCTCGAAGCCCAGCGGCACCGAGAGACGGCGGCTCGCGACGGCGAACTCGCGCAGCTCGCGCCGGCTGTGCACCACGAACACGTCGACCGACCGCCGGAACCCGAGCCCGTAGGGCAGCACGGGCACCGCGATCCCCGCCAGGCCGCTCACGAGGACGGGGCGGTCGGGGACGTTCGCGACCACCGACACGGCGGCCTGCACGGTGTACCCCCGCGCCGTCAGCAGGACGACGTCCGGGCGCCAGTCGGCGAGCAGCCGGGTGAGGTCCCCGAGACCGACGACCGGGACGACGTCGTCCTCGAAGCGCGTGCCCTCCAGGGCGTCGGCGAGCTGGCGCGGGCTGGGCAGGGCGCTGCTGCGTGCGACGACGAGCAGCGCCCCCCAGTCCTTCGGCAGCCGCCCGGCGAGGGCGGCGCCGTACTTCACGTACGAGTCCGAGTCGGTGACGACCAGGACCCGCGGCCGCGGACGCGCGGCGGGGTCGGTGACGCGCTCGCGCGTCGTCACGCACCCACCGGCGACGTGTCCCGACGCAGGCGCTGCATCGGCTTGAGCTCGCCCGGCATGACGCGCTTCACCCCGTCGCCCATGGCCTTCTCGAGCACGCGGACGTCACGCACCAGGCTCATGAAGCCGTGCGGCTCCAGGCTGGCCGCCTGGTCCGAGCCCCACATCGTGCGATCGAGGGTGATGTGACGCTCCACGGCGACGGCGCCCAGGGCGACCGCGGCCAGCGAGATCTGCAGCCCGCGCTCGTGGCCCGAGTAGCCCACCGGCACCCCGTAGCGCTCCGCCAGCACCGGGATGGTGCGCAGGTTGGCCTCCTCCGGAGGGAGGGGGTAGGTCGACGTGGCGTGCAGGATGATGAGGTGGTCGGTCCCGAGGATCTCGACCGCGGCGTCGACCTGCGCGAGCGTGCTCATGCCGGTCGAGAGGATGATCGGCTTGCCCGTCCGGGCGAGCTCGCGCAGCAGCTCGTGGTCGGTGACCGAGGCCGACGCCACCTTGTGCGTCGAGACGCCCATGTCCTCGAGGAACTGGACGGACGGGACGTCCCACGGCGATGCGAACCAGTCGACGCCCTGCGCGGCCGCGTGCGCGGCGATCTCGGTGTACTGCTCGCGCTCGAACTCCACCCGGTAGCGGTACTCCAGGTAGCTCATCTCGCCCCACGGCGTCTCGCGCCGCGTGTGCTTCATGTCCTCCGGCGTGGCGATGTCGGGCGTGCGCTTCTGGAACTTCACCGCCTGCGCGCCGGCGAGGGCGGCGACGTCGATGAGCTTCTTGGCGACGGAGACGTCGCCGTTGTGGTTGATGCCGATCTCTCCGATGACGTACGTCGGGCGGTGACGCCCCACGATCTCCTCACCGATCTGGACCCATTCAGACATGTGCGTGCCCTTCTTCTCCGGGGTGGTCGCGGCGGCGCCGCGCGTGCGGATCGTGCGCGTCGGCGAGCACGCGGTCGGCGAGCTCGCGGACAGCACCGTCGCCGCCTCGGCGACGGAGCACGTAGGGGGCCGCCACGCGGGCGGCGGGGTGCGCGTCGGCCGGCACGACCGGCCAGCCGACGGCACGCAGGCAGTCGACGTCGTTGACGTCGTTGCCGAGGTAGGCCACGTCGGCGAGCGGCAGGCCGCGGTCGCGCGCCCAGGCGGTGAGGGCGGCGACCTTGTCGGTGCAGCCGGTGACGGCCTCGACGCCGAGCTTCTCGGCGCGTGCCTGCACCACCGGGTTGGTCTCGGTCGAGAGCACGAGGACGGGGATGCCGGCCTCCCGCAGGTGCCGGACGCCCAGGCCGTCCGAGCGGCTCACCACCACCGACTCGACGCCGTGGGAGTCCACCCGGACGCTGTCGTCGGTGTGGACGCCGTCGAAGTCGGTGACGACGGCGCGGGCCCACAGCGGGCAGGAGGCGGGGTCGGTGTTCTCGGCCTCGCGACGCAGGAGCAGCTCCTCGGCGAGGCGCAGGTCGTGCTCGGTGTCGATCTCGAGCGCGTCGCGGGGCGAGACCTCGACCATCTCGAGGTGGCCGAAGAAGCGGTGCCCGTGCTCGAGGAACCCGTGGGTGCGCATGGCGTAGAAGGCACCCGTCTCGGTGAACTCCGGGGCGCGGTCCTGGCGACGCTGGCGGCGACGCTTGTCGTGGTTGACGCCCTCGGGGCCGTCGGGGCCGAGCCGCCAGACGTGCTGCTCGGACCGCACGACGCTGAACGCGACGTCGGCCCCGCCGGTCGTCACGCGCTCGACGGCGCGCTCCACGTCGGCCGGGTCGATGAACGGGCTCGTCGCCTGCACGAAGACGGTGACCTCGGGCACGGGACCCCGGGTGCCGAGCGCCGCGAGCGCGTGGCGCAGTGCCGACTCCGAGGTCGCCTCGTCGCCGGCGAGGCGGCTGGGCCGGTCGACCACGAGGGCCCCGGCCGAGCGCGCGGCGTACGCGATCTCGTGGTCGTCGGTCGAGACGACCACCTGGTCGACGGACGTCGCGGCGCGCAGGGACCGGATCGCGCGGACGACCAGCGGCTCGCCGCCGAGCGGGCGCAGGTTCTTGCGCGGCACCCCCTTGGAGCCGCCGCGCGCCGGGATCACGGCCACGACACCGCCGCGACGGACGGCAGGGCGCTCGGCCGTCGTCGCGCTGTCGGTGCCGTCCGGGTCGCCCAGACGCTCGAGGAGCTCGGTCATGGCGGTGACGCTAGGCAGCCCGTCCGACCGCCAGGTGAACGTCGCGACGCCTCGGGGCGAACGTCCGACGACCAGCACCGGGACGTGGCGGACGGTCCGGGAAACCGTCGGCCAACACTGCGTGAACCGCTGTCCGGAGGCTCCGGTCCCCGCCAGGATCCTGGCTACCGTGGCCGCGTGGACACCGACGACCCGACCCTCCCTCGCGCCACCCGCCGTGCCGAGCGAGGCCGTCCCCGCGTGCTCGTGGTCGCGGGGTTCGACTCGCAGCTGAAGTGGTCCGCGGGCATCAGCTGGGAGCTCGAGCGCCGCGGAGCCGAGGTCGAGGCCGTGGCGCCGGCCGGGCGCAGTGCCTTCTCGGACCAGCAGGTGCGCGACGTGGGGTTCGAGCACGTCCGCACGGCAGCCTGGGACGAGGTGGTCGATGCTGCCGCCCGGGCCGACGTCGTCGTCTGCGCGCTGGCCGGTCCTCAGGTCCGCCGGCTCACCATCGCGCTCGGGGAGCGCCGGCTCGACCCCGGACCCGTCGTGGTCGCCGGGTGGGTCGGCATCATCATCGAGAAGATCACGGCCGGCTACCTCGACCGGTCGGCCGCCGACGTGGTGGCCGTGAACGCGCGCCACGAGCTCGACCACTTCCGCCACGTGGCGCGCCGGCTCTCGATCCCGGACGAGAACCTCCTCCTGAGCGGCCTGCCGTTCCTCTCCTCCACGCCGGCGCCACAGCCCCCGCCGGGCAGCCCGGTCCGCACGGTGCTGTTCGCAGACCAGCCCACCGTGCCGTCGGGCCCGGGCGACCGGACCTACCTGTACCGCCGGCTCGTGGAGCACGCGCGCCGCCATCCCGAGCGCGAGGTGCTGCTGAAGCCGCGCCACCGACTGGGCGAGGACACGTTCCACCGGATGCACCACCACCCCGAGCAGCTGCTCGCGGACGTCGACCTGCCGCCCAACTTCCACGTGGTGTACACGCCGATCACCGAGCTGCTGCCGCGCACGGACCTGCTGCTCACGATCTCGTCCACGGCGTGCCTGGAGGCGGTCGACGCCGGGGCCCGCGTCGGCCTCGTCCTCGACCTCGGCGTCCACGAGCGGCTCGGCAACCACGTCTTCCTGGACAGCGGCCTGCTGCGCACCTTCGACCAGGTCGACGAGGACGACCTCGGCACCCCCGCGCCGGAGTGGCTCGACAGCTACTTCGGCGGCCGGAGCGCGCCGGCCCCGACCACGATCGCGGACCGGGTGGAGAAGCTGCTCGCCAGCGGTGAGCGCCCCTCACGCCTCGTCCGCGCGTCGGCCTACCACCGCGCCGCGGTCGAGCTCGAGCTCGCGCGCGGGAGCGACCTGGTGCGGTCCCCCGGCCCGTGGGCACGCCGCCGCCACCGGTACGGCGTCGTGCGCGGCACCGTCGTGCACGCCGGCACGCAGCTGCTGCCACCGGTGCTCATGCGCCCCGTCCGCGCTCTCTACCGGCGCGCGCTGGGCCGCACCTGAGGCGCGAGCGCCTCGCTCAGCTGCCGCCGCCGATGGCCGCCGGGCCGTCCTCGCGGCGGATGTCGATGATGTGCCCGGTCTGGGCGGAGAGCAGCACGTCCAGGGATCGGCGCGCGACGACGCTCGACTCGAGCAGCGTGCCCTCGGGCTCCTCGCCGAAGGCCTTCGTGCGCATCGGGGTGCCCGTGCGCTCGGGGTTGACGCAGTTGACGCGGACCTCGCCGGCCCACTCGTCGGCCAACGCCTGGGTGAGGTTGACGGTCGCGGCCTTGGCCGAGGAGTAGAGCGAGTACCCCTTGCGGCCCCGCGTGTACGAGGAGGACGTGAACAGCAGCAGCGAGCCGCGGCTCGTCGCGAGGTGCGGGTAGAACTCCTGCGCGATGAAGATCGGCGCGAGGTAGTTGATCTCGGTGGCGGCCCAGATCGTCTCCTCCGAGGTGTCGGCGAGGTCGCCGATCGGGAGCACGCCCGCGGTGTTGACGACGAAGTCGACGCGTCCGGACGCCGCGAGCACCTGCCGGGCGGCCTTGGCCACGTCCTCGCGCCGGTCGACGTGCGTGCCCGTGGAGCTGCGGGAGAAGGTGTGCACCGTCGCCCCGTGCTCCTGCGCCAGCGCGGCGATGTCGCCGCCGATGCCGTAGGACCCGCCGAAGACCACGACGACCTTGCCGGCGAGCGCCTCGCGGTACTGCGTCTCGTCGAGCTCGTCCGGCGCGTCGGCCGAGGCCAGCTGGAACAGCTTGTCGGCGATGTACACGTCGATCGGCTCGGTGACCTTCATGTTGCGCTCGTGGCCGGCGACGACGGTGATCGGCACGTCGGGCAGGTAGCGCAGGACGACGGTGCAGTCGTCGGTCGCGGTGAAGTCGGGGTCCTGCCAGGCCAGGTCGTAGGCGCGGCGGATCACCGACGAGCGGAACGCCTGCGGCGTCTGGCCGCGACGCAGGAGGTGGCGCGGGAGGACGTCGTCGATGCAGCCGCTCGACTCGTCGACGCGCACGACGGTGTCGGCGGACGGGATCGCGGTGTCGACCGCCTCGTACTCGCGCAGGGCGGCCACGCAGTCGTCGATGATCGTCTGGGAGACCAGCGGACGCACCGCGTCGTGGAAGAGGACGTTGCACTCCTCGTCCCCGAGCGCCGCGAGGGCGCGGCTCGTGGTCTCGTTGCGGGTCTCGCCGCCCTCGAGGATCTGCGTGACCTTGTCGTACCCGCCGTTCGCGACGATGGCACGGACGGGGTCGAGGTGTCCCGGCGTCATGAGGACGACGACCTCGTCGATGCTCGGCGCCGCCTGGAAGGCCGCCAGCGTGTGCTCGAGGATGGTCTTGCCGGCGATCTTGATGAGCTGCTTCGGGATCGAGAGCCCCACACGGGTGCCGGTCCCGCCGGCGAGGACGACGGCCACGTTGCGCAGTTCGGTCACTCGAGGAGGGTACCTGCGTTCATCCTGGCGACGCCCACCGTCCTCCTGCCGCTCGCGCAGGTGCACCACCGTGGGCCGCATGAGCGTGCGCGCCCTCGTCCTCGCGGACACCGACTCCTACGTCAAGTGGGGCGCGACGCTGGTCGAGGGCACGGGCTGGGACACGCGGGTGGCGGTCCTCGACGGGTACGCGGCGCCCAGCGTGCGCCAGGTCGCCGACGCCCTGGAGGGCACGAGCACCGATCCGGCCGACGTCGCGCTGGTCGACGCGCCGGCGCTCCGCGCGGTCCTGGCGCGGTGGCGACCGGACGTGCTCGTGCTGGCGGTGCGTGCGCACGCGGTCCCCCCGGTGCTCGACCTGCTCGACGACGCCACGGACCGACCCGTGACCGTGACCGGCGTGGCCGGCATCTGCGTGCCGGTGCAGTGGTACGACGTCAACCTGCGACGCGGGGCCGACGTGTTCGTCGCCCACTCCCGCCGCGAGCGGCGCGACCTGGCCGGCGTGGCCGCCCGTCACGCGGTGCCCCACCACGTGGCCCTCGCGACGCTGCCGTTCCTGCGGGTGGCCGCCCGCCGACCGGCACCGGCACCGGCGTCGACCGCCGGTGGGTCGACCGCCCACCGACACGCGCGCCCGGACGGCCCCGTGGTCTTCGCCCCCCAGTCGCTCGTCCCGGCCGACGACCTCGGACGCGAGACGGTGCTGCGCGGTCTCGCGACGGCCGTCCGCCCGGGACGCGAGGTGCACGTGAAGGTGCGCTCGCGCGCGGGCGAGGTGGAGGCCCACCGCGGCGCCGGCGACTACGCGGCGCTCCTGGCACGTCTGCGCGAGGACGGCACCGTCCCGGCGGGGCTGCGCATCGTCGACGGGTCGATGGCGCGGCACCTCGAGGGGGCGTCCGGGTTCGTGACCATCGGCTCCTCGGCGGCGCTCGAGGCGGTGGCGGCCGGGGTGCCGACCGTCGTGCTGACCGACCTCGGCGTCGACGACGCCCACCTCAACAGCGTGTTCGTCGGCAGCGGCCTGCTCGGCAGCACCGAGGACGTGCGCCACGGCCGGTTCCGGCGGGTCGACCCCGCCTGGGCGCACGACAACTACTTCCACGGCAGTGACCACAACGACTGGCACGAGCAGGTCGAGCACCTGCTCGCCGCGCGCGCCGACCGTGGACTGCCCCGTCCGACCGCGGTGCCGGCCACCCTCGGCAACCGGGTCCGCGGGATCTACTACCGGCTCGACGCCCTGGCTCCCGGGCGCCGCACGCCCCTCGCGCCACTCGAGCGAGCCGTGCTGGCACTCGCCCGCCGGCTCAACCGCCGCCTGCTCCACCTGCGCTGACCCCGCGCGACGCTGGCACT
>CAZREF010000024.1:0-16946 GCA_964599245.1 uncultured Aeromicrobium sp. | reverse complement strand
GCCGGCTCAACCGCCGCCTGCTCCACCTGCGCTGACCCCGCGCGACGCTGGCACTCCCCGCGTCTCGGAACACCATCGCCCGTTCCGGGCGAGGGAAAGGGCGATGGTGTTCCGAGACGCGGGGACGTCTCCTGTCGGGGTCAGCCGACGGGGCGGATGACCGCGTCGTCCTGCGTGCTCTTCCAGCGCCGGAAGCCCTCCTCGGTCTCGCCGAGGCGCCAGTAGGCCGACACCGAGAGGTCGGCGCGGTCGACCCGCTCGCGGACGTACGGCCGCACGGTGCGCAGCAGCGCCGACTCACCGTGGACGAACGCCTGGACCCGACCCTCGGGCCAGTCCCACGCGCGGACCGCGCGGTCCAGCAGGTCGGTGGTGCCCGGCGCAGCGCCACCGCGGTGCAGCCAGTGCACGGTCACGTCCCCGCGCGAGGGCAACGGCAGCTCGTCGCCGGCGTCGCCCACCTCGCAGAACACCGTCGCCCTGCTCCCCGGCTGCAGCTGCTCCAGCGCCACCGCGATGGCGGGCAGGGCCGCCTCGTCGCCCACCAGGAGGTGGTGGTCGGCCTCGTCCCGGGGCGAGTAGGCGCCCCCGGGCCCACGCAGGTGGATCGTGTCGCCCGGCCGCGTCCGCGCGGCCCAGGGACCCGCCACGCCCTCGTCGCCGTGCAGCACGACGTCGACCCAGACCTGCCGCGCCGCGACGTCGACCCGGCGCAGCGTGTAGGTGCGCAGCACGGGCCAGACCTCGCTCGGCAGGCTCGCGCGGACCTCGTCGAGGTCGAGCGGGTCGGGGTACTGCACGCCCTCGGCCAGGAACACGAGCTTGACGTAGGAGTCGGCGGCGCCGGACCAGCCGTCCACCAGGGCGTCGAACCCTCGGGCGAGCGGACCGTCGCCCAGGACGAGCCGTCGCAGGTGCGGCGCCACGTCGCGCACCTCGAGCACGGTCAGGTGAGCGGGACGGGGGGACGGCACGCTGGGTAGCCTAACGAGGTGACCGAAGAGACTGCCCCGACCGCACCGGCCATCGACACCTCGGGCCTCGATCCCGACGTCCGTCCCCAGGACGACCTCTTCCGACACGTCAACGGGCCCTGGCTGCGCGAGGCGTCGATCCAGCCCGACCGCGCCACGGCCGGCGCGTTCGTCACCCTCGTCGACGAGGCGGAGGCGACCGTCCGGCGGATCGTGGAGTCGTGCCGCGACCGGCTGGACGAGGACGACCTCGACGACGAGGCGCGCAAGATCGGCGAGCTCTACACGAGCTTCATGGACACCGAGCGGGTCGAGGAGCTCGGCACCGAGCCCCTGCGCGCCGACCTCGAGCTCGTCGACGGCATCGCCGACGTGCCGACGTTCGTCGAGGTCCTCGGCCGGCTCGAGCGCGCCGGCGTCGGCAGCGTCCTCGGTCTCTACATCGCGCCCGACCGTGGCAACCCCGAGCGCTACGTCACCCACGTCGTGCAGAGCGGGATCGGCCTGCCCGACGAGTCCTACTACACCGACGACGACTTCGCGGAGGTGCGCTCGGCCTACCGCGAGCACCTCGAGCGGATGTTCGCCCTCGGCGGCTTCGAGTCCGCCGCGGAGCGCGCAGCGCGGGTGCTGGACCTCGAGACGGCGATCGCGTCGCACCACTGGGACCGGGTCGCGTGCCGCGACGCGCAGAAGACCTACAACCTGATGGACCTCGACGCGCTGCAGGCGCTGCTCGGACCGCTGGACCTGGCCACGTGGTCGCAGGCCGCCGGCATCGGCCGCGATGTCCTCGCCGAGGTGGTCGTGTCGCAGCCGTCGTTCCTGGAGGGCGTGGCCGGCCTGGTGACGGCCGACCGGCTCCCCGCGTGGCGTGACTGGCTGCGCTGGCAGGTCCTGCACGCGGCCGCCTCCTACCTGCCGGCAGCCTTCGTCGAAGAGAACTTCTCCTTCTACGGCCGGACGCTCAGCGGCACCGACGAGCTGCGCCCGCGCTGGAAGCGCGGCGTCGGCTTCGTGGAGTCGGCGATGGGCGAGGCGGTCGGCAGGATCTACGTCCGCACCGAGTACCCGCCGTCGTCGAAGGAGCGGATGGACGACCTCATCGCGCACCTCGTCGAGGCGTACCGCCGCAGCATCACCGGGCTGCCGTGGATGAGCGAGACCACGAAGGCCGAGGCCCTCGCGAAGCTCGAGGCGTTCACGCCGAAGGTGGGCCACCCCGAGCGGTTCAAGGACTACACCGCGCTCGCGACCGACCCTACCGACCTGCTCGGCAACGCCCGCCGCGCGCTGTCGGTGGCCATGGACCGCGAGCTGGCCAAGATCGGACGCCCGATCGACCGCGACGAGTGGTACATGACGCCGCAGACCGTCAACGCGTACTACAACCCGACGATGAACGAGATCGTCTTCCCGGCGGCCATCCTGCAGCCGCCGTTCTTCCACGCCGACGCCGACGACGCCGTCAACTACGGGGCCATCGGCGCGGTCATCGGCCACGAGATCGGTCACGGCTTCGACGACCAGGGGAGCCACTTCGACGGCACCGGCGCGCTGCGGAACTGGTGGACCGACGACGACCGCGCGGCCTTCGAGCGGCTGACCGGGGCCCTGGTCGAGCAGTACGCGACGCTCTCGCCCGAGGGCGCGGAGGGCCACACCGTCAACGGCGAGCTCACGATCGGGGAGAACATCGGCGACCTCGGCGGGCTCGGCATCGCCTACCAGGCCTACCGGATCGCCACGCAGGGCGAGGCGCCGACCGTCGACGGGCTCACCGGCGACCAGCGGTTCTTCGTGTCCTGGGCGCAGGCCTGGCAAGCGAAGGTGCGCCCGGCCGAGACGGTGAGGCGCCTCACGGTCGACCCGCACTCGCCGCCGGAGTTCCGGTGCAACCAGGTGGTGCGCAACATCGACGCGTTCCACGAGGCCTTCGGCACCGGCCCCGACGACGCGCTGTGGCTCGACCCGCAGGAGCGGGTCACCATCTGGGCGTCGTGACGGACCCGCTCGTCGACCCCGCGGCCGAGCCGGCCGTGCGCGGGAGCGGCGTCGATCGACCGGACCGGGACCCCCAGCGCCGCATCCTCGGCGTCCTCGCCGTCGTGCAGGTCGTCGGCGGCATCGGCAACGGGGCGGGCCTCGCGGTCGGCGTGCTGCTGGTCCGCGAGGTCTCGGGCTCGGCCGGCTGGGCCGGCACCTCCACCGTGATGCTCACCCTCGGCGCGGCGCTCGCCACCGTGCCGCTCGCCACGCTCGCCGTCCGCGCGGGCAGGCGTCCCGCGCTCGCGACGGGCTGGTTCGTCGGCGCCGCGGGCGCGGCACTCGCCGTGCTGGGCGCCGACCGCGGCCTGCTCGTGCTGCTGCTGCTCGGCCTGCTGCTGTGCGGGGCGAACACCGCGGCGAACCTGCAGTCGCGCTTCGCCGCGACCGACCGGGCGCGACCCGAGCGGGTCGGCCGCTCGCTGTCCCTGGTCACGTGGGCGACCACGGTCGGAGCCGTGCTCGGGCCGAACCTCACCGGACCGGGTGCCGCGACCGCCCGCGCCATGGGGGTGCCGGACCTCGCGGGTCCGATGGTCTTCTCCTGCGCCGCGTTCCTCGCGGCCGGCACGATCAACCTGCTCCTGCTCCGCCCCGACCCGCTGCCACCGGCCCGCCGCGACGGCGCGCCGGTCCCCCGCGCCCGCGTGGCCGCTGCCCTGCCGCACGTGCGGGGTGCCACCCGCACCGCGGTCGTCACCATCGCGGTCGCGCACGCCGTCATGGTCTCGGTCATGGCGCTGACCCCGGTGCACATGCAGGACCACGGCGCCGACGTCGAGGTCATCGGCCTCACGATCAGCCTGCACATCGCCGGCATGTTCGCCCTGTCACCGGTGATGGGCTGGCTGGCCGACCGCTGGGGGCCGGCCCGCACGATCGTCGCGGGCCAGCTGGTGCTCGTGGCCGCCGTCGTCGTCGCCGGCACGTCCGGCGACTCGTCGGTCCGCATCACCGTCGGCCTGGTGCTGCTGGGCCTCGGCTGGTCGGCATCGGTCATCGCCGGCGCGGCCCTCCTGACCCGTTCCACCGATCCGGCCGTGCGCCCGCTCGTCCAGGGCCTCGGCGACCTCTCGATGAACCTCGCCGGTGCGGCCGGCGGCCTCCTGGCGGGTGCCCTGGTGGCCTGGCAGGGCTTCGGCACGCTGAACGTCGTGGCCGGGACGCTCGTCGTGCCCGTGCTCCTCCTGGTGGTGGCCGGCCGACGGGCGGCCGAGGAGGTCAGCGCCGGAACACGGTGACGCGGACGCGGTCCCAGAGCGTCAGGACGTGGTCGTACCACCAGTCGGCGATGCGGTCGGCGATCGCCCAGCGCACGTCGGCCGTGCGGTCGGCCAACGGCCACAGGAGGTCCGCGACGCGGTCGCCGAGCGCCGCCCAGCGGTCGTCGCTGACGAACAGGCCCGTCACGGCGATGACGGCGAGCGACGACCAGGGCGTGGCCAGCACCACCGCGAACAGGACGTTGAGCACGATGGCGAGGATCGAGACGAGGTCGCGCGACCAGCGCCGCAGGAGCATGGGCGCGAAGAACAGCTGCACCGCCAGCACCGTCCAGGTCAGCAGCGCCAGGACGACCGACCCGTTGGAGAGCAGGTCCGAGAGCCACGGGAAGGGCCGGAACTCCGGCAGCTGCAGCGTCGTGTACAGGGCCGTGCCCTGCTGCCAGTCGCGCTGGGAGACCTTGTCGAGGCCACCGGCCAGGTAGGCCAGCACCGTCTGCGCGCCGAGCCCCACCAGGCCGACGTTGTGCAGGCCGGTGCGCAGCCACTCCGGCGCGACCTCGTCGACCTCGCGCGGCTCCGGCCGGGCGGCGTCGAGCGACCAGACCTCCGACGTCCGCATGAGCAGCATCCACAGGAGCGCGAGCCGGACGAGGTTGTCGCCCAGCGAGCCGAGCACGGGGTTCTGGGCCGTGACGGCGATGAAGCCGACGAGCACGAGCACGTTCATCGCCTTCGCGCGCCAACCGAGGACGAGCCCGATCGCGGCGAGCAGCACGAGGACGTAGATCGCGGTGAGCAGGTCGCCGCTGACGCCGTCGAGCAGCGTGATCTCCGGGAAGCGGCTGACGGCGCGCGCCGGCTCCGCCCAGGCGGAGGCGTCGCCCACCCACACCTGCCGGCTCGAGAAGTTCGTGACCAGCAGCCCGACCACCGAGAGCCCGACGAGGATGCGTGCGGCCGCGACGGCGTGGCGGGCGTGCCGCTCGCCCACGAGCCAGCGCTCGGCGGCGCGGCGCGCGTCGCCCAGGGCGTCGCGGACCCGCCAGAGCGCGCTCACGTCCCGGCCCCGAGGACCGAGACGAAGGCCTCGCGGGCCTCGGTCGTGCCGCGCACCGCACGTCGCCAGCCGGCGTCGAACCAGTCGAACGGCACCGAGGAGATCCGCTCCTGGGAGCCGTCGGTCCGCGGCGGCACCACCCGGCGACCGACGCGGTACTGGACCTGCACCACGCGCCGCTGCTCGTAGGCCTGGGTGTACAGGGAGGCGAAGCGGGTGGTCATGGCGTCCTGGTCGAGGTAGAGCTCGACGGCGTCGGCGGACGCCCCCGACGCCAGCAGCGCTCCGCGCAGCTCGTCAGGACGTCCGGCGAAGGAGCCGAGCGCCGCGCGCCGACCGGCCGCGCCCAGCTCGAACATGGCGTTGTTCAGGTTGGTCGCGAGCCGACGCCCCGCGAGGTGGACGCGGGCCGGGGACACGTCGTCGTGGGATCGCGTGAGGTCGGCCTTCGTGACGTCGAGCCACGGCGTCTCCCTCACGTCGTCCTCACCCACCCGGACCCGCGCCCGCACCCACAGGGCCTCGTCGACGCGCTGCGAGCTCGGCTCGAGCAGGTCCCACGACTGGCGGAAGTAGGGGTCGACGTAGCTGGCGAGCAGCGAGTCTCCTGCGGCCTCGCGGACGGGCCCGGACGGCGCGAGCCAGAGGGCCACGAGGAGGGAGTGGACGAGGGCGAGGACGGCCAGCGCGAGGATGCCGGTGGCGCGCCAGTCCCGGCGCGGGGCGCCGGGGTGAGCCGTCGCACCACCCTCGTCTCCCTCCACCGGCATGCCTTCCATCGTAGGTCGTGACAGACGCCTGCCCGGTGACCGAGCCGGTCACCGGGCAGGCGTCGTGCTACCGCGTCAGATCGTCAGGCGACGACGCTCGTTGATGAGCACCGCGGCGCCGAAGAGCACCAGGCCGAGGCCCAGCAGCCAGAACGGCATCAGGTTCGGCGCACCGGTGGCCGGCAGCGTCGTGGTGACGTCGGCGTCGGCCTGCGCGTCGGCGTCGGCCGCAGCGTCGGCCTGGGCGTCGGAGTCGGCGTCCGCCACCGCGTCGACGTCGGCCTGCGCGTCGGCGTCGGCCTGCGCGTCCACGTCGGCCTGCGCGTCCACGTCGGCCTGGACGTCGGTGTCGTCGGCCTGCGTCGCCAGGGCGTTCGGGCCACAGCTCGTGCGGGCCAGGTCGAGCGCGACCGCCGGGTTGTCGCCGATGCCGAGGGCGGTGAGGCTCAGCGCCGTGACCTCGATGGACTCACCGTCGTCACCGACGGTCTGCTTGTTGACCGTGCCGTTGACGACCGGCTGGAGCGCCTGGCCGAGGTCGTTGAGCAGGCTCGTCTCGACCGTGTCGAGGATCGGGTCGATCAGCTGGTCCTGGATGTCGGACACGGTCGCGGCCAGCGTCGTCAGCAGCGGGCCGAGGCTGTCGGCGAGCGACTGCTCGAGCGTGGCGATCACACCGTCGACGACGCCGTCGACGACGTCCTGGACGGCCGGGCCCACGAGCGCGGTGTTCGGCGCCGAGCCGAGCTGGACCGGGACGATGACGTCGTTGTCGCCGGGCAGCGAGACGACCAGGTCGAGGCCGGCGACCTGCGAGGTGCCGGTGGCGTCGCCGTCGGCGATCGCGGTGCACTGGCTGGTGACGGCACCGATCTGCGCCGTCACGTCGATGGTGCCGGTGATCGCGTCCAGGACCGGGTCGAGCGCGGCCTGCTGGATCTGCGACAGCAGCGGCGTCAGCAGCAGCTCGAACGCCGGCTGCAGCAGCGGGTCGAGCCCGTCGACGATGTTGTCGAGGACGGTCCCGGTGTTGACGGCGCTGGGCGCGATGTCGGCGCCGAGCGTCGAGAGGTCGATCGACGCAAGCGTCGGGATGTCGATGGGGGCGACGGCCGCGGCGGCCTGGGAGGTGCCCTTGTCTCCGTCGAGGCCGGTGGAGGCGGTCTGGTCGAACGCGCTGACGCCCTGCGTCGACAGGCCGGTGCCGCAGACACCCTCGCCGTCGGTGGGGGCGCCCTCGCCGGTCGAGACGGCGGCGCACTCCTGGGAGTCGACGATGCCGGTGATGCCGGACGCGGTGATCGCGCTGGAGTTGGACTGCGCCACGATCTCGTCGGCGCCCTGTGCCGAGAACGACACCGCGCTGGTGATCAGCAGCGTCGTCACGCCCAGGGCGAGCGTGTTCCTACCGAGCTTCTTCATGCAGATGACTCCCATGTCGCTGTGTGGTGCGGCCGGTGCAGCACTGCTGCGAGGTGGTGGCCACGTGCCGGTGCGGCGGTCCAGGGGTGACCGCCCGAAGCATCTTAACCATATTCTCAGCCGGGTCGACGTCAGGACCGGGATGCTTCCGACTCCTGGACGGTGTCAGCGACGTGAGCCTGGTCACGTGCGCCAGGGTCCTCCGCGCCCCTCCGAGGCCCGTGTCGCCGCCAGGATCGCCGCACGAGGGCCCCCGCTCGACGCCACGACGCGTCGCTCACGAGCATCATGTCGACGGCGATCATCACGAGCGAGAAGTACATGATCCCCATGAACAGGCCGATGCCGAGGTGCATCCCCGTCACGACGACGAGGGCGAGCGCCCGGGTGCTGCGGTAGAGCAGGAACACCGGGAACAGCAGCTGGACGACGATGGCCGTCCACGTGGCCGCCATCACCACCGGCTCGGCGCTCGACAGCGGGTGGAGGAGGTCGCGCCACGGCGAGTACGCCTCGGTCTGGAGCGGGTAGTAGACGGCGCGTCCGTCCATCCAGACCGGGCTCTGCACCTTCCAGAGCGCGGAGCCGACGTAGACCATGACCACCTGGTGGATGATCAGCACCACCGCGACGTTGTGGAGGGTCGTCGTCAACCACGCCGGGAGGACCGGGGGGACGACGCCGCGCCGTCGCCGCAGCACGGCGTCGACGGACAGGTGGCGGCCCATGTCGGTGAAGCAGGCGTACAGGAGCACCATGCGCAAGATGGCGTCACCGCCGGAGCCGACGAACGGGTTGCTCACGTAGAGCGACATCCAGAGGAACAGCGTGAGCACGGCGGCCGCGCGCGTCCACAGCCCGACCATGAGCAGCAGGCCCGCCACCACGGTGAGGAGGTAGACGGCGTCGAAGGTCCGTCCGTCGGCCTGCTGGAACAGCCCGAGGAAGCCCGGCCACGGCTTCGCGTCGCGGACCGGCGAGGTCCACGCCGCGCCGTCCCCCCACGTGTAGTGGCGGTCGGGCCAGTTGACCAGCACCTGCGTCCAGACGATGAGACCCAGCACGATGCGGGTCACCGCCAGGCCCCGGGTCGCGTGCGGTCGCACCGTGAGCCAGTCCCAGACCTTCTGCGCTCCCACCGCGACCGGTCCCCCCGTCGCGCGTGCCGGGGTCGTGCGCGCCGCCTCGTCGCCGGCCCTCATCGATGACGCCGCCAGAAGTCGGCCACCGCGGCCTGCTCGGCGGCGTCGCCCCGCAGCGGGGCGCGCCAGCCGTTGACGCGCTGGCTGGCGACGGGGCGGGCTCGCTCGCGCGCCTCGGGCCCGTCGTGCCGGGCCTCCCACGGCGTGACGCCCTGGCTGCGTGCCGCGTACCGCACGGCCACCATGGTGCGGCCCGGCCACCGCGCCTCCAGCGCCTCGGTCGCGAGTCGCGTGGTGGCCGTGTCGTAGTCGAGGTACAGCGCGACCTGCCGGTCGTCGAGCGCGTCGTCCGAGCCCGCCCGCAGGTCGCGGCGCAGCGCGGACCAGGTCGGTGCGTCCTCCGGGTCCGCGACGTCGGCGACCTCGCGCTGGTCGACGTCGAGCGCGCGGTACCGCGAGCCGAGCGGCCCGTACATCTTGTTGGTGACGTACCCGGCGCGCCCACCCACCACCCGGTGGCGCACGAGGTCGAGCTCGACGTCGGTCCAGTCCAGCCAGTCGGTCACCACCAGCCGTCCGTCCTGCTCGTAGGCACCCTGGAAGCGGACGACCCGGTCGGCCGAGACGGGGTTGGGGGCGAACAGGCGCCAGTTCTGCGCGAAGTAGGCGCCGAGGTAGGAGGTGGCGGGCCGCGCGGCGTCGGAGTAGGTGTTGGGCGGCAGGGCGGCCAGGGTCACCACCAGCAGGTGGCCTGCGCCGACGACCACGACCGCGGCGACGAGGAGCAGGCGCAGCCACGGCGGACGCTGCCGCGCGGGGGTCTCGTCGGGCTGCACCCGCACACGGTACTCGGCGGACGCACGTGGCGAGCGCGTCTGCGCCGCGCGAGGATGGGTGCGTGCTCGTCCAGACCGCCTCGCCCCACGACCCCGACGTCGCACGCCTCCTGACGGAGCACCTGGAGGAGATGCACGCCACGTCGCCCGCCGAGAGCGTCCACGCCCTCCCCCACGAGGCGCTGGCTGCGCCGGGCGTGACGCTGGTCGCCGCCCGCGACGGCGACGTGCTCGTCGGCATCGGGGCGCTGAAGCAGCACGGCGCCGGGCTCGGTGAGCTGAAGGCCATGCGCACGACCGCGTCGGCGCGCGGCCGCGGTGTCGGGGCCGCGATCCTGCTGCACCTGCTCGACGTCGCCCGCACGGCCGGCGTGGCACGGGTCTCGCTCGAGACCGGCAGCGAGCAGCACTTCGCCCCGGCCCGACGGCTGTACGCCCGCCACGGCTTCGTCGAGTGCGGGCCCTTCGCCGACTACCGGCCCGACCCCCTCAGCACCTTCATGACCCTGCGCCTCGACTGAGACGTCCGACCCCCGCGTGCCGACCGCTCAGTCGCGCTCGACCGGGTCGGCGTCGAAGGTGGCGTTGTAGCGGCGCAGGGCCTCGGCCACGTCGGCGAGGTCGTCCTCGCACCAGCCCGCGAAGCGCTCCCCGAGCATCGCCCGACGTTCGTCGTCCACGGCACGCAGCAGCGCACGGCCCTGCGCGCTGACGGAGAAGAGCACGGCACGACCGTCCGCCGGGTCCGGCTCGCGGTCGAGCAGGTCGAGCTCGGTCAGGTGCTGCAGGGACCGGCTCACCGCCCCCTTGTCGAGGTGCAGCACCTCGCAGATCTCGCTGCCCCGCACCGGGCCGTCGGCGTCGACCTGGGTCAGGACGAGGTAGCCGACGGGCTGGAGGTCGGGGTGCACCCGTCGGGCCCGCTCCGCCACGGCCCGCCGGGCGCGCCGCAGGAGCACCGCGACCTCGTGCTCGACGTGGCGGAGGGCGTCGAGCGTCGGCGCCTCGGCACCCGCGGCGACACCGGACGACCTGGTCACAGGTTCGTGACCGTGTCGGCGCGCTCCCCCTCGGCCTCGAGCGCGTCGACGTCCTTCTGGATCGTCGTGCGCAGCGGGACCTCCTTGATGAAGAGGATGCAGACCAGGGCGGCGAGGGCGAACGGCGTGGCCACCATGAAGATGTGCCCGAAGGCCTCGCCGAAGGACGTCTCGTAGAGCGTGCGGAACGGGCCCGGCAGCGACGAGATGTCCGGGATGTGGCCGGTCGACTGCTGGGCCGCCTGGAGGTCGGCCTTGTCGAGCCGGCCGGACGCCGCCAGCTCCTGCACGCCGTCGGTGACGTTGCGACGCACGTCGTGGCTGAGGAGCGTGCCGAGCACCGCGACGCCGACCGAGCCGCCCATGGAGCGGAAGAACGCCACGACCGAGCTCGCGGCCCCCATGTCCTCCAGGCGCGTGTTGTTCTGGACGGCCAGCACGAGGTTCTGCATGGTGGCACCGAGACCGAGGCCGACCAGGGCCATGAACCCGCCGACCACCCACAGGTGCGTCGTCGCGTCGATCGTGCCGAGGAGCCCGAAGCCGAGGGTCACGAGGATCATGCCGCCGACGAGGTAGCGCTTCCACACGCCCGTGCGGCTGATGATGCGCCCGGAGGTGATGCTCGAGACGAGCAGGCCGCCGACCATGGCGATCGACATGAGACCGGCCTCGGTCGGGCTCATCCCGCGGGAGAACTGGAAGTACTGGCTGAGGTAGACGGTGGCGCCGAACATCGCGATGCCGATCATGATCGACGCGGCCGTGGCCAGCGACGTGGTGCGGTCGCGGAAGAGACGCAGCGGGATGATCGGCTCCGTCGCGAACCGCGACTCGACGACGAGGGCAGCCACGATGAGCACCACGCCGCCGACGACCAGGCCGTAGGAGGTGCCCGAGGCCCAGGCGAAGCTGCTGCCGGCCAGTGAGATCCAGATGAGGAGCAGGCTCACGCCGCCGACGATCAGCGTGGCGCCGAGGTAGTCGATGGAGACGTCACGACGCACGACCGGCAGGTGCAGCGTGCGCTGCAGGAGGACGAACGCGGCGAGCGCGAACGGCAGGCCCACGAAGAAGCAGCCGCGCCAGCCGAGCGGGCTGTCCACGATGAGACCGCCGATGAGCGGACCGCTGACCGTCGCGAGGGCGAAGACCGCGCCGATGTAGCCGGAGTACCGGCCTCGCTCGCGCGGGCTGACCATCGAGGCGATGACCACCTGCACCAGGGCGGTGAGTCCACCGACCCCGAGACCCTGCAGGGCGCGGGCCCCGATGAGGACGCCCATGTTCGGCGCCGCGGCGGCCACGAGGGACCCGGCACTGAAGATGAGCAGCGCGATCTGCACGAGCAGCTTCTTGCTGAACAGGTCGGCGAGCTTGCCCCAGATCGGCGTGGTGGCCGTCATCGTCAGGAGCGTCGCCACCACCACCCACGTGTAGCCGGTCTGGCTTCCCTGCAGGTCGGTGACGATGCGCGGGAGGGCGTTGGTCACCACCGTGCTGGACAGCATCGCGACGAACATCGCCAGGAGCAGGCCGCTGAGGGCCTCCAGCACCTGCCGATGGCTCATCCGGCCGGAGTCCTCGGCTGCGGGTGCTGGTCGGGCGGTCGTCGCGGTCACGGTGGGGTCCTCCTGCGGGGCACGGATTGGTTGACTTTCACAACCATACGCCGATGGTTGTCGAGTGCAACCAAGTGACGGGTGAAGTCGATCACCTGCGCGCCGTCCCCGTCCCCGTGCCTGTCGTGCACCTGCGGCGCGGCACCATGGGGCGGTGATCGTCGTCGCGCTCGTGCTCACGTCCCTGGCCGCCCTGCTGCACGTGTACATCTTCTGGCTGGAGGCCTTCGCCTGGACGCGCCCGCAGGGCCGTCGGACCTTCGGCACCAGCGAGGCGGAGGCCGAGGCCACACGGGAGCTGGCCTTCAACCAGGGCTTCTACAACCTGTTCCTCGCCGTGGTGGCCGGCAGCGGCGTGGCCCTGGTGGCCCTCGACGAGCGGACCGTGGGACTCACCCTCTGCCTCACCGGGGCCGGGTCGATGCTGGCGGCCGCGCTCGTCCTCCTCCTGACCAGCCCGGACAAGCGGCGCGCCGCGCTGTCCCAGGGCACGCTGCCGCTGCTGGCCGTCGTCAGCCTGGTGCCGACGGTCCTCTAGCGGCCAGCGGGCGCCACGTCGTAGACGAGTCGGGCGAACTGCCCGACCCGCTCGGCCGAACGCAGCCGGAGCCGGTCGGACCCGACGCGGCGCGGGAACAACGGCGCGCCGGCTCCGAGCGTGGCGGGAGCGACGCTGACGGCGACCTCGTCGAGCGCCCCGGCGTCGAGGAACTGGCCGGCGAGGTCGCCGCCCCCGACGATCCAGACGTCGCCGTCGCCGGCCGCCTCGCGGATCGCGGGGAGGACCTCGGTCACCGGCCCGCGCACGAGGCGCACGTCGGCCCCGGCGGGGACGGGGAGGTCGCGCGTCGTGAACACGAACACGGGACGCTCGCCGTGGAAGCCCTGCCACTTCTCCGGGTGCTCGAGCAGGTCCTCGGCGCGCAGGACCCACTCGTAGGTGCTGGAGCCCTCGACCATCACGGCGGCACCCGACGGGAACAGCCCCTCGTCCGGCTCGTCGCCGCCCTCGACGGCGAACAGCCACTCGAGCGAGTGGTCCTCGTCGGCGATCCAGCCGTCGATCGTCGTGGCGGTGTCGTAGAGGAAGCGTCCCATGGATCGGACGGTAGGAGACGCCGCCGACACTCCGCCGCCGTCCGGGCACGACGAGGGGCCCGGACCGTGCGGTCCGGGCCCCTCTCAGGCGTGCTCCGCGTCAGCGGTGCAGGTCGAAGCGGTCGGCCTCCATCACCTGGACCCAGGCGCCGACGAACTCCTCGACGAAGCGGTCCGCCCCGTCTGCGCTCGCGTACACCTCGGCCACGGCACGCAGCTCGGAGTTCGAGCCGAACACCAGGTCGGCGCGGCTGCCCGTCCAGCGGACGTCGCCCGAGGCGTCGCGCGCCTCGTAGATGCCGGCCTCCGGGTCGACCGACGTCCACGTGACCCCCATGTCGAGCAGGTTCACGAAGAAGTCGTTCGTGAGCTGGCCCGGGCGGTCGGTCAGGACGCCGAGGGTCGACCGGTCGTAGGTCGCGCCGAGCGCACGCAGGCCGCCGACGAGCGCGGTCATCTGCGGGGCGCTGACGCCGAGCAGGTTGGCGCGGTCGACCAACAGGTGCTCCGCAGGCAGGCGGTTGCCCTTGCCGAGGTAGTTGCGGAACCCGTCGGCCTTGGGCTCGAGCCACGCGAAGGACTCCACGTCCGTGTGCTCGAGCGTGGCGTCGACGCGACCCGGGGTGAACGGGACCTCCAGCTCACGTCCGGCGGCCTGGGCGGCCAGCTCGATGCCGACGCCGCCGGCCAGGACGATGAGGTCCGCCAGGGACACCCCGGTGCCGGAGTCGGCCGCGATGCCCTCGAGCACCCCGAGGACGCGACGCAGCTCGCCCGGGTTGTTGACCTCCCAACCGACCTGCGGCTCCAGGCGGATCCGCGCACCGTTCGCGCCGCCGCGCTTGTCGCTGCTGCGGAACGTCGACGCCGAGGCCCACGCCGTGCTGACCAGGTCGGTCACGGAGAGGCCGGAGTCGGCGACGCGCTGCTTGAGGTCGGCGATCGCGGCGTCGTCGAGCGTGGCGCCGGTGGCCGCGGGCAGCGGGTCCTGCCAGATGAGGGTCTCCTCCGGCACCTCGGGACCGAGGTAGCGGTCCTTCGGTCCCATGTCGCGGTGCGTGAGCTTGAACCAGGCGCGGGCGAACGCGTCGGCGAAGGCGGCCGGGTCGTCCTTGTAGCGACGCGAGATCTTCTCGTACGCCGGGTCGACGCGCAGGGCGACGTCGGTGACCAGCATCCGCGGCTTGCGGTTCGGGCCGCCGTGGGCGTCGGGGATGATCGCCTCGGCGTCCTTCGCCTCGAACTGCCAGGCGCCGGCCGGGCTCTTGGTGAGCTCCCACTCGTAGCCGAAGAGCAGCTCGAAGTAGTCGTTCGACCACTGCACCGGGGTGCGCGTCCAGGTGACCTCGAGACCCGACGTGATCGCGTCGTTGCCGTGGCCGGTGCCGAAGGAGTTCTTCCAGCCCAGGCCCTGCTCCTCCAGGCTCGCGCCCTCGGGCTCGGAGCCGACGTACCGGTCCGGGTCGGCGGCGCCGTGCGTCTTGCCGAGCGTGTGGCCGCCGGCGATCAGCGCGACCGTCTCCTCGTCGTTCATCGCCATGCGGCCGAAGGTCTCGCGGATGTCGCGGGCGGCCGCCAGGGGGTCGGGCTCGCCGTTGGGTCCCTCGGGGTTGACGTAGATGAGACCCATCTGCACGGCGGCGAGGGGCTTCTCGAGCTCGCGGTCGCCGCTGTAGCGCTCGTCGCCGAGCCAGGTGGTCTCCGGGCCCCAGTAGACGTCGGCGTCCGGCTCCCACACGTCCTCACGGCCACCGGCGAAGCCGAACGTCTGGAAGCCCATGGACTCCAGGGCGACGTTGCCGGTGAGCACCATGAGGTCGGCCCAGGAGAGGCTCGAGCCGTACTTCTGCTTGACCGGCCACAGCAGGCGGCGGGCCTTGTCGAGGTTGCCGTTGTCGGGCCAGGAGTTCAGCGGGGCGAAGCGCTGCTGGCCCGCACCCGCGCCGCCGCGACCGTCGTGGACGCGGTAGGTGCCGGCGCTGTGCCACGCCATGCGGATCATGAGGCCGCCGTAGTGTCCGAAGTCGGCGGGCCACCAGTCCTGCGAGGTGGTGAGGACCTGCTCGATGTCGCGCTTGACCTCCGCGAGGTCGAGGGACTGGAACGCCTCGGCGTAGTCGAACTCCTCCCCCATCGGGTTCGCGACGGCGGGGTTCTTCGCGAGGATCTTGAGGTTGAGGCCCTCGGGCCACCAGACCTTGTTGGCGTCCTGCCGGGTCGGGTACGGCAGCGAGTCGTGCGCCACCGGGCACTGACCCTCGGGGGCCCCCTTCGCCTGGTCCGGCTCGTTCATCTCTCCGACTTCGGCGTCGGGCTTGTCGTGCTCGCTCACGTGCATTCCTCTCGAGGTGGGACGGGTCGGACGGTTCCGCGTCGGGACGCGGTGGTTCGGGGTCGGGCTCAGGTGGTGCAGTCGGGGCAGGTGCCCCAGAAGATGACCTCGGCCTCGTCGACGACGAAGCCGTGGTCGTGCGACGGGACGAGGCAGGGCGCCTCGCCCACCGCGCAGTCCACGTCGGCGATCGAGCCACACGCGCGGCACACGACGTGGTGGTGGTTGTCGCCCACCCGACGCTCGTAGCGGGCGGCGTGGCCGTGGGGCTGGATGCGCCGCACGACGCCCGCCTGCGTGAGGGTGGCGAGGGTGTCGTACACAGCCTGGTGCGACACGTCGGGCACCTGGGTGCGGGCGCCGTCGATGATCTGGGCGGTGTCGGCGTGCGGGGAGCGCTCGAGGGCCTCCAGGACGGCGACCCGCGGTCGCGTGACGCGCAGCCCGGCCCCGCGCAGGAGGTCGGCGGCAGCGGTCGTCATGTCTCCCACGGTACCCACTTCCTTGAACGAGTCAAGATTTCTTCACCGCGTGTTCATCCGCGCGCGGATCTGCCCTGGTCCCTCTCGTGGCGGGCCCGGTGGAGCGCCATCATCTCGGCCTCGAGCTCGGGCGCGGGACCGTCCACGACGGCCCCCGGCACCACCTGCTCGATCGGCAGCGCGGCCACCGGCCAGTCGCCCTCGCCCCACTCCGCGAGCCGCTCGAGGAGCTGCTCGGACCGCACCGCCACGACGAAGCGGCCGAGCCCGACCCAGCCGTGGGCGGCCGCGCACATGGGGCAGTGCTCCCCCGTCGTGTACGCCGTCGACCCGGCACGCTCCCCCGGCGTGAGGTGCGTGGAGGCCCAGACGGCGAGGGCGAGCTCGGGGTGGCGGGTGTGGTCGCCGCCGCCCTCCTCGTTGCGCTCCTCCCGCAGCACCGTGCCGTCGGCTCCGACGAGGAGGGACCCGAAGGGCATGTGCCCCTCCTCCAGGGCCTCCCGTGCGAGCTCGACGCAGCGACGCAGGTGGACGAGGTCGGTCTCGGACACGGCCATGAGTCCATGGTGGCGCAGTCGCGGCGGGTCGCACGCGGTGGACGCTGCTCGCCCTTCGGCTGCGCTGCCCCGGCTTCCCCCGTCCTGCGGGTGCGCCTCGGACAGCGTTCTCGGGCTTGCGGGGGTCTGGGGGTGACGCAAGGTTCTGCGTTGATGTGCGGGGACGCACGATTCTTCCTTCGCGTGCTGGCGGGCGAAGGATGCTGCGTTCGTGTCGGGATCCGGTCGTCGACGCAGCATCCTTCGGGCTTCCGCGCGCGAACGCAGGATCGTGCGTCCGTCGCGGCCCTGGGAGGTAGGAGAGACACCTGACAGAGGCGCGATCAGGTGCGTCACCTACCT
>CAZREF010000023.1:29276-46137 GCA_964599245.1 uncultured Aeromicrobium sp. | reverse complement strand
CCTCGACGGGCTCGGCGACCACACCTCGACGGGCTCGGCGACCACCGGGCCGCGGGCGGCGTGCTGCGCCGGCGGGGGTGACGCGCGTGCGCGACACGGCGACCGCGCGGGCGGGCGGCCCACCGGCCGTCATAGGCTCGCCCCCATGGACCGCACCTTCCTGCCGAGGACCACCCGGTGGGTCGTCAGGATCCTGCGGCCCTTCCTCATGGTCGCCACGAGACGCGACTGGCGCGACGCGCACAAGCTGCCCACCGACGGCGGCTTCGTCCTGGCGCCGAACCACGTCTCGCACCTCGACCCGATCCTCATCAGCCACTTCATGGTCGACCACGGCGTCGCCCCGCGCTTCCTCGCGAAGGACACCCTCTTCGGCGTGAAGGGGCTCGGTCGCATCCTGCGTGGTGCGGAGCAGATCCCCGTGCACCGGAGCACGGAGGGCGCGGCGGAGTCGTTGCGGTCCGCCGTGGCCGCCGTCGAGGCCGGGCAGTCCGTCACGATCTACCCCGAGGGCACGATCACCCGCGACCCCGAGCTGTGGCCCATGAGCGGGCGCACCGGAGCGGTGCGCGTGGCGCTCGCCACCGGACGACCGCTCGTGCCGCTCGCGCAGTGGGGCGCGCACCGGATCCTCTGGCCCTACACGAAGGTGCCGAGGTTCGTGCCTCGCAAGACGATCCACGTGGTCGTCGGCGACCCGGTCGACCTCTCCGACCTGCAGGGTCGCGAGATCGACGAAGAGGTCCTGCGGGTGGCCACGGACCGGCTGATGGACACGCTCACCGCCATGGTCGGCGAGATCCGCGGCGAGCTCCCCAGCGGGCCGCGCATCGACGTCCACACGCTCGCGACCCCGCGGTCGGACTACCGTCCACCCCTGGACGCACGCCCGCCCGCGGGCGGGAGCGACCCCGTGCCGGACGGACCGTCCGACGGACCGACACCGAAGGAGCCGTGATGCCCAGGACCGCCGTGATGGGAGCAGGGTCGTGGGGCACCGCCTTCGCCCTCGTGCTGGCCGACGCCGGCAACGAGGTGCGGCTGTGGGGCCGTCGCGCCGAGCTGTGCGACGCCATCAACGCGACCCACGAGAACCCCGACTACCTGCCCGGCATCGCGCTCCCCGAGGCGATCCGGGCGACGAACGACGCCGCCGAGGCCCTCGCGGGCGCCGAGGTCGTGGTGCTCGCGGTGCCGTCGCAGCAGCTCCGGGCGAACCTCGGCGACTGGGGCGACGCGATCGAGCCCGACGCCGTGATGGTGAGCCTCATGAAGGGTGTCGAGCTCGGTACGCACCTGCGCATGAGCGAGGTGGTCGCGGAGCTGACCGGTGCCGGCCCCGAGCGCATCGCCGTCGTCACCGGCCCGAACCTCGCGAAGGAGATCGCCGCGCGCGAACCGGCGGCCAGCGTGGTCGCCTGCGCCGACCACGGGGTGGCCGAGCGGCTGCAGAAGCTGTGCCACACCGCGTCGTTCCGGCCCTACACGAACACCGACGTCATCGGCTGCGAGCTGGGCGGCACCACCAAGAACATCATCGGGCTCGCCGTCGGCGTCTGCGTCGGCCTGGGGTTCGGCGACAACACCAAGGCGTCGGTGATCACCCGCGGCCTGGCCGAGACGGCGCGCCTCGGCGTCGCGATCGGGGCCGACCCGCTCACGTTCTCCGGTCTGGCCGGCATGGGGGACCTGGTGGCGACCTGCTCGTCGCCGCTGTCACGCAACCGCACCTTCGGCGAGAAGCTCGGCCAGGGCCTCACCGTGGAGGAGGTCACCGCCCAGACCCGCCAGGTCGCCGAGGGCGTGAAGTCCTGCCAGTCCGTCGCCGAGCTCGCGGCCGCCCACGACGTCGACATGCCGATCGTGGCGCACGTGGCCGCACTGATCGCGGGGGAGATGGACCCCGAGCACCTCGTGAAGGCGCTCATCTCGCGGGAGGCCAAGCCGGAGGTCCGCTGACCCTCGCCCGTCAGAAGGCGGACAGCGACCGCTCGACGTCGTACCAGATGTCCTCGACGTCCTCGATGCCGACGGAGAGCCGCACGAGGGACTCCGGGACGATCGCAGGCTCCTGCTCGTGGCGCCGACGGCGCTCCCAGGTCGACTCGACGCCACCGAGGCTCGTCGCGTGGGTGATCACGTCGGACGTCTGGGTGATCTTCTCGGCCATCTCGGCGCCACCGGTGACCTCGAAGGAGACGATGGTGCCCCAGCCCGGGTAGCGCACGCGGGTGACGACCGGCGACGACGGCAGCCGGCGGGCGATCTCCCGGGCGTTGGCCTCGGCGCGGTCGAGCCGCACGTGGAGGGTGCGGATGCCGCGGGTCGCGAGCCAGCACTCCATCGCGCCCGGGATCGCGCCCAGGTTGGCCCGGCGCGCCTCGATGGCGCGGTGGGCGCGGTCGTTGCCGGTCACGACCGCCCCGAGGATGAGGTCGCTGTGCCCGGCGATGAGCTTCGACGCCGAGTGGACCACGAAGTCGGCACCGAGCTCGAGCGGCTTCTGGCGCAGCGGCGTGGCGAAGGTGTTGTCGACGGCCACGGCCGTGCCGGCGCGGGCGGCCTCGGCGGCGATCCGCTCGACGTCCGCGACCTCGAGCAGCGGGTTGGTGGGCGACTCCAGCCACACGAGTGCGGCGTCGTCGGCGGCGTCGACGACCGCCTGGGTGTCGGTCACGTCGACGAGGCGCAGGTCGATCAGGCCGCGGCGGGCCCGCTCGCGCAGCTGCACGAGCGTGCCCGAGTAGGCGGCGGCCGGGGCGACGACGGCGGCGCGCGCCGGGACGAGGTCGAAGACGGCCGTGGTCGCCGCCTGGCCGGAGGCGAACGCCAGGGCACGCCCGCCCTCGAGGGCACCGAGCACCTCCTCGAAGGCGGTCCAGGCCGGGTTGCCGTGCCGGGCGTACTCCGACGCTCCGCCGGGGACGAGCGCGCTGGCCATCGTGATCGGCGCGTTGAGCGGGGCCCCCGGGGTGCGAGCGGGCCGGCCGGCCCCGACCGCGATGGTCGACGCGGAGAGGTCGGGTCCGTGCATGCGCCCCATTCTGCCCCGTCGGTCCCGAGGGTCCCAGGGCCTGGGGACCCAGGCCGGTGTGACGTGCCGGACGCGCTGGCCCGAGCGGGCGCGTCGGCGGGCTAGGCTGACGCCGATGACCTCCACGACCGAGACGGCGACGTCGACGAGCCGGCCCCGCGTGGTCGTCCTCCACGGCGGACGCTCCAGCGAGCACGGGGTCTCGTGCCTGACGGCCCGCAACGTGGTCGGCGTCATCGACCCGCTGCGCTACGACGTGCTCACGGTCGGGATCCTCCCCGACGGCCGGTGGGTGCGCGACGACCTCACCGCGCCCGTCCCGACGAGCGGCCTGCCGTCGGTCGACCCGGACGGCGAGCCGTACGCCTGGGAGGAGCTCCGCGAGGCCGACGTCGTCCTGCCGCTGCTCCACGGCCCCTGGGGAGAGGACGGCACCGTCCAGGGCCTGCTCGAGATGGCCGGCGTGCGCTACGTCGGGGCGGGGGTGCTGGCCAGCTCGGTGGGCATGGACAAGCCCTTCACCAAGACCGTGTTCGCAGCGGCGGGTCTGCCGCAGATCCCCTACGTCACGATCCTGCCCGCGCAGTGGGAGCGCGAGCGCGAGAAGGTGCTCGCCCGTGTCCACGCGCTGGGGCTGCCCGTGTTCGTCAAGCCCGCGCGCGCAGGCTCCAGCTCGGGCGTGACCAAGGTCGACGACGAGGGCTTCCTCGTCGAGGCGGTCGAGGCCGCGCGCAAGCACGACCCGAAGGTGCTGGTCGAGGCCGCGGCGCGCGGCAAGCGCGAGCTCGAGGTCGGGGTGATCCAGCAGCCCGACGGCACACCGCTGGCGAGCGTCGTCGGCGAGGTCCGCAACGACGACCGGACCCACGACTTCTACGACTTCGAGGCCAAGTACCTCGACGGCTCGAGCGCGAACCTCGTGCCCGCGGACATCCCCGACACCCTCGCGGCACGCGTCCGTGACTATGCCGTGAAGGCGTTCGTGGCCATCGGCGGCGAGGGTCTGGCCCGGGTCGACTTCTTCGCCACGGACAGCGCTCCCGACGGGCTCGTCGTCAACGAGATCAACACCATGCCCGGCTTCACCTCGACCTCGATGTTCCCGGTGCTCTGGGAGGCCAGCGGCGTCTCCTACGCCGAGCTCGTGGACCGCCTCCTCCAGCTGGCCCTGCACCGCTCGCCCGGCCTGCGCTGAGCCTCAGCCCTGGCAGCGACGCTCGACCGGCACGTGCCGCTCGATCGTGTCGGCGAGGTCGACCAGCACGTCGGCCGCCGGGTCGTGGACCGCAGGCACGTCGACCGAGACGTTCGCCTCGCGGCCCACGGTCGTCAGCAGCACGCCGTCCGCGGTGCGCTCGCTGAACCAGTCGACCCCGTCGACGACGTTGCAGACCGAGGTGGGCCCGAAGGCCTCGGGTGTCGGCACGCCGCAGCGCAGGACGACCGGCGGGTCCCCCCAGGCCGCCGCCGGGACGTCCTGGTCGAGGTCGCGTCGCTCCAGCCCGTCGACGGTCCGCGGGAGGTCGGCCAGCAGCGGTCCGCAGATCGCGTCGGAGCCGGGCTCCGTGGGGTAGGCGTCGACGAGCACGCCGCTGCCGCACCCACCGAGGAGCAGCAGCGTGCCGGCGAGGAGGAGGACGGCGCGGCGGGGCGTCGCGGGACGCACCGGGTCAGATCTTGACGACCGGGCAGGTCAGCGTGCGCGTGATGCCCGGGACCTTCTGGATGTTCTGGACGACGAGGGTGCCGAGCTGGTCCATCGAGGGACCCTCGGCACGGACGATGACGTCGTAGGGGCCGGTGACGTCCTCGGACACGGTGACGCCCGTGATCGCGGCGATCTCCTGCGCGACCTGGGCGGCCTTGCCCACCTCGGTCTGGACGAGGATGTAGGCCTGGACCGTCATGACGACCTCCTGCTCGGGAACCTCGACACCATACTCGACCTCCCGGGACCCCTGGCGCCCGGCTGGTCCACAATGAGCGGGTGCCAGCGCAGCAGCAGGGCGGTCCCTCCGACGGCGCCCCCGAGTCGGTCGCCGAGACCGGCGAGTTCGGCCTCATCGACCGCGTCCGCGCCGCGGCCGGGACGCACGACCGCGTGCTCATCGGCCCGGGCGACGACGCCGCTCACGTCCGCACCCAGGACGGCACGTTCGTCGTCTCCACCGACCTGCTCGTCGAGGGTCGGCACTTCCGTCGGGACTGGTCCTCGGCCGTCGAGATCGGACGCAAGGCCGCGGCCGCCAACCTCTCGGACGTCAACGCGATGGGCGGGACCGCGACGGCCCTGACTGTCGGGCTCGGCGTCCCGCCGGGCACGCCGTCGACGTGGGTCGTCGACCTCGCACGCGGCTTCGAGCAGGAGGCTGCTCTCGTGGGCGCCCATGTCGTCGGCGGCGACATGACGTCCAGCGACGTGGTGGTCGTGGCGGTCACGGTGATGGGCGACGCGCCACGTCCGGTCCGCCGCAGCGGTGCACTGCCCGGCGACGTCGTGGCCGTCCACGGCCGTCTGGGGTGGTCGGCGGCGGGGCTCGCCGCGCTCAGCCGGGGCTTCCGCTCGCCGCGCGCCGCCGTGGAGGCGCACCGGTGCCCGCAGCCGCCGTACGCCGCGGGACCGGCCGCCGCGGACGCCGGCGCCACCGCGATGATCGACGTCAGCGACGGGTTGCTGGCCGACCTCGGGCACGTCGCCGACGCCAGCGGTGTCGTGCTGGACCTGCGCTCCACCACGCTCGCCGTCGACGAGCCGGTCCGCACGGTGGCCGAGGCCCTCGGCACAGACCCGCTGGCGATGGTGCTCGGGGGAGGGGAGGACTACGCGCTCGCCGCCACCTTCAGCGCCGTCACCGACCTGCCACCCGGCTGGACCGCGGTGGGCGAGGTCCGCGACCCCCGGGGCGACGAGCGACCGTCCGTGCTCGTCGACGGCGCGCCGTGGGAGGGCGAGGCCGGCTGGCAGCACTGGCGCTGACCGACGTCGGGACGCCGCAGCGGGTCAGTCCTGGATGCGCGCGAACGGCTGGGCCGCCTCGAGCTCGTAGGAGAGCTCCAGCAGCGTGCGCTCGTCGCCGTGCAGCGCCTGGAGCTGCACCCCGATCGGCAGGCCCTCGGCGGTGCGCCCGAGCGGCAGCGAGACCGCGGGCGAGCCGGTGGCGTTGTTCAGCGGCGTGAACGCGGCGTAGCGGACGAGCCGGTCGAACATCTCCGGGAACGGGACGTTCGGCGACAGGTGGCCGATCCGTGGCGTGGTGTGCGCGAGGGTGGGCGAGAGGGCGGCGTCGACGCGGTGGGTGGCGAAGTGCTCCCGCAGCTCCTGCTCGGACCGCTTGAGGGTGCGGATGGCACCCGGGGTGCGCCAGAACGAGCGCGCGAAGCGACGCGCGAGGTACTGGGTGAGCGGGTCGGTGGCGGACGTGTCGAACCGCGGGTGCATCACCCGCTTGCCGAAGTGCTGCGTGGAGAACGCCAGCATCGCCCAGTAGTGCTTGAAGGCCTCCGCGAAGGCGTCGACGGCCGGCAGCGGCACCTCGACGACCTCGTGGCCCAGCGAGGTGAGCAGCTCGGCGGTGGCGACGACGGCGGCACGCGTCTCGTCGTCGGTGGGGGTGTCGGTGAGGGAGTCGATCACCATGCCGATGCGCAGGCGACGCGCGCCGGGACCCTCGACGAGCCCGACCAGCGGCAGGCCGGGGGCGGTGCGGTGCGCCTCGGCTGCGGCCAGGAAGTGGGCGGTGTCGCGCACCGTGCGGGTGACGACGCCGTTGCACACGACGTCGACCGGCATCTGTGCGGCGTGGGCGTCGGGGGCGAGACGGCCACGGGTGGGCTTGAGGCCCACGAGCCCGCAGGCCGCAGCGGGGATGCGGATGGACCCGCCGCCGTCGTTCGCGTGCGCGATCGGCACGACGCCCGAGGCCACGAGGACAGCGGCACCGCCGGACGACGCGCCGCTGGAGAAGTCGGTGTCCCACGGGTTGCGCGTGGGGTCCCACTGGTCGAACTCGGTGCTCGCGCTCCAGCCGAACTCCGGGAGGGAGGACTTGCCGAGCGGCACCAGGCCGGTGGCACGCAGCTGGGTGGTGAAGGGGTGGTCGGCGGGCGCCGGGGTGGGCGGGATCGCGCGAGACCCCTGGCGCGTCGGCAGGCCCTCGACGTCGGTGTTGTCCTTGACGAAGGTGGGGACGCCGGCGAGACGTCCGGTGAGCGGGCCGGCCGCGAGGCTCAGGGCGCGCTCGAAGTCCTCGACGACGATGCCGTTGAGGTGGGGCTCCACGAGAGCAGCGCGGCCGATGGCTGCCTGAGCAGCCTCGACCGCGCTGATGTCGCCGGCGGCGACGGCCGCAGCGACGCCGACCGCGTCGAGCTCACCGAGAGCGTCGTCGCCGAAGGCGTGGACGTGCTTCAGCGGCTGACCTTGCCGGCCTTGATGCACGACGTGCAGACGTTCAGCCGCTTGGGCGTCCCGTCCACGACGGCGCGCACGCGCTGGATGTTCGGGTCGAAGCGTCGCTTCGTACGTCGGTGCGAGAAGGACACGTTGTGGCCGAAGCCAGGTCCCTTGGTGCACACGTCACAGACCGCTGCCACAGCGACCACTCCTGCTTGCTCGAGACGGATTCGTCGATTCGACGAGAGTTCGGGGCGTGCCCGCTCGGCGGGCAACCGCTCAAGGATAGCCGATGCGCCGCGGCCGGGGCCAATCGCCCTTCCTCGGCTCCTCCCCTCGGAGGTTGCATCCGACGGTCCTGCGGCTGCGCCCCTCGGCTTTGCTCGTCCTGCGGCTGCGCCCCCCGGCTTGGTCTCCTCCTGCGGGTGCGTTGCCTCGGCTCCATCGCGTCCTGCGGCTGCGTCGGCGCGGCCGCCGACGGTGACGGAAGGGCAGGGGTTCTCCCTTCCCGTGGCACGGTCCACGAGAAGGGAGGATCCTTGCCCACGCGAAGGAAGAATCGTGCGTCACCCCGTGCGCGAGCCGGACCCCGAGAACCCAGCCCGGACACGCACCCGGCTTCCCGGTCGAGGCTCCTGCGCGACCCACCACCAGGAGAAGCCGAGGCAGCGCAGCTGCAGGACCACGAGAAGCCGAGGCGGCACAGCCGCGGGACGGGCCGAGGCAGCGCGGCCGCAGGACGAGGAGAAGCCGACGGGCGCGGCCACAGGACGACCTGCCCCGACCCCGCGCCGCGCCACCCGACGACGTCCTCCCTGCGCGCTAACCTCTGCGCATGGTCCTGCGCCTGCGTCCCGACGCCTTCCGTGCGTGGACCCGCCTCTGCGTGGAGGCGCTGGGGCAGGCGCGGGCGGAGATCGACGCGCTCAACGTCTTCCCGGTGCCCGACAGCGACACCGGCACCAACGCCTACCTCACCTTCGTGGCGGGGGCGGACGCCGTCGAAGCGCTCCCGGACGACGTCGGCCTGGCCGACCTCGTGCGGGCGCACACCGACGGGCTGCTCACCGGCGCCAAGGGCAACAGCGGCGTCATCCTGTCCCAGCTGGTGCGCGCCACCTTCCGCGACCTTCGCCTCGACGCCGAGGTCGAGCCCGCCGACGTCGCGCGGTCCTTCCGCGCCGCCTCCGACGCGGCGCACGCCGCGGTGGGGCGCCCCGTCGAGGGCACCATCCTGTCGGTCGCCGCTGCCGCCGCGAAGGGCGCCGAGGACGCGGTGGAGTCCGGTGCCGAGGCGCGCGACGTGTTCGCCCTCGCGGCCGCGTCGGCGCGGGTGGCGCTCGAGCGCACCCCCGAGCAGATGCCCCGGCTGGCGCAGGCCGGGGTCGTGGACGCCGGCGGCCGCGCGCTCGTCGTCGTCCTCGACGCCACCGAGCGAGCCCTCACCGGCCGCGCACCGGCACCGTCGGCCCCCCACGTGCCCCGGCCCGTCGGCCCGGCCGGCGACGACCTCGTCGAGGGCGGCCCGGGCTATGAGGTCATGTACCTGCTCGACGCCGACGACACCGAGATCCCCGCGCTCCGCCACGCGCTCGACGGCCTGGGCGACTCCCTCGTCGTCGTCGGCGGTGACCGTCTCTGGAACGTCCACGTCCACGTCGACGACGTCGGTGCCGCGATCGAGGCGGGACTCCAGGCGGGGCGCCCGTACCGCATCGCTGTCACCCACTTCGCCGACCAGGTCGCGCGGCAGTCCGGCCGCGCCCGCGGTGGCCGGGCCGTCGTCGTGGCCGCCACCGGTCCCGGCCTGTCCGACCTCTGCCGCGAGGCAGGTGCCACCGTGCTCGAGTTCTCCCGTGAGCGTCCGGTCGACGTCGCCACCATGCTGCAGACCCTGCGCTCGCTCGACGCCGACGAGGTCGTCGTGCTGCCCAACAACCACCGCTACGTCGGTTTGTTCGAGGCGGCCGCCAAGCAGGTCCGCGACGACGGCGTCCGGGTCGCGGTCATCCCCACCCACGCGCAGGTGCAGGGGCTGGCCGCCCTCGCGGTGCACGACCCCGGTCTCGGGTTCGAGGAGGACGTCGTCGCGATGTCCAGCGCGGCCGCCCACACGCAGCACGGCGCCGTCACGGTGGCCACCGAGCCCGGCATCACCATGGCCGGGCCGTGTGAGGCGGGCGACGTGCTCGGCGTCGTGTCCGGCGACTTCGCGATCGTCGGCGCCGACGTCCCCGCCGTCGCGGGGGAGGTCCTCGACCGCCTGCTGTCGCCGTCGGCGGAGCTCGTCACCCTGGTCGTCGGCGAGGGCGCGGACCGGTCGGTCGCCGAGTCACTGTCGCAGCGAGTGCGGGCGGACAGGGTGGACGTCGACGTCGTCGTCTACGACGGTGGGCAGGAGAACTACCCCCTGTTCGTCGCGGTGGAGTGACGGTGACCCCGCCCGCTCCACCCACCACGCCCCCGACCACCCGCCTGCGGTCCGTCGTCGGCGACGCCACCGCCAAGAAGCTCGCGACGCTGGGGCTCGAGACGGTCGACGACCTCCTGCGCCACTACCCCCGGCGCTACGTGTCCCTCGGCGAGCTCACCGACCTCGCCGCGCTGCAGGTCGGCCAGTACGCCACGGTCATGGCGCGCGTCGTCGAGGCCGTCAACCGTCGGTTCGGGCCGGGCGGCCGCAAGACCCGCACCGAGGTCACGATCACCGACGGGCACGCGCGCCTCACGCTCACGTTCTTCTCCCAGCCCTGGCGGCAGGCCCAGCTGTCGCCGGGGACGGTCGGGCTGTTCGCCGGCGAGGTCGGCCAGTTCAACGGACGTCTGCAGCTCACCCACCCGCTCTACGAGCCCGTCGAGGGCCCCGACGCGATGGAGGGACGGGTCGCGCGCGGCATCATCCCGATCTACCCGGCCAGCGCCAAGATCCCCTCGCTGGCGATCGAGCGGTCGGTCGAGACCGTCCTGGCCGTCGCCGACGTCGAGGACCCGATCCCCGACGAGGTCCGTACGGCGCGCGGCCTGCCGACGGCCGACGTGGCGTTCGAGATGATCCACCGGCCCCGCTCGGGCGAGCAGTGGCGCACTGCCCGTGACCGGTTCCGGTTCGAGGAGGCCTTCGTCCTCCAGACCGTGTTCGCGCAGCGACGGCACGAGGCGCTCGGCCAGGCGGCCCGGCCCCGGCCACGTCGGCCCGGGGGTCTGCGTGACGCGTTCGAGGAGCAGCTGCCCTTCACGCTCACCGACGGGCAGCGCGCGGTCGTCGCCGAGATCGAGGCCGACCTCGCGCTCGAGCACCCCATGCACCGCCTGCTCCAGGGCGAGGTCGGCTCGGGCAAGACGATCGTCGCGCTGCTCGCGATGCTCCAGGTGGTCGACGCCGGCGCCCAGGCCGTGCTGCTCGCGCCCACGGAGGTGCTGGCGGCGCAGCACCACCGCGGCATCACGGCGATGCTCGGCTCGCTGGCCGAGGGCGGGATGCTGGGCGGTGCCAGCGAGGGCACGCGGGTGCGTCTCCTCACCGGGTCGATGGGCGCCAAGGCCCGCAAGGAGGCACTGCTCGACGCGGCCTCCGGCGCCGCCGGCATCGTCATCGGCACCCACGCCGTCCTGCAGGACACCGTGCAGCTCGCCGAGCTCGGCCTGCTCGTCATCGACGAGCAGCACCGCTTCGGCGTCGAGCAGCGCGCGGTGCTCGTCGACCGCCACGACGTGAAGCCGCACGTGCTGGTCATGACCGCGACGCCCATCCCGCGCACCATCGCCATGACGGTCTTCGGCGACCTCGAGACGTCCACGCTGGCCGAGCTGCCGGGCGGGCGCCGGCCGATCCAGACGACCGTGGTGCCCGCGGCCGAGCGCCCCGACTGGCTGGCGCGGGCGTGGGACCGGGTCCGCGAGGAGGTGGCCGACGGCCGCCAGGCCTACGTGGTCGTCTCCCGCATCGGCGACGGGGAGAAGGAGGCGTCGGACGCCGCGAAGGCCGACGCCGAGGGCCTGCCCACCCGCTCGCTGGTCGACCTGCACGAGGAGCTGGCCGCCGGTCCGCTCGCCGGCCTGCGGCTGGCCACCCTCCACGGTCGTCAGCCCCCCGAGGAGAAGGACGCCGCGATGACGGCCTTCGCCCGCGGCGAGGTCGACGTGCTCGTGGCGACGACCGTGGTCGAGGTCGGCGTCGACGTCCCGAACGCCACCGTCATGGTGGTCGTCGACGCCGAGCGCTTCGGCGTCTCCCAGCTCCACCAGCTCCGTGGCCGGGTCGGACGAGGCGGCCACCCGGGGCTCTGCCTGCTCGTCACCTCGGCCGAGGACGGGTCGCCCTCCCGCGAGCGCCTCGACGCCGTCGCGTCCACCTCCGACGGCTTCGCGCTCTCGCGCCTCGATGCCGAGCTGCGCCGCGAGGGCGACGTCCTCGGTGCCGCGCAGTCGGGGGTGCGCAGCAGCCTCCGGCTGCTCTCGGTCGTGAAGGACGAGCAGGTCATCGCCGATGCGCGCGACGCGGCCACCGCGTTCGTCGAGGCCGACCCGACCCTCGACTCGGCGCCCGACCTGCGCGTCGCCGTGGATCGGCTCGAGCGGTCCCAGCAGGCCGACTACCTGGAGCGCACGTGACCCGCGTCATCGCCGGACGATGGGGCGGACGCCGCCTCCGTACACCTCCTGGTTCCGGGACCCGCCCCACGTCCGACCGCGTCCGCGAGTCGCTCTTCGCCTCGCTCACGTCGATGTTCGGTGGCCTCGACGACCTCCGCGTGCTCGACCTCTATGCCGGGTCCGGCGCGCTCGGCCTCGAGGCCGTGTCGCGCGGCGCGGCCTCGGCCGACCTCGTCGAGTCGGACCGCCGCGCCGCCCAGGTGGCGCAGCAGAACGTCCGCGACCTGGGCGCGGCGGCGCGGGTCCACCGCACCAGCGCCGCCTCCTTCGTCGGCTCGGCCGCCGGCCCGTACGACCTCGTGCTCCTCGACCCGCCCTACGACGTGCCCACCGCCGACGTCGCCGCCGTGGTCGCGGCGCTGGCCGACGTCCTCGCCGACCACGCGGTCGTGGTGGTCGAGCGGTCCACCCGGACCCCGTTCACCTGGCCCGACGGCTTCGACGGCTTCCGCGAGCGTGCGCACGGCGAGACCACCGTCTGGTTCGGCGCGCGGGCGAGGGGGTCCTGATCCCGTCGAGCCCTGATAGCGTCACGGGCGTGACGCGCGTGGTGTGCCCCGGCTCCTTCGACCCCGTGACCAACGGTCACCTCGACATCGTGCGGAGGGCCTCGCGCCTGTTCGACGAGGTCGTCGTCGCCGTGCTGGTGAACGAGAGCAAGAAGAGCCTGTTCACGCTCGAGGAGCGGCTCGACATGCTCGGCGAGGCGACGTCGGACCTGCTGAACGTCAGCGTGGCGTCGTTCCGGGGGCTGCTCGTCGACTTCTGCACCGAGCACGACGTCGCCGCGATCGTGAAGGGCCTCCGAGCGGTCTCGGACTTCGACTACGAGCTCCAGATGGCGCAGATGAACGGCAGCCTCACCGACGTCGACACCGTCTTCATCCCGACCAGCCCCGAGTACTCGTTCCTGGCGTCCAGCCTGGTCAAGGAGGTGGCCCGCGGCGGTGGCGACGTGAGCGGCCTCGTGCCCGGCTTCGTCCTCGAGCGGATGACCGCGGCCTTCGAGCGCGGCTGACCCTCCCTCGGGCGCCCGTCTCAGTCGGGCAGCGTCGGCATGGCAGCGCGCTCACCGCGCCCCAGCTGCGTGCCGCGGCGGACGGCCCGTGAGCCGAACCGGTCGCGCACGGCGTCGACCGCCGTGTCGAGGCCCTGGTCGGCGGCGGGCGCGAGGGGCAGGAGCAGCTGCTCGCCGTGGTCGTCGAGGCCGGAGGCCTGGAACCCGACGAGGGTGATGCCGCGCCGTGCGATCTCGGCGTGCCGGCTGCGCAGCAGCGCGAGGGTGGCGTCGAGCAGCACCTGGGTGTGGGCGGCGGGGCGGGGCAGCGTGTGCGACGTGGTGGAGCTCGTGAAGTCGTCGAAGCGGACGCGCAGCGTGACCGTGGCGGCGGTGCGCCCGGCGGCGCGCAGCCGTCGCGAGACGCGGTCGACGAGGCCGAGCAGCACCACCTCGACGTCCTGCGGCGTGCGCTCGCCCCGACCGAGGGCGTGCTGAGCGCCCATGGACCGACGGGTGGGCCTGGCGCGGACCGGCCGGGGGTCGTGCCCGGAGGCGAGGGCGTGCAGGTGCCGGGCCGACGCCTGGCCGACGAGGGCGGCCAGCTCACCCGTCTCCATGCGGGCGACGTCGGCGATGGTGCGCACGCGGGCGGCGTGCAGCTTCTCCGTGGTGCGCGGCCCGACGCCCCAGAGGGCCTGGACGGGCAGGGAGAGCAGGAAGCGGCGTTCGTCGTCGAGGGGGACCACGAGCAGGCCGTCGGGCTTGGCCATGGCGCTGCCGACCTTGGCCAGGTACTTGGTGCGGGCCACGCCGACCGAGATGGGCAGCCCGACGCGCTCGCGCACGTCGCGTCGCAGGGCCTGGGCGATCGTCGACGGCGCTCCGCGGATGCGTCGGAGCCCGCCCACCTCGAGGAACGCCTCGTCGATCGAGACGCCCTCGACCAGCGGTGTGGTGTCGTCGAAGACGGCGAACACCGCGCGGCTGGCCTCGGTGTAGGCGTGGGGTCGCGGTGGCACGACGAGCAGGTCGGGACACAGCCTGCGCGCCTGGCGCAGGCCCATGGCGCCTGCGACCCCGTGCGCGCGGGCCTCGTAGCTGGCGGCCATGACCACGCCGCCGCCCACGGCGACGGGACGTCCGCGCAGCGTCGGGTCGTCGCGGATCTCCACGGAGGCGAAGAAGCAGTCGAGGTCGGCGTGGAGCACCGTGCCCTCGCGCTCGGCCGACGTCTCCACCTCCCGATCGTCCCAGCCACCACCGACACCGGCTCCTCGCTGCCACGCCGGCCAGCGCCTCCGGCGAGCCCCGTCCGTGCAGTCCCGTCGGTGCAGCCCTCGCTGGGCGCGATTCGCTCCGGGGGAGCCCCACCGGTTATGATGGACGGCGGTCTGCCTGCAGACCGTGATCTGTTGTGCACCTCGACGGACGGACGTGACCGTGCAACCGGGCCCCTTGGTCTTCGACACCCAGGTTCTGGGGCGTCGACCGGGGACCGAGCGTACGTACACCCGGACCATCGAGGCGCCCGCGGATCTGGGCCACGACGTCTACGGCGTGCCCGAGGGATCGCCCATCGATCTCGAGCTCCGGCTCGAGGCCGTCATGGACGGGGTGCTGGCCACCGGCACCGCCTCGGCGCGGGTCGTCGGCGAGTGCGTCCGCTGCCTGGACCCCCTCGACGACACCGTCGTGGTGGACCTGCAGGAGCTGTACGTGTACGACCCGATCGGTGCCGGCGACGGTGCCGAGGAGGATGGTGAGGAGGACGAGCTGCCAGCCCTCGAGGACGAGCTGCTCGACCTCGAACCCGTCCTGCGGGACGCGGTGGTGCTGGCACTGCCGCTCAACCCCGTGTGTGATCCGGAGTGTCCGGGACTGTGCCCCGAGTGCGGGGCGCGCCTCGCGGACGATCCAGACCACACACACGGCGACCCGATCGACCCCCGCTGGGCGTCGTTGGGCCGCTTGACCCAGAACCTCCCGGGCGACGCCCCGGGGCCGAACAAGGAGTAGATCGTGGCCGTTCCGAAGCGGAAGATGTCGCGCAGCAACACGCGCCACCGCCGTTCGCAGTGGAAGACCACCGCGACCACCCTCGTCGACTGCGCCAACCCCGCCTGCGACTCCAAGGTCGTCCCGCACCGTGCGTGCGGCGAGTGCGGACAGTACGGCGCGCGTGGCGAGCGTCGCCAGGTCCTCTGATCCTCAGGGCCACGAGGCCCTGATGGACGTGCTGGGGGTCCCCGACCTGGACCCCCAGCTGCTCGAGCACGCCCTCACGCACCGCTCGTACGCCTACGAGAACGGCGGCTTGCCGAACAACGAGCGCCTGGAGTTCCTCGGGGACTCGGTGCTCGGGCTCGTCGTCACCGACGCGCTGTTCACGAACCACCCCGACCTGGCCGAGGGCCGCCTCGCGAAGCTGCGCGCCGCCGTGGTGAGCGCGAAGGCCCTCGCCGAGGTCGCGCACACCCTCGACCTCGGGTCGCACCTGCGCCTGGGCCGCGGCGAGGAGGCCACGGGCGGGCGGGAGAAGGCGTCGATCCTCTCCGACACCGTCGAGGCGGTCATCGGCGCGATCTACGTGCAGTTCGGCATCGAGCGTGCCTCGCAGGTCGTGCATGCCGTCTTCGACCCGTTCATCGCTCGCGCGGCCGACCTCGGCGCCGGCCTGGACTGGAAGACGTCGCTGCAGGAGATCGCGGCCAACCACGACCTCGGCGTCCCGCGCTACGTCATCGAGAGCGAGGGCCCCGACCACGACAAGACGTTCACGGCGTCGGTCCTGGTGGGGGAGCGCCGCCACGACGGCGGCACCGGGCGGTCGAAGAAGGAGGCCGAGCAGCAGGTCGCCGAGATCGCCTGGCGCGCCATCTCCGCGGAGGTCACCCCCGCGGACGCCGTCGAGGCCTGAGCGGCCCGTGCCCGAGCTCCCCGAGGTCGAGGTCGTCCGTCGCGGCCTCGAGTCCCACGTCGTCGGACGCACCGTCCGCGCGGTCACCGTGCACGACGTCCGCTCGTTGCGGCGCCACCTGCCCGGCCCCGACGACTTCGTGCCGCGGCTCGTCGGGCGTCGGGTGGAGTCCGCACGGCGTCGTGGCAAGTACCTGTGGCTGGTTCTCGACGGCGACGAGGCGCTGCTGTGCCACCTCGGCATGAGCGGCCAGATGCTCGTCAGCGACGCGGGTGCCCCTGCGCCGCGCCACCTGCGGATCGTGCTCGACCTCGACGACGGCCGCCAGCTGCGCTTCGTCGACCAGCGCATCTTCGGCGGGATGATGCTCGCCGACGTCGACGAGGAGGGGGTGCCCCTCACGATCGGGCACATCGCGCGGGACCCGCTCGACCCCGCCTTCGACGCCGACCTGTTCTCGCGCCGGCTGCGTCGACGTCGCACCGGGGTGAAGCGCGCGCTGCTCGACCAGACGCTCGTGTCGGGCGTGGGCAACATCTACGCCGACGAGTCGCTGTGGCGTGTCCCGCTCCACTGGGCGCGGGCCACCGACCGTCTGCGGGCGAAGGAGGTGACCACCCTCCTGGGCCACGTCGTCGACGTCATGGGCGAGGCGCTGGAGCAGGGCGGCACGTCGTTCGACGCGCTCTACGTGAACGTCAACGGCCAGAGCGGCTACTTCGACCGCTCCCTCGCCGTGTACGGGCAGGAGGGCCGCCCCTGCCCCCGCTGCGGCACCCCCGTCCGGCGCGACGCCTTCATGAACCGCAGCTCCTTCTCCTGCCCCCGCTGCCAGCCCCGCCCCCGCTCCGGCCGCTTCTAGTC
>CAZREF010000023.1:0-29176 GCA_964599245.1 uncultured Aeromicrobium sp. | reverse complement strand
GCTCCTTCTCCTGCCCCCGCTGCCAGCCCCGCCCCCGCTCCGGCCGCTTCTAGTCCCCGCGGCGGACTGCTGATTCCCATCAATTGATGGGAATCAGCAGCTCACCATGGTTCTCCCTCGCTCACCATCGGATGCATCCGCGGGTGAGCGGGTGAGAACCATGGTGGGTGGCCTCAGAGGCGACCGTCGCGGGGCGAACGTGGGGAGCATCGAGGTCGCTCGCCGACCGCTTGCCGTGGACGTCTGACATCACGGCGACGGACCTGGGCACGACGTCACTGTGCCACGGGTCCCGACCGGTAGCCTGCGACCCGTGGAGAGTCCCTACGGCATCGAGGCGCGCGCCCGGGTCGTGGCGGAACCGGCCACGCGGGCCGGGCGGACACCGTTCGAGCGCGACCGCGGCCGGGTCGTGCACTCCGCTGCCCTGCGCCGGCTGTCGGCCAAGACGCAGGTGATGGGCGCCGGGTCCGACGACTTCGTGCGCAACCGGCTCACCCACACGCTCGAGGTGGCGCAGGTCGCCCGCGAGCTCGGCCAGTCGCTCGGCTGCGACCCCGACGTCGTCGACTGCGCCGCCCTCTCGCACGACCTCGGGCACCCGCCCTTCGGGCACAACGGCGAGGTCGCGCTCGACGAGGCCGCGCGCGACGTCGGCGGCTTCGAGGGGAACGCGCAGACCCTGCGGATCCTCAGCCGGCTCGAGGCGAAGACCGTCGACGCCGAGGGGCGAAGCGTGGGACTCAACCTCACCCGCGCGACCCTGGCCGCCTGCGTCAAGTACCCGTGGGCGCGCGGCGAGGCGCCCGACGGCGGTCCCAAGTTCGGCGTCTACGAGGACGACCGACGCATCTTCGACTGGTTGCGGGCCGACGCGCCGTCCGGTCGCCGCCCCGTCGAGGCCCAGGTGATGGACCTCGCCGACGACATCGCCTACTCCGTGCACGATGTCGAGGACGCCGTGGTCGGGGGATGGTTCAGCCTCCTCCCGGGGCGGCTCGACCTGCCGGCCGTGCACCACGTGGCCCGCGACTGGTACGACCCGAGCGCCGACGACGACCGGCTCGGCGACGCCCTCGAGCGCCTGCGCGCCCTCCCGGAGTGGCCGCGCGAGGACTTCGACGGCAGCCGGGAGGCGCATGCCGTCCTGAAGAGCCTCACGAGCGCGCTCATCGGTCGCTTCGCGGTCGCCGCGCAGCAGGCCACGGTCGAGCGTTGGGGGAGCGGGCCGCTCACGCGGTACGGCGCCGACCTCGAGGTGCCGACGTCCACGCGGGACGAGATCACCGTCCTCAAGGCCGTCGCCGCGCACTACGTCATGAGGTCCGACGACCGCGCCAGCCAGCTCGCAGCACAGCGCGACGCCCTCACCGCGCTGGTCGAGCTCCTCGTCGCCACGGGGGAGGAGCACCTGGAGCCGGAGTTCCGCGCCGACCTGCGCGCTGCGCCCGACGAGGCCGCGCGGGTCCGGGTGGTCATCGACCAGGTGGCGAGCCTGACGGACGTCTCCGCCCGGCTGTGGGCCGAGCGGCTCCTCGGTCGAGGTCGACCGCCTAGGATCAGGGCGTGGCGGGCCTGATCAACGACGAGGACATCCAGCTCGTCAGGGAGCGCGCCCGCATCGACGAGGTCGTCGAGCAGTACGTCACGCTGCGTCGATCCGGCGGCACCATGAAGGGCCTCTGCCCCTTCCACGACGAGAAGACGCCGTCGTTCCACGCCAACCCGGCGCGCGGCACCTTCCACTGCTTCGGCTGCGGGGAGGGCGGCGACGCGATCGCGTTCGTGCAGAAGATCGAGGGGCTCAGCTTCGTCGAGGCGATGGAACGACTCGCCGGCAAGTACGGCATCCAGCTGCGGTACGTCGAGGGCGAGTCCCGCGGTCCGCGTCGCGACCCCCAGCAGCGCCAGCGGCTGCTCGAGGCGCACCGCCTGGCGGGGGAGTTCTACGCCGAGACGCTCACGTCGGCGCCCGAGGCCGCTCCCGGCCGCCAGTTCGTCACCGACCGCGGCTTCGACCGCCGCGCGGCCGAGACGTTCGCGATGGGCTGGGCGCCGAGGTCGGGCACCGCGCTCCTCGGTCACCTCAAGGGCAAGGGCTTCACCGACGACGAGCTGGTGGTCGGGGGTCTCGCTCGCCGGTCCTCGCGCGGCCTGTTCGACGTGTTCCAGGGGCGTCTGCTCTGGCCGATCCGCGAGATGACGAGCGAGATCATCGGCTTCGGTGCACGGCGCATGTTCGACGACGACTTCATGCAGGGCAAGTACGTCAACACGGCGGAGACGCCGATCTACAAGAAGAGCCAGGTGCTCTACGGGATCGACCTCGCCCGGCGCCAGATCTCCTCGGAGAGCCGCGCCGTGGTCGTCGAGGGCTACACCGACGTCATGGCCTGCCACGAGGCCGGCGTGCGCACCGCGGTGGCCACCTGCGGCACGGCGTTCGGCGAGGGCCACGCGAAGGTGCTGCGGCGCATCCTCCTCGACGACGGCAGCATGCACGGCGAGGTCGTCTTCACGTTCGACGGCGACGAGGCCGGCCAGAGGGCGGCGATGAAGGCCTTCGAGGGCGACCAGCAGTTCGCCGCCCAGACGTACGTGGCCGTCGAGCCGCGCGGCATGGACCCGTGCGACCTGCGCATCGCCGACGGCGACGCCGGAGTGCGCGCGCTCGTCGACGCACGCATCCCGCTGTACCGGTTCGTGCTCGAGAACGTGCTGCAGCGCTACGACCTCGACCGCGCCGACCAGCGCGTCGACGCCGTCCGCGAGGCCGTCGGCCTGGCCCGGTCGGTGCGCGACAAGAGCAAGGTCGAGGAGTTCCTGCGCGAGATCTCCACCCGTGTCGGCGTCGACGTCGACCAGGTGCGCGCCGAGCACCGTCGGCACAGGCCGGCAGCGCCCCGGCCCGACCGTCGTGCCGCGCCCGCGGAGTCGGAGAGCAGCCCGGCCTCTGCGCCGCAGCCGTTCGTGTCGTTCGGCGCCCCGCAGTTCGCCGACGAGCGCGAGGTGCTCAAGGCGCTGGCCCAGCACCCGCACCTCGCCCGTCCCCACGCGAGCGAGCTCGACGAGCAGGACTTCACGCACCCGGTCGCGCGGGAGATCTGGCGGTCGATGCTGCTGGTCGGTCTGCCTGAGCAGACCGACCCGACCTTCGTGCCGCGCGTCTCCGACGCCCTCGGGTCCGACGACCTGCGGCGCGTCCTGACGGTGGCGGCCATGGAACCGCTCAGCGCCACCGAGGGAGCGACGCCCCGCGTCGTCGCCGACGTCGTCGCGCGCCTGAGGCTCCTCACCCTCGGACGCCAGGTGGGCGACCTGCGCTCGAGGCTCCAGCGGACCGATCCCGTCGAGCAGCCCGACGAGTACCGCGAGGTGTTCGGAGAGCTGCTCGCCCGGGAGGGCGAGCTGCGCGAGCTGCGCGACCGGAGCCTCGGCCGGACCTGAGCACCGGGGCCTCGTCGTCCCCAGGAGCCGGTGGGGCAGGTGGCGTCGACCGTGCCCGTCCACAGCGCCGGCGTCGTGGGTGGTTCGTCGCTCGCGTCGGCATCGACGCTGGGGCCATGGACCTGGTGCGTCGACTGCTGCAGGAACCGGCCCTCGACGCCGCGGAGGAGCGACGTCTGGCGAGCCTCGCCCTCGCGGGTGACCGCACGGCCCGCGACGCGCTCCTGCGGGCTTCGCTGCGCCTCGTGGCGATGCGGGTGCGGGCCATGGGGTTCGCGCCGGGCGACCTCGACGACGCCTTCCAGGTCGGCGTCGTCGCCCTGATGGCCGCCGTGGCACGCTTCGACCCCGACCGCGGTGCACGGCTCGCGACGTACGCCTGGCCGTGGCTCACGCGGGCGCTGGAGGAGCACCGGCGGCCCCGCCGGGAGGTGCCACACGCCGAGGTCCGCGAGGCGGTCCGGAACCGTGCTGCACCCGCATCCCCCGCAGCGGTCGACGACCTCGCCGTGCTGTCCGCGCGGGAGCGCGACGTCGTCGTCGCCCGCTTCTCCCGCACCCCCGACGGGAGGTGTCCCACCCCCTGGGCCGACGTCGCCCGCGAGCTCGGCCTCGGCCTCTCCACCGCGCGCCGCCTGGGTGACCAGGCCGTGTCGAGGTTGCGGCGGGAGGTTGGTACAGTTGGCGACCGTGCTCCCCGTGTGGGAGCCGATCCCCCGTAGCTCAATTGGCAGAGCATTCGACTGTTAATCGAAGGGTTATTGGTTCGAGTCCAATCGGGGGAGCAGATCGAGCCCGGCACCGCCCACGCGGTCGCCGGGCTCGCTGCATCCGGGAGGGTTCAGTCGCCCCACGTCATCGACACGACCTCGAAGGCGGCCGCGTGGGTGACGCCCATGCGGGAGCCGGTGGGGCGGGACATGCCCTCCAGGAACTCGGCCGGGTCGAAGTGCTCCCAGCCCAGGCCGTCGATGTAGGCGCGGTGCGCCTCGAGCGAGGCCACCCCGCGGTCGAAGGTGGCCGTCGTGTCGACGCCGTGCTCGGCGACCGGGGAGCCGGCGACCCACACCTGACGCACGCCGCCCCACGGTTCCAGCCCGTCGACGATCTGCTCGCGGTGGATCCAGCGGTTGCCGGCGTCCTGCACGGCGTGGATCGTCGACCGCCCGACCGCGATGTGGTCGGCCTGGTTGGGTGCGCTCCCTCCCCACGTGTCGTGGTGGTTGCCGGTGATCACGACGTCGGGACGGTGCCGACGGACCTGCTCGGCGATGGCGGCGCGCAGGTGAACGGTCGGCTCGACCACGCCGTCGGGGAACCCCAGGAACTCGACGACCTCGACGCCGACCACGCGCGCCGACTCGACCTGCTCGCGCTCGCGCACGACGCGGCACTCCTCCGGCGGCAGCGCGTCGATCCCCGCCTCACCGCTGGTGACCATGCAGTAGACGACCGACTTCCCTTGCGCGGTCCATCGGGCGACCGCGGCGGCGGCCCCGAACTCGACGTCGTCGGGGTGGGCGACGACCACGAGCGCGCGCTCCCAGTCCTCGTCGAGCGGCGTGAGCGGAGTCGGGGCGTCGTCGGCCATGCCGCCAGGCTACGCCGGGACCCCCTGAGCCGACCGAGCCGCGCTGAGTGTGACGTTCGAGCCCCGGATCGACCATCTTCGGGGCCGAAACGTCACACTCAACGGATGAGGGGGCATGGTGGTCGTTCGGTGGGGCGGGTGGGGCTCGAACCCACGACCCAAGGATTATGAGTCCTCTGCTCTGACCGGCTGAGCTACCGCCCCGGGACGCACAGCCTAGCGAGGCGGCACACTGGGGCCATGACCGATGCCGTGATCGCCGACCTCGACGGCACGCTGGTCGACGTCTCCTCGATCCTGCACCACCTGGAGGGGGAGGAGCGCGACTTCCACGCGTTCCACGCGGCGTCGAGGGACTGCCCGCCCCGGCCGGAGGTGGTGGAGGCGGTTCGCGCGGCGCACGCCGACGGCAAGGCCGTGCTGGTGGTGACCTCGCGCGAGTTCATCTGGCGCGACCTGACGCTCGACTGGCTCGTCGAGCACGGCGTCCCGTACGACCAGCTGGCGATGCGCATCGTGGGCGACTACCGCCCCGACCACGTCGTGAAGGCCGAGATCCTCGACGGCCTGGAGGCCGACGGGTACCGGGTGCAGGAGGCGTGGGAGGACGCCGACGACATCGCCGAGCTGTGGCGATCGCGCGGGATCGAGGTGCACCTCGTCCCGGACGGCGGATCCTGAGAGGTCAGAGGCCGAACACGGCCCGCTGGTCCTCGGGCACCAGGTCGCGGTGCTCGGGGTGGTCGCGGATCACCTTCGGCACGAACGGGCAGTAGGGGAGCACCTGCCCGCCACGCTCGGCGATCTGCTCCAACGCCCCGACGACGAGCCTCGAGCCGACCCCCTGGCCCTCGAAGGCGGGGAGCACACGGGTGTGCGGCAATGCGTAGACGTCGCCCTCGACGCGGTAGTCGACCCAGCCCGCGAGCTCGCCGCCGACGGTGATCTCGAAGCGGGAGGCGCTCGGGTTGTCCTGGACGTCGTGGTCCTGCACGTCACTGCTCATGCCCCATGGTCACACGGTGCGGGTCGCACCGCGCGCGCCGGCGTCGCAGGACGAGGCTGGTGCAGGAGGGGCGGTTGTGACTACCATGGTCCCACGCGGACGGACGTCGCGTGGCTCCTGGGAGGTCGCTGGGGAAGGCGGATCTCGAGCTAGGAGGCACGATGAGCATCCCCACCCGTGGAGTCCTCTATGTCCACTCCGCGCCCTCGGCGCTGTGCCCGCACGTCGAGTGGGCGGCCGCCGGCGTGCTCGGCGGCAGCGTCGACCTCGACTGGCAGCCCCAGCCCGCCGAGGCCGGCACCTACCGCGCGGAGCTCTCGTGGCAAGCCCCCGCGGGCTCGGCCGCGGCGATCGCCTCGGCCATGCGTGGATGGGACCGGCTGCGCTTCGAGGTCACCGAGGAGCCGACGGCGGCCAGCGAGGGTGCGCGCTTCTCGTTCACCCCGAGCCTCGGCATCTTCCACGCGATGACCGGTCTGCACGGCGACGTCCTCATCCCGGAGGACCGCATCAAGGCCTTCCGGGTGAAGGCCGCCTTGGGCGAGATCAGCATGGACGAGGCGCTCGACGGGCTGCTCGGGGTGAAGTGGGACGCCGAGCTCGAGCCGTTCCGTCACGCCGGTGACGGCGCGCCCGTCCGCTGGCTGCACCAGGTGGTCTGAGCGGTCCGAGACGGCCGGCGCGGCGGCTCAGCCGATCGTGACCTCCGCCGACGGCGAGGCCGTGCCGCTGTCCTCGTGGAGGACGCGGAACTCGCGCTCGCCCGTGCGAGAGGTGTAGATCGTCGTCTCGAACCGGCCACCGTCACGCGTCTGCACGGAGACCGGGAAGTCGTCCCACTCACCGCCGGGGTCGCGGACTTGGACCTGCAGCACCTCTCCGTCGTCGAGCTCGGGGAACCGACCGGAGATCCGGAACCGCTCGCCCGGCGCGACGCGGTCCTTCTCGACCTGGAAGGTCGGCTGCTCCCGCTCCTGCGTCTGCGTGGTCTGGGTGGGCGTCGGGGTGGGCGTGGGGGTCGGAGTCGGCGTCTCCGACGTCGGTGCGGAGATCGGCGGCAGGTCGACGCCGCCGAGGCCCGTGGCACGGACGACCGTGGCGCCGGCGAAGCCGACCAGCCCGCCGAGGGCCACCCCCGCGACCACGAACCACAGGGCGAGCCGCCAGAACGCGTCGGCTCGCCCCGCGACGTCGCGCCCGCGTCCGCGGGGTTGCGGAGGGACCGGCCGGCCCTCGGACCTCAGGGCGACGGGAGCCACGGGCGTGCGCGGGGCGCGAGGGTCGCCCGGTCGGTGGTCGACGACGGCGGCCACGGCGTCCGCGACGGTCACGAGTCCGTCGACGACGTCGTCGGCCAGGTGGACGCCGAAGCGGCGGCCCAGCTCGTCGGCGACCTCGACGGCCGCGAGGGAGTCGACGCCGAGGTCCTCGAGGCGCGCGTCGTCGGTCACCTGCTCGGGGGAGCACTCGACGACGGCGGTCAGGATGTCGGTCAGCTGTGCGCGGACCTCGGCAGGGGAGGGCACGGGCCCGAGTCTAACGAGGCCGACGTCATGCCCGGTTCGGGCGCGGCGATGATCCGGCCTCTCCTACGATGGCGTGATGGAGACCGGAGACGCCGTGGAGCACGTCGTGGTGCACGGCTACCGACGGGCCTACCGCCGTCGGGGGACCGGGCCCGCCTTGCTGCTCCTGCACGGCTTGGGATGCGACTCCTCGACGTGGGAGCCCGTGATGGACGCGCTCGCGGAGCACTACACGGTCATCGCCCCCGACCTCCTGGGCCACGGTGAGTCGGACAAGCCGGACGCCGACTACTCGCTCGGTGGCTACGCCAACGGGATGCGTGACCTGCTCACGGTCCTCGGCATCGAGAAGGTCACCGTCGTCGGCCACAGCTTCGGCGGCGGCGTCGCCATGCAGTTCGCCTACCAGTACCCCGACCGCACCGAGCGGATCGCGCTGGTCTCCTCCGGCGGCCTCGGCCGGGAGGTCACGCCCCTGATCCGCTTCCTCACCGTCCCGGGGAGCGGCACCGCGCTGGCCCTCGCCACGGCCCGCCCCTGGCGTCGTGCGGTGTCGGCCACCATGCGCCGCCTCTCCCGCACCGGTCTGACGCACCTGCGCGACCTCGACGAGGTCGCCAGGATCTACGAGTCCTTCGCCGACACCCGCTCGCGCCAGGCCGTCCAGCGCGTCACCAGCCACGTCCTCGACTGGCGCGGCCAGTACGTCACCATGACCGACCGCACCTACCTGGCGCGCATCGTCCCGGTGCTGGTGGTCTGGGGTGCCGACGACATGGTCATCCCGGCCACCCACGCCGACATCGCGCGCCAGCAGGCGTGGTCGGACGTGCACGTCCTCCCCGACTCCGGGCACTTCCCGCACCGCGACCACCCGGAGACCTTCGCGCGCCTGCTCCACGAGTTCGTGCAGGGCACGGAGCCCGCGGCGTACCGCCGGGCCACCTGGCGCTCGATGCTGCGCCAGGGTCAGCCCCTGGTCGACCCCGACTCGCTGCCGGGGCCGGGTGCGGTGACCGTCGCCGGCTGATCGTCGAGCGGGGCGACGGGCTCGCCCACGGGCGCCAGTCGCCGTCGTCGGCGTCTTCCCCGGTTGCCGGAGGCCCACGCCCCGATGGAGACCGAGGCCCAGCCGATGGCGATGCCGGCGACGTCGTCGGCGAGGTAGTGCCAGCCGAAGTAGATCGTGGCGAGCACGGTCACGACGAAGAACGCCCACGTGATGACCCGGATGGCGAGCTTCTGACCGGTGCGCTGCATGAACAGGGCAGCCGTGAAGGTGACCGAGACGTGCAGCGACGCGAAGCCGGCGACACCGTGGATCTTCTCGCTCGCCCACGGGTCCGTGAGCACGTCGACCCGGTTCCGGAACAACGACCGCTGCAGGTCGGTCACGTCGGTCGCGGCGAGGTCCCAGTACATCGAGGGCTGCGCGAAGGCCGGGCCCAGGGTGGGCAGCGCGTAGTAGCTCATCACGCCGAGCACCCAGTTCAGGCACAGGGCCGTCGCGTACCAGGCACCGATGGAGAAGTCGCGGTTCAGCACCAGGAAGGCGCCGAGGGTGATGGGGATCAGCGGGAGGTAGGCGATGTAGGTGAACGACAGGACGTGCGCCATCACGTCGGTCCCGAGGAGGTCGTGCAGGACCGTCGCCGGGTTGTGGCCGAACATCAGCCAGTGGTCGAGCTCGAGCAGCTGGCGGTCGAAGAGGACGTTCTCGCGGTAGACCGGCAGGTAGCTCTTGAGGTTGCGGTAGCTGACGTAGGAGGCGTAGAACGCGATGAGCCCGGTCGCGATGTAGCCGACCCGCTTGAGCGTCCACTCCTCACGGATGGCCTCCCGCACGCCGAGCGGGATCTGCTTCCAACCCCGACGCCTCACGGCCGCGGGGATGATGCCGGCCGCGAAGAACATCAGCGCCAGCACCGGGAGCCGCACGTACGCCGGCCCGAGGAAGCCCTCCGGGTCCTTCATGGGCAGGCCGAGGTACCAGCTGGAGAACACCGCCGCCCCCGTGACCGCCACGGACAGCGCGACGGCGAACGTGTAGGGCCATCGGAGCATGCCGATCATCCTAGGGTCACCCGCCTGGGAACGCCCTGAGACGACCCCGCGCTGTGACCCACGTCCCGTCGCCGTCCGTGGCACCAGGAGGCGTCGCCTCAGGCGTCGCCGCCTTCCTGCTTCACGCCCTGCGTGGCCGTCGGGTCGTCGATGCGCAGCCGCGTGAACGCGTCCTGCACGACCGACTGCTCGACGAGCTCCTGCTGGGCCAGGCTCTGCAGCACCGAGACCACGATCGACTCGGCGTCGATCTGGAACACGCGCCGCGCCGCGGCCCGGGTGTCGGCGAAGCCGAACCCGTCGGCGCCCAGCGACTGCCACGGGCCAGGCACCCAGCGGGCGATCTGGTCGGGCACCGCGCGCATGTAGTCCGAGACCGCGAGCGTGACGTTGGCGTGGTCCATGAGCTGGGTCGTGATCCACGGGACGCGCTGGTACTCGCCGGGGTTGTTGAGGTTCCACCTCTCGGCGGCGACGGCGTCGCGAGCCAACTCGTTCCACGACGTGACCGACCAGACGTCGGCGCGTACGTCGTAGTCCTGCGCGAGCATCTCCTGGGCCTTCAGGGCCCACGGCAGGGCGACGCCGGAGGCCATGATGCGCGCCGTGTGGCTGCCCGCGGTCCCGCGCCGGTACAGGTACGCGCCCTTGAGCAGCGCGTCGACGTCGAGGTCCTCCGGCTCGGCCGGCTGCACGATCGGCTCGTTGTAGACCGTCATGTAGTAGATGACGTCCTCACCGTGGGGGTGCTCGTCGGAGGTGCCGTACATGCGACGCATGCCGTCCTTGACGATGTGCGCGATCTCGTAGCCGTAGGCCGGGTCGTAGTGCACGACAGCGGGGTTGGTCTGCGCGATGAGGGGGGAGTGGCCGTCGGCGTGCTGCAGCCCCTCGCCGGTGAGCGTGGTGCGGCCGGCGGTGGCGCCGACGAGGAAGCCGCGCGCCAGCTGGTCGGCCATGGCCCAGATCGAGTCGGCGGTGCGCTGGAAGCCGAACATCGAGTAGAAGAGGTAGACCGGGATCATCGGCTCGCCGTGCGTGGAGTAGGCGCTGCCGGCGGCGATGGCCGAGGCCATGGCGCCCGCCTCGCTGATGCCCTCGTGGAGCAGCTGGCCCTTCTCGGACTCCTTGTAGGCGAGCAGCAGCTTGCGGTCGACGGCCTCGTAGGTCTGGCCGGCCGGGTTGTAGATCTTGGCCGACGGGAACATCGAGTCCATGCCGAAGGTGCGGTACTCGTCGGGCGCGATCGGGACGATGCGCCGACCGACCTCGGGATCCTTCATCAGGTCGCGCAGGAGCCGGACGAACGCCATAGTGGTGGCGATCTGCTGCTTGCCCGAGCCCTTGGAGAGGGCCGAGTACGCCTCGTCCTCGGGGATCTTGACCGAGACCGGGTCGACACGACGCTGCGGCAGGCCGCCGCCGAGCGCGTCGCGGCGGGCGCGCATGTACTGGATCTCCTCGCTGTCCTCCCCCGGGTGGTAGAAGGGGGCGAGGTCGTCGCCGTCGATCTGCTCGTCGGAGACGGGGATGTTGAGCCGGTCGCGGAAGCCCTTGAGGTCGTCCTTCGTGAGCTTCTTCATCTGGTGGGTCGCGTTGCGGCCCTGGAACGACTCCAGCAGCCAGCCCTTGATGGTGTGGGCCAGGATGACCGTCGGCTGGCCGGTGTGCTTCATCGCCGCGTCGAACGCCGCGTAGACCTTGCGGTAGTCGTGGCCGCCGCGGGGCAGGCGCTCGATCTGCTCGTCGCTCAGGTGCTCCACCATGGCGCGCAGGCGCGGGTCGGGACCGAAGAAGTTCTCCCGGTTGTACGCGCCGGACTCCACCGACAGGGTCTGGAACTCGCCGTCGGGGGTGCGGTTCATCTGGTTGACCAGGACGCCGTCGCCGTCGCGGGCGAGGAGGTCGTCCCACTCGCGGCCCCAGACGACCTTGATGACGTTCCACCCGGCGCCGCGGAAGTACGACTCCAGCTCCTGGATGATCTTGCCGTTGCCGCGCACCGGGCCGTCGAGCTGCTGGAGGTTGCAGTTGATGACGAACGTGAGGTTGTCCAGCTCCTCGCGGGCGGCCAGGCCGATGGCGCCGAGCGACTCGGGCTCGCCCATCTCGCCGTCGCCGAGGAACGTCCAGACGTGCTGCTGGCTGGTGTCCTTGATGCCGCGGTCGTGCAGGTAGCGGTTGAAGCGCGCCTGGTAGATCGAGTTGATGGCGGCCAGGCCCATGGAGACCGTCGGGAACTCCCAGTAGTCGGGCATGAGCCGCGGGTGCGGGTAGGACGAGAGGCCGTTGCCGAACCCGTGCGAGTGCTCCTGGCGGAAGCGGTCGAGCTGCTCCTCGCTGAGGCGTCCCTCCAGGTAGGAGCGGGCGTAGATGCCGGGTGCGGCGTGGCCCTGGATGTAGAGGTGGTCGCCGCCGCCGGGGTGGTTCTTCCCGCGGAAGAAGTGGTTGAAGCCGACCTCGTAGAGGCTGGCGGCCGACTGGTACGTGGCGATGTGACCGCCGACGCCGAGACCGGGCCGGTTCGCGCGCGAGACCATGACGGCCGCGTTCCAGCGGATGTAGGAGCGGATGCGTCGCTCGATGGCCTCGTTGCCCGGGAACCACGGCTCGTGCTCCGGGGGGATCGTGTTGATGAAGTCGGTGCTGCGCAGCGCCGGGACCCCGATGTTCTGCTCACGCGCACGCTCGAGGAGCTTGAGCATGACGTAGCGGGCGCGCGAGCGTCCGCGCTCGTCGACCATCTGGTCGAGCGACGCGAGCCACTCGGCGGTCTCGTCCGGGTCGATGTCGGGGAGCTGGGTCGGCAGCCCCTCGTGGATGACCGCGGGACGCTCGGTGGGGGACTGGCCGGTGGGCATGTGCGACTCCTGTGACGTCTTGTGGACCCTCCCATCTTTCCACGCCGAGTTCGCTAGGGTGACACCGGCGGACGTCGTGAAGACCTACCCGGACGTAGGGTTTGCCCCTACTTTGCAGTAGGTTCCTCGACTCCTCCGCGCTCGAGCCACCGCTGGGACGCAGGTCGTGCCAGAGTGTGGTCCACCACCTGCACGACGCACCCCCGAGGAGATCCCGTTGGACGCCGCGAGGCTGGGCTTCAGCCCCGACACCGTCATCCAGGAGCTGGGCTGGGACGAGGACGTCGACAACGAGCTCCGCTCCGCGATCGAGGAGATCGTCGGGCACGCCCTCGTCGACGGTGAGTCCGACGAGGTGGTCGACGGCGTGATCCTGTGGTGGCGCGACGACGACGGTGACCTCGTCGACGCCCTGTTCGACGCCCTGGCCGACCTCGCCGAGGGCGGGTCCATCTGGGTCCTGACCCCGAAGGTCGGCCGGCCCGGGTACGTCACCGGTGCCGACATCGCCGAGGCCGCCCCGGTGGCCGGGCTGTCCACCACCACGACGTCGTCGGCGTCGGCCGAGTGGTCGGCCACGAAGCTCTCGACGCACAAGCGCTGACCGCTCGCTCTAGGCTCGGTCCCATGACGATCGAGATCGGCCAGCAGGCCCCCGACTTCACGCTCAAGAACCAGCACGGCGAGGACGTCTCGCTGTCGGCCCTGCGGGGCCGGCCCGTCGCGCTGGTCTTCTTCCCGTTCGCCTTCAGCGGCATCTGCACCGGGGAGCTCTGCGAGATCCGCGACAACATCGACGCCTTCGCCGGCGGCGACGTCGAGGTGCTCGCGATCTCCTGCGACCACTTCTTCTCCAACCGCGCGTTCGCCGACGCCGAGGGCTACATGTTCTCGGTCCTGAGCGACTTCTGGCCGCACGGCGAGGTGAGCCGCGCCTACGGGATCTTCAACGAGGGTGCGGGTGCGCCGGAGCGCGGCACCTACCTCGTCGACGCCGACGGCGTGCTGCGGTGGAAGGTCGAGCACCCGATCGGCGAGGCGCGCGACTTCGACGCCTACCGCGCCGCCCTCGCCGACCTCTGATGCTCGCGGCCTTCAGCATCAGTCCCGTCGGGGCCGACGAGAGCGGCTCGGTCGCGGCCGGCGTCGCCGAGGCCGTGCGTGTCGTCCGCGCGTCGGGGCTGCCCCACGAGACCACCTCGATGTTCACGACGGTCGAAGGCGAGTGGGACGAGGTGATGGCCGTCGTCAAGGACGCCGTGGAGGCCGTGGCGCGGACGTCGCCGCGCGTCTCGCTGGTGCTGAAGGCCGACGTCCGTCCGGGCTTCACCGGACAGCTCACGGCGAAGGTCGAGCGCCTGGAGGAGCACCTCCGCGACGGGGCGTAGAAGCTTTCGGCACATTCGCGGGCAAACGGCTGCGGCGGCTGCTCCCGCTGCGTCATGATGTGGGTGCTGCGGCCGCCCGGGACCCGAGACCCCGGCGGCCGCGGCTTCTCTCTATGGGGCTTCTGCACGACGCGGCGCCCGTCCCGGGTGGGGTAGGGTTCCAGGCGCCCGGCACCCGAGCGGTGCCGGCCCGGGCGAATAGCTCAGCTGGCTAGAGCATCCGGTTTACACCCGGAAGGTCGGGGGTTCGAGCCCCTCTTCGCCCACCGCCGCGCAGCACGGCCCGCCTACCCGCAGGCGTCGCGAGCGAGCTCGCGCACCTGGGCGAAGTCGGCGGAGCCGTGCTGCCCGCCGCCCTCGGTGGTCCGCGCGACGATCGCGACCCCGTACCGGTCGTGCAGCAGGTCGTACGCGCCGTCGACGTCGCGGTCCACCAGCGCCACGACCCCGGCGTCGGTGCTCTGGGCGAGGCGCACCACGAAGTCGTCGGTGCGCAACCCCCCGACCCGCTCGACGACGTCCTTCGCGGCCGACGAGGTGCGGTCCTGCGTGCACTCGAGGTCGGGAGCCACCCGCACGTCGGGGCCGGATCCGCAGGCGGCGGCGATGACCAGGGTGGCGAGCAGGAGGACGGCGAGGGTGGGGGCGAGGCGTAGGACTCGATCCATGGCGACACTGTCCGTCCAGCGGTCGTCGCACGCAAGGGTCGGGAGAGAGCCCCGTCCACAGACGGCCGGCCGCGGCGCAGAGGTGTCGGGCCGCGCTGACACGATGGGCTCCATGACCGCCACCACGACGAGCGAGCACGCCCTCGACGCCCTGCGCCGGCTCACCGGACGCGACGACGCGCAGTTCCACGAGGGGCAGCTCGAGGCCGTCACGGCGCTGGTGGACGACCACCGCCGCGCCCTGGTCGTGCAGCGCACCGGGTGGGGCAAGTCGGCGGTGTACTTCGTGGCCACGGCGCTCCTGCGCTCTCGCGGCACGGGCCCGACGTTGCTCGTCTCGCCCCTCATCGCGCTGATGCGCGACCAGGTGGCCGCGGCGGAGCGGGCCGGGGTCCGCGCGGTCTCGATCAGCTCGGCCAACGCCCACGAGTGGGACGACGTGCGGGCGCGGCTCGACGCCGACGACGTCGACGTGCTGCTGGTCTCGCCGGAGCGGCTCACCAACCCGCGCTTCCGCGACGAGCAGCTCCCCGAGCTGCGTCGGCGCATCGGCCTGCTCGTGGTGGACGAGGCGCACTGCATCTCCGACTGGGGCCACGACTTCCGGCCGGACTACCGCCGCCTCGCCGACCTCATCGACTCGATGCCCGACGGCGTCCCGGTGCTCGCCACGACGGCCACGGCGAACGAGCGCGTCGTCACCGACGTCGTCGAGCAGCTCGCCGGCGGGGGTACCGCGCGCCGGGCGGCGGAGAGCGCCGGCGGGGGTGCCGGGCCCTCGACAGGCTCGGGGGGCGGTCCCGGCTCGGGGGGCGTGGACGCGCGCCCCTCGACAGGCTCGGGGGGCGGTCCCGGCTCGGGGGGTGTGGACGGGCGCCCCTCGACAGGCTCGGGGGGCGGTCCCGGCTCGGGAGGCGTGGACTCGAACCCCGGCGGCGGGGTGCTCACGCTGCGGGGGTCGCTCGCCCGCACCAGCCTGCGGCTCGGGTGCCTCACGCTGGCGACGTCGAAGGAGCGGCTCGGGTGGCTCGTCTCGCACCTCGGGGAGCTGCCGGGCAGCGGCATCGTCTACACGCTCACGGTCTCGGCGGCGGAGGACCTCGCCAGGCTGCTCGCGGAGGCGGGGCACGAGGTCGCGGCCTACACGGGACGGACCGACCCCGACGAGCGGGTCCGGCTCGAGCAGGCGTTGAAGGACGACCGGCTGAAGGCACTCGTCGCCACGAGCGCGCTCGGCATGGGGTTCGACAAGCCCAACCTCGGCTTCGTCGTCCACCTGGGCGCTCCGTCGTCACCGGTGGCCTACTACCAGCAGGTCGGGCGCGCCGGCCGCGCCACGGAGTCGGCCGACGTGCTCCTGCTGCCCGGGCGCGAGGACGCCGACATCTGGCGCTACTTCGCGACCGCCTCGATGCCCACCCAGGCCAAGGTCGACGCCGTGCTGGGGGCGCTCGACTCCACCCCGACGTCCGTCGCCTCGCTGGAGGCGCAGGTCGACATCCGCCGCACCCCGCTGGAGCTGTTGCTCAAGGTGCTCGACGTCGACGGCGCCGTCCGACGCGTGCAGGGCGGCTGGGTGAGCACGGGCGAGCCCTGGGTGTACGACGCCGAGCGGTACGAGCGCATCGCCCAGGCCCGCGAGGCCGAGCAGCAGGCGATGCTCGAGTACGAGGCCGGTCGGACGTGCCGCATGGAGCTGCTGCAGCGCCAGCTCGACGACCCCACGGCGGCGCCCTGTGGACGCTGCGACGTCTGCGCGGGGCCCTGGTACCCGACCGACACCGACGGTGCCGCCGTCGAGCGGGCCACCGCGTCGCTCGACCGGGTCGGCGTGCCCGTCGAGCCTCGGGCCCAGTGGCCCTCGGGAGTGGGCCGGCTGGGCGTCGACGTCTCCGGCCGGATCCCACCGGCCGAGCGGCCGGAGACGGGGCGGGTGGTGGCCCGTCTCACCGACCTCGGCTGGGGCGGCGCGCTGCGGGAGCTGTTCGCACCGGGTGCGCCCGACGGACCGGTGCCGGAGGCCCTCCTCGGTGCCTGCGCCAGGGCCCTGCGCGACTGGCCGTGGGAGCAGCGGCCGGTGGCCGTCGTCGCGGTGCCGTCGCTCGCTCGGCCCACGCTGGTCGCCTCCGTCGCCGAGGGCCTCGCCCGTCTCGGTCGGCTCCCGCTGCTGCCGGCGCTGGAGGTCGCGCCCGGTGCCCCTGCGGCCACCCAGGGCGGCAACAGCGCGTTCCGGCTGGCCGCGGTGTGGGGACGCTTCGTCGTGCCGCAGGGCCTGCGCGACGCGCTGCGCGAGACCGAGGGACCCGTCCTCCTCGTCGACGACCTCGTCGACAGCCGGTGGACCCTCGCCGTCGCGTCGCGCGAGCTGCGCCTCGCGGGCGCCGACGCGGTGCTGCCGTTCGCGCTCGGCTCCGTGGGCTGAGGCCGTGCCGCGTCAGTAGGGTGGCGCCATGCCCACGCTGCGCGACGTCGTCCGGGTGCTCGACGAGCTCTACGACCCTCGCTGGGCCGACGGCTGGGACGCCGTCGGGACCGTCGTGGGCGACCCGGACGCGGAGGTCGGCAGCATCCTGCTGGCGGTCGACCCGGTGCAGGCCGTCGCCGACGAGGCCGTCGCGCGGGGGGCGGACCTGCTCCTGACGCACCACCCGCTCTACCTGAAGGGCGTGACCTCGGTCGCCGCCACCACGCCGAAGGGGCGCGTCGTGCACACGCTCGCCTCCCAGGGCGTCGCCCTCCACACCTGCCACACCAACGCCGACTCCCCACCGCTCGGCGTGTCGGAGTCGATGGCGCTCGCGCTCGGGCTCGCCGACGTGGGCCCGCTCGAGGTCGACACCGACCCCGGCCTCGACGCCTGGGTGGTGCACGTGCCCCGCGCCGACGCCGACCGGGTCGCCGCGGCCATGCACGCGGCCGGTGCCGGCGCGATCGGCGACTACGACTCGGCCGTGTTCCGCTCCGAGGGCGTCGGCTCCTTCCGCCCGCTCGACGGCGCGTCACCCGCGATCGGGGAGGTCGGCACCCTCGAGCACGTCGAGGAGTCCCGCCTCGAGCTCGTCGCCCCGGCGTCGGCGCGCGAGTCCGTCCGTGTCGCGCTGGTCGCGGCGCACCCCTACGAGGAGGTGTCCTACCTCGTCCTGCCGACGGCGGCCCGGCCGACGGATCGGGGGAGTGGCCGGATCGGCGTGCTGGCCGAGCCGATGAGCCTCGCCGCCTTCGCCGACCACGTCGCGGCGTCGCTGCCGACCCATCACGGCGCCACGCGCGTGGCGGGCGACCTCGAGGCGCAGGTGCGCACGGTCGCCCTGTGCGGCGGCTCGGGCGACTTCCTGCTGGCGGCGGCCGACGCCGCGGGCGCCGACGTCTACGTCACCTCCGACCTGCGCCACCACCCGGTCAGCGAGCACCTCGAGCGTCCGGGCGCCTGCGGCGTCGTCGACGTGCCGCACTGGGCCGCGGAGTGGACCTGGCTGCCGGTGGCGGCCTCCGTGCTGCGGGACCGGCTGGGGGATACGGTTGACGTCCACGTGTCGACGATCGTGACGGACCCGTGGTCCCACACGTCGACCCACGCCACCAGGAGGACGCCCTGAAAGCCGAACCGTCCGCCCAGCAGACCCTGCTGGAGCTGCAGGACACCGACTCCGCGATCGCTCGTCTCCAGCACCGTCGGGGAACGCTGCCGGAGATCGCCCGGATCGAGGAGCTCACGGCGGAGGCCGCCGAGCTCCGCGGTCGCCAGGTCGAGGTCGAGACCCGCGTGAGCGACCTGTCCCGCGCGCAGGCGAAGGCGGAGGCGGAGGTCGAGGCGGTCAAGGCGCGGCGCACCCGTGACGAGGAGCGCATGGCCTCCGGCGCGATCACGAACCCCAAGGACCTCGAGAGCCTGCAGTCCGAGCTGGGTGCGCTCGAGCGACGCATCGGCACCCTCGAGGACGAGGAGCTGGAGGTCATGGAGGACCTCGAGCTGGCCCAGGGCGAGCTGCGGGCCGTCACGGCCGACCACGACGCCGTGCAGGCCGAGCTGGAGCACGTCACGGCGGCGCGCGACGCCGCGGTCGACGCCATCGACGCCGAGCTCGCGTCGCTCCTCGAGCAGCGCGACTCCATCGCCCCCGCGCTCCCCGCCGACCTCGTGACGCTGTACGACAAGGTCCGCGGCCAGTACGGCGGACTCGGCGCGGCTGCGCTCCGTGCCCGTCGGTGCGAGGGCTGCCGGCTCGAGCTCAACGGCGCCGACCTGCGCGAGATCGCGGGGCGCCCCGACGACGAGGTGCTGCGGTGCCCCGAGTGCAGCCGCATCCTCGTCCGGACGGCCGAGTCCGGCCTGTGAGCCCGGCGCGCGTCGTCGTCGAGGCCGACGGCGGGTCGCGTGGGAACCCCGGCCCCGCCGCGTACGGCGCGCTCGTGCGCGACGCCGCCACCGGCCAGGTCCTCGCCTCGCGTGGCGAGACGATCGGCACCGCCACCAACAACGTCGCCGAGTACCGCGGTCTCGTGGCCGGCCTCGAGCTGGCGGCCGGCCACGCGCCGCAGGCCGAGGTGGAGGTGCGCATGGACTCCAGGCTCGTGGTCGAGCAGATGGCCGGGCGCTGGAAGGTCAAGCACCCGGCGATGAAGCCCCTCCACGCCGAGGCGGGGCGCCTCGCCGACCGCGTCGTCGCCTGGACGTGGGTGCCGCGGGCCGAGAACGCCGCCGCCGACGCCCTCGCCAACGAGGCCCTCGATGCCGAGGTCCGCACAGGATCGCCGGCCGTGGTCGGCACGGCCGCGTCGCAGGAGAGGACCCCTTCTCGCCCGGCCGACGACGTGACGGCCCCGCTCGAGGCACCCCCGAGCGGCACCTCGAAGGACACCAACCCGCTGCTCGGGTGGCGCGGTGACGTCCACGGACGTCCCACGACGCTCGTCCTGGTCCGGCACGGTGTCACGGCGAACACGCAGCGCAAGCTGTTCTGCGGTCGTGGCGGGTCGGACCCCGGCCTCGTCCCCGAGGGTGAGGCGCAGGCCGCACGTGCGGCGGCCTGGGTCGCCCGCCACCACGACGTCGACGCCATCGTGTCGTCACCGCTGCGCCGCACCCGCGAGACCGCCGGCTTCCTCGCGCGGGAGACGGGCCTGGAGGTCGCGATCGACGACGGCGTGGAGGAGGCGTCCTTCGGCGACTGGGACGGCCACTCCTTCGCCGAGATCATGGCGGGCTGGCCCGACGAGCTGCAGGCCTGGCTGGCCTCCACCGCGGTGGCACCGCCGGGCGGTGAGTCGTTCGACGCCGTGCAGCAGCGGGTCCGCGAGGCCCGCGACCGGATCGTCGACGAGCACGCCGGGGAGACGGTGGCCGTGGTCAGCCACGTCACGCCGATCAAGCTCATGACGCGGCTCGCCCTGGACGGGCCGATGTCGATCATCCACCGCATGGAGCTCGCGCCGGCCAGCATCACCACCATCGCCTGGTGGCCCGACGGCACCCCGTCGCTGCGCGGCTTCTCGATCGTCCCGGAGTGACGGTCCGCGCCCGGGACCTCAGTGGTCGTCGGTGGTCACCACGTCGAGGCGGGTGCCCTCCTGCTCGACGGTGAAGCCGAGGTCGCGCCAGGCGCCGGCCAGCTCCTCGACGGACGCGGGGTCGGCGCCGCTCTGCAGCAGCGCGCGCACCAGGCGTCCCTTGGTGGCCTTGTTGAAGTGGCTGACCACCGACCGTCGCCCGTCCTGCTCGTGCAGGACCCGGACGGTCGCGGTGCGAGGAGCGAGCGAGGCCGACGGCTTGCCGAGCCCGACGTAGGTGCCCGAGCGCAGGTCCACCAGGAGACCGTCAGCGACCTCCTCGTCGAGGACCTTGGGCACCACGGGACGCCACCGTGCGGCGACGGGGCCGAGCCGGGGGAGCGTGACGGTGCCCGACAGGCGGTACGCCGGGATCGGGTCGCCGACCCGGACCAAGCCGAACAGGGCACTCGCCACGGCGACCTTCTCCTGCGCGCGGGCCGTCGCCGCGACGTCGAGCGACCCGAGGTCGAGCTCGCCGAACAGCACGCCGGTGTAGACCTCCCCGGCGGGCGCGCAGGGCACCTCGAACAGGCGCGCGTCGGTCTCGATCGCGTCCGCCTGGGTCGGGCCGAGGCCCAGGACCTCGGCTGCGCGCCTCGTGCCTGCCAGCCGGACGAGCGCCCGCGACACCTGGTCGCGCACGCGGTGCAGCCGCGGGAAGGACAGGACGTCGAGGTCGAGCGGCGGACCGACGGACGGTGCGGTCTTGCCCTCCGAGGGCGGCAGCAGGATCAGCACCGCGCGAGCCTAGCGGCAGGCGCGCAGGCCGTTGGAACCACCTCGGGCGTCGTGACCCCTATCGCAGACCCTCGACGAGCAGCAGCACGCCGAACACGGCGAAGGCCGCTGCAGCGCCGTACTTGATGACCTTCTCCGGCAGGTGCTTGCCCATCACGGCGCCGACGACGATCGCGAGGGCGTCCGCCGCCACCATGCCGACCGTGCTGCCGATCCAGGTGCCCAGCCAGTCCTCGCGCACCGCGAGCGTGATGGTCGCGAGCATCGTCTTGTCGCCGAGCTCGGCGAGGAAGAAGGCGAGGCCGACGGCGAGCAGGGCCGACCCGGTGGCCTTCTTGGCCTTGTCGGCCTCGTCGTCGGTCAGCTCGTCGCCCCGGAGCGTCCACGCCGCGAAGCCGAGGAACGCCAGTCCGGCCGCGACGGCGATCGGCCCTTGGTACTGCTCGAAGCTCGAGCCGATGGCGTAGCCGATCCCGACGGACGCGAGGTGCACGACGGCGGTCGCCAGGGTGATGCCGAGCAGCACGTCCCTCGCGCGGTAGCGCGTCGCGAACGTCATCGCCATCAGCTGGCTCTTGTCGCCGAGCTCGGCGACGAAGATGACGGCGGTGCTGAGCCACAGGGCCTCGAACATGGGGGAGTCTCCTTGGTCCGTCCCAGGACGAGGAGCGACGTGCGACGAGCCTCGACCCAGGATCATCGGTACGACAATCGGGTCGAAAGTCTCGTCCGCCGGACCGCGCGTGCGGCCCTGGCCCGCTGCACCGGACACCGGCCCGAGGGCGGCATCAGCATGTCGACGCAGCGATTGGGGACTACTCCCTTTCGCGACGCTCAGTCTAGGGCATCGAGCACGCGGAGCGCATCGTGACGTCGGTCCCACGGCACGACGAGGTGGTCGTGGTGGAACCCGGCCATCACGTTGCAGGGGATGTCGTCCGCCGCGAGCGCGGTGGAGACCGCGGCGGTCACGCCGATGCCGTCGAGCGCCGTGGCCACCGACAGGCTGATCCAGGCTCCGACGAACTCGTAGACGAGACCGTCCTCGTCGGCGTCCTCCTGCTCCACCACGACCGTCAGGCCCTCGCGCTCGCGCACCGTGGCGAGCGCCCTGGAGGCGTCGAAGCCCTGGGCGACGATGGCGTAGACGACGGGCGAGGGGTGCAGCCGCGGACGCAGGCCGCCGGACAGGGCCGCCTCCCACGTCGTCGCGCCTGTCGGCTGGTCCTGGAGCTCCACGCTCCCAGGGTAGGTGGCGAAGGTTGCGACGAGGTCACGGGCGGGCCCTAGACTGGGCGACGAACGAGGCGGCCGGGCGGCCGCGGCGGGACTCGCGCCCGTCGAGGAAAGTCCGGACTCCACCGAGCACGGTGGTGGCCAACAGCCACCCACGGCGACGTGCGGGACAGTGCCACAGAGAACAGACCGCCAACGGCCTCGCCGTCCGCAGGACGACGAGGTGCGGGCAAGGGTGAAACGGTGAGGTAAGAGCTCACCAGCGGCGTCGGTGACGACGTCGGCTCGGTAAACCCCACCGGGAGCAAGACCATGAGGGCGCTCCGGCGCCTGCGCTGACGGGCTGCTCGTCCGAGGTCAGCGGGTAGGTCGCACGAGGCGCGCAGCGATGCGCGTCCCAGATGGATGGTCGCCCACCGGCCCTTCGGGACCGGGGACAGAATCCGGCTTACAGGCCGCCTCGTTCACCCTCCTCGACGGGATCAGAAGCCGCCGGTCTCGAAGAAGGGCCGCTCGGACACGTACTGCAGGTCGACCCAGTGGGAGACGGCCTCCTCCATCCGCGCGTCCCAGAACTGGCACAGCGCCGCCGAGGCGGTGCGGTGGGTCACGACGGCCGGCGCACGCTCCTTGACCTGCGCGCCCGCGCGTTCCCAGAGGCACACGACGAGGACGGGGCGCGGCTCCGCCAGCGCGACGATCCCGGCGGCGGGCTCGGGCGCCTGGTTGAGGAGTCGTTGCACGGCTGCAGGCTACGTGGTGCGCAAGTTGTGCGGAGGTTCGGCCCCGGATGGGGGCGACCTCGTCGCTCACGGCAGCGTGAGGATCTCCGCGCCGTCCGGGGTCACCAGCAGGGTGTGCTCGAACTGGGCGGTGCGGGAGTGGTCGCGCGTGGTCGCGGTCCACCCGTCGTCCCACAGGTCCCACTCGATGGAGCCGAGCGTGAGCATGGGCTCGATCGTGAACGTCATGCCGACCTCGATGAGGGTGTCGGCGGACGGGTCGTCGTAGTGCGGCACGATCAGGCCGTCGTGGAACGCCGGTCCGACGCCGTGTCCGGTGAAGTCGCGCACGACGCCGTAGCCGAACCGCTTGGCGTACGCCTCGATGACCGCGCCGACGACGTTGATGCGTCGGCCGGGCTTGACCGCCCGGATGGCGCGGTGCGTGGCCTCGCGGGTGCGCTCCACGAGCAGTCGCGACTCCTCGTCGACGTCGCCGACGAGGTAGGTCTTGTTCGTGTCGCCGTGGACGCCGTCGACGTAGGCGGTGATGTCGATGTTGACGATGTCGCCGTCCTCGAGCGGGCGGTCGTCGGGGATGCCGTGGCAGATCACCTCGTTGACGCTGCTGCACAGCGACTTCGGGTAGCCGCGGTAGCCCAGGGTCGAGGGGTAGGCGTCGTGGTCGAGCAGGAACTCGTGGCCGACGCGGTCGAGCTCGTCGGTGGTCACGCCCGGGGCGATCGCGGCCTCGACCGCGTCGAGGGCCTGCGCGGCGACACGGCCGGCCACGCGCATGCGCTCGATCGTCTCGGCGTCGCGCACGCGCGGCCCGCGGTAGGGCAGTGGTGCGGGCTGGCCGACGTACTCGGGTCGGTCGATGCGCGAGGGGACGTGACGCATCGGCGAGACGCGCCCGGCGGTGAGGACTGGCACGGACCCAGGCTACGAGGAGAGCCCAGGTGAGACCTGCGTGAGGGGCGACGCCCGTGGCGGTGGGGCAGGATGGGCGCATGAGCGCCGACGCCCCCGCCTTCTACTTCTGCCTCAAGCACCACACGGTCGAGGGGGAGGACGGCTGCAAGGCCTCCGACCGTCTCGGTCCCTACGCCTCCGAGGCGGAGGCGTCGCGGGCGCTGGAGAAGGTCCAGGAGCGCAACGAGCAGTGGGACCACGACCCCGCCTGGAACGACGACGAGCCCTCGGGCACGTGAGCCGCACCAGCCTGCGGCTCGAGCGCTCGGGCCCGTGGATCGGCGTGACGGGGCTCGTCGTCATGCTGTGGCTCGTCGTCTCGACGGTCATCTACGCCCCGTGGTGGGGCGTCCTGCTGCACCTCGTCGTCCAGCTGTGCTTCGTGCCGGTCCTGCGCCGCACGATCGCGACGCGGCCCGAGCGCGCCACCTGGGTGCCGCTCTACGCGCTCGCGGCCTGGGTCGGCGTGAACGCGCTCGGCGTCGGGCTCCTCGGGTGGCGCGCCTGAGCCGTCCGGATCAGCTGTCGAAGGTGTGCTCCGGGCCGGGGAACGTCCCCCCGGCGACGTCGGCCGCGAACTCCCGTGCCGCGCTCAGCATCGTGCCGTGGAGGTCGGCGTAGCGCTTGACGAAGCGCGGTGCGCGGCCCGTGCGCAGGCCCATCATGTCCTGCCAGACCAGCACCTGGGCGTCGCAGTCGGCGCCGGCACCGATGCCGATGGTGGGGATGCGCAGCGTGGCCGTGATCTCGGCGGCGATCGGCGCGGGGACCATCTCCATCACGACCGACGAGGCGCCCGCCTCCTGCACCGCGAGGGCGTCGTCCATGAGCCGCTTCGCGGCGTCGCCGCGACCCTGGACGCGGTACCCGCCGAGGGCGTGCTCGGCCTGCGGGGTGAAGCCGATGTGCGCCATGACGGGCACGGCGCCCTGGGTGAGGAGCGCGATCTGGGGGGCCATCTCGGCGCCCCCCTCGAGCTTGACCACGTGGGCCTGCCCCTCCTTCATGAACCGCACCGCGGTGTCGTACGCCTGCTCCGGGGAGCGCTGGTACGACCCGAACGGGAGGTCGGCGACCACCAGGGCGCGCCGCGTGCTGCGGGTGACGGCCTTGACCAGTGGCAGCAGCTCGTCCACCGTGACCGGCAGCGACGACTCGTACCCGAAGACGTTGTTGGCGGCGGAGTCGCCGATGAACAGCACGGGCACCCCCGCCTCGTCGAACGTCGCGGCGGAGTACTGGTCGTAGGTGGTGAGCATGACCCACTTGTGGCCCTGCTCCTTCCACTGCTGCAGGTGGTGGGTGCGGACCCGGCGGATCGACGGGTCGGTCGTCGGGTTGCCGTCGGCGGCGGTCCCCGCGACGGACGTCGTGTCCGCTGCTCGTGCGGTGCCGTAGGGCGCGGGCTCCTCGCCGGTGCCGGGGCTCGAGGCAGGTGTCGGGGCAGGGGTGGGTTCGGTCATGGTGGTCCCTCTCTTCTCGCAGCCCCTCGGTGGGGGTCCACGGACGACCCCCATCCTGCCGCATCGCGGCGGGTTGTCACCTCGCTGTGCGACAGGTCACGGGCGGCTCAGGAGTCGAGCGACTCGCGCCAGAGGTTCGTGATCGGCACCCGGCGGTCGCGACCGAAGTTGCGTCGGCTGACCTTGGGGCCCGGCGGGTACTGGCGCCGCTTGTACTCGGCCCTGTCGACGAGGGTGACCACACGCTCGACGAGCGCCGGGTCGAACCCCTCCGCGATCACCGCGGCGACGCCGAGGTCGCGCTCGACGTACGCGTCGAGCACGGCGTCGAGCTGGTCGTACGGCGGCAGGGAGTCGGAGTCCAGCTGGCCCGGCCGCAGCTCCGCCGACGGCGGCTTGCTGATGGCGTTCTCCGGGATCGGTGGCTGCTGCCCCTGCTCCTCGGCCCACCGGTTCCGCCAGCGACAGACCTCCCAGACGAGGGTCTTCGGGAGGTCCTTGATGGGGGCGTAGGCGCCGACCGCGTCGCCGTAGATGGTCGAGTAGCCCGTGGCCAGCTCCGACTTGTTGCCGCAGGCGAGCACCAGGTGTCCGTGCTGGTTCGACAGGCCCATCCAGATCACCGCGCGGATGCGCGCCTGGAGGTTCTCCTCGGCGATCCCGTCGAGGGCCAGGCCCTCCTGGCCGAGGGTCGATTGGAACGCGTCGAAGATGGGTGCGATGGGCACGGTGTCGAGCTGCAGGCCCGTGCGTCGGGCGAGCTCGGCCGCGTCGCTGCGGCTGTGCTCGGTGGACCAGGCGCTCGGGTTGGAGACGCCGAAGACGTTCTCCGGTCCGAGGGCGTCGACCGCGATCGCACCGACGAGCGTCGAGTCGATGCCGCCCGACAAGCCGAGGAGCACCGACGAGGCGCCGTTCTTGCGCACGTAGTCGCGCAGGCCGAGCACGATCGCCCAGTACCGTTCGCCGAGGTCGTCCCAGCGCTCGGCCACCGTGGGGGTCAGTGCCTCGTACGGCGCGACCGGCTCGGAGGAGATGACCGTCCGCTCGACGCGCAGGCCGTGGAAGCGGGTGTCCGGGTCCGGCATGGGCGCCGTGGCGGCGGGGAGCTCGAGGTCGACGAGCAACAGCTCGGGCTCGAACTGCGCGGCCCGGGCCATGAGCTCGCCGTCGGCGTCGACGACGAGCGAGTCGCCGTCGAAGACGAGCTCGTCCTGGCCGCCGACGAGGTTGACGTACGCCAGCGCACAGCTGCCCTCGCGGGCGCGCCGCGCGCACAGCTCGAGTCGGGTGTCGTCCTTCGCGGCCTCGTAGGGCGAACCGTTCAGCACCACGAGCAGACCCGCCTCGGCGGCGTCCGCCGCCGCCGACGGGCCGTCCTGCCAGATGTCCTCGCAGATCGCGATCGCGACGTCGACGCCGTGCACCTGCACGACCTGCGTCTCGTCACCGGGGACGAAGTGGCGGAACTCGTCGAAGACGCCGTAGTTCGGCAGGTGGTGCTTGTCGTACCGGGCGACCACGCGACCGCCGGTGAGGACGGAGGCGGAGTTGGTCGGGGCGTTCTTCGGGACACCGAGCCGGTCGGTGTCGACGTGGTCCTTCGCGGTGTCCAGGTGCCCGACGACGACCACGAGGTCGCCGAGACCCTCCTCCTCCAGGCGGGCGGCCAGGACGGGCACCCGCTCGCGCGTGGCGTCGATGAAGGAAAGCCGGTAGGCGAGGTCCTCGACCGGGTAGCCGTTGAGCACCATCTCGGGCATCACGAGCAGGTGGGCCCCGGAGCCCGATGCCTCGTGCGCGGCCGCCACGACGAGCTCGGCGTTGCCGTCGAGGTCGCCGACGCGGGAATTGACCTGGGCGAGGGCGAGACGCAGCTGGGGCACGCGGCCAGCCTAGGGGCTCGGCGTTGCCGCATCATGTCCTCATGGCCAGGACCTGTCCGTGCGGCACCGCGAGCGCCTTTGACGCGTGCTGCGGGCCGCTGCTCGACGGAGGACCCGCGCCGACGGCGGAGCGGTTGATGCGCTCGCGGTACACGGCGTTCGTGCTCGGCGACGGAGGACACCTGCTCCGCACCTGGCACCCGACGAACAGGCCGTCGCGCATCGAGCTCGACCCGGGCCTGGTGTGGACCGGCCTGGAGGTCCTGCGCACGGAGGCCGGGGGCGCGGCCGACGCGTTCGGGGTCGTGGAGTTCCGCGCCGCGCACGCCCCCGTGGTCGGGGCCGCACACGGCGGTGACGGCCCGGGGGTCCTGCACGAGGTGAGCCGCTTCGTGCGTGCGGAGGACGGGTGGCAGTACGTCCGCGGTCGTCATGTCGAGGACGACGCGGGCGGTGTCCTCGACCGGCCCCCCGACGAAACATCGCCGTAACACGACCCGTGCCAGACTCGGCCCATGGGTAAGCAGGAAGACTTCGTCCTCCGGGCGCTCGAGGAGCGCGACGTCCGGTTCGTGCGGCTGTGGTTCACCGACGTGCTCGGCTCGCTGAAGTCCGTCGCCATCGCCCCCGCCGAGCTCGAGGGCGCCTTCTCCGAGGGCATCGGCTTCGACGGGTCGGCCATCCAGGGGTTCGCCCGGGTGCACGAGGCCGACATGCTGCTCAAGCCGGACCCGTCGACCTTCCAGATCCTCCCGTGGCGCGGCGAGGCGCCCGCCACGGCCCGCATGTTCTGCGACATCGCGATGCCCGACGGGACCCCGTCGTTCGCCGACCCGCGGCACGTCCTCAAGCGGTCGCTGCAGAAGGCCTCGGAGGCGGGCTTCACCTTCTACACGCACCCGGAGATCGAGTTCTACGTCTTCCGGGGCAAGCCCGACGTCGGTGGACGGCCGGTGCCGGTCGACGACTCGGGCTACTTCGACCACACGGCGCAGGGCGGCGGCCAGGACTTCCGTCGCGAGGTCATCACCATGCTCGAGAACATGGGGATCAGCGTCGAGTTCAGCCACCACGAGGGCGGTCCGGGCCAGCAGGAGATCGACCTGCGGTACGCCGACGCCCTGTCGACCGCGGACAACGTGATGACCTTCCGCACCGTCGTGCGCGAGGTGGCGCTCAGCCAGGGCAAGTGGGCCTCGTTCATGCCGAAGCCCTTCACCGACCACCCCGGCTCGGCCATGCACACGCACCTCTCGCTCTTCGAGGGCGACGAGAACGCGTTCTACGAGGCCGGCGCGGAGTACCAGCTCAGTGCGACGGGACGCTCGTTCATCGCCGGCGTGCTCGAGCACACGGCCGAGATCACGGCCGTCACGAACCAGTGGGTCAACTCCTACAAGCGGCTCGCGAGCGGCTACGAGGCCCCCAACTACCTGAGCTGGGGCCACAACAACCGCTCCGCACTCGTGCGCGTCCCGATGTACAAGCCGCACAAGAGCGGCTCGGCGCGGGTCGAGCACCGCGGCATCGACGCAGGCTGCAACCCCTACCTCACCTACGCGCTGGTGCTCGCGGCCGGCCTCAAGGGCATCGAGCAGGGGTCGACGCTCCCGCCCGAGACCGAGGACAACGTCTGGTCGCTCACCGACCGCGAGCGCAAGGCCATGGGCCTGACGCCCATGCCGCGCAACCTCGACGAGGCCATCCGCGAGATGGAGAACAGCGAGCTGGCCGCCGAGACCCTCGGCGAGCACGTCTTCGACTTCTTCCTGCGCAACAAGCGCTCGGAGTGGGAGGCCTACCGCTCGCAGGTCACGCAGTTCGAGATCGACCGGCTGCTGCCGGTGCTCTGAGGACGCTCCCCTCGGTCCTCGCCGTCCTGCGGCTGCGCTGGCCCGCCTCTCTCGTCCTGCGGCTGCGCCGGCCCGGCTTCTCGCGGTGGTGGGTTCCGTGGGGCCTCGACCGGGGAGCTGGGTGCGCGCCGGGCTGGGTTCTCGGGATCCGGTGGGGTCTGACGCACGATTCTTCCTTTGCGTGGGCAAGGCTTCTCCCTTC
>CAZREF010000022.1:0-46802 GCA_964599245.1 uncultured Aeromicrobium sp. | reverse complement strand
GGGTCTGCCCTTCACCAGTCGCTGTCAGGCAGCGAGGGCGAAGTCAGTGCGCTTGTTCTCGGCACTTGTGGTTTGCGACGAACGTTAAGAGATGACGTCGCGTTCTCTACCCGCTTCTCCTGAGTCGAACGACCACAGTCGAAACCGATCAGCCCCTCTTGAGTTGTCACACGCCCGAAGGCGCTTCACCACTGTACAACCAGCGGCCGACACCGGGCATTCCCTCGACCCGCTCCCTCAGCCGAAGATCGACCGGGCCCACTCGGGGTGGTCGATGAACGGGTTGCGGTTGCCCTGGTACTGGCTGTCGATGACGTCGTTGCGGCGCACCTCGGCCGCCGACGGCGGGTCCTGCTCGTGCCACTGCAGCAGCACCGAGATCCGGCCCAGGTACGGCGTGGAGCCGTTGACCCGGTCGTTCGCCTCGAGGTCGGCCCAGCCGTCGCCGCCCTCGTAGCGGACCGCCATGTACATCACCATCCGGGCGACGTCACCCTTGACCGCCGCGGGCGGCTCGAAGGAGTCCCCGTCGGTGCGGCACGAGGAGCAGCCGCTCACCGAGGACCCGCCGAGGTCGAAGTCCTTGTTCCCCCGCGTGCCGTTGACCTGCACGTCCTCCGGACGGAGGTGGTGCAGGTCGGTGCCGGGCCCGGCGGACGTGCCGAAGTCTCCGTGCGACTGCGGCCAGACGTGCTCGCGGTTCCACTGGCCCACGTTCCCACCGTTGGCGGACTTCGCGCGCGAGACCTGGGAGTAGAAGAGACGGACGTTGCTGCTGTTGGACGGGTCCTGGTCGGTCACCTTCAGCGCCTCCCACACCGCCGAGTACGAGATCGTCCGCTGCACCGAGACGATGTCGTGCAGCTCGGACTTCAGAGCCTCCCCGCTGAGTCCCTGGGCGCTGTCGTAGTAGCCGGCCTCCCCTACCGACGAGGACGGTGCCGCGTCGGCCGCGCGCGGCAGCAGCGTCAGGACGAGCGTGAGGACGATGGTCAGGCCGGCGTACCGGGGCGTGCGACGACTCGCGGCCGCGCACCCCCGCCCGGCTCCCCCGAGTCGGTTCATGGGCCCACCTCACCGCATCGCACCCCCGACGCGCCAGAGGGCGCGCGGGAGTTCACCCGATGGTCACGTGAGGGGCTCGGAGGGAGCCTGCGCGGGATCGGCCGACCGGCCGTGCACGAGCGTCGCAGCGCAGACGGCGGCCACGACGAGCAGCCCGATGCACATCCAGGTGCCGGCGCGGAACCCCGGCCCGAACACGTCGGGAGACGCGAAGTCCGCTCCGGAGATGCCCGCGAGGGGCGGGATCGCGGCCACGGCCAGCAAGCCGGCGGTGCGGGAGACCGCGTTGTTGATGCCCGAGGCGATCCCGGCCTGGTCGTCCGGTGCCGCGGCGAGCACGGCCGTCGTGAGGGGGGCCACGAGCAGGGTGATGCCGAGCCCCATCACCACCGAGCCGGGGAGCACGTCGCCCCAGAAGCTCGCGTCCTCGCCGATCCGGAGGTAGAGCACGAGCCCGGCGGCGGCCAGGAGCGGGCCGAGGGTCATGGGCACCCGCGGACCGATGCGCTGGCCGAGCTCGCCCGCCTTCGAGGAGAGCAGCAGCATGAGCACGGTGAGGGGCAGGGTGGCGAGCCCGGCCTCGAGCGGTGTGTAGCCGGCGACGTACTGCAGCTGCAGCACGAGCAGGAACATCGTCCCGCTGAGGGCGGCGTAGATGGCGAACGTGCAGATGTTGGCGGCCGTGAACACCCGGTCGGCGAAGAGCGACAGCGGCACCAGGGCGTGCGGAGAGCGCGCCTGGTGGACGACGAAGGCCACCAGCAGCGCGACACCGCCGATCGCCGGTGGCCACTGCTCCTCCACCAACCCGTACGTGAGCAGGGCGAGGGTGCCGACCGTGAGCAGCGCACCCTCGACGTCGAGCCGCTCCTGCGTGCCGTGCGTCTCGGGCACGTGGCGCAGCGTCACGACCACGACCACGACGGCCAGCGGCACGTTGACCCAGAACACCGACCGCCACCCCACGGCGTCGACGAGCGTGCCGCCGACGAAGGGGCCGAGCGCCGTCGTGACGCCGGCCAGGCCCGACCACAGGCCGATCGCCCGCCCCCGGTCGTCCGGGTGGATCGATGCCGAGATGATGGCCAGGCTCCCGGGCGTCAGGAGGGCTCCCCCGACGCCCTGGAGGCCGCGCGCCGCCACGAGCACCTCGATCGTGGGCGCGAGCGCGCACGCGACGGAGGCCGCACCGAACCAGGTGACGCCGACGACGAACACGCGACGCCGTCCCCACCGGTCGCCGAGCGACCCGCCGACGAGGATCAACGCGGCGAGCGCCAGCGTGTAGGCGTTCACCGTCCACTGCAGGCCCGCGACGCCGGCGTCCAGGTCGTCGTCGATGGCCGGCAGCGCGAGGTTGACGATGGAGCCGTCGAGGAAGGCCATGCCGGTGCCGAGGACCATCGCGGCCACGAGCCAGCGCCCGGCGGCGGTGTCGAGCCTCATGCGTCGTACCCGAACAGGTCCGCGCCGTTGTGCCACAGCACCCGGCGCAGCCAGTCGTCTCCGAGGTCGAGGCGCTGCAACGCCTCGACCTGGTGGGCGTACGGGTAGGGGATGTTCGGGAAGTCCGTGCCGAGCAGCACCCGGTCGCCGAGGACGAGCAGCCGCGCCGCGAGGTCCGGCGGGGTGGGCTCGTCGGTCCAGAAGTCCACGAGCGCCATGGTGACGTCGAGCCGGAGGTCGGGGTGGACGTCCGCGAGGTCGAGGAACGCCTCGTACTCCGGCATCCCGAGGTGGGCGATGACCACCCGGACCCCCGGGAACCGGCGCAGGACGCGCGCGATGCCGTCGGGGCCCGTGTGCCGACCGGGCGCGGGTCCCGAGCCCGCGTGCAGCACCACGGGCGTGCCGCTCTCGGCGAGGACGCCCCACACCGGGTCGAGCAGGGGGTCGTCGGCGGCGAAGTCGCCGACCTGCAGGTGTGCCTTGAGCACCTCCACGCCACCCTCGACGAGGGCAGGCACGTACGTCGCGGCCTCGGGCTCGGGGTAGAAGGTCGCCGATCGCAGCGCCTCCGGCACGCGGGCGGCGAAGTCCAGGGTCCAGTCGTTCATGAACCCGGCGACACCGGGCTTGTGCGCGTAGGACAGCGCGGAGAAGTGCCGCACGCCCATGGCCCGCAGCTGGGCGACCCGCTCGTCGTCGCTGCCGCGGTAGCGCACCGGCCAGGTCCGGCCGAGCAGCGGACCGGCGGAGTCGAAGTAGGCCCACACCTTCGCCAGCACGCGGGGGTGCATGAAGTGGACGTGGACGTCGAAGAGCCCGGGGATGCCGAGGTCCTCGGCCAGGGCGGGCAGGTCGGCGTCGGCGAGCGGCGCCGCGCCTGCCGGCGCCACGGACATCTAGCGGATGCCCTTGATCTTGCGCCCGATCTCGCGCTGGGCATCGGCCTTGGCCTGGCGCTCGGCGATCGCGTGCCGCTTGTCGTACTGCTTCTTGCCCCGGGCGAGGGCGATCTCGACCTTGGCGCGGCCGTCCTTGAAGTACAGCGACAGCGGCACGAGGGTGAGCCCCTTGGCCTGGATGCGCTGCTCGATCTTGTCGATCTCCTGGCGGTTCAGCAGCATCTTGCGGCGCCGGCGGGTCTCGTGGTTCGTCCAGGTGCCCTGGCTGTACTCCGGGATGTGCACCTGCAGCAGCCAGGCCTCGCCGTTCGCGATCTCACCGAAGCCGTCGACCAGCGACGCGCGACCGGCACGCAACGACTTCACCTCGGTCCCCGTGAGGACCAGTCCGGCCTCGTAGGTGTCCTCGACGTGGTAGTCGTGGCGCGCCTTCCTGTTCTGCGCGATGAGCTTGCGCCCGGTCTCCTTGGCCACCGACCCATCCTAGGGGGTGGCCGACAGCCGGGACGCCGCCCGTCGCCTCAGAACCAGCTCATGGGGTTGGTCGTCGCACCGTTGGCGATGACCATGAAGTGCAGGTGGCAGCCCGTGGAGTAGCCGGTGCTCCCGACGTAGCCGATGACCTCGCCGCGCGAGACCTTCGCGCCGGCGCCGCGGGCGAAGCGCGAGAGGTGGTTGTAGGTGGTCACGATGCTCTTGCCCCGCTTCACGCCGTTGGCGAGGATGACGCGGTTGCCGTAGCCGGCGTTGTAGTACTGCTGGATGATCGTGCCGCTCGCGGCCGCCCGGATCGGGGTCCCGCAGCCGACGCCGAAGTCCGTGCCGTCGTGCAGCTTGTAGACGCCGGTGACCGGGTGGACGCGCATGCCGTAGGGCGACGTGATCGGCCCGTTGACCGGGTACGAGAGCGCGCCGCCCTTGTCGCCGCCGGAGACACCGCCGTTGGTGCCGCTGCCGCCCTTGGACTTCTCGAGCTCGCGGCGCGCCAGCTCCGCGAGCTGGTCGTTCAGACGGTTCCGCTCTGCCTCGTAGGCGGCGAGGATCCGCGCGTCCTCCGCGCGAGCCGCCTGGGCGGCGTTGCGCGCGCCGGCCCGAGCCTCGACGAGCTTGCCGACCTCCACCGCCTGCACCTCCGCGGCGGCCTCGAGCTCGGTCATCCGCTGGAGGTTGGCGGCGGCCGCCTTGCGGGCCACGGCGACCTCGTCGCGGAGCTCCTCGACCTTGTCGCGGTTGAGGCGCAGCATCACCTTCGCGGCGGCCAGCTTCTGCATGCGCGACAGCTGGGCGTCGCCGACCGACTCGTTGAGGCTCATCCGGTCGGTGAACGTCGACGGGCTCTCACCGCCCAGCAGCTCGCCGAAGGCGCGCATGCCGCTGTCGCCGTCCTGGACGGTCTGGACCGTGAACGCCGCGACGGCCTCCTCGGACTCCTGCAGCCGGGCCTCGCCCTTCTTCAAGTCGGCGACGGCCTTGTCGAGGGCGGCCTGGCTGCGGTCGAGCTCGGCCTGCATCCGCGCGTCCTCGGCCTGCGAGGCCGCCAGCTGGCCCCGCGTCTTCCCCAGCGTGGCCCGGGCCGACGTCAGGCGACCCTGCGCCGACGCGAGGGCGGTCGCGGCCTTCTTGTACGCGGCGCTGGAGGAGTCGAGGTCGGCCTGGGCGTCGTCGATCTTGCCGTTGACGCCCTTGCGCTGGCGCTCCAGGTCGTCCTTCTTGTCGGCCAGGACGGGCCCCGTGAGGCCGACGACGAGGACGCCCGCGACGAGCGCGGCCAGCACGGTGCGCACGGATCGCCGGCGGACCTGGGGTCGTCGGGACGTGGTGTTCTCGTTCGGCATGGGACCTCGGCCTGGGGAAGGACGGATGGTTCGAGGTACGAGCACGGGTGCTGCTGATGCTGCTGGTGCGCGTGTGACTCGTGTGACGAGTCCTGCGCCGACTCTAGGCCATGCAGGTCACACGTCAAGGTACTTGCGCGTCATCACGAGTGTCGGGACGAGCGCGAGCAGGATCGCCAGCACCGTCGTGTAGCCCATGACGGTGACCGCCTCCTGCCACCGGATCCATGTGGTCAGCTCCCCCAGCGTCGTGCGCAGGTAGCCGTACACGACGAACCCCATGAAGGCCGCCAGACCGGCCGCGGCCAGCGCGGCCGAGAGGAGGGCCGCGAGGAGCGACTCGAGCACGAATGGAAGCTGGATGTGCCAGCTCGAGGCACCGACGAGGCGCATGATGCCGATCTCGCGGCGGCGCGCGTAGGCGGTCATCCGGATGGTGTTCGAGACCTGCAGGATCGCAGCGACGATGAGCAGCAGCGACGTCGCGAGCGCGGCCCAGCGCATCTTGTCGAGGATCTCGAACAGCGGACCGAGCAGCTTCTTGAGCGACTGGACGTTGCCGACCCCGTCCATGCCCGAGACCTGGCTGACCAGGCCGTCGAACTTCTGCGGGTCCTGCAGCGTCACGAAGTAGGACTCCGGGAAGTCGGCCGGCTCCACCGTCTCGAGCTGGGCCTTCCCGCTGTCGGTCTGGCCGAGCAGCTCCCGCGCCTTGTCGTAGTTCTCCTGCGGCGTGCGGACGTCGTAGGACTTGACCTCGGGGTTGGTCGACAGCGCCTCGCGGACGGCCTGGGTCTGCTGCGGGGTCGCCGCACCGCCGACGCACGTGGGCGCCGTGGAGTTGTCGGTGCAGAGGTTCACCTGCACCTGCAGACGGTCGCCGTAGAACTGCTCGGTGCGGTCGGCCTGGCTCTGCAGCAGCAGGCCGAGGGCCGCCAGCAGCAGCGAGACGGTCATCGTGACGATCAGCGAGATCGTCATCGAGGTGTTCCTGGACAGGCTCGCGCGGAGCTCGCTCACGATGGTGCGCACAGGTATCGCCTCAGTGCTGGTAGCCGTAGATGCCGCGGGCCTCGTCGCGCACGACGCGCCCCTCGTCGAGCTCGATGACGCGCTTGCGCATCTGGTCGACGATCGAGGAGTCGTGGGTGGCCATGACGACGGTGGTGTCGGTGCGGTTGATGCGATCGAGCAGCTTCATGATGCCGACGCTGGTCGTGGGGTCGAGGTTGCCGGTGGGCTCGTCGGCGATGAGGATCATCGGCCGGTTGACGAAGGCCCGCGCGATGGCGACACGCTGCTGCTCGCCACCGGACAGCTCGTCGGGCATGCGGTGGCCCTTGCCCTCCAGCCCGACCATCTCGAGGGTCTCCGGGACGAGCTGCTCGATCTCGGCGCGCGGCTTGCCGATGACCTGCAGCGCGAAGGCGACGTTCTCGTGGACCGTCTTGTTCGGCAGCAGGCGGAAGTCCTGGAACACGGTGCCGACCTGGCGGCGCAGCTTCGGCACCTTCCAGCTCGAGAGCTTGTTGATCTCCTTGCCCGCCACGTGGACGCGCCCGCTCGTGGGTCGCGCCTCGCGCAGCACCAGGCGCAGGAAGGTGGACTTGCCCGACCCCGACGAACCGACGAGGAAGACGAACTCCCCCTTCTCGATCTCCAGGTCGACGGCGTCCAGCGCCGGGCGCTTCTGGCCCGGGTAGGTCTTCGTCACCTTGTCGAAGCGAATCACCCGATGAGTCTAGGCAGGCGCGACCCAGGGGCGCGGCACCCCAGGTCGCCGGGCGTGTGACGGACGAGCAGCACGACGGGGCCGTCGGTACGGTGGGGCGGTGCCGCCCCGACTGCCCGACCTGCGCCGGTTGCCGGACGTCCTGGAGTCGCTCGCGGCCGTCGTCCCTCGCGCGTTCGCCCTGCTGGAGTCCGCGGAGGAGCTCGTGCGCCGCGCGCACCGCCTCGTCGACGACATCGACGCCACCCGGGCAGCCGCCGACGCGGTGGTGGTGCGGACGGCCGGCACCGTCGCGAGCGTCGAGCCGACCCTCGCGCGCGTGCAGGGCATGGTCGACACCTTCGGTCCGGTGCTCGACGACCTCGGTCCCTCGGCGGAGCGGCTCGTGCCGATCCTGCAGCGACTGTCGGAGACGACGTCGCCGGAGGAGGTCCAGGCGCTCGTCGAGCTCGTCGACCAGCTGCCCCTGCTCGTGGGCAAGCTCGAGGCCGACATCGTCCCGATCCTGGAGGACATGAAGAACGTCGGGCCCGACATCCACGCCCTCCTCGACACCGCCACCGACCTGGCGTCGATGGTGGAGAAGGTGCCCGGGCTCAACCGTCGTCGCCGCGACGACGACGCAGGCTAGCCGGTCGCCCGGCCGGCCTCAGGCGGTGCGCTGCGACGCGCCCTGCGCGACGTAGGCGTCGACCGCAGCGGGTGAGAGCACCTCGTCGACGACCATGGCCCCCGCCCCCAGGAGACCGCCGAGGTCACCCACGCCGGTGGCGACGATGCGCAGGTCGTGCGTGGCCAGCGGCAGCGACCGCTCGTAGACGACCTCGCGCACCCCCGCGAGGAGGTACTCGCCGGCCGAGGCCATGGTGCCGGCGACGACGATCACGGACGGGTTGAGCAGGTTGACGCACGTGGCGAGCACCTCGCCCAGGCTGCGGCCGGCGTCGCGGATGGCGTTGAGGGCGGCGACCTCGCCGCGCGCCACGGCGTCGACGACGTCCTGCGCGGAACTCACCTCCAGGCCCTCCTCGCGCAACCGCGCGGCGACCGCAGGGCCGGCCGCGACCGCCTCGAGGCACCCGACGTTGCCGCAGCGGCACCGGGCGTCGGGTGCGCTGGTGACCCGCACGTGGCCGAGGTCGCCGGCGGAGCCGAGCGCCCCGCGCAGCAGGCGACCGTCGGAGACGATGCCGGCACCGATGCCGGTGGCGACCTTGACGAGCAGGAGGTGCGCGCCCGTGCCCCCGTGCACGTGCTCGCCCAGGGCCATGAGGTTCACGTCGTTGTCGACCAGGACCGGCCCGGCGAAGGTGCGCCCGAGATGGGCGGGGACGTCGAAGTCGTGCCAGCCCGGCATGATCGGCGGGTTGGCCGGGCGTCCCGTGGCGTGCTCGACCGGCCCGGGGAGCCCGATGCCCACGCCGGCGACGTCCGCCACGCCGCGCCCCTGGGCCTCCAGGAGCTCGAGCCCGAGGGCGGCCACGTGGTCGAGCACCCGCTCCGGACCGTCGGCGATGTCGCAGGGCACCGTGCGGTCGACGACGACGGAGCCCGCGAGGTCCACGAGGCCGACCGTGGCGTGCGAGGCCCCCAGGTCGACCGCCAGCACGAGCCGCGCGCGGGGGTCGAGGCGGAAGCGCGTGGGGGGCCGCCCGCCGGTGGAGACGCGCTCGCCGGCCGGCCGCAGCAGGCCGACGGCGAGCATCGCGTCGACGCGGGCCGTGACGGGCGCCCGGCCGAGGGCGGACAGCTGCGAGAGCTCGGCACGCGTGCGGGCCTGGCCGTCGCGCAGCAGCTGGAACAGGTCGCCGACGCCGGGCAGCGGGTGGGGCGTCGACGCGGTCGTCACGTCCACGAGTCTGGCACACCCCCTCCCTCGTCACCGGTCCGTCCGCGCCAGGTCGTCGGACCACTTGTGTCGCCGATGTTCACGGCATATGTCGGACTCAACCAGACTTTTGCTTGACGAGCAACAAAACGTGTGACTAGGGTCACGGCCATGTCCGACCCCCACGACCTCCCGCTGCTGCAGATGCGCGGCATCGTCAAGGAGTTCCCCGGCGTCCGGGCGCTCGACGGCGTGGACCTCACGGTCCGGGCCGGTGAGGTCCACTGCCTGCTCGGCCAGAACGGCGCGGGCAAGTCCACGCTGATCAAGGTGCTCGCCGGCGCCCACGGCGTCGACGCCGGCACGATCACGTGGCGGGGCGAGGAGGTCTCCTTCGCAAACCCGCAGGCCGCCCTCGACGTGGGTGTCGCGACGATCTACCAGGAGCTCGACCTCGTCGACGGCCTCAGCGTCGCCGACAACATCTTCCTCGGCCACGAGCGCGCTCGTGCCGGCATCACCCGGGCGGCCGAGTCGGGGCGCGCGGCCCGCGCCCTGCTCGAGCGACTCGGCCACCCCGAGATCCGCCCCGGCCGGGAGGTCGGCAGCCTGCCGGCCGCCGGGAAGCAGATCGTCTCCATGGCCCGCGCCCTCTCCCGCGACGCCCAGGTGATCGTCATGGACGAGCCGTCCGCCGTGCTCGACCCCGACGAGGTCGACGGGCTCTTCCGCGTCGTGGACGACCTGCGGTCGGCGGGAACGGCCATCATCTACATCTCGCACCGCCTCGAGGAGATCCGCCGCATCGGCGACCGGCTGACGGTCCTGAAGGACGGCCGCACGGTCGCGGGCGACCTGCCGGCCAAGGACACTCCCACCGCCGAGCTCATCCGGCTCATGACCGGTCGTGACGTCGCCTCCGTCTACCCGGAGCGACCCGCCGTCACCGGCACGGACCCGCTCCTGCGGGTCGAGGGGCTCGGGCGCAGCGGCGAGTTCGACGACGTCTCCTTCGAGGTCCGCCCCGGCGAGGTCGTCGGGATCGCCGGCCTCGTCGGGGCCGGCCGCAGCGAGATCCTCGAGACCGTGTTCGGCGCGCGCCGCGCCGAACACGGCTCGGTGTCCGTCGACGGCCGGACGGTCCGGCCCGGGTCCGTGCCCGCCGCCGTGCGTGCCGGCATCGGCCTGTGCCCCGAGGAGCGCAAGTCGCAGGGGCTCGTGCTCGACGACCTGGTCTACCGCAACGTCTCCCTGGCGAGCCTCGGCCGCTTCGCGCGCCTCGGCATCTCCTCCGACGGCGCCGAGCTGGCGGCGGCCCACGACGCCACCCGTTCCGTGGACGTCAGGCCCGACGCGCCCACGCGCGTGGTGCGCACGCTGTCCGGTGGCAACCAGCAGAAGGTCGTGCTGGCCCGCTGGCTCCTGCGCGGCTGCCGCGTGCTGCTGCTCGACGAGCCCACCCGAGGGGTCGACGTCGGTGCCCGCGCCGAGATCTACGAGCTCGTCCGCACCCTCGCCGACGAGGGCGTCGCGGTCGTCGTCGTCTCGAGCGACCTCGACGAAGTGATCGGTCTGTCCCACCGCGTCCTCGTCGTCGCGGACGGACGCGTGGTCCACGAGTCCCCGGCCGAGCGGATCGACTCCTCCGGCGTCCTGGAGCACGTCCTCGCCGTGCACGAGCACGGCTCCCCCACCACCACCACCGACGAGAGAGGCGACGTCGCGTGACCGTCACCCCCCAGACCCACGGCCCCCTGCCGGACGACCCGTCCCTGTCGGTCCCCTCCCCCGGGCGTCGCTCCCTCGGCGGTGGCTCCGGCCTCGGCCGCAACCTCGGCCTCGTGGTCGCCCTCGCGCTGCTCTGCGTCGTCGGTCTCGCCACGGCCGGCGACCGCTTCGCGAGCGTCGACAACCTGCTCACCGTCCTGCGCCTGGCCTCCGTCATCGGGGTCGTCTCGATCGGGATGACGTTCGTGATCACCGGCGGCGGCATCGACCTGTCGGTCGGGGCGATCGTGGCCCTCGCGTCCGTCTGGGCGACCACCACGGGGACCCAGGCGATGGCCGACAGCATCGGCTGGGTCGCGATGGTCTTCGCCGCGGTCGTGGTCGGCGCCATCTGCGGTGCGATCAACGGGCTCCTGGTCGCCTACGGACGCATCGTGCCGTTCGTGGCGACGCTCGCGATGCTCGCCGGCGCCCGCGGACTCGCCGAGATCATCTCCGACCGCAAGACCCAGATCGTGAGCAACCAGGGATTCATCGACTTCTTCGGCTCCGAGCCGCTCGGGATCCCCTTCATCGTCCTGGTCTTCGTCGTGGTCGCCGCCGGCGGCTGGTTCCTGCTCAACCGCACCACGTTCGGCCGCCGCACGTTCGCCGTGGGCGGCAACCCGGAGGCGGCCCGCCTGGCCGGCATCAAGGTCCAGCGCCACACCGTCTACCTGTACACGCTGCTCGGCGTCACCTGCGGCGTCGCCGCGATCATGCTCATGTCGCGCACCACCACGGGCACGTCGACGCACGGGATGCTCTACGAGCTCGACGCCATCGCGGCCGTCGTCATCGGCGGGACGCTCCTCAGCGGCGGCCGCGGCACGATCACGGGCACGCTCTTCGGCGTCCTCATCTTCACCACCCTCACCAATGTCTTCACGCTCAACAACCTGTCGATCTCGGCTCAGTCGGTCGCCAAGGGCGTGATCATCGTGATCGCCGTGCTCCTGCAGCAGCGGATCGCGAACCGCACCACCTCGTAATCCCCCACCCCAGGAGAGACATGTCCACGATCCGCCCCCGCCGCAGTCCGCTGGGCCGTACCGGTGCCGTCGTCGGTGCCCTCGCGGCCGCCACGCTCGTGCTCGGCGCCTGCACGAACAGCTCCGACGACTCCGGGTCCACCGGTGCGAGCAAGAGCAACACCGACAACGACAAGTCCGGCGAGACCGTGACCATCGGCTTCTCCGCCCCCGCGGCGGACCACGGCTGGATGGGTGCCATCACGAGCTCGGCGAAGGCCCAGGCCGAGCAGTACGACGACGTCGACCTCAAGGTCGCCGAGGGCACGAACGACGTCAACCTGCAGATCTCGCAGGTGGAGACCTTCATCAACGACAAGGTCGACGCGATCGTCCTGCTGCCCTTCGACGGCGCAGCGATGACCCCCGTCGCGCTCAAGGCCATGGAGGCCGGCATCCCGGTCATCAACGTCGACCGCGAGTTCGACTCGCCGTTCGCCGCCCGCACCACCGTGCTGGGCGACAACTACGGCATGGGCGTCTCCGCCGGCACGTACGTCTGCGAGCAGGCGGCGGGCGACGAGGACAAGGTCGTCGCGGAGATCGCGGGCATCGACTCCCTGCCGCTCACGCAGGAGCGCTCGAAGGGATTCTCCGACGCCTTGAAGAAGTGCGGCCTGGAGGTCGACAACCGTGTCGCGGCCGAGTTCACGGTCGAGTCCGGCGAGCGCGCCGCCTCGAACCTGCTCCAGGCCGCACCGAAGATCGACTACCTCTGGAACCACGACGACGACCAGGGCGTCGGCGTCCTCGCCGCCATCAAGGCCGCGAACCGCGACGAGTTCGTCATGATCGGTGGGGCCGGCTCCGCGAACGTCATGCGCGACATCAAGGCCGACGACTCGGTCCTGAAGGCCACGGTCATCTACCCGTCGACCCAGGCCGCCGACGGCATCAAGCTCGCGCGGCTCATCGCGCAGGGCAAGTCGATGTCGGACCTCGCCGAGGTCCAGGTGCCGCGCACGGTGCAGCTGTCCGCGCCCGTGGTGACGAAGGAGAACGTGGACGAGTACATGGACTCCGCCTTCGAGTCCTGATCCACCCCGACCGGGCCGCCCGCGCCGACTCCTTGCGGTGCGGGCGGCCCCACCTCCGTCCCGAAGGACCCACATGAGCCAGAGCACGAGACCGCTCGGCGTCGCCATGGTCGGCTACGCCTTCATGGGCGCCGCGCACTCCCAGGCGTGGCGCACCGCCCCCGCCTTCTTCGACCTCCCCCTCCGTCCCCGGCTCGCCGCCATCTGCGGACGCGATGCCGACGCCGCCGGCGCCGTGGCCGACCGTTTCGGCTGGGAGTCGGTCGAGACCGACTGGCGGCGTCTGCTCGACCGCGACGACGTCGACGTCATCGACGTCTGCACCCCGGGCGACACGCACGCCGAGATCGCGGTCGCCGCGCTCGAGGCGGGCAAGCACGTCCTCTGCGAGAAGCCCCTCGCCAACACGGTCGAGGAGGCGGAGAAGATGACCGCCGCCGCCACGGCTGCCGCCGAGCGGGGCGTACAGGCCATGGTCGGGTTCACCTACCGCCGGGCGCCCGCGGTCGCGTACGCGCAGCGCCTCGTGGCGGAGGGTCGTCTCGGGACCGTCCGCCACGTGCGCGGCCAGTACCTGCAGGACTGGCTGGTCGACGAGGACGCACCGATGAGCTGGCGGCTCGACAAGTCGAAGGCAGGCTCCGGCGCGCTGGGCGACATCGGCGCCCACGTCATCGACATGGCGCAGTTCGTCACGGGCAGCGCGATCGCCTCGGTCAGCGGCGTCATCGAGACGTTCGTGACCAGCCGTCCCGTGGCCGGCGAGCGCGCGACGCTCGGTGGCACGGGTGACGGAGGCGAGCGTGCCCCCGTCACCGTCGACGACGCGGCGGCCTTCACGGCCCGCTTCGCCGACGGCGCCCTCGGCGTCTTCGAGGCGACCCGCTTCGCGACGGGCCGCAAGAACGCCCTGCGCCTGGAGGTCAACGGGTCGAGGGGCTCGCTCGCCTTCGACTTCGAGGACATGAACGTCCTCGAGCTGCACGACGCGACCCTGCCGGCGGCCGAGGGCGGCTTCCGCCGCATCCTCGTCACCGAGGCCGACCACCCGTACGTCGCCGCCTGGTGGCCTCCCGGCCACGGGCTGGGCTATGAGCACGGGTTCACCCACCAGGTCGTCGACCTGGTGAACGCCATCGCCGAGGGCAACGCGCCGAGCCCGTCGTTCGCCGACGGCCTGGCCGTGCAGCGCGTCCTCGCCGCCGTCGAGGCCAGCAGCGCCGCGTCCGGCGCGACCCAGCAGACAGGAGCATGACCATGGCACGACCGATCACCCTGTTCACCGGCCAGTGGGCCGACCTGCCGTTCGAGCAGGTGGCCGAGCTGGCCGCCGGCTGGGGCTACGACGGGCTGGAGATCGCCTGCTGGGGCGACCACCTCGACCCGTGGGCCGCAGTGGAGGACCCCGGCTACATCGCGACCCGCACGGAGATCCTCGACCGGCACGGGCTGCAGGTCTTCGCCATCTCCAACCACCTCAAGGGGCAGGCGGTGTGCGACGACCCGATCGACCAGCGGCACGCCGACATCGTCGGCTCGCGGGTCTGGGGCGACGGCGATCCCGAGGGCGTGCGGCAGCGGGCGGCCGAGGAGATGAAGCACACCGCCCGCGCGGCCCGGATGCTCGGCGTCGACACGGTGGTCGGCTTCACCGGCTCGTCGATCTGGAAGTACGTCGCGATGTTCCCGCCGGCGAGCGAGGCCATGGTCGACGCCGGCTACCAGGACTTCGCCGACCGCTGGAACCCGATCCTCGACGTCTTCGACGCCGAGGGGGTCCGGTTCGCCCACGAGGTGCACCCGAGCGAGATCGCGTACGACTACTGGACCACGCAGCGTGCGCTGGAGGCGGTCGACCACCGGCCGGCCTTCGGGCTGAACTGGGACCCGTCGCACTTCGTGTGGCAGGACCTCGACCCGCTCGGCTTCCTCTGGGACTTCCAGGACCGGATCTACCACGTCGACTGCAAGGACGCGAAGAAGCAGGTCGGCAACGGCCGCAACGGCATCCTCGGATCGCACCTGCCGTGGGCCGACCCGCGCCGCGGCTGGGACTTCGTCTCCACCGGTCGGGGCGACGTCCCCTGGGAGGCGTGCTTCCGGATGCTCAACACGATCGGCTACGACGGCCCCGTGTCGATCGAGTGGGAGGACGCCGGGATGGACCGGCTCCTCGGCGCGCCGGAGGCGCTCGAGTACGTGCGTCGGAACCTCTTCGACGCACCGGAGGCGGCCTTCGACGCCGCGTTCAGCGCGGGAGACTGACCGCGTCGTCGCCCCGGCCGACGTCTCCGGGTCTCGACCCTGTCACCCGCGGGTGGCAGGGTCGAGCCATGTTCGAGCACCTCGCAACCGACGACGCGCACCACGACCCGGCGAAGGACGAGCTGCGCGACTACCTCCACCTCGCCCGCGACGCGCTGCGCTGGAAGCTCGACGGCCTGGGCGAGCTCGACGCCCGACGCAGCCTCACCCCCACGGGCCTCAACCTGCTGGGGCTGGTGCACCACGTCGCGGTGTGCGCGTGCGAGTACTTCGGCGTCGTCTTCGACCGTCCGTTCCCCGAACCCACGCCCGACGTCGACGCCGACCCGCACGCCGACTTCGTGGTGCCGGCCGAGGTTCCGCTCGCCGACGCACTGGCCTACGTCGACCGTGCCTGGGTCCACGCCGACGCGACGATCGCGGCCCTCCCCCTCGACGCCGAGGGCACCGTGCCGTGGTGGTCCGGCGACCGGGCGCGGGTGACGCTGCGGCGCGCGCTGGTGCACATGGCGACCGAGGCCCACCGTCACGCCGGCCACGCCGACGTGCTCCGCGAGCAGCTGGACGGCATCGCCGGCCTGCGGCCGGACTCCACCAACCTGCCCGAGGGCCACGACTGGGCCGAGCACGTGGCCCGTGTCGACCGCACCGCGGCCGAGGCGGCCGCTCGCGCGGCCGGGGACGGGTGAGCCGCTAGGCCCACGCACCCAGCTTGTGCGGGTTCACGACCACCCAGACGTCGGTGATCGACTCCCGCACGTCGAACGAGACGACCCCCACGACCTCCCCGGCGCGACGCACCAGCACGCCCGTGCGTCCCTCGACCCCGGTGGGCTCGACGGCGAGCGCCGGGTCCTTCGCGGCGAGGCCGAGCAGGAAGCGCGCCACCCGGTCCGGACCGCGCACCACGTTGCGCGCCGCCCGCACGACACCGCCCCCGTCGGACGCGAGCGCGACGTCGGGGTCCAGGAGCGGGACCAGCTCCGCGACGTCGCCGGTGGCGCAGGCCGCGAGGAACGCACGCACCACCCGGTCGTGGTGCTGCGGCGAGGCCTGCCGCTCCCGTCGTGCGCGGATGTCGGCGCGTGCGGCGGACGCGAGCTTCCGGCACGCCTGCGAGGAGCGGCCGACCACCTCGGCCACCTCGTCGAACGACAGGCCGAACACGTCGTGCAGGACGAAGGCGACCCGCTCGGCCGGGGTGAGCGACTCGAGCAGCACCATGACCGCCGACGTCACCTCGTCGTCGAGCGTGACGCGGTCGGCGGGGTCGGCCAGGCCGTCCGGGTCCGGGACCGGCTCCGGAAGCCACGGTCCGACGTAGCGCTCCCGACGGGCGCGGGCGGAACCGAGCTGGTCGAGGCAGACCCGGCTGACGACCGTGGTCAACCAGGCGCCGGGGCGGCGGACCGCGTCGCGCTCGGCGTCGGTGAGGCGGTACCACCGGGCGTACGCCTCCTGCACGGCGTCCTCGGCGTCCGCACGGGTGCCGAGCAGCCGGAAGGCGACGGCAAGCAGCCGGTCGCGCTCGTCGAGCGCCTGTCCCAGCGACGGCTCGTCCACCCGGTCATCCTTCCCTCTCGGGCCCGACCGTGGACAGCCAGGCCTGGAAGGTCGTCGTGCCGTGGTCGGCGCCGTCGCCCGTGAGGAGGGCCCCCCGACGCATCCCCCGGCCGAGCGGCCCCGGGAGCGGCACCGCGACGACGGGGCGACGGTCCCCGACCCGTCGGGCGTAGGCACGCACCATGTCGACCATGCGGTGCACGTCCGGGCCCCCGAGGTCGACGGCACGCCCGACCGGACCCCCGACCGCCAGGGCCACGAGCCGCTCAGCCACCTCCCGGGCAGCCACGGGCTCGCTGCGCATGACGGGCACGAGCACGATCGGCCCGAGCGTGACCTGGCCGTGCAGCTGCTGCGCGAACTCGTGGAACTGGGTGGCCCGCAGGATCGTCCAGGGAACACCGCCGGCCTCGACCAGCCGTTCCTGGTGCACCTTCCCCACGTAGTAGCCACCCTCGGCACGGTCACTGCCGACGATGCCGAGGGCCACGTGGTGCCGGACGCCCGCCCGCTGCTCGGCCTCGAGCAGGTGACGGGTCACGGCGTCGAAGAACTCCCGGGAGCGACGTGGGTCCTGCGTGACGGTCGAGGTGACGTCGACGACGACCTCGACGCCCGAGAGGGCGGCGTCGAGACCGTCGCCGGTCGTGAGGTCGACCCCGGTCGCCCGGGCGAGCACGGTCACCTCGTGGCCCTCCCCCCGGGCGACCTCGACGACGTGACGTCCGACCATGCCGGTCCCTCCGGCGACGGCGATCCTCATCGGTCCTTCCTTCCTGCCGGCCGCGCTGCGGCGACGAGCGGTAGTGCGAGCACCACGGTGGCGCCCAGCGAGACGACCTGGCCCACGACGTCCCTCACGGCGAAGCCGTCCAGGTGGGCCAGGTGGTAGGCCAGGTGCGGGACGGAGAACACGAGCCACGCGACGCCCACGACGCGACCGCCCTCGGCGCGATGGCTCGCGGCCGCCACGACGCTCGCCGCGGCGAGGCCGACGTAGAGCGTCCCGACGTCGCGCACCAGGTGCTCGTTGTAGGGACCGTCGACGGCCACCCACACCGAGCCGAGCCCGGGGAACGACGCGTGGAAGGATGCCGGCGCGACCGCCGCCCACAGCCCCACGTACAGGCCGATGGCCGCGGTCACCAGCAGGATGGAGCGACGGGTCGTCGTGTTCACACCCCTTCGACGACGCAGCGTCGGTGGATGTGAGGCGCGGCGCCGTCGACGGCGGTGGCGCGCGTCAGGCGGGGCCGGTCACGCTGTGCCGACCAGGCTGTGCCGACCAGGCTGTGCCGACCAGGCTGGGCCGATCAGGCGGTCGCCGTCTCCTGGCCGCGACGCCAGCGGATGCCGGCCTCGATGAAGTCGTCGATCTCGCCGTCGAGCACGGCCTGGGTGTTGCCGGTCTCGTGCTCGGTGCGCAGGTCCTTGACCATCTGGTACGGGTTGAGGACGTAGTTGCGCATCTGGTCGCCCCAGGAGGCCTGCACGTCGCCGCGCAGCTCGTCGAGCTGGGCGCGCTCCTCGGCCTTCTTGAGGGCGAGCAGCTTGGCCTTGAGGATGACCATCGCGCTCGCCTTGTTCTGCAGCTGGCTCTTCTCGTTCTGGCAGCTCACGACCACGCCGGTGGGGATGTGGGTGAGGCGCACCGCCGAGTCGGTGGTGTTGACGCTCTGCCCACCCGGACCGGACGAGCGGTAGACGTCGACGCGGACCTCCTCGTCGGGGATGTCGATCTCGTCGGTCTGCTCGAGCACGGGGACGACCTCGATCGCCGCGAAGGACGTCTGACGGCGGCCCTGGTTGTCGAACGGCGAGATGCGCACGAGGCGGTGCGTGCCGGACTCGACCGAGAGCGTGCCGTAGGCGTAGGGCGCCTTGACGGCGAAGGTCGTCGACTTGATGCCCGCCTCCTCGGCGTAGGAGGTGTCGTAGACCTCCACCGGGTAGGAGTGGCGCTCGGCCCAGCGCACGTACATGCGCTGGAGCATCTCGGCGAAGTCGGCCGCGTCGACGCCCCCGGCGCCGGAACGGATCGTCACGAGGGCCTCGCGCTCGTCGTACTCACCGGACAGCAGGGTGCGGACCTCGAGGGACTCGATCGCCTGCTGGAGCTTCACCAGCTCGGCGTCGGCCTCGGCGAGCGCGTCCGCGTCGCCCTCCTCCTGGGACAGCTCGACCAGCACCTCGAGGTCGTCGAGGCGTCCGCGCAGTCCCTCGATGCGCTCGAGCTGGGCCTGCAGCGTGGAGAGTCGGCCGGTGACGCGCTGGGCGTTGGCCTGGTCGTCCCAGAGGTCGGGCGCGCCCACCTGCTCCTGGAGGTCGTCGATCTCGGACCGCATCGCGTCGAGGTCGAGGACCTTCTCGATGGAGGTCAGGGTCGCGCTGAGCTCCTTGATCTGCTCGGGGAAGTCGGTGGCCACCCGTCGAGGTTACCGGCCCGGGCCGCGCGTCCGCGGCGCGCCTGTGCGCCTCACGGCTGCGGAAGTCGCTCCAGCACCTTCTCCGCGAGTGCGACGCCCAGGCCGTACGTCTCCTGGCTCGAGTAGTCGAGGTGCCGCTCGATCCCCGCACCCGGCGCCGCGTCGCACACGACGTCGCCGGTGTGGCACAGCGAGATCGTCCGCGGCGCGAGGTCCGCCGGCAGCACGCCGGGCAGGGACGGACGCACGAGGCGCAGCGGAACGACGCCCCCGGTGGTCGGTCGCGGACCGGGCGTCCCGGACGTCCGCCAGAACGTCTCGTCGCCTGTGGAGGACGTCGCCATGTCCCCCAGGAGACCCACGGCGGCGACCCGTGAGCGCTGCTCGGAGGTGAGCTGCACCAGGCCCGCGTGCACGACGGCCGCGCCCTGGGAGGTGCCCGTCGCCACCACCAGCGACTCGGGGCAACGCTGCGCGAGGTCCGCGACCGTGGCGGCCACGTCGTCGGCGCCCTGGCGCAGGCTCGCCTCGAACCGCGGCCAGTCGCTGGTCGCGTCGCCCGGGGGGAATCCGGCCGCGGCGTACCGGACCGGTGCCACGGAGACGGTGGTGCCGGGCCGTGCGGCGAGGATCGCGTCGTGGACGCCGACGAGGACGGTGACGTTGACGGCGCCGAGGCCGCCGGCCGGCGCCTCCTCGTAGGGGTCGGACCCCCGCGGCGCCTCGCCGGAGCCGCGTGCGCCGAGGAGCACCACGTCGGCGCAGGGCACCGGGGCGGCCGCCTCGACCGGGGACGGGACCTCGGCGCCGGGCTCAAAGCCCGCCCACGGCAGCACCTGCGCGCCGTACCCGCGCACGGGCACGCCCGTGCCCCACGGCGCAGGGCCCGTGGCGCTGCCCCAGTCCACGCCGCGGGCGTCGACGAAGCCGTCGGCGTCGAGGCCGAGGGTGGAGACCCTCACCGAGCCGCGCCACGTCGCCGTCCCGCCGCGCTCCACCGCGAGCGCCGTCGAGGCGCCGGTGACCAGCGCCGTGCCGAGGTCGGCGGACCCGCCGTCCTCGACGACGACGCCGGGCCAGTCCCCCGCCGACGGCACCTGCGTCGCGGGCCCGAGCACCGTGACGCCGGAGCCCGTCGTGACCAGGCGTCCGCGCACGGCCAGCCGGTGGCCCTCGGACCGCACCGTCGTCCCACCCTCGACGGTCAGCGTCACTCCGGCCGCGACGTCGACGTCGCCGACGAGGCGCACCTCGGTGCCGGCCCTCCAGGTCGTGTCGTCGTCCAGGCTGCCCTGCACCTCGACGACGGGGGGCGGACCGGGGCTCGGGTCGGGGTCGGGGCCCGGATCGGGCGTCGGCCCGGGGTCGGGATCCGGCGTCGGCTCGGGGTCGGGCGCCGCGACCGGCGTGGTCACGAACGAGCGGACACCGCTCGTGGCGGAGGCGCGGTAGCCGTCGCGAGGCGCCACCACCCGGACGGACGAGGCGCCCCAGGGCAGCTGCACGTCGAGCGCGAAGGATCCGGACGTCCCGACGAGACCGGAGTCGAGGGTGCGCCACGTCCCGTCGACGAGCAGATCGGCGCGGACCGGAGCACCGGCCCTCGCGGCAGACACGGTGCCCCGGAGGTCCAGGTCGCGGGCGTGCTCGTCGGGGCGGGAGGTCACCAGGGTCATGCCGCTGCGTCGCAGCACGCTCACCCTCCGCACGACGCTGGCGACGGCAGGGCGGCGCGACCCCACCGCCGCGATCCGCGCCCGGTACGCCACCCGTCCCGACGTGACGGCGACCGGACGGGCGGTGAAGCGTCCGCCCGCGCCGGTGCGTGCGGACGCGCTGGTGCGCCAGCGCGATCCGTCCCACCGCTGCAGCGTGACCCGCGTGCCCCGCGACACGCCCCTGACGACGCCCGTCGCCGTCACTGTGTCGTGCAGCAGCAGCGTGCCGGGCGCGACGGAGAGCGACACCGACCGGGTCGCGGCCGACACCGGGGAGACGAGGAGCGCGCCGAGGAGGGCGGCCGCGAGGCTGGGCAGCAGGACACGACGCCGCCACCTGGCCACACGTGCTCGTCCCATGGGCTCCCTCTCCCGCTGCACGCCGTGCGGTGCGGACCGCACTCCTCGGTCCGCCCGCTCCTCGTGCGTCCACGGTAGGCGCGCCGGACCGCCACGTCCCCCGGACGGAGACGGACAGGACGAACGTCCCGGACCCGGGGACGGCCACGTCGGCGGATCCCCGACGGCTCCGCCGGCGCTCGAACGGCGCAGCGGTCGTCGGTGTGCTGGGATCGGGTCATGGGCTGCCTCTTCTGCGACGTCGTCGCCGGTTCGGCCCCGGCCGCCATGGTGCTCGAGGAGCCGGAGGTGGTCGGCTTCCTCGACATCCGCCCCGTCTTCCGCGGCCACACCCTGCTCGTGCCACGACGCCACGTCGACACGCTGGTCGACCTGCCCGACGACCTCGTGGTCCCGCTGTTCGACGCGGCCCGGCGCACGGCAGCGGCGATGACGTCCGTGCTCGGTGCGCAGGGCACGTTCGTCGCGATGAACAACGTGGTCTCCCAGAGCGTGCCGCACCTGCACGTGCACGTCGTGCCCCGCACCAAGGGCGACGGCCTGCGGGGCTTCTTCTGGCCGCGGACCCGGTACGAGGAGGGCGAGGCCGAGGAGTACGCCGCCCGCCTCCGGCGCGAGCTGTCGCCCGCCTCCTGACCGAGGGGTCTCAGTCCTGGTCGCCCACCAAGGACGCGATCGCCACCCGCGTGGCGTCGGCGACGAGGTCGTCGTCGGAGTCGGCGTCGGGGTCGTCCTTGGACGACATCACCGCGACCACGATGGGGGCGCCGTCGGCTCGCCGCAGCACGGCCACGTCGTTGCGGGTGCCGTACGCGGCGGCGCCGCTCTTGTCGGCGACCTCCCAGTTCTCGGGCACGCCGGCGCGGATGAGGTCGTCGCCCGTGGTGCTGCGCACCATGAGGTCGGTCAGCAGGGCCCGCGCGTACCCGTCGTTGACGGCCGTGCCGTCGGCCGGCAGCAGCGTGAAGGCGCGCAGCGTGGTGGCGAGCGCCTCGGGCGTGGTGGTGTCACGGTCGTCGCCGGGCACCGCCTCGTTCAGCTCCGGCTCGATGCGGGAGACGATCGTCGTGTCGTCACCGATCTCGCGCAGCACGCCCTGCAGCTCCTCGGGGCCGCCCAGCAGCGCGAAGAGCAGGTTGCCTGCGGTGTTGTCGCTGTAGCGCACCGCGGCGTCGGCGACCTCGCGGACGGTCAGCTCGGTCTGGCCGTCGGCGACGGCCTTCTCGAGCTCGGGCGAGCCGTCCACGAGGTCCTCCTCGCCGATCTCGACGGGCTGGTCGAGCACCGAACGCGGCTTCTCGTGCAGCAGGGCACCGACCGCGAGGGCCTTGATCGTCGACCCGTACGCGAACCGCTCACCCGCCCGGTGCTCGACGACCCGACCGGTGCCGGTGTCGATGGCGTAGACGCCGAGGCGGGCGTCGTACTGCTCCTCGAGGTCGGCGAAGTCGGCGGCGAACGTCGGCGACGCCGTCGGTGTGGCGTCGTCACGCCCGTCGGGGGCCTCGTCCCCACCGGTGCACCCGGCGAGCAGGAGAGCAGTGGCGACCACGGGCAGCAGCAGACGGCGCATGCGCCTATTCGACCATCCGACGCCCAGCGCCGGTGTCCGACCCGCGCCAACAGGTACGCACCGCACCGACCCGCTGCGAGAGCCCGACACGAGGAGGTGGACATGTCCACGAAGCACCAGTCGCAGGCACCCGGGAGGACCGGGCGTGATCACCCGACCCACGCGCGCGTCGACCACCTCGGCGTCTGCGCCCCTGCGAGACGCCGGGGTGCGCGTCTGGGTGCAGGCGGGTGAAACGACCGTCGTCCGGCACCCCCACCGCTGCCGACCCGGCCGCGCGTACCGCCGGCGTCACCTCGACCAGACCATCCCCACCCCACGAGAGGAATCGCCATGAGTAACGACCGACCTACCCACTCCGCTCCGGCCGCCGGAGCCGCGCAGCTCTCTCGCACCGTGGCGGTCCTGTTCGGCATCGTCTTCCTGGCCGTCGGCGTCCTGGGCTTCGTGCCCGGCGTGACGACGCACTACGGCCAGCTGAGCGGCGCGGGACACGACAGCGGCGCCGAGCTTTTCGGCATCTTCCAGGTCTCCGTGCTGCACAACGTCGTGCACCTGGCGTTCGGTCTCGTCGGCCTCGCGGTCGCGGGTCGTCCGGGGCTCGTGCCGGGCTACCTGGTCGGCGGAGGCCTCGTCTACGCCGTGCTGACCGTCTACGGCCTGGTCGTCGACCGCACGTCGGAAGCGAACTTCGTGCCGCTGGACACCGCGGACAACTGGCTGCACGCCGGCCTCACCGTCGCGATGGTGGGCTTCGGCCTCGTCGTCGGCCGGATGCTCCACCGCTCGGGCGACTGACTGCTCCTCACCGCGCCCGGTCCCCTCGCGCCGCGTCCGTCCCTCGGGCCGGCGCGAGGGGACGGCGACGCGGTGTCGAGCGTCAGGGGCGTCGCAGCTGCGACGACGCCTCCGCCGAGACCCGGGCCCGGTCGGGCCAGCCGGGCGGCGTTCACGCCGGATGGAGACTGTCATCCACGAGGTAATTCACGACGGCCTCCATGTCTTCGAACGTGAATGCCTGGATCGTGCCGTCGTCGCCCATCCCCCAGCACGTATAGCCGCCAGTGCTTTTCTGCTCCAGGGTGTCGTTGTACTTGCCCTTCGAGACGAACTGCACGTCCAATCGGGGACCCTCTGTGGCCGGCCGGATGCGAAGAAGCTTCCGTCGCGCGGTCTCGTGGACGAGGTGGGGCCCCTTGGTGTCCACGCAGATCACGCGTTCAGTCGTCCTAACCAGAAAGTCCGGGTAGAAGTTGGAAGTCGGACCTACGCTAATGAGCGGAATGCCATAACCACTCCGCGCAGGGTTTCGCGCCCAGCTGAGCCCAGTCTGGTCTATGGCCTCGGCGAACGGACGCTCCAGCGTGTTCAGACCGGCATACGCCTCATGCACGGCGTTGGTGAACGGCACCACGTCGTCAGGCCTGGCCAAAACAGTACCGACCTTGAAGGGGTTCAAGCGCCGCTGGACCAGTCGAACACCCTTGATATAGGAGTTGACCACCTCGTCGGCAAGGTACCGAACCTGCTTGTGGGCGGGACTGCCGATCCCGACTCTCGCATCAAGCTTGGCGTCGGCCAGATTAACCACGCCGAGCGCCCACTTGTATTGACGCTGAACTTCGCGATGAAAGATCCAACGAGCGGACGCCTCGCTGGAGTGCTCGTACTCCTCCCAACCCGTCTGCGATCCGTCCTGGCCCACCTTTTGCTTCAGAATCCGTCGGCTACCGGTGCCCTTTGTGTTGACTCCACCATCTCGATAGTCGGCGAAGCCCATAAGCAGTTCGTCGATCCTCGTGCGTGAAGCGCTCGGGTCGAGCCCCGTCTCGGGGACGAAGAAGTCAGCCTTGGGCTGGTAGCTCTGCGGCTTAGGTTTGCCCGGCGCAGAGACGACAATCTTGACACCTCCAGACTCTTCGCCGAGTTCCTTCTTGACGTCCTCGATGACGTCATCGAACACGCCGTTGCTGTCGACACGGATGTAGAAGTGCGCGGAGTTGAGCCGCTCCGCAGAGTAGTGCTTCGCCCCAGGCTGGCGCAGTACACGGCCGATAACCTGAGTGATCTGAACCTTCGACTCCATGCTCTTGTCGATGTAAGCGAAGTACACCGAGGGGTCGTCCCACCCCTCCTGCAACGTCAGATTGAAAATGACGTGCTGGTAGTTGCCAGCTGTGAACTCGTCGAAGTCCTTGTCCGCTCCCTTGAACAAGACAAACTCTTCCGGGAGCGGGAAGTCCTTGTCGGTCTTCAAGTCGGCGTACACGGCGACCGTGGCGGGGTCGATGTCCATCTGCTCGACCAGATACCTCCAGATCAGGATGGGTGGAGCCTGCCGCTGGTTGAACGGCTGCTTTGGGTCGTCCGACACGTTGGGCGTGTCCGCTACGACATTGGTGTTGGAGACGTAGATGGCTTTCGGCTTGAAGTCGAGTCCGAGCGACTCGGCTTCTGCCTTTGCGTCCCTCCAATCTGCGAGGAGCTGAGAGATCGCCTCCTCCATCGGCGTGTTGTACCCCTCAAGGAGAACTGTGTCCTTCACGAGACCTTCGGCAACGACATCTTTGGTCTTGACCTTCGTGATGAGGTCGGAGTCCCCGTACCCAGCGGTCCTGATGTGCTGGACCTCAGCGCCGATCCGCGCCGGGAGGCGCATTGTCGCTGATGCAAGTAGAAAGCCATCCGGCTCTAGTTCAAGGAGCAGCTCAGTCTGCTGATCGCTCAAGTTCTGCGCCTCGTCGTACACAACAATGAGCGGTCGACGGTTGCCATCTATATCAGTGCGCTGCCTGATTGCATCCCAGATCGACGTCTCCATGTTGTCCACGTCGCTCTTGTGGATCAGAAGGCTACCGCTGTCCTTGTCTTTCTGGTTAAAGGTGCCCACAGTGGCGAAGTAGACCAGCGGCTGATCGGCCTCTGCCACGGTCTCCGGCTTGTAGTTAGCCAGAGCGTCAACGGCCATCCCATCGAGCAGGTGGTGGTACTTTCCGCCCGGCGAGAGGTTGACAAAGGTCTGGCGAACCACGACTTTTCCGCGCGACAACCACATGATGACGGGCTTCGACGGCATCGTGTCCGCGATTTGCGAGACGGCCTCCGCTAGGACCACCGTCTTGCCCGCACCAGTGAGAGCGGACAAAGCCTGAAAGAACGGTGCGACGTGGCGCTTCCTGTTGACCGTCATGACCGCCGGGGCGTCGAGGTAGTCCGAGACGTGCGAGGAGACCGTCGCTGCGGCCTCTTCCTGGAACTGAAACAGTGAAAGCATCGGTCAGTCTTCCTCGTCGGTGTACGACTCGGTCCGAACATCTAGGCCGAAGTCCGCGAGGATCCGGTCCGGGATCTGGTACCAGTGGACGCCAGGAGTCGTGAACAGGTTGAACCGAGAGTAGACGTGGTAGACGGGCTTGAGGCCCTCCTTCTCGCCCTCCTCGACACATGCCTCGTATACGGCCTCGGTGAGATCCGTGTTCTCGCCGACACCACCCCAAACGAGGTAGAAGCCTTCGTCCTCGGAGTTCTTGGCCACTAGGTAGGCGTAGTCCTCGTCCGTAAATCGGACGAGGCGCGGACCGCGTCGCCGGGAGGAGTCGAAGTAGGACGCGATGACCGTGTCGACCATCTCTTCACGCTCCATGGCGAGGAGTGCGGTCGCGTCGACCTGCTTGGTGAGCGCTCGGAACTCGTGGCCACCACCGAGCGGCGAGCCCTTCCCGTTTGCCCAGTCGCCGGTGACCACGCGCTGAAGACGGTCAGCAGTCAGAGTCTTCGCGTATGAGTCCCCGGCCTCTGGCCGACCCTGCTCGATCAAAATGAATCGACGGTTCGTCTCCGCGGCGTGGTTGAGTGCTAACACAGCGTGGCCGGTCGTGCCGGAGCCCGCGAAGGGGTCCAGGACGACGCCGTCGCCGGGACACCAGATCTGGATAATCTTCTGCATCAGCTTGAGCGGCTTGACGGTTTCGAATCCGTGGCCCTTCCCGACGACCGCGGACAATTCAGTGATCCCGGACTGGCTGTGACCCGACTCTTCGTGGTCCCAGGAAACCGTCCCCAGGTCCTCGGGAAACTCATCGTGGTCCTCATCGGACCAGTAGGTCATCGGGACGCGACCCTTCTTCACATTCTCCAGGTACTTCTTTTGCTGGGGCCGGCCGGTGCCGTCCAGACCGAAGACAATCTCGGGCCATACCTCCTCGGCCCGAACCTTTTCCACCTTCTCCTTCGCTGTGGTCAAGGCCTCAGCGAGCATGACGGCACGAACGCGCCTGAGGCCATCCACGGGCTCACCGATCACCCGCGCGCGCTGATCGGCGTCGTCAATGAAGCGCAATTCGTAATCAGCACCCCACTGCTGGACCCACTCAAGTGTGTCTTTCTGCGGGGCACGCCAGCACTTGCCCTCCGGCGGGTAATGAATCTCCCCGGTGAAGGGAGACTGGATGCCGTAGACCATGCCCTTGTGAGTTTTGGCCTTCGGACCGCTGAAGTTCTCACCCTTCCAGAGCCGGTCGTCCCCATCAGGGCATCGGTAACGCGCGTTCATTGCCTCGGTGCGCGGCAGGAGGCCGGTTCTGGCCCGCTCCTCGTCCTTGGCATAGACGAGGACATACTCCGTTGCGGTCGACACATGGGTGTTGTCCGAGCGGGGGGAGTAGGACTTCTGCCAGTTAATGATCGCCAAGCGGTTTCGCTCGTCGAAAAGCTCATCGAGCATCTGACCCAGGTGGAACAGCTCCCGGTGGTCAATGCAGATCGCAAGCACGCCGCCTGGCTTGAGCATCTGCTTCATAAGGAGCAGTCGCGGGTACATGAACTTCATCCACTTTGTGTGGCGAGCCCTGTCATCGGCGTTCACAAGATCGCCAATACCAGGATCATTGGGGTCTTCGTCCCACTTGTCGTTGTAGCGCCAATCACCGCCCGTGTTGTATGGGGGGTCGGTGAGAATCAGATCCACGTGACCGCGCTCACGGTAGAGAGTGGCCATGGCCTGGAGGTTGTCTCCCTCGATCAGGAGGTTCTTGGAGCGCTCGTCCTCCGAGCCAGCGCCGTACTTTGCGATGGTGCGCTGGACACGCGGCCGAACTCGCCGCATGACGCGGCGAGACATGGCCTTGCCAGGGAACGTGAGTTTGACTCCTGCCTCGGCCCGCTCTCTGAGGAGGTCGATAAGTTCGTCCTTGCTCAGTAGCTCAAGGTCGTTCATTACGTCCAAGGTCGCCTCTTCTCGATCCGCGCGCCGCGCCTCAGACGCTAACGGTTGAGGCCTTGTTACACATCCGATCTTCGAGCACCGACAGATTCGGGCACTCGGCGGGTCGCCCGACCTTCAACACTGGAACCTGGTTCTCAATGGTCGACATCCCTGAACGGGCTGATTCAGGCTCCAGCGAGCGCAAACAGGGCCAGTTCTCACGCGAGAGAGAGGATCCATCTGTTGAGAATAAACATGCCTCGGTCATGACGACGCCGTTGTCGTTGCGCTCCTTGCTGATCGTGCTCAACAGTCTTTGGTGACGCCATCGGCGGTCCCCAACAGGGAGCGCCGTTGCCCTGGAATGGCCGGCAAGCACTCACCGTGCACCTCACAACGACGCCTCACTGTGGGCTGGGCTCGTGCCGAATCAGGGACCTGGACCGCTCTGGGTGCTGGCCGGCCGTCCACCAGGACCTTCGGTCAGCTCCTTCTAATCGCCAACATGGTCTGCGGGACCTCACTACGATCGGTCCGTGATCCGTCAGTCGACCTTCTTGATTCCGATCGAACTTGAGGCCGGACTGCGCAGTGGCGACCTCATTCAATGGGGCGGCATCGTCCGCAACCAGGCGGGCCAGATCGTCAAGCACCTGAAGGAGATCGACCTACCCCCGGCCGACGAGAAGGCAGGGGCGACCGTGGTCAAGATGTTTAAGAACCCGAAGGTCATCATCGGGTCCATTGTGGTGGGTGCCCTGGCCACCGGCGCGGCGGTCGCTGCTACGGCAAGGAAGCGGAAGCAGTCTGCCGGTAGAGGGGTGCCAGAGCCCCTGGCCAACTACAACGCCGCGCTTGCCGCTTACCTCGAAGCTGTCCGCGAAGGTCGCCTCGATGCGGACATCATCGACCGGCTGATCTCCGCTTTGGACCTCGCGATGACGTTCTCCGAAGCCGATGGCAACATCACCCTCGATTTCTCCTCCAGGCAGGCGCAGATGCTCGTCAAGCTGGTCTTGGACTCCACCAGACAGTTGGCTGAGGAGAATTCTCTTGAACTGGACGAGCTGCACGACCAGGAACTGCCCCCCCAGGCCAACGTGATCGACCTTAGGCGGCACCTGGAGGTCCAGCTCAAGATCTTCGGCGGCGCTGCCTGATCTCCCCACCGTCACGGCGAGGGACCGTCCGAAATCGATCGCCCCGAATGTTCGGTCTCAAAGCAAAGACGCGCAGTTGACCTATTGCGTATGGACGAGTCAGGAGGGGCCGAGGCCACTTTGGGCTCCTGGACCCTGGAAATACGCGCGAACGGCTGGACCTGCGGGCCGCGCGTCACCTATCCTGGCGGTACTGGTGTGACGAATGGTTCCGACGGACTAGGGACTTCGGACGGTGTCACTGCCAGGATCTTCATGGGAGTGGGGAGAAGTGGGTTCCATGGTGACCATCACCGAGGCCGTGCGAGACGCGTCGAGCGACGACGCGCGCCTTCGTCACGGCTACGTGCTCGACCTCGTCGACGAGGCCGCGCACCTGCGCACCCGACCGGGCGTCGCCGCCGTGCTCGACCTCGTCGGCACCGCCGCGGAGCACGACGCCCTCACCCCCGAGGCGGCCTTCTCCCTCGGCCAGCAGCTGCGACTCGTCGTCGGCAGCGGGCCGGTCGACGACGACCACCTCCTGCTCGAGGCGCTGCTCTCCGAGCTCGTGGAGTACACGAGCCAGGTCGACGGCGTCCACCTCGACGACCTCGCCCCCCTCATCGACCGCCTGGTCTCCACCGGCGACCTCGCCGAGGCCCGCCGCATCGCCTTCCTCGCCGACGCCGCCCGCACGCGCGTCGGCGTCCTCGAGCGTCCCCTGGGCGCCGACCTCGGGGCCGCCTGAGCCCCTCCCCCGGACGACGAGACCCTCTGCCCACCCCTGGGGACGGAGGGTCTCGTCACGTCCGGCCCACGGCTCACAGGAACCGCACAGGGAACGCACGGCCACAGCACGCGCACAGCCAGCACACTGAGGTCATGACGACGCCACCGCCGCTCGCGCGCCATGACGGCAGCCGCCCCCGGGTCCTGGTCGTCGACGACGAGCCCAACATCGCCGAGCTGTTGTCGATGGCCCTGCGCTACGAGGGCTGGGACGTGAGCACCGCCGGCACCGGGCGCGCCGCCGTCACCTCCGCACGCGAGCAGCGGCCGGACGTCGTCGTCCTCGACTGGATGCTCCCCGACCTCGACGGGCTCGAGGTGCTCAAGCGGGTCCGCCACCTCGACCAGCACGTGCCGGTCCTGTTCCTCACCGCCCGGGACGCCGTCGAGGACCGGGTGGCGGGCCTGACGGCCGGCGGCGACGACTACGTGACCAAGCCGTTCAGCCTCGAGGAGGTCGTGGCCCGGGTCCGCGCCCTGGTGCGGCGCACCGGCGTGCTCGAGACCCCCGGCGACCACGTCGTCGTCGTGGGCGACCTCGTCCTCGACGAGGACAGCCGCGACGTCAGCCGCGACGGCACGCCGATCGACCTCACCGCGACGGAGTTCGAGCTGCTGCGCTTCCTCATGCGCAACCCCCGACGGGTGCTCAGCAAGGCCCAGATCCTCGACCGCGTGTGGAACTACGACTTCGGCGGCCAGGCCAACGTCGTGGAGCTGTACATCTCCTACCTGCGCAAGAAGATCGACGCCGGCCGGGCACCGATGATCCACACCAAGCGCGGCGCCGGCTACGTCCTCAAGCCCGCCGAGGCCTCGTGAGCGGACCGCGCCCGTGAGCCTCACCCGCCGGCTCGTCCTCACGGTCGTCTCGCTCGTCGTCGCCGTCAGCCTGCTCGTCGCGGGCGCGGCGACGCTGCTCATGCGCGACTACCTCACCGACCGTCTCGACGCGCAGCTGTCGCAGGCGATGGACCGCGCGAGCGACGAGGCGCGGGGGACCCCGTTCGGACCGCCCCAGGCGGTCGGAGGGCCGACGGGCCGCCCCGACGTGGCCTGCGGCGAGCGCCCCCGTCCCCCGCTGGGCCAGGCGGCGTCCAGCCTCACCGCCGTGTTCACGAGCGACTGCCGCAGTGGCGTGCAGATCACCCAGCGCGGACGTCTGCGCCTCCTCTCCAGCACCACGCTCGACGTGCTCGCCGGCGTCGAGGCCGACGAGACCCCCCGCACCGTCGACCTGCCGGCCCTCGGGTCCGTGCGGGTCGCCGCCACCACCACGTCCGACGGCACCACCGTGGTGCAGGGGCTCCCGACGGGCAGCCTCGACGCGACCCTGGGCCGTCTGCTCTGGTGGGAGGCACTGCTGACCGTCCTCGGCGCCGCCGCAGCCGCTGCGGTGGGCGTCGCGCTGGTCCGGCGCCAGCTCCGACCCCTGCGCCAGGTGGCCGCCACCGCGCACGAGGTGACCACCCTCCCCCTCGACAGCGGGCAGGTCGGCCGGACGGTCCGCGTGCCGGACCCGCTCACCGACCCCGCGACCGAGGTCGGCCAGGTGGGCGAGGCGCTCAACCGCCTGCTCGGGCACGTCGAGCAGGCCCTCGACGCGCGGCACGAGAGCGAGCAGCAGGTGCGCCAGTTCCTCGCCGACGCCTCCCACGAGCTCCGCACCCCGCTCTCGACCCTCCGGGGCTACGCCGAGCTCGGCCGTCGCACCGGCACCGACCAGCTGACGAAGGTCGAGGAGGAGGCCGAGCGCATGTCCGCGCTCGTCGACGACATGCTCCTGCTGGCCCGGCTCGACTCCGGGCGACCGCTGGAGCGCGAGCCGGTCGACCTGGTGCTGCTCGTGGCCGAGGCCGTGACCGACGCCCAGGTCGTCGACGGCGAGCGGTCGTGGCGCCTCGAGCTGCCCGACGCGCCGGTCGAGGTGCAGGGCGACGCGCGGCGACTGCACCAGGCGGTCACCAACCTCCTGCGCAACGCCACCCGACACACGCCACCCGGCACGGTCGTCACGGCCGGCGTGCGGACGAGCGACGGGGGCGACGTGGTGCTGCACGTGCACGACGACGGACCGGGCATCGCGCCCGACCTGCTCCCGGTCGTGTTCGAGCGCTTCACCCGCGGCGACACCTCCCGGACCCGCGCCTCCGGCGGCGCGGGCCTCGGGACCTCGCTGGTGCGGGCGATCGCCCGCGCGCACGAGGGCGACGTGGAGGTCGAGAGCAGGCCGGGCAGCACGACCTTCACGGTGACCCTTCCGCGAGTCTGAGCCTCACAGCGGCCCCACAGCGCCGAGAGGGGGCCGGCCCAGCGCGCGGGTCGAACGTCGGGGCATGGACCAGACACTCCTCCCGCGCGGCGCCTCGAGCAGGCCCGTCGAGACCACCCCGACCGCCTCCCCCGACGCCGACCCGTCCGCGGGCCGACGCCTCCTCCGCCTCTGGCGCGGCGACCCCTCGGACCACCCGGCGGCCCGGCCCGCCCTGCTCGTGCTGCTCGCCGGCACGGCCGTGCTCTACCTCTGGGGGCTGAGCGCCTCGGGCTGGGGCAACTCCTTCTACGCCGCCGCCGCGCAGGCCGGGTCCGCCTCCTGGAAGGCGATGTTCTTCGGCGCGTCGGACGCGGCCGGCTCCATCACGGTCGACAAGACGCCGATGTCCATCTGGGTGATGGCGATGTCGGTGCGCCTGTTCGGGCTCTCGTCCTGGAGCATCCTCGTGCCCCAGGCGCTGCTGGGCGTCGCCGCCGTCGGGCTCCTGCTCCACAGCGTGCGGCGCTCGACCGGCAACGCCTGGGCCGGCCTGGTCGCCGGTCTGGTCCTGGCGCTCACGCCGGTCGCCGTCCTCATGTTCCGCTTCGACAACCCCGACGCGCTCCTCGTGCTGCTGCTCGTGGGCGCGGCCGCGGCGACGCTGCGCGCGCTGGAGGACCCGGCACGAGCCGTCCGCTGGCTGGCGCTGGGCGGGGCCCTCGTGGGCCTGGGCTTCCTCACCAAGATGCTCCAGGCGTTCCTGGTGCTCCCGGCCCTCGCCGGCGTCTACCTGCTGGCCGCCGTGTCGGTGCCCCTGCTCCGCCGCCTCGGCCACCTCCTCGTCGCGTTCGGCTCCATGCTCGTCGCCGGCGGCTGGTGGGTGGCGCTCGTCGAGCTGTGGCCCGCCTCCAGCCGCCCGTGGATCGGCGGCTCCCAGGACAACTCGATCCTCGAGCTGACGCTCGGCTACAACGGGCTGGGCCGACTCAACGGCGACGAGGTCGGCTCCGTCGGGGGCGGCGGGCGCGGCGGCGGGCCGGGCTGGGGCGAGACGGGTGTGCTCCGGATGTTCTCCGGCGAGGTCGGCGGGCAGGTGGCCTGGCTCCTCCCCGCGGCCCTCCTGCTGCTCGGGCTGGGGCTGTGGTTCGTGGTCCGCTCGGGTCGCGGCTGGCGCACCCGCCCCGAGACCGCCGCCCTCGTGCTCTGGGGTCTGTGGCTCCTGGTCACCGGACTGACCTTCAGCCTGATGGCCGGCATCTTCCACGCGTACTACACCGTGGCCCTCGCGCCCGCCATCGGCGCGCTCGTCGGCATCGGCGCCCACCAGCTGTGGCGGCACCGCGACAGCGCCGTCGCCGTGGTCGGGGCCGTGGTCGTCCTCGCGTCGACGGCCGCCATGGCGGTCGTCCTGCTCGCACGCTCCAACACGTTCCTGCCGTGGCTCGCGCCGGCCGTCGTCGCGCTGACCACGGTGGTGTGCGTCGGTCTCCTGGTCGTGCGCCTCGTCCCGCCCCGACTGCGGCGCCGCGCCGGCGTCGCCCTCGCGGTCGGCGGGCTCGTCGCGATGCTCGCCGGACCGGCCGCCTACGCCGTCGACACCGCGGCCACGCCCCACACCGGCTCGATCCCGACGGCCGGGCCCGAGACCGCACGCTCCGGGCCGGGAGGTGCGCCCGGACGCGGCTTCGGCCGGCCGGGTGGCGGGACCCCGCCCCAGGGCATGACCGGCACCCCTCCCCAGGGCATGACCGGAACCCCTCCCCAGCCCATGACCGGAACCCCTCCCCAGGGCGGGGTCCAGGGCGGCAACGGCACCGGCGGCGCGTCGGACGGCACGAACGGCACGGCGTCCCCGGGCGGGCTGCTGGAGGGCTCGACCTCGTCGGCCGAGGTCGACGCGCTGCTCACCCAGGACGCGAGCTCCTACACCTGGGCCGCGGCCGCGGTCGGGTCCAACAGCGCAGCCGGGTACCAGCTCTCCACCGAGCTGCCCGTCATGGCCATCGGCGGCTTCAACGGCTCCGACCCCTCCCCCACCCTCGCGGAGTTCCAGCAGCTCGTCGCCGACGGCGAGATCCACTGGTTCATCGCCGGCGGACGCGGCGGGGGTCCCGGCGCGAGCGGCGGGACCAGCAGCCAGATCACCGGCTGGGTCGAGGAGACCTTCACGGCGACCACCGTCGACGGCGTCACGCTCTACGACCTCTCCGGGGGTGTGCAGTGACCACCGCCACGCACGCGGCGCCGGGACGAGGGGCGCCGGCCTCGCTCGGCACGCTCGACGTCGTGGTCCCGGTGTTCAACGAGGAGGACGCGCTGGTGACCTCGGTGGAGGCGCTCGTCCGCCACCTCGAGGCGCTGCCCCTCGTGGCCCGGGTCACGATCGCCGACAACGCCAGCACCGACGCCACCGCCGTGCTGGCCGAGGAGCTGGCCCGTCGCCACCCGCGGGTCCGGGTGGTGCGGCTGGACGAGAAGGGGCGCGGCCGGGCACTGAAGGCGGCCTGGTCGAGCTCCGACGCCGACGTGCTCGTCTACATGGACGTCGACCTGTCGACGGACCTCGGCGCCCTGCTGCCGCTCGTCGCGCCCCTGCTCACGGGCCACTCGGACCTCGCCATCGGCACCCGGCTCGCCCGCTCGTCCCGGGTCGTGCGCGGTCCGCGCCGCGAGCTCGTGTCGCGCTGCTACAACTACCTGCTGCGCAGCACGATGCGGGCCCGCTTCAGCGACGCCCAGTGCGGGTTCAAGGCGATCCGTCGCGACGTCGCTGCACGCCTCCTGCCGCTCGTGCGCGACGACGCGTGGTTCTTCGACACCGAGCTCCTCGTCGTCGCGGAACGCTCCGGGCTGCGCATCCACGAGGTCCCCGTCGACTGGGTCGACGACCCGGACAGCAGCGTGGACGTCGTCCGCACCGCGCTCGACGACCTGCGCGGCATGGCCCGGCTCGGCTGGGCGCTCCTGCGCGGCCGGGTGCCCGTGGCCCGGGTCGCCGAGGAGCTCGGCCGCACGCAGCTGCGCAGCGCGGGCGGCGCGCTGTCGTCGCAGCTCGTCGTGTTCGCGCTCGTCGGCATCCTCTCCACGCTCGCCTACGCGGTGCTGTACCTCGCGCTGCGCGATCCGCTCGGTGCCCAGGGGGCGAACGTGACCGCGCTCCTGGCCACCACGGTCACGAACACCGCGGCCAACCGGCGCTTCACCTTCGGCGTCCGGGGTGGCGGGGCCGCCGCCCACCAGGTGCAAGGACTCGTGGTCCTCGCGGCGGGCATCGGCGTCACGAGCGGGTCGCTGGTGCTGCTGCACGACGTCGCCGGCCCCACGCACCACGGCTGGGAGGTGGCGGTGCTGACCGCGGCCAACCTGCTCGTCACCGTCGCCCGCTTCGTGCTGATGCGGACGTGGATCTTCCGCCGGGGCCGGGCAGCCTGATCACGGGACGCCGTGGCCCGGTTGTTGTCCGTGGCACCGCCATCGGGGAGGATCGACGCGTGATGCCACGCTCCGCACGACGTGCCCTGGCCGTGACGTCCACGCTGCTCGCCCTGGTCGTCCTGGCCGGGCCCGGGCCTGCCCTGGCGGACGAGCCGGTCGACGTGACCGGACCGATCACCGACCGGGCGGACGCCCTCGGCGCCGACGCACCGCGCGTCCGTCAGGCCCTCGACGCGTTCTACCGCGAGACCGGCCACCAGCTGTTCGTCGTCTACGTGCGCAGCTTCGACGGCCTCACCGGCCAGGAGTGGGCGGCGCGCACCGCCGAGCGGTCGGGCCTGGGGCGCGCCGACGTCCTGCTGGCCGTCGCCCTCGAGCAACGCTCCTACGGCTACGACGCCGACGCCGAGGAGTTCTCCGACGCCGACCTGGAGCGCGTCGACCGCGAGTTCGTGCTCCCGGCCCTGCGCGAGGACGACTGGGCGGGCGCCGCCACGGGTGCGGCGGAGGGGCTCGCCGAGGTGAACACCGACTCCGGCATCCCGTGGGGCTGGGTCGTCGGCGGTGTCGCGGTCGTGGCCGGGCTCGGCGCCTACGGCGTGCACCGCGTCCGACGCCGCTACGACCACACGCACCCCGTCGTGGACGAGCACGGCGCACCGGTCGACCCCGCCGCCATCCTCGACGACGACGAGCTCGAGGCGGCGGCCGCGGCGGCACTGGTCGAGGTCGACGACGCGGTACAGACGTCGGCGCAGGAGCTCGGCTTCGCCGAGGCGCAGTTCGGCACGGAGGCGACGGCCGAGTTCCGCCACGTCGTCGAGGACGGCCGAGCCCGCCTCCGCGAGGCCTTCGCGCTCCGGCAGCGGCTCGACGACGCCGAGCCGGAGACCGACGCCGAGCGGCGCACCCTGCAGTCGCGGATCCTCCAGCTCTGTCGCGAGGTCGACGACGCGCTCGACGCGCAGGTGGAGCGCTTCGACGCCGTCCGCGACCTCCAGGCCCGCGCGCCCGAGGCGCTGGCGGCGCTCGAGCCCCGGCTCTACGAGCTGGCGGCGCGCCTGCCCACGGTCGCAGCGACGCTCGAGTCGCTGCGCAGCACCCACTCCGGGAGCGCGCTCTCGGCGGTCGCCGACAACGTGACGCGGGCCGAGGCACTCGCCACCGGTGCCCGCGAGCACGTGGCCCTGGCGCGGACGGCGCTCGGGTCCGACGACCGTCCCACCGCGGCGGTGCACCTGCGCACCGCCGAGGACGCGACCGCCCAGGCCGGTGCGCTCCTCGACGCGGTCGAGACCGCCCGGGCCGAGCTCGACCGCACCCGTGACGCGGCGGACGACCTCCTCGGTCAGGTGGTGGCCACCGTCTCTGCCGTCACCACCTACGTGGAGACCCACCGCGGCGCGGTCGGCAGCACCGCCCGGACGCGGCTCTCGGAGGCCGCACGCCTCCTCGACGAGGGACGCCTCGCGGTGGCGAGCGACCCCGAGGGAGCCACGCGGACCCTGGAGCGCGCCGCCGGCCTGGTCAAGGAGGCACAGACCACCGCGGAGGCCGACGTCGCCGCCTGGCGCGCCGGCGCCGGACGGCGCGACGACCTCTCGCTGGGAGGCATCGTCCGCGACGCCGCGGACGGTGACGGCGGCTTCTCGCTGCCGCGGCTCCCGGGCGGCTTCGGCGGTACCACCAGTCGGCGCACCGGCAGCAGCCCGTGGCGCAGCAGCACCCGCTCCGCCGACAGCCGCCGCTCGAGCCGCACCCGGCGCAGCAGCACCCGACGCAGTACCACCCGACGCAGTGGCGGCCGCACGCGCCGCAGCGGCGGCGGCCGGTTCTGAGAACCTGATCCCACCCGCACGCACCAGGAAGAGAGAGCACCATGGCCCAGAAGCAGTCGATCCTCGGGCGCATCGCCCAGCTGACCCGCGCCAACGTCAACGCGATGCTGGACAAGGCCGAGGACCCCGAGAAGATGCTCGACCAGCTCGTGCGTGACTACACCAACAGCATCGCCGAGGCGGAGGACGCGGTGGCGCAGACCATCGGCAACCTGCGCCTCGCGGAGGCCGACCACGCCGAGGACGTCGCCGCCGCCAAGGAGTGGGGCGCCAAGGCCATCGCCGCCTCGCAGAAGGCCGACACCCTCCGCGGCGCCGGCCAGACGTCGGAGGCCGACCGCTTCGACCAGCTCGCCAAGGTCGCCCTCGGCAAGCAGATCGGCTTCGAGAACGAGGCGAAGGCCGCCGCCCCGTCGATCGCCGCGCAGAACGAGACGGTGGAGAAGCTCAAGACCGGCCTCGTCACGATGCGCACGCGCCTCGACGACCTCAAGACCCGCCGCGACCAGCTCGTCGCACGCCAGAAGACGGCGGCGGCCCAGGCCCAGGTGCAGGAGGCCGTCGGGTCCATCAACGTGCTCGACCCGACGAGCGAGCTGTCGCGCTTCGAGGAGAAGGTGCGTCGCGAGGAGGCTCGGGTGGCCGGCCAGGCCGAGCTGCAGTCCTCCAGCCTCGACGCGCAGTTCGAGGAGCTCGAGGCCGACACCACGCAGCTCGAGATCGAGGCCAGGCTCGCGGAGCTGAAGGGCCAGCTCGGCTCCCCTGCCGGCGAGGTCCAGGGTGGGCAGTCCGCGCCGGAACAGCCCGCGTCCTGATCCCGGACCTGCAAGGATGACGCCATGAAGATCAACGAGACGTTCACCTACGGCGACGCCGACGTCGAGGCCGTGTTCGGACTCATCTCGAGCCAGGACTTCCGCACCGAGGCGGCGGAGGACGCGGGCGCGAGCGACATCGACGTCGACGTCAGCGAGAGCGGCGGCACCACGACGGTCACGATCGTGCGGACCCAGCCGGCCGACATGCCCGACTTCGTCAAGAAGCTCACGGGCGACACCGTCAAGGTCAAGCAGACCGAGAAGTGGGGCGAGCCCGACGGCGACGGTCGGCGCACGGCCGACGTCAAGGTCAGCATCATCGGGCAGCCGGCGGAGATGCTCGGCACGGCCGAGCTCTCCAACGACGGCTCCGGCGGGACGACCTTCGACGTGAACGGCGACGTGACCGTCAAGATCCCGTTCATCGGCAAGAAGATCGAGCCCGAGGTCGCGAAGGCGATCCGCGGCTCGCTCAAGGGCGAGGTCGAGCTCGGCAAGACCAAGCTCTGACCCAGCACCCCGACGCCGCACGAGGCCACGAGGAGGGGCCCCGACCACCCGGTCGGGGCCCCTCGTCGTCGTGCGGGCTCAGGCGCGGGGGTCCACGAGCGCCAGCACCGCGTCGACCTCCTGAGGGGCGTACCACGCGAGGTGGCCGCTCCCGTCGGCGTCGACGTGCAGGGCCTCGACGTCGGCGAAGGTGACGTCGGCACCCTCGTCGACCTCGGCCACCACGACGACGGGACCGTCCTCGGCGGCGGCGTCGAGGGCCTCGAGCTCGTGCTGCTCGTCCTCGGACTCCGCGGCGACGACCTCGCCGTCCCACGGCGTGCCGTCGCGCAGCGTCGCCAGGCGGCCGGCATCGAGCCCCACCCAGACCCGCACGTCAGCCCCGTCCGGGCTTCTGGCGCCCGCGCGGCGCTCGACCGCGGCGCGGGCCGACCGTCTCGACGAGCTCCTCCAGCGCCTCGCGGATGCACTGGCCCAGCACGTCGACGTCCGGCACGGCCTCGCGGTCGGCGACGATCCCGTGGAAGACGCCACCGTGGTAGGAGGTGACGGCGATCGAGACGGCACGCTGGTCGATGAGCGGGATGGCCGGGTACACCTCGGCCAGCTGCTCGCCGGCCATGTAGACCGGCTCCTGGGGACCCGGGACGTTGGTGATGGTCAGGTGGTGGCCGCGCCCGGTCTCCGTGGCGGCCACGCGGGCCCCGACGGCGTGGAAGGTCGACGTGGCGAAGCCCGGCAGGCTGGCCAGCTGGTTGGCCGCGACCGCCGAGCCCGTCTCGCGGTGGTCCTTCAGCGCGTAGGAGACCTGGTGCAGACGCACCACGGGGTTGGACTCCCCCACCGGGAGCGAGAGCAGGTGCCCGCGCACCTTCGAGCCGAGCGAGGTCGGCAGCCCGTCGTCGGAGACGACCGACATCGGCACCATCGCCCGGAAGCTGGTCTTGGACGTCACCGGCTCGGCGCGCGTGAGCATCCAGCCGCGGATGCCCCCGGTGATCGCGGCCAGGATCACGTCGTTGACGGTGCCGCCGTGCTCGTCGCGCACGCGGCGGTAGTCGTCGAGGCACGTGCGCACGGTGGTGAAGCGGCGGTGCCGCGAGAGGTGGGTCGAGAGGACGCCGCTGCGGGTCGGCGCGGCGCCGCCGACGAGCGGCAGCACCCGCGCGACCTTGCCGGCGTTGAGCTCGGCGATCCGCAGGGCCTCGCCGGGGTGGCGCACGTTGCGCTCCACCGTGTGGGCCACGGTGCCGAGGAGGCCGGGCGACGGGCGGGGGTTCCAGTCCTCGTGCGGGATGTCGCGCACACGGTCGGTCTCCTCGAGCAGCACCTGCGCGAGGTCGATCGTCTCGGAGCCGTCGACGAGGGCCTGGTGCGCCTTGAACAGCAGCGCGACGCTGCCGTCCTCGAGCCCCTCGACGAGGTAGAGCTCCCAGAGCGGGCGGTCGGCGTCGAGGCGGCGCGCGACCAGGCGGCCGACGAGCTCGTGCAGCGCGTCGCGGGTGCCGGGTCGTGGCAGCGCGGAGCGGCGCACGTGCAGCGAGATGTCGAAGTCCTCGTCGTCGACCCACAGCGGCGTCCCGAGCCCTCCGGGGACCTTGCGCGGCACCTGCCGGTAGCGCGGGACGATGTCGAGCCGCTCGCTGATCACCCCGACGAGCCGGTCGTAGGTGAGCGAGCCCCCGGGCTCGAGGATCGCCAGCGAGGCGATCTGGCGCGGCACCTCGGGGGTGTCCAGGCTCAGGAACATCGCGTCCAGGGGACTCAGTCGCTGCATCTCTCTCCTTGCGCGGATCGCGTCGAACCTACCACCGGGTACGCAGTGCGGGGTGCGACGTCGAGCACGCTCGGGCGCGCCTCGACACGACCACGAGCCCGAGGATCCGGCGCTCGTCCCCTGATCCCGTCGCGGACGCCGGATCGTCCGGGCTTCGGCGCACGAGAGCAGGATCCTGCGTCCCCACCCCGGGAGGCAGGTGTCACGCGCCACCGGCGGAGACCGAGGTAGGAGACGCGCGGATGGCGGGTCCGTATCAGCGGGCCGCCTACCGCCCGGGCCCGACGTGGCGCGCGCCACCTACCTCCCACCCGGCGCGGGGCGGGACCCTCAGGCCGGCGACGGCACGTCGGCGCCGAGCAGGTCCGTGGCCAGCTCCTCGACGGCGACGACGTAGGGCGATCCCGGCTGGACCTCGCGCGGCGTCGCGCCCCGCAGGGCGGCGGCGTCCAGGGTCGCGGCGTCGTGGGGCAGGAACGCGCGCGGAGCGACGTCGGCGAGCCGTTCGACCGTCGCCGCCAGGTCCGCCCGGCTCCACGCGATCCCGGGCCGCACCTGGTTGAGCACCACGACGGGGTCGTCCACGCCGAGGCCGCGCAGGTCGTGCAGCCCGCGCACGAGCCGGGTGAGACCCACCGGGTCCGCGCGGCCCACCGCCAGCACCACGTCGGCACGCTCCAGGAGGGTGGTGGTCGCCTGGTTGCGCCCGGCCCCGGTCGGGCCGTCCCCCGGCTCGAGGCAGAACCCGACGTCGGCGACGACCAGGTCGTGCCCGCCTCGCAGCGTCTCGACCACGCGCTCGAGCGCCGCGGGACGCACGTGCACCCACATGTCGGGCCGCGGCAGTCCCGTCAGGACGGCGAGCCCCGGACGCACGTGCTGCAGGTGCTCCGGGTCGACGGCGGCCTCGCCCCGGTTGGCCGCTCGGCACGCGGCCATGAGTCCGGACACCTCGTCGAGCAGGCCGAGCTGCTGGGCCTGCGCACCGCCGTAGGTGTCGGCGTCGACGAGGACGCACGACCGCGTCCCGTCACCGAACGCGTCGGCCAGCGCGAGCGCCACCGTGCTGCGACCGGGAGCGCCGGTCGGTCCCCACACGACGACGAGCCGACCGCGACGCGGCGGCGCCACGTCGGCCGTGCCCGCTGCGGCACCGTCGATCGTGGTGGGACCGGTGTCGGGGACGACGGAGCGCACGACCTCGGCGACGTCCGAGGACGCGCCGACGACGTCGATGTCCAGCGCCTCGGCACGGTCCTGGCGCCCGAGGCCGACCACCCGCACTCCTGCCGCGCGCAGCGCGCGCACCGCCTCGAGGTCCAGGTCGGGAAGGGAGAGGTCGACGGCGGCGATGCCGACGGCGCCGGTCTGGGCGACGGCGATGAGCTCGGCGACGTCGACGCAACGTCGCACGAGGGCGAGGTCCGGCGCGGCCTCGAGGTCGCGCACCGCCGCGGTCTCCCACCCCGCGCCCGAGGCGGCCAGGGCGACGGGACGCGGCCCACCCGCGCTCACGGGCGTCGCACGATCGTGACGTGGCGGGCGGTGAGCGCGGCGACGACCTCGCCGTCGAGGTCGACCTCGGCGACGTCGACCAGGACGGTGCGCGTCCCTCCCGCGCCACGGACAGATCCGGTGTCGACGACCGGGACGCCGCGGAGGACGAGTGCCGCGTCGCCCACCTCCGCCCCGTCCTCGGGCGAGGGCCCGACCCAGACGTCGACCCGCTCGCCGCTGCGCAGGTCGTCGGGCGCCGCCCCGAGGCGGACGGACAGCGGCAGCTCCGTGGCCCCGCTCGAGCCCTCGCGGGCCAGGGCGGACCGCTCGACGAGCGTGCCCTCCGACCCCGCCCGCGACCACCGCAATGCACCGAGGTCGGCCGGCAGCTCCTCGTCGGTCCGCAGGAGCGCCGCCTCGGCACCGCCCTCGACACGGGCGCGGCTCTCGACGAGGTCCTCGCGCTGCACCGGGTCCCCCGCGGCGACGTCGCGGTCGAGCGCCCAGTAGCCGCTCGTCTCGTCACCCGCCGCGACGACGTACGCGCCCAGCACGGTGGCCCCCAGCACCAGCAGCACCCCGAGCACGAGCCGCGGATCGCCCCACGGCTGCTGCCGCAGGCGCGTCGCCTGCTCCGTCGACCGTCCTGCCCCGCCCGAACGAGGCCCCCGCCAGCTCGCCATGGACCGTTTGTACTGGTCCACGCGCCTGCCGTCCAGGCCCTGCTGGGGATCGGGCGGGCCGACGAGCCCGTCGTCCACAGGCCCGGACCGGCCGTCCACGGGTGACACCGGCCCGTGGGAAACTGTGCGCATGTCCGATGGTTCGCCCCGGTTCCTGACGCTGGCCGACGTCGGCGAGGTGCTGAACGTGACCGTCCGCCAGGTCTACGCGCTGGTCCGCTCGGGCGAGCTCAAGGGCATCCAGATCGGCGGACGCAACCAGTGGCGTGTGGAGAAGGACCAGCTGGAGGACTACATCCAGCGTCAGTACGCACGCGCGGAGCAGGCCATCGCCGAGCAGTCCCCCGACCTCGACGAGCAGCGGGTCGACGAGCCCCGACGCTGATCAGCGTCCGACCGTCACCACGGCCAGCGCCGACAGGGGCACGAGCAGTCCTCGCCCGGCGCTTCGCACCAGCACGCCGCCGTCGACCACCTGGTCGACCTGGGCCCTGACCGACGTCCCGTCGACCCGACGCAGGACGACCTCGTCGCGGTCGTCACGCAGCCGCCGCAGCACGTGGGACCACCCCAGGCGCGCGTCCACGGCGGTGGGTGCCGGCGCCCGCCCGTCGGTGCGCACCCCGGTCACGCACGCGAGAGCCACGACGTGCTCGAGCGGTCCGGCGTCGAGCCGCGCGAGGCGCTCGTTGACCAGCCCCACCGTGCCCGCCAGTCGTCCCGCTCCTCGCACTTCGAGCTCGACCTCGCCCCCGAGCAGCGCGCGCCACGGCGTGCGCGACCACTCCTCGTCCCGCAGCTCGGCGACGAGGGCCTCCCGCTCCAGCAACGCCTCGTCGTCCACCGCGGCCTCGAGGTCGGCGAACAGACGGTCCCAGCGCATGACAGCACGGTAGTGCCACGCCCCGTGCTGTGGACCCGCCCTTGACCACGCGCCCGATTCGTCCTTCACTGTCGTCAAACGTCGTCAAACGTCAGGAAACGAATCATGAGACTGTCCCGCACCGGCGTCGCCACGTGGGTCCTCGGGGCCGTCGTGCTCGGCCTGCGCCTCCCCGCCGCCGACGAGACCCTCGCGGCGGCCGCGTCGCCGGCCTTCCCCGTCGCCCTGCGCTCCTGCCTCGACCTCGTCCTCGTCGCGGTCGCCGCCTGGGCGGTCGTCGCCCTCGGCGCCTGCGCGGTCGGCGGCAGCACGGCACGCCTCGGCCGCCACCTCGTGCCGCGTGCGCTCCGCGGCGCCCTGCTCGCCGGTGTGCTCACCGGGATGAGCCTCGGCGCCGCCCACGCCGCCTCCGACCCCTCGGTCGACCGGCCCGGCACCACGGTGCTCGACGGGCTGCGACTCCCCGATCGCCCGACGTCGGACCGACCCGTCTCCCTCGCCCCCGAGGCGTCCCCGACCGGTCGGGGCGAGCAGCCGCCGTCGACGGTGGTCCTCGTGGCACCGGGTGACACCCTGTGGTCGATCGCCGCCTCCCACCTCCCTCCGGGGGCGTCGGACGCCGACGTCGCTGCCGCGGTGCACCGGTGGTACGCGGCCAACCGCGAGGTCGTCGGGGCCGACCCCGACCTGATCCGGCCCGGCCAGCGGCTCGAGGCCCCGGCGGGGGCAGCATGAGAGCCGCGACCGAGCTGCTGGTCCCCACCCGCTTCGCGCAGGACGACCACGCGCTGCCCACCCAGCTCCCGCTCCCCCTGCCCGGGTCGGCGTCCTCCGTCGTCCCCGTGCCCCTCACCCGCGACGGTGACACGGTGGCGCGTCAGCTGCGGGCACCCATCGCCCGCTTCATGCAGGGTCTCACCGAGGTGCTCTGCGGCGGCCGACCCGCCCGTCAGCTCTCGGCCTGGATGACCCCCGACGCCCACGCGGGCCTCGTGGCCGCCCTCGGCCGGGAGCACGGCCCCCGGTCGCGTCCCGTCGGACGCCCGGCCCACGGACGGCTGGCCTCGGTGCACCTGTCGGTCGTCGACGAGTCCGCCGTCGAGGTCTGCGGGCGCATGCTCCAGGCCGGACGTTCGCGTGCGGTGGCGGTGAGGCTCGAGCTCGTCACCTCACCGCGTGGACGGCAGGTCTGGACCTGCACCGCCCTCGTCTGGGCCTGAGCAGCGCCATGAGCCGCCCACGGCCCGGTGGTTCCTGGGCCCCGTCGAAGGGCACCCCCGCCCGGCTGCTTCGCCGGACGGGCCGGGGGGTCAGCGGTTGCGCTTGCGCGACTGGCGCTGGGCCTTGGACTTCTGGCGGGCCTTGGACTTCTGCTTGGCCTGACGCTGGCGCTCCGCCGGCGGCTCCTCGCCGTCGGTGTGCACCTCGACGTCGCCGTCCTCCGACGGCGCCGAGTACGACAGCTTCTGCTCCGCGGAGCCCGAACGCGGCTCCAGGCCCTTCGCCTGCAGGTGCGGCTGCTCCTCGTCCTCACCCGGTGCGGACTCCTCGACCTGCACGTCGAGGTTGAACAGGAAGCCCACCGACTCCTCGGCGATGCCGTCCATCATGGCGCTGAAGAGGTCGTAGCCCTCGCGCTGGTACTCCACGAGCGGGTCACGCTGGGAGTAGGCCCGCAGGCCGATGCCCTCGCGCAGGTAGTCCATCTCGTAGAGGTGCTCACGCCACTTGCGATCGAGCACGCTGAGCACGACCCGACGCTCCAGCTCACGGGTCACCGGCGCGCCGAGCTCGTCCTCACGGCGCTCGTACGCCGTCAGGGCGTCGTCGGTGAGCGACTCGACCAGCTGGTCGCGCGAGAGGTTCTCGCGCCCACCCACCTGCTCCTCGAGCTCCTCGACCGTGACCGTGACGGGGTACAGCGTCCGCAGCGCGGTCCAGAGCTGGTCGAGGTCCCACTGCTCGGGGAACCCGTCGGTCGCACCGTCGACGTAGCCGGTGACGGTGTCGGTGATCATCGTGCGGACCTGGTCCTGCAGGTCGGCGCCCTCCAGCACCTTGCGGCGCTCGGCGTAGATGACCTCGCGCTGGCGGCTCATCACGTCGTCGTACTTGAGGATGTTCTTGCGGGTCTCGAAGTTCTGCGCCTCGACCTGGCTCTGCGCCGACGCGATGGCCCCGGTGACGCGCTTGTTCTCGATCGGCACGTCGTCGGGGATCTTCATGGTCTGCAGGACCCAGTTGACCCAGTCGGCCTTGAACAGGCGCATCAGGTCGTCCTCGAGCGAGAGGTAGAACCGCGTCTCGCCCGGGTCGCCCTGGCGGCCGGACCGGCCGCGCAGCTGGTTGTCGATGCGACGGGACTCGTGGCGCTCGGTGCCGATGACGGCGAGGCCGCCGGCCTCCTGCACGGCCGCCTTCTCCTCGGCGACCTGCGTCTCGATGCGCTCGAGGGTCGCCGGCCAGGCGGCGCTGTACTCCTCGGCGTTCTCCAGCGGGTCGAGACCCTGCTTGCGCAGCGCAGCGTCGGCCAGGAACTCGACGCTGCCGCCGAGCATGATGTCGGTGCCACGTCCGGCCATGTTGGTGGCGACGGTGACGGCACCCCGGTGGCCCGCCATGGCGACGATGGCGGCCTCACGCTCGTGCTGCTTGGCGTTCAGCACCTCGTGCGGGATGCCGCGCTTCTTGAGCAGCGTGGAGAGGCGCTCGCTCTTCTCGACGCTCGTGGTGCCGACGAGGATCGGCTGACCGGTGGCGTGACGCTCCGCGATGTCCTCGACCACGGCATCGAACTTCGCGGCCTCGGTGCGGTAGACGAGGTCCGGCTGGTCGGCGCGCGCGATCGGCTTGTTCGTGGGGATCGGCACCACGCCGAGCTGGTAGGTCTTGTCGAACTCACTGGCCTCGGTCATGGCCGTGCCGGTCATGCCGCCGAGCTTGTCGTAGAGGCGGAAGTAGTTCTGCAGCGTGATCGTCGCGAGTGTCTGGTACTCCTCGCGGATCCGCACGCCCTCCTTGGCCTCGATCGCCTGGTGGAGCCCCTCGTTGTAGCGGCGCCCGTCGAGGATGCGGCCGGTGTGCTCGTCGACGATGATCACGTTGCCCTCGAGCACGACGTAGTCCTTGTCGCGCTTGAACAGCTCCTTGGCCTTGATGGCGTTGTTGAGGAAGCTGATGAGCGGCGTGTTCACGGCGTCGTAGAGGTTGTCGATGCCGAGCTGGTCCTCGACCCGGTCGATGCCCTCCTCGGTGACCGAGACGGTCCGCTTCTTCTCGTCGACCTCGTAGTGCACGTCGATCGTCATCGCCCCGACGATGCGGGCGAACTCGCCGTACCACTTGACCTCGTCCTCGGTCGGGCCCGAGATGATCAGCGGGGTGCGGGCCTCGTCGATGAGGATCGAGTCGACCTCGTCGACGAT
>CAZREF010000021.1:0-49164 GCA_964599245.1 uncultured Aeromicrobium sp. | reverse complement strand
GTTGTCGCGCAGGTAGTCGAAGCCGAACTCGTTGTTGGTGCCGTAGGTGATGTCGCAGGCGTAGGCGTCGCGGCGCTCGGCCGGGGTCATGCTCGGCAGGATCATGCCGACGCTCAGGCCGAGGTAGGTGTAGACGCGGCCCATCCACTCCGCGTGGTACCGGGCGAGGTAGTCGTTGACGGTGACGACGTGGACGCCCTTGCCCGACAGGGCGTTGAGGTAGCTCGGGAGGGTCGCCACGAGGGTCTTGCCCTCACCGGTCTTCATCTCGGCGATGTTGCCCAGGTGCAGCGCAGCACCGCCTTGGACCTGCACGTCGAAGTGGCGCTGGCCGAGCACGCGGCTGGCGGCCTCGCGGACCGTGGCGAAGGCCTCCGGCATGAGGTCGTCGAGCGTCTCACCGTCGGCCAGGCGCTGCTTGAACTCGGCGGTCATGCCGCGGAGCTCGTCCTCGCTCATGGCGCGGAACTCGTCCTCGAGGGCGTTGACCTGCTTGGCGATCGCGGCGAGCTGGCGCAGGATCTTGCCCTCGCCTGCGCGGAGGATCTTGTCGATGACCTTGGGCACGGTGGACGCACTCCTGTGGTGGTGATGAGGGGCCGGCCTGACGGGACGGGCCTCCCCCACTCTATGCGCCCGGACCTGAGTCCCGGGGACGGGTCGTGACGTCGGGCACGCCTCAGCGGGAGGTCGCGGCCGCCACGAGCGACCTCAGCGCGGGGGCGAGGTCGCCGCGCTCGCCGACCTCGACGTCGTCCAGCCCGAGCCACCCGGCCAGCCGGCCCAGCTCGACGGCCAGGTGCTCGGCCGTGTCGGCGGGAGCACCGGCCTCGGCCCAGGCCCCGTGGACGACCAGCACCCTGCGGGCGCGGTCGGCCTTCAGGTCGGTGCGCGCGACCAGGGCGTCGCCCAGGAGGAAGGGCAGCACGTAGTAGCCGTGCTCGCGCTGCGCCTCCGGCACGTAGATCTCGATGCGGTAGCGGAAGCCGAACAACCGCTCGGTGCGCTCGCGCTCGAAGACCAGCGGGTCGAACGGGCTGAGCAGGGTGCGGGCCCGGACGGCACGGGGCTGGACGGCCTCGTGGTGGACCCAGGCGGGGCGCTCCCAGCCCTGGACGCGCACGGGCAGCAGCACCTGCGCGTCGACGAGGTCCTCGATCGCCGCGCGTGTGGGCTCCGGCGCCGAGCGGAAGTAGTCGCGCAGGCACGGTGCGGTGGCGACACCGTGGGCGCGGGCCGCGTGCTCGACCATGACCCGGTGGGCCTCGGCCTCGTCGAGCGCCGGGCGCGCCAGCACGGCGGCGGGGATGACGCGCTCGGGCAGGTCGTACTCGCGCTCGAACTGTGCGGTGCGCCGCGCGGACGTGAGCCGGCCGGCGTGGAAGAGGTACTCGAGCGCGTTCTTGGTGGCCGACCAGTTCCAGCCCCAGTGGGAGCGGTCGCGCTCGCGCTCCTCGCCGAGCGCCGCGTCGACCTGGCGGGCGGTGAGCGGACCGTGCTCCGCGACGTGCTCCAGCACCGCGTCGACCAGCGCGGGCTGCTCCTGCGCGACCCGCTCCGGACCGCCCCACAGTCCGCGGCGACCCGCCATCCGGTGCTGCATCGCGGGCCAGAGGTCGACGTCGACGAACGTCGCCACGTGGGCCCAGTACTCGAACATCAGGCGTGGTGCGCGGCCGGCCGCGCGGTGGAAGACCTCGAGGTCGTACGGCCCGGCCCTGGAGTAGAGCGGCACCAGGTGCGCCCGCTGGAGCACGTTGACCGAGTCGATCTGGAAGAAGCCGAGCCGCTGCAGCGTCGAGCGGAGGTGGGAGCGGCCCACCGTGCCGGGAGCCGGGCGGGGCCGGGTGAAGCCCTGGGCGCCCAACGCGATGCGGCGCGCCTGCAGCGTCGTGAGTCGTGCGGTCACGCCCGCATCATGCCGCGCGCCTCCGACAGCGTGTCATGCGCCGCCCACGGCCCGGCACCCCCGCCGGGGTGGGGTCAGACGGTGTCGTCGAGCAGGTTGCTGCGGACGGCGTACATGGCCGCCTCCATGCGCGACTTCATCTGCAGCTTCTCGAGCATGTTGCGGATGTGGTTCTTCACCGTGTTCTCGCTGATGAAGAGCTCCTCGGCGATCTCGCGGTTGCTGAGTCCCTTCGCGACGAGCCGCAGGACCTGCAGCTCGCGCTGCGTGAGCTGCGCCGTGGCGGGAGCAGGGCTCCGCGACATCTGCACGAACTCGTCGAGCAGCTTCGTGGCCATGCTGGGGCTGATGAGCGACTGGCCGGCGGCGACGAGGCGGACGGCCTCCGCGACCTGGTCGTAGGTCGAGCCGTCCTTCAGCAGGTAGCCCGAGGCCCCGCTGCGGATCGACTCGTAGAGGTCGGACTCCTCGTCGCTCGCCGTGAGCATGATGATGCCCGTGGACGGGGAGATGTCCTTGATGGCCTTGCAGACCTCCACGCCGGAGCGGCCGGGCATGCGCACGTCCAGCAGGACGACGTCGGCGGGGGTCTCCTCCACGGCGGCGATGGCCTGGTCGCCGTCACCGACCTCGACGAGCTCGAGGTCGGCGTCGGCGCCCAGCACCATCGACACACCGCGTCGGAAGAGCTCCTGGTCGTCGACGAGCAGCACACGGATGCGGGGTGCCCGAGACGTCACGCCAGCATCATGCCACGCGAGCGACGTCCGCGACAGGACGCGGAGCTCAGCGACGGGTCAGGGGGCGACCTCGCCGGACTCGTCGACGTCGAGGTGGATGACGCCGTAGTCGTAGCCCTTGCGCAGGTAGACGACGCTCGGGCGCATGGAGTCCTTCTCCATGAACAGGTAGAAGTCGTGCCCCACGAGCTCCATCTCGTACAGCGCCTGCTCGAGGGTCATCGGCACGCCGGCGTGCGTCTTCTCGCGCACGACGAGCGGGCAGTCGCCCTGGACCTGGACCCCGGCGACGGTCGTGACGTCGACGTCCTCGTCCGCTGCCGAGGTGTCGAGCAGGCCGTCGGGCAGCTCGGCCGGCATCTCCGAGAGCGAGGCCGGCCGGCGCTGGCCGTGGCTGATCCGCTTGCGGTCCGCAGCACGGCGCAGGCGCGCCTCGAGCTTGTCGATCGCGGCGTCGAGCGCGGAGTGCTGGTCGGTCGACGCGGCCTCGGCGCGCACGGCCGGACCGCGGGAGCGTAGCGTCATCTCGACGCGGGCGGCGCGGTCGTGCTGGCGCGGGTTCTTCTCGTGGGTCACCTCCACCTCCACGCGGTGGATCCTCTGGCGCTGGTCGTACTTCTCGATCCGGTGCAGCTTCTCGCGTACGTGCTGGCGGAACCGGTCGGAGATCTCGCTGTTGCGACCGTTGACGACGATGTCCATGGACGTCCTCCTGCGCTCGGGTGCGGTGGTTCACATACCAGTGACCGTAGACCGCCCGGGCCTCACTTTCCAGAGATGCGCCGAACTCGTCCCGCTGCCTGGTCAGGACCTGGCGGCCGCGGTCCCGTGGTCACGGGTCCCCGGCGCGGGACGGGCCGCGAGCACGGCGGAGCCGAGCACGCCGGTGCCGGCTCCGGCGAGCACCCGGACGGCCTCGCGGATCGTGGCGCCGGTCGTCACGACGTCGTCGACCACCACCACGTCGGCACCCGCGGGCAGGTGACGCCGGGACCGGCGCAGCGCCCACGAGACGTTGGCGCGTCGCTCGAGCGCACCCAGCCCGACCTGGTCGACGGGGACGCGCTCGAACCCGAGGGCCGGGACGACCACGGAGTCCTGGCCGAGCGACCGGAGCCGGACGGCGGCCTCGCCGGCGAGCTCGCCGACCCGGTCGCCGCCGCGGAGACGCCGGCTGCGGCGCGTCGTCGGCACCGGCACGAGCACGACGCGCTCGACCGGCTCCAGCGCGCAGACGGACGCGGCGAGGAGCGAGCCCAGCACGGGAAGCAGGCGCGTGTGGCCGCGACGCTTCCAGGCGAGGACGACCTCGCGCAGCACCCCCTCGTGCGGGCCGGCCGCAACGACGACGGGCTCCTGCCCGTCGACGGGCCGCGGCCTCGGTGCGAGGTCGGCGCGGCAGGCCACGCAGAGGTCGAGCGCCGGCCGACCGCACCCGGCGCACGCAGCTCCGAGGAACAGGTCGGCCGCGGCGAGGACGGGGTGCACAGCCCGATCCTGCTCCGGCACCGGGTCGCGGGCCGGGTCGGCTCAGGCGCCTGGGGACAACGAGGTCACCGGCCCGACGCCGAGACGTGTCCAGGTGGATCGCGGTGCGAGGTACCAGAGCCGGTCGCGGCGATCGACCGTCCAGCGCTGCTCCCCGTCGACGACGAGGTCGCCGGCCCCCACGTCCGGCAGCACGGGGGCCCCGCCGGCGGCGCCGCCCTCGAGGTCGGTGCCGTCGATGCGGCCCTCGAAGACCTGTCGGCCCAGCTCGGTGTCGCCCATGAAGGCCACGTGGGAGCCGTCGACCCACGCGATGGACCCGGGACGGCCGACGTCCCAGCCCAGCGTCCGCGGGGCGGCCAGGCCGACCACGCGGTCGTCGGCGTCGCGGCGGACCCCACCCACCAGCACCCGGCCGTCGCCCGTGGTCACCGCGTAGCGGGCGCCGTCCGGCGAGGCCGCGAAGGACGTGACGTCCAGCTCGGCGAGCGCGCCGGCGACCTCGACGTCCCGCGCGGCACGCCGGTCGACGACGCGCACGCGGAGCCCGCCGGGGCGGTCCACCACCAGGAGCCGGTCCCCCGGCGTCCACGCCAGCGCGACGGGCCGCGCGGTCGCGACCTCGAGCCGCGAGGCCCCGCTTCTCGTGCGCACGACCACGCCCGACCGGTCGCGCGAGAGGGACGCCACCCGGCTGGCACCGACGGCCACCTCCGACGTCGCCGCCGGGTCGACGTCCCACGACCGTGGGACCGGCTCGTCCGTGCTCCCGACGACCTCCACCACCTCGCGGTCGCGGCCGTCGCCGTCCACGACGGCGAAGGGGCCGGAGTCGACGGGGCGTGGGCCGTAGCGGTCCCAGGAGTCGATCGGCTGGACGGCCTGGCCGTTCGGGGAGATGAGGGTGGCGCCCCCGCGCACCCGGACCCCCGTGACGTCCCGGACCTGGCGCAACGTCCACACCAGCTGGGCGGCCAGCCGTCCACGGTCGGTGCCGGAGAGGCGTGCCACCTCGGGCCCGAGGTCGACCTCCGCCACCCCGTTCGCGTCGACGGGGACGGCGGGTCGCAGCTCACCGAGGCCCGGCAGGTAGCTCCTCAGCTGCGCCGTGGGGTCCGACGGGCCCCGCGCGAGCGAGGCGACGAGCGACGTCGCGAGGCGGTCGCCCGCGGGCAGGTGCACGACGGAGGGGACGAGGCGTCGCCCGCCCCGGTCGAAGAAGTACACGTCGAAGGCGCGGTAGTAGTCGTCGTAGTACTTCTCGCTCACGAAGAGACCGGCCGGCGGCGCGGAGATGCGCCACTCCTCGCCGACACGCTGGAGTGTGATGGTGCGGTCCTGCTCGGCCTCGACGTCGGTGACCCGGCCGCGCGGGTCCAGGTCGAGCAGGCCACGGCTGCTCAGGACCACCCGGGCCGTGCCGGTGTCGACCCGGTCGCCCCGACCGGACCCGAGGCCCGGCTGCAGCCGGGCGTCGCGGTACACGTGCGTGCCGGAGGCCGGGTTCCAGCGGTCGGCCGCCTCCTCGGTCAGGTACTCCTCCGCGACGCCGGTCGAGGCCGGGTACGCCAGCATCGCGTCGAGCCACCCCGAGACGATCTCCACGGGCGTGGCGCCCGGGGCCGGGGGCGCGGGCGCGTACCGCACGGTGCTGCCCCCACGGTCGTCCTCGCGATCCGCCCGCTGGACGGGCCCGCCGGTCGGGATGCCGGAGCACGCGGCCAGGACCGCGAGTGCCGTGACGCCGGCCAGCGCCTGCGCGACCCGCCTCATGCGAACACCCGGTGCACGACGGGGGCCGGGGCGGTGGAGCGTCGGGACGGGTCGACGACCTTCGGCAGGGTGAGGACGAACTCGCTGCCCTCGCCGGGCCTGCCCCACGCCTGCAGGGTCCCGCCGTGCAGCACGGCGTCCTCGCGCGAGATGGCGAGGCCCAGGCCGGTGCCACCCTGCGTCCGCGCCGGGTCGGCCCGCCAGAAGCGGTCGAAGACCCGCAGGTTCTCGTCCTCGCGCAGGCCCACGCCGAAGTCGCGGACGGCGAGGGACACGGCGTGCCCGTCCTGGGCGACCTCGACCTCCACGACGTCGGAGCCGCTGTACTTCGCGGCGTTGGCGACGAGGTTGCGCACGATCCGGTCGACGCGCCGGATGTCCGCCTGCACGACGGCCGGCCGGTCGGCGCCGACCGCGCGCCCGCGGATCCCGCGACGGGTGAGCAGCGGGTCCTGGGCGGCGGCGCGAGCCACGCGTGCGAGGTCGACGTCGCCGAGCTCCAGCTGGGCGGCCCCGGCGTCGAAGCGGCTGAGGTCGAGCAGGTTGGAGAGCAGCTCCTCGAACCGGTCGAGCTCGCGCTTGAGCAGCTCCGCGGAGCGGGCTGTCTGCGGGTCGAAGCGCTCCCGCGCGTCGAAGAGGAGCTCACTGGCCATCTGCACCGTGGTCAACGGCGTGCGGAGCTCGTGGGAGACGTCGGAGACGAAGCGCTGCTGCAGGCGCGACAGGTCCTCGAGGCGCCGGATCTGGCTCTGCAGGCTGGCCGCCATCTGGTTGAACGACGTCGACAGGCGGGCGATGTCGTCCTCGCCCCGCACGTGCATCCGCTGCTCGAGGCTCCCAGCGGCGTAGCGCTCCGCGATGCGGCGCGCGAGCCGCACGGGGGTGAGCACCTGGCGGGAGACGATGAGGGCCACGCCGCCGACCATGAGCACCATGGCGAGGCCGCCCACGAGCAGCGCGTTGCGCACCAGCGAGAGGGTCTGCTGCTGGTCGGCCATCGAGAAGAGGTAGAACAGCGCGTACGTGTCGCCCGTGCCGGGCGAGCGCAGTCGGCTGCCGACGACCACCGCGGGGCGGCCGGCGTCGCCCAGCAGCGAGAGCTCGGAGTAGCGCCAGAACACCCCGGGCCCGTCGAGGACCTGCGCCCGCAGGTCCGAGGGGAGCGAGCCGGGGGCCAGGGCCGCGGACGAGCGGACGGGCGGCGCCCCACTGCCCGGGGCGATCGGGCCTTCCAGCACCAGCTCGTAGGCGCGGCTCCCGCTGTCGGTGTCGGTGACGGCGTCGACGAGCTGCGTGAGCGTGGCCGCCTGGGCCTGCGGCTCGGTCTCGACCGCGACGTCGAGCTCGGCCTGGGCCTTCTCGAAGCCGGTGGTCGCCTCGGCGACCGCGGTGTCGGTGCGGCTCTCGGTGAGCCCGTCGGCGATCTGGGCCAGCAGCGCCCAGCCCACCAGGCCGACCACGAGCACCACGAGCAGGACGGTGCTCGTGACCACCCGGGTCTGCAGCGAGCGTCGCCAGAGCCGGGCGACGCGGCGGATCACGCCGGCCCCGCTGGTCCCGACCTCACGAGGCCGCGTCGGCGGGGTCGTCCGCGGGGGCGATGGCCTGGTAGCCGACGCCGCGCACGGTGCGGATGACCTGCGGCGACTCCGCGTCGTCCTCGATCTTCGAACGCAGGCGCGTCATGTGGACGTTCACGAGCTTGGTGTCACCGGGGTGGTGGTACCCCCACACCCGCTCCAGGAGCACCTCCCGCGTGAAGACCTGGTCGGGGTTGGACAGCAGGCAGGCCAGGAGGTCGAACTCCAGCGGGGTGAGGTCGAGCGCGCGCCCGCCTCGGCTGACGGTGTGTGCGGCCGGGTCGAGGACGATGTCGCCGAACTCGAACGCCTCGCCGACCGCGTCGGTGCGCCGCAGCCGCGCCCGGACGCGGGCGACGAGCTCGGTGTTCTTGAAGGGCTTGGTGATGTAGTCGTCGGCGCCCGCCTCGAGCCCGCGGACCACGTCGGGCGTGTCGGCCTTCGCGGTCAGCATGATGATGGGCACCGCCGACGTCGCCCGGATCTGGCGGCACACCTGCATGCCGTCGAGCCCGGGCAGCATGAGGTCGAGCAGGACGACGTCGGGGCGAAAGCTCCCGAACGCCGCCATGACCTCGTTCCCCGAGCGGCAGACCGCCGTCGTGAGGCCCTCGGCCTCGAGCACGATGGTCAGCATCTCGGCCAGGGAGGCGTCGTCGTCGACGACGAGCACCCGGTCGCGCTTGCTGCGCCGGTAGCTCATCGCCGCCCGCCCCCGCCCGGGAGCCGGACCACCGTGCCCGGTGCCGTCACGGCCTCAGTAGCGGTAGTGGTCGGACTTGTACGGACCGGCCACGTCGACGCCGAGGTAGGCCGCCTGCTCCTTGGTGAGCTCGGTGAGCTCCACGCCGAGCGCGTCGAGGTGCAGGCGGGCGACCTCCTCGTCGAGGTGCTTGGGCAGCACGTGGACGCCCAGCTCGTACTGGTCGGCCTTGGAGAAGAGCTCGACCTGCGCGAGGACCTGGTTGGTGAAGGAGTTGCTCATGACGAACGACGGGTGGCCCGTCGCGTTGCCCAGGTTCATCAGGCGGCCCTCGGACAGCACGATGATCTTCTTGCCGGGCTCGCCGTCCTCGCCCGGGAAGATCCACTGGTGGACCTGGGGCTTGATCTCGTCCTTGACGATGCCGGGGATCCGCGCCAGGCCGGCCATGTTGATCTCGTTGTCGAAGTGACCGATGTTGGCCACGATCGCCTGGTTCTTCATCTTCTCGAAGTGCTCGACCCGGATGATGTCGAAGTTGCCGGTGGTCGTGATGAAGATGTCGGCCGTCTCGACGACGGACTCCAGGCGACGGACCTCGTACCCGTCCATGGCCGCCTGCAGCGCGCAGATCGGGTCGATCTCGGTGACGATGACGCGCGCACCCTGGCCGCGCAGCGACTCCGCGGAGCCCTTGCCGACGTCGCCGTAGCCGCACACGACCGCGACCTTGCCGCCGATCATGACGTCGGTGGCGCGGTTGAGGCCGTCGACGAGCGAGTGGCGGCAGCCGTACTTGTTGTCGAACTTGCTCTTGGTGACGGAGTCGTTGACGTTGATGGCGGGGAACAGCAGCGTGTTCTCCTTGAAGCGCTCGTACAGACGGAGCACGCCGGTGGTGGTCTCCTCCGAGACGCCCTTGATGAGAGGCGCACGCTTCGTCCAGCGCTGCGGGTCGGCCTCGAGCGAGCGGGCCAGCACGCGCAGCACCTCCTTGAACTCCTCGTTGTCGGTGGAGTCCAGCGGCGGCACGGCGCCGACCTTCTCGTACTCGACGCCGAGGTGCAGCAGCATCGTGATGTCGCCACCGTCGTCGAGCAGCATGTTCGGGCCACCCACCTCGCCGTCGACGGCGGGGAAGTCGAAGACCTTCTCGGCCTCGTCCCAGTACTCGGCGAGCGTCTCGCCCTTCCAGGCGAAGACCGGGACGCCCTGCGGGTCCTCGGGCGTGCCGTTCGGGCCGACGACGACCGCGGCGGCCGCGTGGTCCTGCGTGGAGAAGATGTTGCACGTCGCCCAGCGGATGTCGGCGCCGAGCGCCGCGAGGGTCTCGATCAGCACGGCCGTCTGCACCGTCATGTGCAGCGAGCCGGCGATGCGCGCCCCCTTCAGGGGCTGGTCGGCACCGAAGCGCTCCCGCATGGCCATGAGGCCCGGCATCTCGTGCTCGGCGAGCTCGATCTCCTTGCGCCCGAACTCGGCGAGCGACAGGTCAGCGACGTTGAAATCCATGGGCACCAGCGTACCCGGCCGCCTGAGGCCGCGGGGGCGGAGTCAGGACACCGCGCGGGCCTGCGAGACGAGCATCACCGGGATGTCGTCGCGCACGGGGTAGGCGAGGCTGCACGCCTGGCACACCAGCTCCGACGCGTCGTGGTCGACGAACAGCGCCGAGCGGCACTGCGGGCAGACCAGGATCTCCAGGAGCGTCGGGTCGAGGATCATGCGGCGACCCTACCGGCGGATCTCGGCCAGGACCTCGTCGCGCACCCGCGCCATGGTCGCGTCGTCGTCGCCCTCGACGTTGAGGCGCAGCAGCGGCTCGGTGTTGGAGGCGCGGACGTTGAACCACCAGGTGTCGGCGGTGACGGTGAGGCCGTCGAGGCGGTCCTGCCCGTGGTCGGCGTAGCGGCGGACCAGGCGCTCGATCACGACGTCGGCGTCCTCGACGGTGCTGTTGATCTCGCCCGACGCGCTGTAGCGCGAGTACTCCTCCATGAGCGCGCTGACCGTGCCGTCGGTCTCGGCGAGCGCCCCGAGCACGTGCAGGGCGGCGAGCATGCCGGAGTCGGCGAGGTAGAACTCGCGGAAGTAGAAGTGCCCGGAGTGCTCGCCGCCGAAGACGGCGCCGGTGCGGGCCATCTCGGCCTTGATGAGGGAGTGCCCGACGGGTGTGCGGACCGGTGTGCCCCCGCGCTCGGTGACGATCTCGGGCACGGCCCGCGAGCAGATGACGTTGTGCAGGATGGTCGCACCGGGCTCGTGCCGCAGGTGCCGCGACGCCACGAGGGCCGTGATCGCCGACGGCGAGACCACCTCGCCGCGCTCGTCGACGACGAAGCAGCGGTCGGCGTCGCCGTCGAAGGCCAGCCCGAGGTCGGCGCCGTGCTCGCGCACCGCGGCCTGCAGGTCGACGAGCGTGCTGTGGTCCAGGGGGTTGGCCTCGTGGTTCGGGAAGGTCCCGTCCAGCTCGAGGTAGAGGCCGATCACGTCGAGGTCGAGCCCGCCGAGGACGGCCGGCACGGTGTGGCCTGCCATCCCGTTGCCGGCGTCGACGACGACCTTCAGGCGCCGTCCCTCGACCGGCGCGAGCCGCAGCAGCGTGTCGGCGTAGGTCTGCAGGAACTCGAGCGTCTCGAGCGAGCCGACGGGCGCCGGGAGGTCGGCGGGGTCGCGCTCGAGCAGCGGACCGGCGAGCTCGGCCATCGCCGCGAGCCCCGTGGACAGGCCGATCGGGCGCGCGCCCGCCCGGCAGGTCTTGAGGCCGTTGTCGGCGGCCGGGTTGTGGCTCGCCGTGACCATGACGCCCGGCACGTCGAGCACGCCCGAGGCGCAGTAGAGCATGTCGGTGGAGGCCAGGCCGATCTCGACGACGTCGGCGCCACGGGCACGGATCCCGTCGGCCACCGCCCCCGCGATCTCCGGCGACGACGCGCGCATGTCGCGCCCGACGACCGCGCGACCGCGGCCCTCGGAGATGCCCGTCTCCTCCGCGAACGCCTCGCCGAGGGCCCGGGCGATCGACGCGTCGAGCTGGTCGGGGACCCGTCCGCGGACGTCGTAGGCCTTGACCACGGGGCGCAAGCGTGGGTGCATCAGTCCTCGTTCGGTGGGGGGACCAGGGTGAGTCCCGGCGGTCCCGGGGCGGGGCGCGGGCGTCGCCGTCCGACCTCGCGGACGGCGTCGGCCAGCGCCAGCAGGTCGTCGTGGCTCGGACGCACGCCGGCGGGGTCCGGGGCGAGCCGCAGCACGCTCCAGCCGTTCGGCGCGGAGAGCCGCTGCGAGTGGACCTCGCAGAGGTCGTACGTGTGGGGCTCGGCGGCGGTGGCGAGCGGGCCGAGGACCGCCGTCTGGTCGGCGTAGACGTACGTCAGCGTCGCCACGGCCGGCTGGGAGCACGCGGACCGCGTGCAGCGTCGAACAGCACCCACGCGGCGAGCGTAGCGCCGCCGCCTCCCCCTCGGCGCTAGGCTCACCGTGTGCCCGGTCACCACTCCCACCTCGTCGGGACGGTGAGCGGTCCCCGGCCGGGACGGATGCGCCCACGTCGCCGCCGGCCCCGCGGGCCGATGGCGCTGCCGGGCCCGCTCTCCCCGTCGAGCGTGCCGGTCCACCGCACTCCCCGCCAGGCGTTCGACCACCTCGTCGAAGGCGTCCTGTCCCGCCTCGAGAAGCACTTCGCCGCCGAGCCCGACCAGGTCGAGGTCGTGGTGGAGGACGTACCGCTGCTGGCCCCCGACTGGTCCGACGAGGTCCCCCTGAGCACGCTCGGACGACGCGACGACGTGGCGCTCGTCGTGCTGTACCGTCGCCCGCTCGTCGAGCGGTGCGCCGGCCCCGACGAGCTGGAGGACCAGGTCTGGGACGTCGTCCTGCACCGGCTCGCCGAGGTCTGGCAGGTCTCCCCCGACGACCTCGACCCCCGCTGACGCGACACCTCCACGGCCGGACGCTCCCCGGGCCCCTCGACGACGGTCCCCGAGCCCGACGAGGGACAGGCCCCGGGCCCGACGAGGGACAGGTCCCCGAGCCCGTCGAGGGGCGGGGCGCGAGGTCAGGGGGCGGGGACGACGCGCGGTGCGGGCACCGTCGTCGGCGCCGCGTCCAGCCGGAGCGCGGCCAGCCCGTCGCCGTCGCGGTAGGTGGCCGAGCCGACGACGCCACCGGTCGAGCGCACCACCAGCGACGTCGCGTCGTCGAGCTCGAGCTCCTCGGCCGGGTCGAGCCCCACGGTGGTCCCGGCCTCGACGCGGACCTCGGCGCGGTCGAGCACCCGCTCGTCCGGGCCGCGTGCCTCCAGCACCACGGTGCGTGGTCCCGCCTGCTCGTCGGGAGCGGTCAGCACGAGCTCCGGGACGCCGACGCCGCCGCGCAGCGGCACCACCGCGGGACCCCGCCAGCGTCGTGCGGGCTCGAGCACCGCGAGGTCGTCGGTCGTCGGCGCCACCGTCACGGACGGCACGACCGCGACGTCGGAGCGCACCCGCAGCGCGACCCGGCCCGAGCCCACGCTGCGAGGCAGGTCGAGCGTCGCGACCCGTCCGGGTCCGACGCGCAGGTCGCCGAGGCCCTCGGGGACGAACGGGCCCCGCTGGCCGACGGCCTCCACCTGCACCGTCGCCGTGCGGTCGGCGGGGTTCAGCACGTGGAGCGTGCGTCCGGTCTCGCCCGGGGGCAGGCCCGCCACGACCTGGTCCCGCGCGGGAGCGGACGTCGGGTCGACCAGCTCCGACCCGTCGCGATCGCCGGTGGAGGTGTCCAGCGCCGCGACCGCGACCGCGCCCCGACGGCGTGAGACGTGGACGCCGAGGGTCGGCTCGCCCGCGGCGAGCTCGTCGAGGGCCAACCGGCGGCTCGAGCCCGGCTCCACGACGATCCCGTCCCCGCCGACCGTCTCCACCGGTCCGTCGGGAGTCCAGAACGAGACGTCGACGACGGCCTGCGCCTCGCCCAGGTTGGTCAGCACCAGCTCGCTGCGGTGGCGTGCGTCGGAGCCGAGGCCCACGTACCAGGCGTCGTCGACCACCCCGGGACAGGCGCCGACCACGAGGCCGCCTCCCTCGTCGCCGTCGAGGACGCCGGTGGCGAAGCCGACGCCCCCCGCCGACCCACCCGTGCGCGTGACCACCAGGGCGCGCGCACCGCCCTCGAGCACGTCCGCCAGGTCGGAGCGGACCCAGCGCCGGGGGTCGACCACGTCGCGGACGACGGCACCCCCGGGCACCGTGCGGGCGGCTGCTCCGCCGACCGGTCGTACCTGGCCGGTGGCGACGTCGGGCGCCGCGGCACACGCGTAGGTCGACCCCTCCGCGCGCACGGCCCGCGGCCCCTCCCGTGACGCCGAGCCGGGCGGCAGCAGCCCCACGAGCGCCACGAGCAGAGCCGCGACGAGCGGCAGGATCAGGACGAGCGGCGGCCGACGTCGCGCCGGCGCGGCGCGGCGGGCTCGGGACCCGGCGGGGGCGCTCATGCGGGCACCTCCCCGCTCGCCGACACGTCGTCCGTGCGGCGGCGACGGACCGGCGCGGTGAGGACGACCGCGGCGACCCAGAGGAGGAGCTGCACCCCGGCGACCACGGGTCGCCAGGTCGACCCCTCGGGATCCGCGTCCCGCGGCGGCTCCCGCAGGGTCCACACGCGCGACGTCGGGGAGTCGCTGCCCGACGGCTCGAGCGCGGGCGCGGCGTCGAGCGTCCGCGCAACGTCGGGATCGACCTCCGGCGCGTACACGGCGCCGATGCCGAGCTCGGAGAGCGCATCGACCTGGGGGCGGCCCGGCGTGGCCAGGACGTCCACGACGGCGTCGGCGAGACGCGTCGCCGCCGATTCCGACGGGCGCAGCGACTCCTCCCCTACCAGGGGGCCGGAGCCACGCACGACGTCGACCTGCAGCCCCCGCGCGACGCTGCCGGTGAGCACCAGCGTGTCGCCGGGGCGCTGGGTCAGGAAGGCGGGGACGGTGCTCGGCGTGCCTCGCTCGAGCGGCCCTGCCGCACCACGGACGACCCACCAGGCCGCCGTGCCGACGGGCACCACGAGGGCCAGGACGAGGGCGGCGCCCACGAGGGCGCGACGGCGACCGTGCAGCAGCGGCGGGAGGCCGAGCAGCGCGGCGGTGCCGAGCGCGAGCGCGACGGCCCCCGCCGGCACGCCGACCCAGCCCCGTACCTCCACCGGGGAGCCCGGGAGGGTCACGGGGACGGCGACGCCGACGACGGCGACCGCGAGCGCCAGGAGACCCAGCAGCCAGCACAGACCGACCACCGTGCGCGTCGGTCTCGGCACGAGCGCGACGAGCGCGAGCACGACCACCCCGGCGCCGAGCCACAGCGGCGCCTGCTCCGAGGCGCCGGCCCGGCCGACGAGGAGGCCGAGGGCCGTCCGCCAGCCCGGTCCCGTCCCCTGGAGCGTCGCCCCGGTCTCGGACCACCAGAGGCCCGGGTGCACCACCCGCGCCAGCAGCCAGGGTCCGAGGAGCACGACCGCGACCAGCGCACCGACGAGCGCCGGTCGGCGGACCCGTCGGTCGACGACGGCGAGAGCAGCGAGGACGAGCAGGGCGAGCACGAGCACGACCGGCGCGAACGAGGCCGCGACCGCCACCCAGATGCCCCACCGCAACGCCGTCCGCCGCGGGGTGGAGGCGTCCGCGTCGCCCGTCACCGCGTCGAGGAGCTGCAGCGTCGTGCCGACGACGACCGGCAGCACGACGAGCGCGACGACCGTCCCGAGCCGGCCCTGCGAGACGGCCCCCGTGGCCACGACGGTCAGTCCGTAGCCGGCGGCCCAGACGATCCGCGGCCGCCGACGGTCGGTCAGGCGTCGACCAAGACGGTGGGCGGACAGACCGGCGAGCGGTCCGGCGAGCAGCAGCAACGAGCCGACGACGAGACCTGGGGCACCCCACACGGGCGTGCTCGCGACGGCGAGGAGGAGCACCGCTGGCGAGACCGTGGCGGTGCTGCCGAGCCCCACGTCGTGGGCGCGTTCGAACCACACCCTCCACCAGTCACCCGCGGCACCCGGCACGATGCCGAGGGCGCCGCCGGTGAGGCCTCCCGGACCCACCAGCAGCCCCCGCGCCGCCACGAGCGAGACGACCACCAGCGCCAGGACCGTGAGGAGCCACGGCCGGCGGGCCCACAACGACGGACCGTCGTCCAGCACGACCTCCACGTCCCCGTCGTCGAGCGCGGACCGCCGTCCGGTCGTCTCGACGACCTCGGGCCGCACCATCGCGACCACGGCGTCACGGACCGCGTCGTAGCCGTGGCGGTAGGGCAGCCACCAGGCGGGCAGGAGGTGGCGCAGGTCGCGGTGGTCGACCCGCGCCGTGGCGGAGCGCCACCGTCGGGCCCGACGCAGGCGTCCGGGTCGACCGTGCACGGCCACGAGGGCCTGGAGCTCGTCCCCGGCGGCCTCGGGGTCCCGCGCCACGAGCAGGCCGAGCGTCCGCAGCAGGGTCCCGAGGAGCAGCCGGACCCACAGCCACGGCACCCTGCGCCCGGGCGCGTTGGCGAGCAGGACGTGCAGGGCGGCGCGGCGCTTCTCCCACGGCTCCACGTCGCCCGCGGAGCGGGGCCTCGTCCCACGTCGCGAGGCCTCGGCGTGGAAGATCACCGCTCGGGGAGCGACGCGGGTCCGGTACCCGGCCCTCGCGACGCGCCAGCCCAGGTCGACGTCGTCGAGGTGCAGGGGGAGGTCCTCGGCCAGGCCACCGAGCTCGTCCCAGACGTCGCGGCGGACGAGCATGCCCGCCGTGTTCACCGCCAGGACGTCGCGCGGCCAGTCGTGCTGGCCGGCGTCGGGCTCCCCGGTCTCGAGGCCGGTCTCGCGGTGGCCGGTCGAGGTGATCGACAGACCGACCTCGAGAAGGCGCCGGAGCGACGGCCACTCACGGATCTTGGGCCCCACCACCGCCACGTCGTCGGCCGCGGTGGCCTCGTCCAGCAGCGCGGCGAGCGCGTCGGGCTGCACGGAGGCGTCGTCGTGCAGGAGCCACAGCCAGTCGGTGCGCGGCATCGCGGCCACCGCCCTGCGGACCGCCTCGCCGAAGCCGGTGCCGGCCGGTGCGTAGGTGATGCGCTCGGCGCCGAAGGACGTCCGGACGAGGTCGGCGCCGTCGTCGGTGGAGCTGACGTCGACCACCCGCCACAGCGTCGGTGCGTGCTCGAGGGCGGCGAAGGACGCGAGGACCTGGGGCAACCAGCGTCCGCCGTCGTGCGTGACCAGCACGGCCCCGACCGTGGGCGGGGACGCGCGCCACGCCGGCGGTGCCGGCTCCGCGTCGTCCAGCTCGTCGTCGAAGGCCACGACGGCCAACCTAGCGGGGTCCGAAAGGTCCGCCCGCCGGGCCGGCGGCCGGTCTCAGGCGCGCTTCTTGAGCTTGCGCCGCTCCCGCTCGGACAGGCCGCCCCAGATGCCGAAGCGCTCGTCGTGGGCCAGGGCGTACTCGAGGCACTCACCCTTGACGTCGCAGGTCAGGCAGACCCGCTTCGCCTCGCGGGTGGAGCCGCCCTTCTCGGGGAAGAACGCCTCCGGGTCGGTCTGGGCACAGAGCGCACGCTCCTGCCACATGAGCTCCTCTTCGGGCGACAGTGGCAGACCCAGATCGAATGACATGCCGGTAATTACACGCCTGGTCCTGCCATACGTCAAGCCGAATTGCACGATTCCTCGCCATCCGGCGTGTCGCCCCGCACCCCGGGCTCGGGCGGGTCGCGCGCGCCCGTCCCCCCGGTGCGTGCGCGGCGTCGTGCGCGAGGATGGTGTGGTGTCCACCCTCGCCGACCTCCTCCCCTCCGTCCGCGACCCCGCACGCCCCCTCGTCACCTGGGACGACCGCCGCACCGGCGAACGCGTCGAGCTCAGCGCCACGACCACGGCCAACTGGGTGGCCAAGACCTCCTCGCTGCTCGTGGACGAGCTCGACGCCGGGCCGGGCACGCGCGTGCGCATCGGACTGCCCAGCCACTGGCTGCGGCTCGTCTGGCTGCTCTCGGCCTGGTCCGTCGGCGCGGAGGTCGTCGAGGCCGGCGCCGACGTCGGCGTGAGCGGCCCCGAGCTGCAGGGCGAGGAGCCCGTGCGGCTGGCCGCGTCGCTGCGTCCGCTCGGCGGCCCCTTCGCCGAGCCGCCGACCGGCTTCGTCGACCTGGCCACCGTCGTGCCCGGCCAGCCCGACGACTTCGTCGCGCTGGACCCCCCGGAGCCGACCACGCCGGCGGTCGACCTCCCCGAGCTGGGTCGTCTCGACCACGCGGGCCTCGCACGCCTCGCCGGGGCCGACGAGCGGCGGCTGGTGCTCGAGCCGGGCCCCCTCCGCCGAGACGTCGTGCGACTCGTGGCGGCGCTCGCCGGCGGGGGCTCGCTCGTCGTCGTGGCCGGCGCCGACCAGGACGTCCTGCGCCGCGTCGCCGACCAGGAGCGCGGGCACCTCCTCGCCTGAGACATCCTCTACACTTTCCGGGGCCCTCCCGGGGCCTTCCCCCGACCGGTGACAGAAAGGCCTTCCGTCCGGATGAGTCGTCATCGCCCCTCCCCCGAGGTCGACGGAGGCACCTACGGCCTGACGAAGGTCGGCGGTCGACCCTCGCTCCCGCGCTACCTGGCCGACGTCGTCCGCCGGCGGGAGTTCATCTACTCCCTCGCGCGCTACCGGCTGGAGGCCGAGAACGGCCGCAACCGGCTCGGGATGGGCTGGGTCGTCCTCAAGCCCCTGCTCAACGCGGCGGTCTACGGCCTGGTCTTCGGCTTCCTGCTCCGCACCAGCCGCGGGGTGGAGGACTTCGTGGCCTTCCTCGTCATCGGCGTGCTGATGTTCGAGTTCTTCTCGACCTGCTTCACCACCGGCGCGAAGTCGATCACCTCCAACGCCGCGCTCGTGCAGAGCCTGAGCTTCCCGCGCATGTCGCTGCCGCTGGCCCTCGTCGCCCAGCGCTTCATGCAGTTCGTCCCGATGGTCGCCATCATGGTGGTCGTGGCGCTCGTGTTCGGCTCGGTGCCCGACGCCGAGTGGCTGCTCCTCGTCCCCCTGGTGCTGCTCTTCACCGTGTTCAACACGGGGCTGACGCTCGTGACGGCGCGGCTCACCGTGCACTTCCGGGACCTGACCCAGCTGCTGCCGTTCGTCTCGCGCTTCTTCTTCTACACGTCGGGCATCTTCTACAGCATCGACCAGCGCTTCGCGGACGGCTCGACCTTCCGTGCGATCGCGGACGCGCAGCCGATCCACGAGTTCCTCTCGCTCGGCCGCGCGATCCTGCTCGACGGGCCCGAGTACGCCATGCCCTGGCACTTCTGGGGCTACGCCACGGCGTGGTCGCTCGTCGTGCTCGTGCTGGGCACCCTGTTCTTCTGGGCCGCGGAGGAGCGCTATGGCCGGACCGACTGACGCACCCACCCCGCCGACCGGCGCCCCGGGACGGCGACCCGTCGTCGAGGTCGTCGACGTGCACGTGGAGTACAAGGTGCTCGCGACGGGCAAGCGGGCGACCGCGGCCGACTCGGGTCGCAAGCTCCTCCAGCGCTCGCGTGGCACCCGTACCGTGCACGCGCTCAAGGGCGTCTCCTTCACCGCCTACGAGAACGACAGCATCGGTGTGATCGGCTCCAACGGGTCGGGCAAGTCCACGCTCATGCGCGCGATCGTGGGCCTCACCCCGACGTCGCAGGGCGCCATCTACGCGGCGTCGAGGCCCAGCCTGCTCGGCGTCGGCGCGGCCCTCATCAAGGACCTCTCCGGCGACCGCAACGTCATCCTCGGTGGCCTGGCGCTCGGCCTGACCCGTGAGGAGATCGAGGCCAAGTACGACGAGATCGTCGACTTCTCCGGCATCCGCGACTTCATCGACCTGCCGATGCGCACCTACTCCTCGGGCATGACGGCGCGACTCAAGTTCGCCATCGCGACCGCGCGCGACCACGAGATCCTCATCGTCGACGAGGCGCTCGCCGTGGGCGACAAGGGGTTCCGTGACCGCAGCGAGGCACGCATCCGCGAGATCCGCGACAACGCGGGCACGGTCTTCCTGGTGAGCCACTCGATGCGCTCGATCCGCGACACCTGCAACCGGGTCATCTGGATCAACAAGGGCACGCTCATGATGGACGGGACGCCCGACGAGGTCATCCCGGAGTACGAGGCCTCGAAGTAGGCCGTCCGCTCAGCGGCCGGACATCGACTCGATCGCCTCGACGGCGCGCGACGCGTTGAGCCCGTCCAGCGGGTGCGCGAAGAACCGGTCGACGCCCGCGCGCGTGGCCTCGTCCTGCGCGCCACCGGCGGCGAGCCGCTCCGCGACGGCCGTGACGGCCGCGTCGACGTCACGCACCACCACCGCCAGGCCCATCTCGTCGACCTCGAAGGCGTGCGGACGCCCGGCGTCCTCGAAGTCGGCGTCGACGTGGGCGGCGACGACCGGCGCGCCGAGGCGGGCCGCGTCGAAGAGGGTCGAGGAGTAGTCGGTCAGGAAGACGGCACAACGACGCAGCACCGCGCCGAACTCCTCCGCGTCGGCGTCCACGACCCGCACCCGCGGCCGGTCGGACACGAGGTCGTCGAGCAGGGTGCGGGCCTCGTAGTGCGGCAGCACCTCCAGCACCGCGTCGTGCTCCTCGAGCGCCGCGGCGAGAGCCGGGTGCTCCAGCACGCCGCGCACGAACCGTGCGTAGCCCGAGCTCTCCACGTCGGCGACCGGACCGCCACCACCCTCGCGGTAGGACGGGACCACCAGGTCGGCCCGCCAGGTCGGTGCGAAGAGGACGCGTGGTCGCCCGTCGTCCGGCCGCTCGCGCACGAGCAGGTCGTGGCGCGGCAGACCCGTCGCGACCGCGCGGTCGCCGTAGCCGAGGCGGCCCGCCAGCCACGCGCGCTCCCGCTCGGCCGAGGCCAGCACGAGGTCGTGGCCGGCCACCAGACGGCCCAGCACGGGTGCGAGGTCCCGGTAGACGACGCCGTGCTGCAGGAACACGCGGCGCGTGCCGACCCGGGGGCGGACGTGGCGCACGTAGTCGTCGCGCCGCCAGCCCGCCGGGATGCCGTAGACGTCGGGGTCGAAGGCGTTGACGAGGTGGCTCGCGTGCCAGAGCAGGAGCCGGTGCCGCCAGGAGCCGTGCGCGACGACGCGTCCGAGCGGTCGGACCCGGTGCCAGGCGGCACTTCCTCGCTCGACCACGTAGTACGCGCGCAGGTCGGGGCGCTCGCGACGCAGGTGGGCGAACAGGGCCGCACCGTTGTCCTGGGCGGTGTCGCGCCGCTCCCCCACGAGCCACAGCGGCGAGCGGTGCAGCCACCAGGTCGCCCGTCGCAGCAGGCGGCCAGGCCAGTGCGGCTCGCGCCGACCCACCGCCCGCAGGTCGCTGCGCAGGGCCAGGCGCCGCGCGGCCGCGCGACCTCCGTCGCGCAGCTCGACCACGGCCGCGCCGTCGTCCGCCCGGACGTCGAGCGCCACGTGGCCGCGCGCCCCCGGGGTGGTGGTGCGGAAGAGTGCCCGCGTCGGCGCGAGCGGCAGCCGGTGGCCGTCTACCACGACGGCCGGCCGCACGACGCCGCGCGGCCACGCCTCGAGCCCGACCTCGGCCTCGAGCGCGCACCACGCGCCGTGCTTGACCTTGCGGTCGGGACGCTCGACCCAGCGGGCCGGCACCGCGGTGCCGCCGACCTCGAGCCGCGCGGCCAGGCTCGGGCGCTCGTCGACGCGCAGGCCGGGCACCCGTACGTGCAGGTGCACCGTCACGAGGCCCGCGGTCGCATCGACGTCGAGCGCGTCGAGGAAGCCCGACGCCCCCTCGACGTCGGAGCCGGTCAGCACGCGGCGTCCAGGTCCTCGACGTTGTTGGCCGAGGCCTCGCTCGGGTCGGGCGTGGAGGACGGCGTCGGCTCCGTGGGCGAGGGCGTGGTGGCGCTGGGCGTGGGCTCGACCGTGGTCTCGCCCTTGTTCGCGTCACCACCGTGGGTCTCGATGATCGCGGTGCGGATCATCCGGTGGATGAGGTCGAAGTCGGGCGTGACCGTGGAGACCTCCGGCGGCACCAGGGACACGGTGCGGATCTTGGTGCCGCGCGCCTTGAGGGCGAGGTCGGCGAACTCCCCGAGCTCCTCCGCGGGCATATTGGTGGAGATGAGCTCGGCACCGGACCGGGCGATGTCGGTGGCGTTGAGCAGGACCTTCTGCGGGCTGAGCTGGTCGAGCATCGAGACCATGAGGCACTTCTGCCGGCCCATGCGCGTGTAGTCGTCGGACTGCACACGGCTGCGGGCGTACCAGAGCGCCTGGTTGCCGTCGAGCACCTGGCGGCCGGGCTCGATGTACTGCTGCTTGTACGCGTCGTCGTGCCCGAACATCGCCAGGCGCGTCCTGACGTCCATCTCGACGCCGCCGACGGCGTCGACCAGGTCGCGGAAGCCCTTGAGGTTGATCATCACGTAGTAGTTGATGGTCAGGTCGGTGACGCCCTCGACCGCGTCGATCGTGGCCTCGAGGCCCGGGTCCTCGGCGCCCGGGTACAGGTCGCTGCGGTTCTCGGCCGCGGTGTGCACCGCGTTGAGGAGGCACTCGGAGCCGCAGTTGTAGCCGTACGGGTAGAGCTGGTGCATCGGGGAGCTCTCGCGGAACGGGACGTTCTGCAGGTTGCGCGGCAGCGACACCAGCACCGTGCGGCCGGTCGAGGCGTCGATGCTGGCGACCGTCATGGAGTCCGGTCGGATGCCCGTGCGCCCCTTCCCGGAGTCCGAGCCGATGAGGAGGATGTTGTAGCGGCCGGCGAGCGGCGGACTCGTCGTCTCGGCCGCGAACACCTGCTTGACCGCACCGCGGGTGGCGCCGCTGACCTGCGAGGCGTAGACCGCGGAGCCGGCCACGCCGAGCACGAGCGCCGTGTTGACGACGATGACGGCCACGCGGCGCAGCGGCGTGAGGCTGAGCGGGGCCGCGAGGCGCCAGGCGTCGACGAAGAGGGCGATCCAGCCCACCGCCAGCACGCCGACGCCGATCTGCACGGTGCGCAGGGTGTCGGGATCGGTGAGGAGACCGATGAGCCCGGCCCGGTCGTCCCGGTAGTGCCAGAACAGCCAGACGGCCCCGGCGAGGAGCGCCACCCACACCGCGAGCGCCAGTCGTCCGACCCAGCGGTTGCCGACGGCGAGCTGCGCCGATCCCGGCACGACGGCCGACAGCAGGCACAGCCGGAGGGCGCGACGGAACCTGGACCTCGGGGTCAGGTCGTCGACGCTCTGGTCACGGCTGAGCACCTTGGCGCGGCGTCGGGTCATGAGTCCTCGTGGGTCCGGTGGTTGGCGACGCACCATTATCACCGACGACCCCAAGCCGCCACCGGACGTGACCGCCGCGCGGCGCGGTCAGCAGCTCGAGTCGAGGTCGTCGCTCTGGTTCGCCTTCGTCGGGTCCTTCGTCTCCTCCGACGTGGACGGGACCGAGAGCGAGGCCGCCATGATGCCGTCCTTCGCGACCGTGCGGCCCTCGGCCTTGTCGATCGCCTTCGTGATGAGGGAGCGGACCTTGTCGTAGTCGGGGTTCCCCGTGTAGATCACCGGCGGCACCAGCGAGACCGAGGAGACCGGCTGCGACCGGGCCTTCAGCGCGAGGTCCATGAAGACGTTGAGGTCGCGCGCCGGGATGTCGGTGTCGAGGAGGGTCTTGCTCGACGCGGCGATCTTCTCGACGTTCATCAGCACCTTCTTGGGGCTGAGCTCGTGGAGCATCGCCGCCATCACGCACTTCTGGCGGCCCATGCGGGAGAAGTCGTTGTTCAGCACGCGGCTGCGGGAGTACCAGAGCGCCTCGTCGCCGGTCAGCTTCTTGCGCCCCGGCTCGATGTAGCCGCGGATGGGTGACCCGATGCCGCCGATGGCGGTGCGCTCGCGGACGTCGACGGTGACGCCGCCGACCGCGTCGACCAGGTCGGAGAAGCCCGCCATGTTCACCAGGGCGTAGTAGTTCACGTCGAGCCCGGTGATCTCCTCGGCCGCGTCGATGGTGGCCTGGATGCCGGGCGTGCGGTGGCCGACCGTCTTCACCCCCAGCTGCGCTGCGTGGTCGTTGGCCCACGTGTTGACCGCGTTGAGGTAGCAGCCGTCGCAGTCGAACGTCGTCGGGAACTCCTTCTTCATGAAGGAGTCCGAGGGGAAGGGCACGTCCTGCAGGTTGCGCGGCAGGCCGATGAGGACGGTGCGTCCGGTCTCGGCGTCGACGCTGGCGATGTTGAGGGAGTCCGGGCGCATGCCGGAGCGGTCCTTGCCGGAGTCGGTGCCCATGAGCAGCACGTTGTAGCGGCCCTCGTGGGGCTTCGAGGTGGTCGACGCGGCGAACACCGTGTCGAGCACCCCGGTCTGCACGCCGACGAGGTGCGCGGCGAAGAACATCACGCCGGCCGTGACGAGGCAGAGTCCGCCGTTGAGGCTCGCGACCCAGAGACGGTGGCGGCGGGCGAGGCGCAGCGGCTGGCCGAGACGCCACGCGTCGACGATGAGGACCACCCAGAAGATCGCGCCGGCGATGAGCAGGTAGCGCACCGGCGTGAGGATGCGTCCGTCGGTGAACAGGGAGAACAGGCTCGCCCGCGACGTCATCGCGAGCAGGACGACGACGGCGCCGGCGGCGAGGCAGGCCAGCCAGATCCGCAGCGCGACGCGCCCCACCCGCTTGTTGCCGGCGGCCAGCTGGGCCGAGCCCGGCATGACCAGGGTCATCAACGTGAGGGTCAGGGCGCGGCGCAGCTGGATGCGCTCGCTCGCGGTGCGCGCCGCCGACGGGCGGGCGGTGGGCCGGCTCGAGGTCCTCGGGTCGTCGTGCATGTCGTCCTCGGGTTCGTCGCTGCGGGGGGAAGGAAGCAGAGCGATCAGGTCGCGTCGATCGTGGCACGAACTCTCGACCTGAGGTCGAGGGCGCGCCGGGCGCGTCGGGAAATGCGTCCTGACGACATGGCGGCGTCGCGGCGCGATGACGTACCCGGGGACCGGGGCTCGGCTAGGTTCGGGCCATGCCCGACGAACGACCCGAGGACCGGTACGGATGGCTGTACGGCGCCGGTGACGACCGCGCCGCGTCCGAGCCGACCCGCCCCCAGTCCGCGGTGCGCCGGGACGACCTGCCGCCGCCGAACCTCCCGCCCCCGGGCTCCGGACGCACGGGCGGGTCGCGACCACCGCGACGTCGCGGGCCGCGCGGGGCGGGTCGCGTGGTCGGGCTGCTGCTGCTCGCCTGGGTCGTCTTCCTCGTCGGCACCCCGCTGTACGCCTACACGACCACCACCAAGGTTCCCTTCGAGCCGGGCGACGACCGGCCCTCCGAGCAGCCCGGGACGACGTTCCTGCTCGTCGGGTCCGACAGCCGCGCCGGCCTCAGCAAGGCCGAGCAGTCCGAGCTGAGCACCGGCGGCGACGGTGGCGGACGCGGCCGCACCGACACGATCATGCTCCTGCACACGGGCTCCGGCCCGGCACTCCTGATGTCGATCCCGCGCGACTCGATCGTCGAGGTCCCCGGCTACGGCAGCACCAAGATCAACGCGGCGTACGCGTACGGCGGCGCCACCCTCCTCACCCAGACCGTCGAGCAGAACACCGGCATCCGCGTCGACGACTACGTCGAGATCGGCTTCGGTGGACTCGTGAAGGTCGTCGACGCCCTCGGCGGGGTCGAGATCTGCCCCAAGGAGGACATCAAGGACAAGGACTCCGGCCTCGACGTGAAGAAGGGCTGCCAGACCGCCGACGGACCCACCGCCCTGGCGTACTCACGCGCGCGCCACAGCTACGCGACGCAGGACATCCAGCGGGTGCAGAGCCAGCGCGAGGTGATCAGCGGGATCGCCGAGAAGGCCGCGTCGCCGTGGACGTTCCTCAACCCCGTGCGCTACTGGGGGGTCAACACCGGCGCCGCGGCCGCCGTCCAGGTCGGAGAGGGCACCAACCCGTACGACCTGGTGAAGTTCGCCCTCGGCCTGCGCTCCGCGATGGGCTCGGACGGCCTCAGCTGCACCGTGCCGCTCGCCGACTTCTCGGTCCGCTGGGACCCCGAGCGCAGCAAGCAGATGTTCGACCTGATCCGTTCCGACCGCACCGGCAGCATCGGCGACCTCTGCACCCCCGACGGCCTGCCCGAGCAGGGGTGAGTTCGGGTCCGGTCAGCGCGGGGCGTTGAACTGCAGGTCGGCGTAGTCGGGGTGACGCTGGATCCACGCCAGCACGAACGGGCACGTCACGAGCGCCCGCAGACCACGCTCGCGGGTGTCGTCGAGGATGGCCCGCGCCAGGAGCGACCCGATGCCGCGCCCCTCGTTCTCCCGCGGCACCTCGGTGTGCGTGATGACCACGAGGTCGGCGGTGCGCTGGTACTCGACGAAGCCGAGCACCTCCTCGCCCGAGGCCTCCGTCACGATCACCGCCTCGAACCTCTGGCGCTCCGGCTGGTCGCGGACGGTGACGTCGCTCATGGGGGCATCCTGCCATCGAGTCCTCCGCGGGCGGGGGCGGCTCCTCCTCGTCGTCCTGCGGCTGTGCTTCCTCGGCTTCGTCTCGTCCCGCGGCTGCGCTGCTCCGGCTTCTCGCGGTGGTGGGTTGCGTAGGGGCCTCGACCGGGGAGCTGGGTGCGCGTTCGGGTGGGGTTCGCGGGCTTCCGGGGGCCTGGGGTGACGCAGGGTTCTGCGTTGGCGTGTCGTGGACGCACGATTCTTCCTTGCGTGCTGGCGGGCGAAGGATGCTGCGTTCGCGACGGGATCCGGTCGTCGACGCAGCATCGTTCGGGCCATTGCACGCGAACGCAGGATCGTGCGTCCGTCGCGGTCCTGGGAGGTAGGAGAGACACCTGACAGAGGCGCGATCAGGTGCGTCACCTACCTCCGGGGCCCGGATTCGGTGTGCCACCTACCTCACAGCGGGCCGTTCGGTGCCTCACCTACCGCCGACGCGGGTGGAGAGGCAGGGATTCTCCCTTCCCGTGGCACGGTCCACGAGAAGGGAGAACCCCTGCGCGCGCAAAGGAAGAATCATGCGTCAGACCCCACCGGACCCCGAGAACCCAGCCCGGCGCGCACCCAGCTCCCCGGTCGAGGCCCTTTCGGAACCCACCACCACGACAAGCCGAGGAAGCGCAGCCGCAGGACGAGAGAGAGCCGAAGGGCGGGCCGCAGGACAGGACCGACCGCAGACCGGCTCAGCCGTCGAGCCGCTCCCCTACGGTCCGGTAGGTGCGGTCGTGGTGGACGAGGGGCTCGCCGACCGGGCCGAGGCGGACGTCGCGGACCTCGGCCACGACCACGACGGCCTCGCCCATCGGCACCCGCGCGACGGGGACGCAGCGCAGGGAGGCGACGGCGTCGGGGAGGGACGCGCCCTCGGCGTCGACGACCCAACCCTGCTCCGGCGTGAACCGTTCGCCGGCGGAGCGGCCGAAGGCGTCCGCCACACGCGCGAGGGAGGCGGGCAGCAGGTGCACGTCGACCTCCTCGGCCTCGGCGACCGTCCGGCCCGTGCGGCTCGACGTGAGCACCGAGAAGGAGAGGGCCGGCGGCTGCGTCGACACCGACGCCACGCTGGAGGCGGTGAGGCCGACCGGACCGTCCGGCCCCACCGCGGTGACGATCGCGACGCCGCTCGCATGACGACGGAACGCCGCCTTGAGCAGCTCGACCTGGCCGGCCGACGCGCCGGTCGAGTCGACGCCCTCGAGGTGCTGCGGTGTGCTCATGAGCCGCTCCTTCCGCCCACGACCGTACGACCTCGAGTCCACTCGAGGTCAAGACGGGCGCACGCGAGACGGGTCACAGCTGCGACTGCACCCCGGCGAGGAGCTGGCGGGCCATGACGATGCGCTGGACCTGGTTGGTGCCCTCGTAGATCTGCGTGATCTTGGCGTCGCGCATCATCCGCTCGACCGGGTAGTCGCGGGTGTAGCCGTAGCCGCCGAGCAGCTGGACCGCGTCGAGCGTCACCTGCATGGCGGTGTCGGAGGCGAACGCCTTGGCAGCGGCGCCGAAGAACGTGAGGTCGCTGTCGCCGCGCTCGGACCGGCCGGCGGCAGCGTAGGTGAGCTGGCGAGCGGCCTCGATCTTCATCCCCATGTCGGCGAGCATGAACTGCACGCCCTGGAAGTCGCTGATCGGCGTGCCGAACTGCTGACGCTCCTGGACGTAGCCGAGTGCGTAGTCGAGGGCACCCTGCGCGACCCCGACCGCCTGCGCGGCGATGGTGACGCGGGTGTGGTCGAGGGTCTGCATGGCGAGCGCGAAGCCCTGCCCGACGTCGCCGATGACGCGGTCCTCGGGGATGCGGACCGAGTCGAGGTAGACCTCGCGGGTGGGCGAACCCTTGATGCCGAGCTTCTTCTCCGGGGCACCGAACGACAGGCCCTCGTCGGTGGCCTCCACGACGAAGGCGGTGATCCCCTTGCTGCGCTTGGCGGGGTCGGTCTGGGCGAGCACCGTGTAGAAGGCGGACTCCCCGGCGTTGCTGATCCACCGCTTGGTGCCGTTCAGCACCCAGTGGTCGCCGTCGCGCACGGCGCGGGTCTTCTGGGCGGCCGCGTCGGACCCCGCGTCGGGCTCGGACAGGCAGTAGCTGAAGCCCTCCCCCGCGGCGAGGCGCGAGAGGTAGTCCTTCTTGAGTCGCTCGTCACCGCCGAGGATGACCGGCAGCGAGCCGAGCTTGTTGACCGCGGGGATGAGCGAGGCCGACACGTCGACCCGCGCCACCTCCTCGATCACCAGCACGGTCGCGAGGGCGTCGGCACCCGCTCCGCCGTACTCCTCCGGCACGTGCGGGGCGTGGAAGTCCGACGCGACGAGCGCGTCGTGCGCCTCCCGCGGGTAGCGCGCCTCCTCGTCGACCTCGGCCGCGAACGGTGCGATCTTGGCCTCGGCGAGGGCGCGGACCGCCTCGCGGATCGCCTGGTGCTCCTCGGACAGCACGAACATGTCGGACACGGGCCTGCTCCCTCACGAAATACTTGGACTTCCTAGTAAAGGATACCTCGGCCTCCGTCGGCCCGGCCTGCCGGTCGGTGTCTGATCGCCCACACTGGGCGCGTGAGCACGCACGCGGGCACCCAGCGCTTCGACGGCCACATCGTCGGCCTCGGCACGGCCGAGGGCACCCGGGTGGTGGTCGGGATCTGGGACCGCAGCCCCTTCGGCCGGTTCGCCGACGCGATGGTCGAGCGGCCCGACGGTCACCGCCTGCTCCTCGCGCCCGACGAGCGCGTCGCCGACCTCGTGTCGACCACCTACTCCTTCGACGACGTGCGGGTCGTCCCCGTCGGCCTCGTGGGGTGGGGCATCGACGCCGGCCCCTTGTCGGTCCGCTTCACGCCCGGCAGGCGAGCCCCGATCGGCTGGCTGCTCGCCGCCGTGCCCGGCCCGGTCGGCCGTCTCGAGCCTTTCGCCCGCCTCTGCGACCCGATCGCGCGCCGCGTCATGCCGGGCGTGCGCACCCATGGCAGCGCCGGCCACGGACGCACCGAGTGGTACGCCGCGTCCGACGCCTGGAGCGTCGAGTCGGCGCGCGTCACCTGGGACGGGGCCGACCTCGGGTCCCTGGCCCCCGTCGACCCCCCGGTCCGCTTCGGCTTCGGCTCCGCCCCCCGCACCCCCACCCTCACCCGGGTCACGTCGTTCATCCGGCAGGACTGACGGCGAGCCGTCCTCGAGGGCTAGCGTGGGGCCATGGCCGAGATCCACGACGTCGAGACGCTGCGCGACGTGCTGGGCGCCCCGATGCCCCGGGCCGTCGCGAAGGACCGCGACCGGCTGTTGGACGTGCACGTCGCCTGGCTCGACGCCTCGCCCTTCTGCCTGCTCGCGACGTCGGGCGCCGACGGCAGCTGCGACGTCTCGCCCAAGGGCGACCCGGCGGGCTCGCTCGTGCACGTGGTCGACGAGCGCACGCTCGCGATCGCCGAGCGCCCCGGGAACCGGCGTGCCGACGGCTACGTGAACCTGCTGTCGAACCCGCACGTGGGGCTCCTCTTCCTGGTGCCCGGCCGCGGTGACACGCTCCGCGTCAACGGACGGGCGCGGCTGCTGCGCACCGATGACGACCCACCGGGCTACCTGGACGCCCTGGTCGTCCGGGGCCACCGGCCGGTGCTGGTGTGCGAGGTCCGGGTGGAGCAGGTCTTCTTCCACTGCGCGAAGGCGTTCCTGCGCTCCGAGCTCTGGGACCCGGCCTCCTGGGACCCCGACGTCGTGCCCTCGCGCCCCGAGATCGCGCATGCCCTCGAACGCTCCGACCAGACGCTCGAGGAGATCGCCGCGTACTACGGCGACGCCTACCGCACCCAGCTCTACTGACTGCACCGCTCTACTGACTCCACCGCGCGCTCCGTCCGGCCCTACCCCACGGTCGCCGGCACGGAGCGCGACCAAGGTCACACGGTGGATCGACAAGATCACACCCGTTCGGCTCGCACCGGACGTGCTCCGCGCGCGAGATTGGAAGGTGCCGCAGACGTCGACCACGTCACTGCCCCGGTGAGAACCCAGGAGAGTCCGCGTTGAACACGCTCGCACCGTCCGCCCGCCCGTCCACCCCCGACCGCATCACCACCGACGTGCTGCTCGTCGGCGCGGGGATCATGAGTGCCACGCTCGGCTCGCTGCTGCGCAGCCTGCAGCCGGACTGGTCCATCACCGTCCTGGAGCGTCTCGACGCGCCCGCGCTCGAGAGCTCGGACCCGTGGAACAACGCGGGCACCGGCCACTCGGCCCTGTGCGAGCTCAACTACACGCCGCAGATGCCCGACGGGAGCGTCGACGTCTCGAAGGCCGTCACCGTCAACGAGCAGTTTCAGCTGTCGCGCCAGTTCTGGTCCCACGGCGTCGAGAACGGGCTCCTGAAGGATCCCTCGACGTTCATCAACGCCGTGCCCCACGTCAGCTTCGTGCGCGGGGCCGAGAACGTCGACTACCTGCGCCGTCGCTACGACGCGCTCGCCGGCCACCCGCTCTTCGAGGGCCTCGAGCTCGTCACCGACCGCGACGAGTTCGCGCGTCGCCTGCCGCTCATGGCCGCGGGGCGCGACGAGCGCGAGGACGTCGCGATCAGCTGGACCGACCACGGCACCGACGTCGACTTCGGCTCCCTCACCGGCCAGCTCTTGTCCAACCTCACCACCCAGGGCGCCGACGTCCGGTACCGCCACGAGGTCAAGAACCTGACGCGCGACACCGACGGCACCTGGCGGGTCAAGGTCAAGGACACGCAGGACGGTCGCACGCTCTGGATCTCGGCGAAGTTCGTCTTCGTCGGTGCCGGCGGCGGCGCGATCCAGCTGCTCCAGAAGTCGGGCATCGAGGAGATCAAGGGCTTCGCCGGCTTCCCCGTGAGTGGGCAGTTCATCCGCTGCCTCGACGAGTCCGTCGCGGCCCAGCACGAGGCGAAGGTGTACGGCATGGCGGCCGTGGGCGCGCCGCCCATGTCGGTCCCGCACCTCGACACCCGCGTCATCGGCGGCAAGCGCTCCCTGCTGTTCGGCCCCTACGCCGGCTGGACCCCCAAGTTCCTCAAGGAGGGCTCGTTCACCGACCTCCCGCTGTCGGTGCGTCCGCACAACGTCCTGCCGATGGCCGCCATCGGTGTCACGTCCTGGGGCCTCATCAAGTACCTCGTCCTCGAGCTCGCGAAGACGCGCGGGCGCAAGGTCGAGGACCTCCGCGCCTTCGCACCGCTGGCGCAGGAGGACGACTGGGAGCTCATCACCGCGGGCCAGCGCGTGCAGGTGGTGCGCAAGAAGGGTCGCTTCGGCGGGTCGCTGGAGTTCGGCACCACGGTCGTCAACGCGGGCGACGGCTCGATCGCCGGCCTCCTGGGCGCCTCGCCCGGCGCGTCGACCGCCGTCGCGGCCATGCTCGACGTGCTCGAGCGCTGCTTCCCCGGCCAGATCGAGGGCTGGCGTCCGCAGCTGAAGGAGATCGTCCCCTCCTACGGCCTGTCGCTGGGCGACAACCCGTCGCTCTACTCCGACCTCAAGGAGTGGACGGACCGCACGCTCGGCCTCGCCGGCGCCTGACCCCGTCCCTGCCGTTCCGCGTCTCGGAACATCATCGCCTGAACGGATGACCTGTTCGGGCGATGGTGTTCCGGAACGCGGCGACTGCTGACGCCACCGTCAGCGGTCGCGGACCCTCTCGCCCTTGGCGCGGGCCACGTCGGCGAGCTCGGCCTGGAAGTCGAGCACCCGCTGGGTGAGGTCGGCGTCGCCGACGGCGAGGATGCGCACCGCGAGCAGGCCGGCGTTGCGCGCGTTGCCGATGGAGACCGTCGCGACGGGGACGCCGGCGGGCATCTGGACGATCGAGAGCAGCGAGTCCATGCCGTCGAGGTACTTCAGCGGTACCGGCACGCCGATGACGGGCAGGGGTGTGACGGCGGCGAGCATGCCCGGGAGGTGCGCGGCTCCCCCGGCCCCGGCGATGACCACCTCGAGACCACGGGCGTGGGCGTCGCGGCCGTAGGCGAGCATCTCGTCGGGCATCCGGTGCGCGGAGACGACGTCGGCCTCGTAGGCGACCCCCATCTCGGCGCACGCCTGCGCCGCAGCCTCCATGACCGGCCAGTCCGAGTCCGACCCCATGACGATGCCCACGCGGGGCTGTGCGCTCATGGCCGCGAGCGTACCGCGGCCCGGGGCGGGGGTCCCGGGCCGTGGGCGGGACGGCCCCGGGCGGGGGTCCCGGGCCGTGGGCGGGACGGCCCCGGGCGGGGGTCCCGGGCCGTGGGCGGGAGAGAGCTCAGCCGTCCTGGAGCAGCGCGGCCGCTCGCCGGGCGTCGGCGAGCACGGCGTCGAGGTCGTCGCCGACGACGGTCACGTGACCGACCTTGCGGCCGGGCTTGACGGCCTTGCCGTAGAGGTGGACCTTCGCGTGCGGGACGGCCTCCAGCACGACACGCTCCTGCGCCTCGAGGTCGTCGACGCGTCCGCCGAGCACGTTGACCATGACCGACCACGGCGCCGACGGGGTGGTGGGACCGAGCGGGAGGTCGAGCACGGCGCGCAGGTGGTTCTCGAACTGGCTCGTGGCGGCCCCGTCGATGCTCCAGTGACCGGTGTTGTGCGGACGCATCGCGAGCTCGTTGACGAGCACGCGACCGTCGGCGGTCTCGAAGAGCTCGACGGCGAGCATGCCGGTGACGCCGAGCTCGGTGGCGACGCGGACCGCGACGTCGGTGGCCTCCTGCGCGAGGGCCGGGTCGAGGTCGGGCGCCGGCGCGACGACCTCCTTGCAGATGCCGTCGACCTGGGTGGACTGGACGACCGGGTAGGCGACCACCTGCCCGGACGGCGTCCGTGCCACCTGGGCGCTGAGCTCGCGCCGGAAGTCGACCAGCTCCTCGGCGATGATCTCGTGCCCGTCGGCCGCCGCGTCGCGGAGGACCTCGGCGGCGTCGTCGGGGGTGCGCACCACCCAGACGCCCTTGCCGTCGTAGCCGCCACGGGTCGTCTTCAGCACGGCCGGGTAGCCGAACTCCTCGAGCTCGTCGAGCGCCTCCTCGGCGTCGGGCGGCAGGAGCAGGAACAGGGGGCAGGGCAGGCCGAGGACGCTGAGACGCACGCGCATCTCGCCCTTGTCCTGGGCGTAGAGCAGGGCGTCGGGACCGGGGCGCGGGGCGTGTCCCAGGGCGTCGAGGGCGCGCAGGTGCTCGGGCGGCACGTGCTCGTGGTCGAAGGTGACGACGGGGACGTCGGCGCACACCGCGCGGAGGTCGTCGAGGTCGGTGTGGTCGCCCACCCGGTGGTCGGGCACGACCTGCGCCGCCGACACGTCGGGACCCTCGGCGAGCAGCCGGATGCGCAGGCCCAGCGCCACGGCCGGGACCTGCATCATGCGGGCGAGCTGCCCGCCTCCGATGACGGCGAGGTGGGGGGTCGACGGCATGGCAGGAGCCTACTGACCCCGCTCACCGGCCGGACGCCCCGACCTGCCCGGGGCCCCTACCAGCGGCGCGGGGTGCGGGGGCGGAACGCGCGCCGCCGGCTGACGGTGATCGGCGAGACGTTGCCGAACCCGCGCAGGGGCCGCGGCGGGAGGGCCCGCATCTCGAACTCGTCGTCGGACAGGTGGCACGAGGTCTCGTCGTCGACGAGCACCCGGTTGCTGCGCGCCACGTGGGACAGGCGCGCAGCGAGGTTGACCGGGGGTCCGAAGACGTCGCCGAGGCGGCTGATGACCGAGCCGGTGGCGAGTCCCACCCGCACGTCGGGGAGGTCGTCGCGCGAGCCGATGTTGGCCACGAGCTCCAGCGCCGTGAGCGTGGCCTCGCGCGGGTCGGGGTTGACGAACAGCACGGCGTCGCCGAGCGCCTTGATGACCCGGCCGTCCCGCGAGGTGACGACGTCGGTGCAGCGCGTCTCGAAGTTCTCGACGAGCTCGCCGAGGCGGCCGTCGTCGAGCGTGTTCGTCATGGCGGTGAAGCGGGAGAGGTCGGCGAAGCCGATGCTGAGGGTGGTGGAGAGCAGCTCGGCGTCACCGGCGCCGAGCGCCTCGAGCCGACCGGCCGCGGCCGCCAGGTGGCGCCGCCACGCGTAGAGGAGGAGCCGCTCGAAGCCCGGGCCGACGTGCTCGGCGATGCCGACGGCGGACTCCAGACGGCTGGCCGCCCGACCCTCCTGGACGTCGGCCTCGACCTGGTCGACGATCGTCTGGACCTCCCAGTCCGCGAGCCGCGCCATCGTCTGGCCGAGCGCCCGGGTCATGCGGAAGATCGTGCGCTCCTCGAGGACGCCCTCCTCGAGCGCGCGGGCCGCGAGACGCGCGGCGGCCACGTCGCGCTCGCCGTAGGCGAGGTCCTCCCCGCTGTCGGCGAAGCCGAGCGAGCGCCACAGCCGCTCGGCGCGGTCGGGGTCGAGGCCCGCCTTCTGCGCGACCTCACCGCCGGTGAGCTCCATCTCCTCCTGGAGGATCAACCGCGCCAGCTCCTCGCGGAGCTCCTCAGACCGACTCATCGCTCTGGCGGTGCGAGTCGAAGACCAGGTTGCTGACCGTGCGGTGGAACCCCTCGATGCGGGGGATGTCGCGCAGCTCGAGACCGGCCTCGTCGCTCGCGTTGTGGATGATCAGGGTCCCGCAGCCGAGGATGCGGTCGTTGAGGTTCTTCTCGAAGGACACGTCGTTGATGCGGCTGAGCGGGATGACCCGGCCCTCGCGCGTCAGGATGCCCTTCTGCTCGACGATGCGCTTGTTCGTCAGCGTGTAGGTCCAGAGGAACCACCGGACGAACGGCAGCACGCTGCCCCACAGGATCAGCACCGCTGCCACGACGACGACGCCCCAGCGCACGTAGCCGTTGCCGGCGTCCCCGACCTGGGCGGCGAGGAAGCCACCCGCGAACGCCACCGCGAGCAGGATGACGAACGGGACGAGCAGGACCTTGACGTGCGTGCGAGTGGTCGCGACGGTCCGTTCACCGTCCATCATGAGCTTGCGGGAGAGCGCCATGACGTGATCCTCCCACGAGCGGCGTCGCGGTCGCGTGCCGTCGGCGCAAACTCCGCCTACGCCAGCCGCGCGTGCACCACGTCGCCGGCGGCGACCGCCCGTCCGTCGACCACCAGGCGCCCCCACGCGTCGACGTCGTCGGCCGTGCCCTCCAGCACCGACCCGTCGGGCAGGTCGACCCGGACGGTGGCCCCGAGGGTGACGCACCGCTCCAGGTAGAGGGGGCGCAGTGACTCGGGGTCGCCCTGGGCGGCCGACCATCGTCGGTACAGCCGCTCGAGGTGGCCCAGCAAGAGCGTCAGGACCCGGCCGCGGTCGAGCGGGTCTCCACCCTCGAGCAGCAGCGACGTCGCCGTCGGCACCGGCAGCTCGTCGGCCGTGAGCGAGACGTTGAGCCCGATGCCCATGACCGCCGCGGCACGGGGCGCGCCCTCGGCACGCTCGAGGAGGATGCCGCAGATCTTGCGCCCGTCGACCAGCACGTCGTTCGGCCACTTCAGCCCGGAGGCGACACCGCAGTCGCGCACCGTGAGGTCGACCGCGAGACCGGCCAGGAGCGGCAGCCAGGTCCAGCGGGCGACCGGCACGTCGGGCCGGAGCACCACGGAGACGACGAGGCCGGAGCGCGGCGGGGCCTCCCAGCGTCGGTCGAGGCGTCCTCGCCCCGCCACCTGGTGGTCCGTGGTGACGACCAGGCCCTCGGGGGCGCCGCCCACCGCGGCCGCGACGGCGTCGGCGTTCGTGCTGCCCGTGGACGCGCTCACCTCCAACGCCGTCCAGAGGCCACCCTCGACGAGCAGGCCGCGTCGCAGCGCCTCGGCGTCGAGGGGTCCTCGACCGGGTCCACTAGCCGTTGCGGGGGTGTGATGCATGCGTCAAGGCTCACACAGCCGAGGTGCCCGCCTGTCGCTACTCTGTGGCGCGTGAGCGAAGCAGAGGCAGAGATCGAAGCACGTCCGGAGCTGCACACGACGGCCGGGAAGCTCGAGGACTTCCGCCGACGTCGGCACGAGGCGACGGTCGAGGTGGCCGAGCGCGCTGCCGAGAAGCAGCACGCGAAGGGTCGCCAGAGCGCCCGCGAGCGGATCGACCAGCTCTTCGACGAGGGCTCCTTCGTCGAGCTCGACGCGCTGGCCCGCCACCGCTCCACCAAGTTCGGCCTGGAGAAGAACCGACCGCTCGGCGACGGCGTCATCACCGGCTACGGCACGATCGACGGCCGCCAGGTGTGCGTCTTCAGCCAGGACTTCTCCGTCTTCGGCGGCAGCCTCGGCGAGGTCTACGGCGAGAAGATCGTCAAGGTGATGGACCTGGCCATCAAGACCGGGTGCCCCATCATCGGCATCAACGAGGGAGCCGGGGCCCGGATCCAGGAGGGCGTCACCTCGCTCGGCCTCTACGGGGAGATCTTCACGCGCAACGTCCACGCCTCGGGCGTCATCCCCCAGATCTCGATGATCATGGGCACCTGTGCGGGCGGCCACGTCTACTCCCCCGCCGTCACCGACTTCACGATCATGGTCGACGAGAAGTCCAACATGTTCATCACCGGCCCCGACATCATCAAGACGGTCACCGGCGAGGACGTCTCGATGGAGGAGCTGGGCGGCGCGCGCACCCACAACACGCGCAGCGGCAACGCCCACTACCTCGCGTCCGACGAGGAGGACGCGATCGAGTACGTGAAGGCGCTCATCGCCCACCTCCCGCAGAACAACATGGAGGAGGCGCCGGTCTACCACGAGGTGGCCGACCTCGAGCCGACCGAGACCGACCTCGCGCTCGACACGCTGATCCCGGACTCGGCCAACCAGCCGTACGACATCCGCACCGTGATGGAGGCCGTCCTCGACGACGGCGACTTCCTCGAGGTCCAGCCGCTGTTCGCGCCGAACCTCGTCATCGGCTTCGGCCGCGTCGAGGGTCGCGCGGTCGGCGTGGTCGGCAACCAGCCGATGCAGCTCGCCGGCTGCCTCGACATCGACGCCTCCGAGAAGGCCGCCCGCTTCGTCCGTACCTGCGACGCCTTCAACATCCCGGTGCTCACGTTCGTCGACGTCCCCGGCTTCCTGCCCGGCACCGAGCAGGAGTGGAACGGCATCATCCGCCGCGGCGCGAAGCTCATCTACGCCTACGCCGAGGCCACCGTCCCCCTCGTCACGATCATCACCCGCAAGGCCTACGGCGGCGCGTACGACGTGATGGGCTCCAAGCACCTCGGTGCGGACGTGAACCTCTCGTGGCCGACCGGCCAGATCGCGGTGGTGGGCGCCTCCGGCGCCGTCAACATCCTCTACCGCCGCGAGGTGGCCGCCGCAGACGACCCCGAGGCCAAGCGCGCGGAGCTGATGACGGAGTACGAGGACACGCTCTGCAACCCGTACGTGGCCGCCGAGCGCGGCTACATCGACGGCGTCATCGAGCCGTCGGAGACGCGCGCCGAGGTCGTGAAGGCCCTGCGCCTGCTGCGCACCAAGCGCGAGACGCTGCCGCCCAAGAAGCACGGGAACATCCCCCTCTGATGAGCGAGCAGACCGAGCAGTCCGCGGACGCCCCGGCTCCGGCCCAGCCGGTGCTGCGGGTGGTCCGCGGGGACCTCACGGCCGAGGAGCTGGCGGCGCTCGTCGCCGTGGTCGCGGCCCGCAACGCCGCGGCCGCGCACGCCGCCGCGAACGCGTCCCGGCCGAGGCCGCGCAGCGAGTGGGGCCACCCGGCCCGCAGCCACCGCGCGCCACTGCGCGTCGGCCCCGACGCCTGGCGTCGCTCCGCCTGGGCCTGAGGCTCCGATGACCCTGCGCCACGAGCCGGACGTGTCCGTGGCGGACTGGATCGTCGAGGCCGACGAGGACTGGCAGGTGCTGGCCACGCAGGGTCCGCCCCTGCTCGCCGCGTACGCGACCGTGCGCTTCGACCACGCGGAGGCGGACCCGTACCGCCCCGACCCCGATCTCGTCGCCCTGGTCACCCGGCTCGCCGCAGCGCACACCACGACGCCGGACCGCACCTGGTTCGCACTCTGGGACGGCTGGGGCGAGCTGTCGGGTGGTCGGGTCTACGAGGCCATGGAGCCGCACCGCTCCTTTGGTCGCCTCTTCACCCGTCCCCGCCCACTGCTGGCCACGTCTCCGTTCGGCGCCGACGTCCTCCAGGGGCCTGTGGTCGACCTGCGCGGCGCGAGGTCGTACCTGCTGTTCGGGGGAAGGGCGCAGGACGTCGGACAATGGCCGGCCCGGCCACCTCGACCGGGTTGGCCGGTGGACCTGCCGCAGGCATCGCTCACCTGGCCGCAGGACAGCGCGTGGTGCATCGCCTCCGACGTCGACCCGACCTGGTTCACCGTCGGCGGCTCGCGCGACCTGGTGGCCACCGTCCTGGCCCACCCCGACCTCCGCGCCGAGCCTGCGACCTACGGCGTCCTCCCGCCCGACTGACCGCGTCGCCCATCCATCGGTGGCTAGGCAACCGCAGGGCCCTCGCTGAGGTTGCTGGTGCACCGACACCGCGCCCCGACCGCTCCGATGGTGCGGATCCACCGATGGAGGGGGGCGGGCGTGCTGCCACGATGGGGCCATGGTGCGCATGGTCCTGGCCTCCCAGTCCCCGGCCCGGCTCGCGACGCTGCGGGCGGCGGGCATCGAGCCGGAGGTCGTGGTGTCGGGCGTCGACGAGTCGCAGGTGCAGTCGCGCGACGCGGCCAACCTCGCGGCCGCGCTGGCGCAGCTCAAGTGCCGCGCGGTCGCGCATCGGGTCGACGACCCCGACGCCGTCGTCGTCGGCTGCGACTCCGTGCTCGCGTTCGAGGGCGAGATCCTCGGCAAGCCCGGCGAGCCCGACGTCGCACGGGCGCGGTGGCGTCGCATGCGCGGCCGCTCGGGCGTCCTGCACACCGGCCACTGCGTGCGCCGCGCGGGTCGCGAGGTGGTCGACAGCGCCTCCACCGTGGTGCACTTCGCCGACGTCTCCGACGCCGAGATCGACGCCTACGTCGCCACCGGCGAGCCGCTCCACGTCGCCGGCGCATTCACCGTCGACGGCCTGGGCGGCGCGTTCGTCCGCGGGATCGAGGGCGACCACCACTGCGTGGTCGGCATCAGCCTGCCGCTGCTGCGCGACCTCGTGGCCGACCTCGACGTCGTCTGGACCGACCTCTGGAACCGTTGACCACGCCGAGACGCACCATCGGCTCCGCCCCAGGTGCGACACTGAGACATGTCCTCGAAGCGTCGGTACCACGCGTCCAGCCCGTTCAAGCGCCCCGAGGACGTGCCCGACGAGGTCTACGAGGTCGCCGCGCGGGTCAGCCACGACACGTACGGGCTCGGGCGGGTCGTGAGCGTGCAGGGCACCACCTCGGCCCAGGTCGACTTCGGCGACCGGGTGCGTCACGTGTCGCTGCCGTGCCCCGCGCTCGTCAACCTCTGAGGCCGACGCGGCTCACTCCACCGGGAGGCCGAGGCCGCGCGCGATGAGCATGCGCTGGACCTCGCTGGTCCCCTCGCCGATCTCGAGGATCTTCGCGTCGCGGTAGAACCGCGCCACGGGGTACTCCTCCATGAACCCGTAGCCGCCGAAGACCTGCGTGGCGATGCGCGTCCCGGCGACGGCGGCCTCGGTCGAGTAGAGCTTGGCGACCGACGCCGCCTGCTTGACCGCGGCGTACGGCGCACCGGCGTCCTTGAGCGCGGCAGCGCGGTAGGTCAGGGCACGGGCGCCCTCGAGCATGACGGCGAGGTCGGCGACCTGGAACGCCACCCCCTGCTTGGCGCCGATGGGGACGCCGAACGTCTGGCGCTCGCCCGCGTACTGGACGCACAGGTCGAGGCAGGCCTGCAGGCACCCGACCGACAGCGCCGAGATGGCGATGCGTCCGTCGTCGAGGGTGGCGAGGAACTGCGCGTACCCCCGGCCGCGCTCGCCGAGCAGGTGGTCGGCCGGGACCCGTGCGCCGACGAAGGTCAGCGGGTGGGTGTCGGAGATGTGCCAGCCGAGCTTGTCGTAGGCCGGCTCCGCGACGAAGCCGGGAGTCCCCGCCGGCACCATGATCGCGGAGATCTCCGGTCGCCCGTCCGCACGCTCGCCGGTCCGCGCGGTCACCGTGACGACGGACGTGATCGGGGTGCCGGAGTTGGTGATGAACTGCTTGGCGCCGTCGACGACCCAGGCGTCGCCGTCGAGCACGGCCCTGGTGCGGGTGGCGCCCGCGTCGGACCCCGCTCCCGGCTCGGTGAGGCCGAAGCCCGCGAGGGCGCGGCCGGCCACGAGGTCGGGCAGCCAGCGCTCCTTCTGGTCGGTCGTGCCGTAGGTGAGGATCGGGTTGATGCCGAGACCCACCGCGGCCTGCAGCGTGATGCCGATGGACTGGTCGACGCGCCCCAGCTCCTCGATCGCCAGGCAGAGGCTGGTGAAGTCCGCACCGGCACCGCCGTACTCCTCCGGGGCGGTCAGGCCGAACAGCCCGAGGTCGCCCAGGCGCGGCACGAGGTCCACCGGGAAGTGGTGGTCGCGGTCCCACTGCGCCACGTGCGGCGCGATCTCGGCCTCGGCGAACTCCCGCACCATGCGGCGGAAGTCCTCGTGCTCGCGGGTGGATCCGGGGTACGGGGCGACGTCGACCATGCCCTCGAGGTTAACACCCGTTAACCGGTGTGCGGCGGCCACGGCGTGACGTACCTCATCCGGCAGGCCCCGGAGGCGGCCCCTACACTCAGCAGGCAGCGCCCGCCCCTGCCCCGCACCCGAGGAGAGCCGTCCGTGAGCAAGCCCCTGCAGAAGGTCCTGGTCGCCAACCGTGGAGAGATCGCGGTCCGGGTGATCCGCGCCTGCAAGGACGCCGGCATCGGCAGCGTGGCGGTCTACGCCGAGCCCGACCGCGACGCGATCCACGTCCGCATGGCCGACGAGGCGTACTCGCTCGAGGGTGCCACCCCCGGCGACTCCTACCTGTCGATCGAGAAGATCATCGACGTCGCGAAGCGGTCCGGCGCGGACTCGGTGCACCCCGGCTACGGCTTCCTCTCCGAGAACGCCGACTTCGCCCAGGCCGTCATGGACGCGGGGCTCGTCTGGGTCGGCCCGCCCCCGTCGGCCATCGACGCCCTCGGCGACAAGGCCAAGGCCAAGCAGATCGCCGAGCGGGCGAACGCCCCGCTCGCCCCGGGCACGAAGGAGCCGGTGAAGGACGCCGCCGAGATCGTCGCCTTCGCCGAGGAGCACGGTCTCCCCGTCGCCATCAAGGCCGTCTACGGCGGTGGCGGTCGCGGCCTGAAGGTCGCGCGGACGATCCAGGAGATCCCGGAGCTCTTCGAGTCGGCCACCCGCGAGGCCGTCGCCGCGTTCGGCCGCGGCGAGTGCCTCGTCGAGAAGTTCCTCGACAAGCCGCGCCACGTCGAGACCCAGTGCATCGCCGACAAGCACGGCAACGTCGTGGTGGTCTCCACCCGCGACTGCTCGCTGCAGCGTCGTCACCAGAAGCTCGTGGAGGAGGCGCCGGCGCCGTTCCTCACCGACGACCAGCTGAAGCGCCTCTACGACTCCTCCAAGTCGATCCTCAAGGAGGCCGGCTACTACGGGGCCGGCACCTGCGAGTTCCTCGTCGCCCGCGACGGCACGATCAGCTTCCTGGAGGTCAACACCCGCCTGCAGGTCGAGCACTGCGTGTCCGAGGAGGTCACCGGCATCGACCTCGTGCGCGAGATGTTCCGCATCGCCGCCGGCGAGGAGCTCGGCTACGGCGACCCTGAGATCGTGGGCCACTCGATCGAGTTCCGCATCAACGCCGAGGACGGTGGGCGCGGCTTCCTGCCCGCGCCCGGCACCCTGACGCGCTGGTCGCCGCCGAGCGGTCCCGGCGTCCGCCTCGACGGCGGCTACGAGGAGGGCCAGACGGTCCCCGGCGCGTTCGACTCCCTCGTCGCCAAGCTGATCGTCACCGGCCGCACCCGCCGCCAGGCCATCGAGCGGTCGCGTCGCGCGCTCGAGGAGTTCGTCGTCGAGGGCATGCCGACCGTGATCCCCTTCCACCGCGACGTGCTCGACGACCCGGCGTACAACGCGTTCCCCACCGAGGACGGCGAGGGCTCCTTCGACGTCTACACGACGTGGATCGAGACCGACTACGACAACCAGCTCGAGCCGTACGCGGGCCCCGCCGGGTCGGCCGAGGAGTCCGAGCGCGAGCGCGTGGTCGTCGAGGTCGGCGGCAAGCGCGTCGAGGTCGTGCTCCCGGGCGGGCTGGGCGCCGTCGCCACGAGCGGCGCCGCCGGCGGCGCGAAGAAGCCCAAGCGCAAGGGTGGCGGCGGTGGCGCCGCCGCCGTCAGCGGCGACTCGCTCACCTCACCGATGCAGGGCACCGTCGTGAAGGTCTCCGTCGAGGAGGGCCAGCAGGTCGAGGCCGGCGACACCGTCCTCGTCATCGAGGCCATGAAGATGGAGCAGTCCATCACCGCGCACAAGGCCGGCACGGTCACGGGCCTCACGGCGGAGATCGGCGCCACGATCGGCGCGGGCGAGGTCGTCGCCACCATCGCCGACTCCGAGTGACGTGAGGCCGGCTCAGGCCTCGACGGGCGGCACGTCCGCCGGGGCCTGGGTGTCGACCTCGCCGTAGGCGACGCCGGCCGCCCACACGACCAGGACGACGACCGTCCACGCGAACCCGCCGTCGAGGTCGAAGCCGCGGTGCGGGACCAGCGCGTCAGTGAGCACGAGTGCGACCGTGGTGACCAGGAGGCCGCCGACGATGGCGGACGGCCGCGCGTGCCGCGGCGACAACGTGGCCGCCGCCCGGCGGATCGCGACGGCCAGCACCGTGAACACCACGACCGCCACGAGGAAGCCGCCGAGGCGGACGTCGAAGCCGTCGAGCAGCCAGGCGGTCAGGCCGAAGGACCCGATGTTCGCGAGGGCCGCGAGTCCCAGGGACCGCGCGATGGACGTCATGGGCCGAGTATCCACCCCGGTCAGGAGTAGGTGACGACCGGACCCTGGCCCGAGCGCTGGGTGATCGTGCCGCCGTCGAATCGTGCCCGCACCCCGGTCGAGGTCCGCTCCACGCCCGAGAGCGGCCGGCCCAGCCGCCCCTCGTACTCGCCTGCGTCGACGTAGGCACGTGCGAGGTCGCCGTGGAGGGCGAGGCCCACGGTGCTGCTCCCCCGGGTCACCCGGTAGACCGTGCCGCCCTCGAACCGCTGCAGGGACAGTCCGGGGACGGACGTGGCGGTGCGCAGCGCCGCGGGGTACCCGAGGACCCCCTTCTCCGCGCCCAGGGCGTTGTACGCGATCCGGTAGTGGCCGCCGACGTCGAAGGCGCCGAGCCCCACCTTGGAGTACAGCTCGAGGTTCTGGAAGTACGTCGTGCGGACCGTCGCGTTGCCGCTCTCACCGATGTACGGGTAGCCGATGTAGCTGCGCGGCAACGAGGCAGCCAGCCGCTTGATGGGTGTGTCCACGTCGGCGAGGTAGGCCTCCAGCCGCGAGCGCAGGGTCGGCAGGAAGGCGTACCCCTTGGCCCCGGGACACGCGGTGGACACCACGTCGCGGTGGCCGTGGATCGTCCGGAAGGAGCGCCCACCCGTCGACCAGGTGCCGCCCGGGCTCCGGTAGAAGGTGCCGAGGCGCCAGCCGATGAGCTGCACGAGCGCGTCGGAGGTCGCGGCGGACACCGAGGCCGTGTCGTGGTTGCCCATCATCGCGATGCCCATGGAGTAGGTGTTGACGCCGGCGTCGCCGGCGTGGGCGCCGCGAACCGTGCGGTCGATGCCACCCTTGCGCCCCTCGAAGACCTGGCCGTACTTGTCGACCAGGGCGTTGTAGCCGATGTCGCACCAGCCGCGGCTCTTGAGGTGGTAGGCCTGGATGCCACGCACGATCGACGCGGACTGGCTCCTCGTGTACGAGTTCGACCCGGCCGTGTGGTGCAGGGTGACGCCGAACGTGCTGCGACCGACGCGCGGCGCGTCGCAGGACGTGCCGGCGGAGGCTCCCCAGGCCGACCGGCGGATGATCGTCGGTCGCCGCGGGAACGTCGGTGAGGGATCGGGCAGGGACGCCGCGCTCGTCGTCGCCACCGGGCCGTCGGCGGTGTCCAGGGCGATGGTCTCGACGCGGACGTCCTGCGGCGCCGTCCCGGACGCGGACGTCACCTCGACGGCGATCCCGTCCGACTCACCGACGAACGCCGGCTCCGTGCCGTCGCGCCGTCCCTCCTCGTGGTCGCCCTCACCGTCGTGGTCGTCGACCGCCAGGGCCTGCCACGGCGTCCACCCCTGCGCGCCGCGGGTGCGCACCCGCACCGTGACGGCGCCGAGCTCTTCGTCAGGCTCCCAGGTGACGCCGACCATGGAGTAGGCGTCCACGGCGCGCGGCTCCAGGCCCGCCACCCGGTCACCCCGCCCTCGTGCTGCAGGAGCGGGTCGTGCCGGGACGCGGAGGCTGTCCACCCGTGGGCCGACGTCCCGCGCGGCCGCCGTGACCAGGGGGCCGGCGGCTGCGGGAGCGGGCGTCGGCGTCGCCACCAGGACCGCCGCCGCGACGAGGACCGCCGCTCCGCTCGCGGTGGTGCGTCGCACTCGTGCCGGCATGTCCTACCTCCTGGTGGTGGTCCCCCCGGACGCGGTCACGCTACCCGAGCCGGAAGTAGTGCGACTTCAGGCCGAGGGCGAACCGCAGCTCGGGTCCGGTCACCGTGACGCTCCTCGTGGAGCCGACGATCTTGACGGACGTGACCCGCCCGCCCCACTCGCCGGCCCCGTCGCGCTTCAGCACCTGGATCGACCTCGGGGTGCCGATCGTCGGGTAGGCCTTCTTCAGGGCCGCCGCCGTCACCCCGACCTTCCAGTCGTGGTTCTTGTTGCCGCTCCAGTCGTCCCACCGGTCGGCGCGAGCCGCGAGGTAGGGCTGGCTGCCGGGCGCGGAGTACCCCCCGTTGGAGGAGGAGTACTGCGCGAGCACCGGGTCGCCCTTGTAGGTCATCACCAGACCGCGCGTCGACAGACCCGCCTTGTTGGTGCTCGACGTCTCCGCGGAGACCCCCCGGTAGACCTGGCACGCCGTCGTGTCGCAGACGTCGTAGTACCGCGACGGGGTGAGCGAGCGTCGGGCGTAGGTGCGGGCCGCCACGGCCTGGGCCTTGAGGGCCTCCAGCTCCCAGCTCGAGGGCATCTCCGCGGCGATCACGCCGAGGGTGTACGCGTCGAGGCTCAGCACGTTCACCACCTTGCGCGTCGTGGCGTTCCTGCTCGGCGGCGTCGAGCGGATCGCGTTGCGGTAGGACGCGACCTTCCCGCCGGGGAGCACGAGGTCGACCATCCCGCCGACGACGGCGAACTCGCCCTCGCCGACCCACTTGGTGTTCTTGTACGTCTTCCACCCGCCGGCGTAGTACTGCAGCACGGACGTCTTCTTGTCCGCGATGATCGGCGTGATGCGCCACTGGGTGGGCTTGCGACCGCCGATCGACGTCGGCAGCGACATCGATCCCGACACGCCGGGCCGACGGAAGACCATGCCGCTGCGCGGACGCACCAGGACGGTCGAGGAGCTGGTGGAGCTCAGCAGGACCCGGATGAGGGTGTTGCCGGCCGCGATGCGCACGCCCGGGTAGTACGTGGTGAGGATCGTGCGGAACGTCTCCCCCGAGCGGGCGGCGCCCTGCGCACCGTACTGGCTCATGCCGATGCCGTGCCCGTAGCCGTGGCCGGTGATGCTCACCGAGCCCGAGCTCGGCACCGTCACGGAGTCGGCGGAGGCCTGGGACCCGTTGGCGGTCCGGGTGACCTTGCCGGTCGCCGTGTCGAGCCGCAGCACGCCGCGCGTGAAGGAGATCTGCTCGATCCCCGCGCTCGGCGACGTGATCGACGACGTCGGCACCCCGAGGGAGGTACCGCCCTGGACGAGCTCGACGTAGGCGTCCCAGAGCGGGCCGTAGATCCCGTACGCCGCCTGCTTGCCGTCCTTCGTCACGAGGTAGACCGAGCCCTCGTAGAAGCGCTGCGTCGGGACCGAGCCCGTCGACTGCGACGTCCGCGGGTAGCCGAGCTTCCCGGTGTGGCCGCCCAGGCGGTAGAACTCCTTCTTGACGAGGCCGCTGATGGCGTGCGCGCCGTAGCGGGACGTCCAGAGGATGTCCATGTTCTTCCAGACGGCACGCCGGTTCGTGGCAGTGCCGTACTCCTCACGGACGAGCGCACCGAGCGCCGCGCTGCCGATGGAGTCCGCGAGCTTCTGGATCGCGGTCGGCTCCGGCGACGGCGTGGGCGTCGAGCCCTTCGCGAGCCGGTCGGCCACGAGGGTCCGCAGGCCGTCCTTGGCGTTGAGCCAGCTGTAGCCGTAGCGGCCCGGGCAGGCGGTGCTCTTGACGTCGCGGTGACCCATGATGCGGTTCACCGTCCGGCCGCCGAGCGAGTAGGTGCCCGTCGCCTTGAGCTTGGCGAGCGAGAAGCGCCAGGCGATGAGGTCGGCGACCGCGGTCTTCAGGGCCGTCGGGACCTGGGCGACGTCGTAGTTGCCCATCATCGAGACACCGATCGTGCGCTCGTTGGCGGCGTTCACGCCGGCGTGGGCACCGCGGACCATCTTGGTCATGCCGCCCTTGCGGCCCTCGAAGATCTGGCCGTACTTGTCGACGAGGAAGTTGTAGCCGATGTCGCACCAGCCCTGGCTGCCCGTGTGGTACGCCTGGGTCGCTCGCACGATGCCCGCGGACTGCGCCTTGGTGTAGGTGTTCGACCCGGCGGTGTGGTGCAGGGTCGCGCCCAGCATCGACGCCCCGTACACGGGGGCGCTGCAGGTCGAGCCGCTCTTGGCACCCCAGGCCGAGCGCGTGATGATCTTGGGCTGGCCCACCGTCGCCGCCGTCGGGACGACCGCGGAGCCGTTGGTGCCGTCGGTGACCTTCGAGACCCGCACGCCGCTCGGGACGTCGCCCGACGGGGTGCTCACGCGGACGTCGACACCGTCGGACTCGCCCACCCACAGCGGGTCGGTGCCGGGCCGGGAGTCGGCCGACGCGGGGTCGACGGGCGAGGTCTCGAGAGTGGTCCAGTCGCTCCAGCCGTCCTTCACGGACCTCCACCGCACCTCGACGGTGGGGTCCTCGTCGACCGAGCCGCGGTCCCAGGTGACGCCGACGAGCGAGAACGGGGCGGTCGAGGACTCGGTCAGGGCGGCGACCTGCTCCTGCTCCTGGCCGGGCGACGCCTCCCCCGCGGAGTCACCCTCGGTGCGGGCGGCCTCGCGACGGCCGGGGTCCGTCGTCGGCTCGGCCTCCGGCTCGACCGTCGGCACCGGCGTCTCGACCACCTCCGCCGGCTCGCCCTGCGTGGACAGGACCACGCCGGACGACTCCTGCACGGAGACGAGCGACGCGACGGCGACGGCGGTGACGACGGCGAGCGGTACGGCTCGCCGAGCCAGGGTCCAGGGGCGCATGGGGAAGACCGATCCTGTGACTGGTGGGACGGATGTGACGACGGGTTCAGGGGTCAGGGAATCACGGATCGCCGCCTCGATCCACCGGTGCGCGTGAACTACATCGGTGTTGTTCTCGCAGGTCAGCGCGGGTGCAGGCTCCGCGCCGCCTCGGCGACCGACCCCGACATCGACGGGTACACGGTGAACGCGTCGGCCACCTGGTCGACGGTGAGCGACGCGGAGACGGCCAGCGAGACGGCGTGGATGAGCTCGCTCGCGCGGGGGCCGACGACCACGCCGCCGACCACCACCCCCATCCCGCGGCGGGAGAAGAGCTTGACGAAGCCGTGCCGCACGCCCTGCATCTTGGCGCGGGCGTTGGTGGCGAGCGGCAGCGTGACGACGTCGACCTGCAGACCCGACTCCTCGATCGCGCGCTGCGACATCCCGACCGTGGCGATCTCCGGCGAGGTGAAGATGTTGCTCGAGACCTTCTGGAGGTCGAGCGGGTGCACGGCGTCGCCCAGCAGGTGGGCCACGGCGATGCGGCCCTGCTGGGCCGCGACGGACGCGAGCATGAGCACGCCCGTGCAGTCACCCGCGGCGTAGACACCCGGCACGCTCGTGCGGGACACCCGGTCGACGCGGACGAAGCCGGCGTCGTCGAGCGCCACGCCGACCTCCTCGAGGCCGAGGTCGGACGTGTTCGGGATGGAGCCGAGGGCCAGCAGGCAGTGGGAGCCGACGACCTCGCGGCCGTCGGTGAGCGTCACCACCACGTCGTCGCCCTCACGGCGGACCGAGGCCATGCGCGAGCGTCCCATCACGGTCATGCCCCGCTCGGTGAAGACGTCCTCGATGAGCTCGGCGGCGTCCTCGTCCTCCCCGGGCAGCACGCGGTCGCGGCTGGAGACCAGGGTGACCCGGGCGTCGAGACCGTTGTAGGCGCTCGCGAACTCCGCGCCGGTGACGCCGGAGCCGACGACGATCATGTGCTCCGGGATCTCCCGCAGGGCGTAGACCTGCTCCCACGTGAGGATGCGCTCGCCGTCGGGCATCGCGTCGGGACTGACGCGCGGGTGCGCGCCGGTCGCCACGAGCACCGCGTCCGCCTCGAGGGTGCGGTCGTCGGCGCCGTCCTGTCCCGTGACCCGCACCTCGCGGGGCGACAGCAGGCGCGCCTGGCCGCGCAGCACGGTGATGCCCTCCCGCTCCAGTCGTCCGCCGATGTCCGACGACTGCGCCTGCGCGAGCCGCATGACGCGGTCGTTGACGGCGGCGAGGTCGGCCCGGACGTCTCGAGGGAACTCCACGCCGAGCTCGGCCGAGGACTCGACCTCGGTGAGCAGGTCCGACGTCGCGATCAGCGTCTTGCTCGGCACGCAGTCGGTGAGGACGGTGGAGCCGCCGAGCCCGTCGCGCTCGACGACGGTGACCTCGGCTCCCAAGCGTGAGGCCACGAGAGCCGCCTCGTAGCCGCCGGGTCCGCCTCCGATGATCACCACATGCGTCACGGGCGCCATTGTCGCACCGTCCGGAGGGGCGTCAGGCCACGAGGGTCTGCACGACCTGGGCGACCCAGTCGAGCAGCTCGCGGCCGCGCAGCGGCTTGCCCCCGACCGCGGCGGTGCGCGGTGCCGGGACGAGCGCGACGTTCGTCGCGGGCTTGTACAGGCTCTTCGGGTAGACCCGCCGCAGTCGCATCTGCGCGGACTCCGGCAGGCTCAGGCCGCCGAAGCGGATCTGCGAGCCGGCGGAGGTCACCTCGGTGATGCCGGCCTCGCGCACCGCGACGCGCAGGCGGGCGACGTCGAGCAGCACCTCGGCCACCTCCGGCGGCTCGCCGTAGCGGTCGACGAGCTCGTCGCGCAGCTCGGTGACGTCGTCGAGGCTGCGCACGTCGGCGAGGCGCTTGTACATCTCGAGCCGCAGGCGCTCGCTCGGCACGTAGTCGTGCGGGAGGTGCGCCTCGACGGGCAGCTCGATCTTGACCTCCCGTTCGGGCTCGCCACCGTCGCCCCGGAACTCGGCGACCGCCTCGCCGACGAGCCGGACGTAGAGGTCGAAGCCGACGTCGGCGATGTGCCCGGACTGCTCGCCACCCAGCAGGTTGCC
>CAZREF010000020.1:0-49604 GCA_964599245.1 uncultured Aeromicrobium sp. | reverse complement strand
TCCGCGACCTCGAGGGCGACCGTGCGCCCGTCGTCCACCACGACCACCACGACGTCGACCGAGGCGCCCCACGGGACGTCGTGCACCGTGCCGCTGAGCGACCCGTCGTCGTGCACGTCGAGGTCGGTGGGTCCCGCCGGCACGGAGCGGCTGGTGCCTGGCTCGAGCGGGAGCCCGGCGGTCGCGAGCGCCCACGCGGCCGTGGTCGCCTCGACGATGGGCACGTCGGCGGCGTGCCGGCCGCCGAGGACGGCGAGCGCGATCAGGTCCTGGAAGGAGCCGCCGGCGCCACCGTCGTCCTCGGGGACGCCCACGAGGTCGAGGCCGAGGTCGGCGAACCCCGACCACGGCGTCGTGTCGAGCGGCCCGGGCTCCTCGACGGGAGCGTCGAGCGGCCAGGTGGCGGCGAAGTAGTCGGCCAGGGCGGCCGTGAGGTCGGAGGTCATCGCGCGATGAGTCCCTTCGAGATGACGGAGCGGAGGATCTCGGTGGTGCCGCCGCGTAGGGTCCACGACGGACCGACGAGCAGGGCCTGGGCGAGCAGGGCCTCCCACGGGTCGTCCGACGTGGGCGACGGGGTGCGGCCGTAGTGACGGCGCACCAGCACCAGGGACTCCTGCTCGAACTGGGTGGCCATCTCCTTGACGAGGGCGGCCTCCGCGACCGGGAACACCCCGGAGTCGACGAGGCGCGCGATCGAGAGGCTCATGCCGCGGTAGGCCCACAGCCGCGCGAGGACGCGCCCGAGGTCGACCTGCGCGATCACCGACCCCCGCACGCCCTCGGACCGGGCCCAGTGCTCCAGGAGCGGCATCATCGACATCCACCGGTCGACGCCACCACGCTCGAGCGCGAGCTCGCTCGTGTTCTGGCCCCAGCCGGCACCGACCTCGCCGAGGCGGGCCGTGTCGGGCAGGAGGACGCCGTCGAACGCGACCTCGCAGAAGTGCCGGGTGCCGTCGATGAACGGGATGGGCGAGACGGTCACGCCCGGCGTCGCACGCGGGACGATGAACTGGGTGAGCCCGTCGTGACGACCCTCGGACGTGCGGAAGAGACACAGCAGGTGCGTGGCGGTCGCGGCGCCGGAGGTCCAGATCTTGGTGCCGTCGACGCGCCAGCCGTCACCTTCGGGGACGGCACGCGAGCGCACCGAGGCGAGGTCGGAGCCGGCGTCGGGCTCGCTCATGCCGATGGCGAACGACAGCTCGCCGCGGCAGATGCCGGGCAGCAGCGAGCGGCGCTGCTCCTCGGTGCCGTTGTGGAGGATGTTCAGGCCCGACTGCCGGTCGGCCGTCCAGTGGAAGCCGACGGGCGCGCCGCGGGTGAGGAGCTCCTCGACCACGATCTGCCGCTCGACGGCCGTGCGTCCGCCGCCCCCGTACTCGGTGGGCAGCGCCATGCCGATCCAGCCCTGGGCGGCGAGGTCTCGGGAGAACGCGGCGTCGACGTCGCCGGCCATGCCGAGGCCGAGGGGATAGGTGCCCGGCGCTAGGCGGTCGTCGAGGAAGCGGCGCACCTCCTGCTGGAGCGCACGCTCCTCGGCGGTGAGGGTGGTGGGGGCGAGCTTCATGGGGCCTCCGTCGTGGGGTGTGAGAGCTCCTCGAGCACCGCCACGGTGTGCTCCCCGATCAAGGGAGCGGGGGAGGGGGTCAGAGCGGGGGAGCCGTGGAAGAGGGCCATCGGGGGGATGGTCCGGTAGGGGCCGGCGTGCGGGTGCTCGACGAGCGGCAGGTCGTCGACCAGGTCCTGCAGGCTCGCGACGGCCGTGGCGGGGATGCCGGCCCGGCGGCAGTAGTCGAGCCACGCCTCCGTGGTCCGGGTGGGCGTGATCGAGCGGACGTCGCGGTAGAGCGAGTCGGAGTTCGCGATCGTGGCGCGGAGGTCGGCGTAGCGTGGGTCGTCGGCGGCGTCGGGTCGTCCTGCCTCGCCGAACAGTGCCGCGTAGTGCTCGGGACGGTAGGGGAGGATGTGGATCCAGCCGTCGCTCGTCGGGTGCGGCCGACGGTCGGGGGAGAGCAGGCGCGGGTACCCGGTCGCGGGACGTCCCGGGGCATTGACCGGCGGCTCGCAGATCGCGCCGGCGCCGTGCTCGACCAGCATGAAGGCCGTCATGGCTTGGTTCATGGGCACCTCGACGTGCCGGCCGAGGCCCGTGCGCTCGCGCTGCAGCAGTGCGGCGGTGATCGCCTGGGCCATGACCAGTCCGCACACCTTGTCGGCGAAGATCGTCGGCATCAGGCCGGGCGCGCCCGTGACCCGTTCGACGAGGTCGGACACGCCGGTCGCGGCCTGGATGATGTCGTCGTAGGCGGGCTCGTCGGCGCGGGCGCTGCTGATCGGAAAGCCCTGGGCCTGGCAGTACACGACGTCCTCGCGCAGTGCGCGGACGGACGCGTAGTCCAGGCCGAGCCGGGTGAGCACGTGCGGGCGCATCGTGGACACGACGACGTCGCACGAGCGCACCAGCTGCTCAAGCGCGGCGCGATCGTCGACGGACTTCAGGTCGATGAGCACCGAGCGCTTGCTGCGCAGGAGGTTGAGCGAGATGCCCGACAGCTCGGGGTGGGGACCGGGGCCCATCACCCGGTTCGTGTCGCCACCGGTGGCCTCGACCATGACGACGTCGGCACCCTGGTCGGCGAGCACCTGCGTGGCGAGGGGGCCCATCACCACACGCGTCAGGTCGAGCACGCGGATGCCGTCGAGCGGCAGCGGGGGGTTCGTGTCGTCGTGGGTCATCATCACTCCGTCCGGGCAGGAACGTATGCTAAAATGAATACATTGTCAACGGGCGAGAGGATGCACCCATGACCGACGACGTTCCCGAGGCAGCGGGCGACCGGGCTGGCCTCCCCGGCGCCCCGGCGGCCCCGCCCGGGCAGCAGTGCGGCCCCGACGCGGCGTACCAGGCGCTCCTGGCCGAGGACGTGCTCGCCTTCCAGGCGTGCGGTGCGTGCTCGACGGCCGTGTTCCCGCCCCGTGGGCGCTGCTCGGCGTGCGGAGCCGACGCGTTGCACTGGCGTGCCTCCGCCGGAGTCGGGTCGGTGTACTCCACGACGGCGCTCACGCCCCGGGAGAAGCCCGCGTACAGCGTGGTGCTCGTCGACCTCGACGAGGGCTTCCGCATGATGTCGCGGGTGGACGACGCGGCGGTCGCGATCGACGACCGCGTCCAGGTGCGCTTCTCGCACGAGGGCGACCGCGTCCTCCCCGTCTTCGAGACGACGGAGGCCGCGCGATGAGGCACGAGCGCGAGCTGCGCGGCACCGCCGCGATCGTCGGCGTCGCCGAGTCCGACCTCGGCGAGGTGGGCCCCGGGGTGAATGCCCTCGACCTCGCCGAGCAGGCGGCGGGCCGGGCCCTGGACGACGCCGGCCTGCGGAGCACCGACGTCGACGCGGTCTTCTCCCACTCGGCCTTCTACCCGATGCCGACCGTGGTGCTCGCCGAGCGCATGGGCATCCGGCCGCGCTACAGCGACAGCACCGCGACGGGGGGCAGCTCGTTCCTCGCCCACCTGCGCCACGCGACGGCCGCGATCGACGCGGGCCTGTGCGAGGTCGCGCTCATCGCCTACGGCAGCAACCAGCGGTCGGCCTCCGGCGGGCTCGTCTCCTCGGGCCAGAACCAGGTGCCCTCCTACGAGACGCCGTTCGGGCCCCGGCTCCCGGTGTCGGCCTACGCCCTGGCGGCGGCCCGGCACATGCACGAGTTCGGCACGACGCGCGAGCACCTCGCCGAGGTCGCGGTCGCAGCGCGGCGCTGGGCGCAGCTCAACCCCGCCGCGTTCGAGCGTGGGGAGCTGTCGATCGACGACGTGCTGGGAGCGCGGACGGTGTCCTCCCCCCTCACGGTGCGCGACTGCTGCCTCGTGACGGACGGCGGCGGTGCCGTGGTGGTCACGTCGGCCGAGCGTGCGCGCGACCTCGCGAAGCCGCCAGTGCACTACCTCGGCGGTGCCGAGGCCCACGAGCACATGAGCATCTCGCAGATGGCCGACCTCACGGTCACGTCCGCGTCGGTCACCGGGCCGCGGGCCTTCGAGCTCGCGGGGCTGACGCCCTCGGACGTCGACGTCGTCGAGCTCTACGACGCGTTCACCATCAACACGCTGCTCTTCCTCGAGGACCTCGGCTTCTGCGCCAAGGGCGAGGCGGGCGACTTCGTGGCCGATGGCGGCATCGCCCCGGGCGGGCACCTGCCCGTCAACACCAATGGAGGCGGGCTGTCGTACTGCCACCCGGGCATGTACGGGATCTTCACGCTCATCGAGTCCACCCGCCAGCTCCGCGGCGAGGCCGGCGACCGCCAGGTGGCCGACGCCCACGTGGCGCTCGCGCACGGCAACGGTGGCATGCTGTCCAGCCAGGTGACGGTGCTGCTGGGCGACGACTCGGTGGTCTGAGGAGGACGTCGATGACGCGTCAGGCGGACGAGGTCGACACGTGCCTCGCCCGGATCCGCCAGCTCGTCCTCACCGGTGAGCTGCCGCCGGGCGCGAAGGTGAACCAGGCCGAGATCGCGCAGCGCCTCGGGGTCAGCCGCGTGCCAGTCCGCGAGGCGCTCGCCTCGCTGCGGGCCGAGGGGCTCGTGGAGGCGCGGCCGAACACCGGCTACACGGTGGTGCGCCCGACGCTCGAGGACCTCGCCGAGATCTACGAGATGCGCGCCCTCCTGGAGGACGCGCTGCTGGCCACGGTAGACCTGGAGTCGGTGGACGTCGCGGAGCTGCGTCGGTTGAACGACCGGCTCGCGGAGCTCGACCCGGTGACGCAGTTCGCCGAGTACCGCGAGGTCAACGAGGCGTTCCACTTCGCGATCTTCGCGGCGTCGCCACGGCGGATGGTGCGACGGCAGGTCCACCAGCTCTGGATCCTGTCGGAGTTCTACCGGTCGCTCTACGTCCGCACCGATACGGCGCACCGCAGGGTGGTCGACGACCACGTGCGCATCGCCGACGCGGTCGAGGGAGGCGACCGCGAGGCCCTCGTCGCGCTCAGCGACGAGCACCGGGCCGAGACGCAGACCTGGCTCGGCCGCGTGCTGTCGCGGCGGTCGGACCAGCGCTAGGAGGACTCGCGTCGCCCGACGGCCTCCACGACCTCCTCGGTCGTCGTGATCGTGGCGAGCGCGGGCAGGATCTGGCGGTACATCAGCGCATGGACCTCGGTGTTCGTCGCGGCCGTGGCATCTTCGGGGATCACGACCGGCAGGCCCCGGTTGACGGCCTCCACGGCGGAGCCGGGGATCGCGATGTTGACCGAGATGCCGACGAGGACGACGGTGTCGACGCCGCGGTCGCGCAGCGCCTGCCCCAACCCGCTGCGGAAGAACGCCGTCATGGCGGTCCGGCGCGGGAACAACAGGTCGCCGGGCTGGGGCGTGAGGCCGGGATGGATCTCCGGGAGCGGTGTGCCGGCCCGGAACTCCCCGCGCTTGACGGTGACCGCGGCCAGCGGCGAGGCGACGTCGAACCCTTCGTAGTCCGGTGCAGGCTCGATGGTGGCGTGCGCGACGGTCAGGCCTGCGGCGCGAAAGACCTCCGCGAGCCGCGCGATGCGCCCGACGATGCCGCGCTCCTCGGCCTGCTGGGCGAGCCCGCTCATGGTGGTGGCGTGGTCGGGGTGGATGAGGCCGTTCTGGCACTCCGAGATCAGGAGAGCCGGTGTGCGCCCGTCGCCGAGCCAGCGGTCGAGGCCGCTCACGGCAGGTCCCCGGCGGCGCGGGCGGTCTCGTGCCGGTCGAGCCAGCCGCCGGGGGTGCAGCCCTCGAGCTGCAGTCGCCGGTGGTGGATGGTCCACGCCGTGCCGTCGTGGCGCAGCAGGTCGCGGTAGCGGCCCCAGTGGTCGGGGCCGGTGTCCGTGATGGCCAGGAAGTACCCGGTGGTGCGCGCCTCGGTCGGCCCCTCGAGCTCCACGTGGATGCTCGAGAGGTGGTGGCGCAGGTAGGGCTCGGCCATGAAGCGGCGGGCACTGCGGCCGGCCCGCTCGAAGTAGGCGCGGATCTCGTCGCGGCCGTGGCACGCGGGGTCGTTCGTGGCCTCCATGACCGCGTCGGGAGCGAACAGCTCCAGCATGCGGTCGGTGCGCCCGGTGTCGGCGCACTGGACGTACTCGACGAGCAGCGACCGGATCTCCTCGCGGGCGATCAGCTCGGTCTGGTCCATGGGGCGGCTCCTTCGCGGTCTACCAGCGCGGGGTGGTCATTCCAGGCGGAATATAGTAACTATGACACTACTTACGTGTCGTCCACCAGAGCGAGGCCCCCGTGCACATCGGCATCATGATGTTCTCCACCGACCAGACCGTGGCGCCCGCCCCCCTCGCGCGCCTGATCGCCGAGCGCGGCTTCGAGGCGATGTTCCTGCCCGAGCACAGCCACATCCCGGCTACGCGCACGACGCCGTACCCGCGTGGCGGCGAGCTGCCGCCGGAGTACTACCGCACGTACGACATGTTCGTCGGCCTGGCCGCCGCCTCGGTAGCCGCGCCGAGCCTGACCGTCGGCACCGGGATCACCGTCGTGCCGCAGCACGACCCCATCTACCTGGCCAAGCAGGTGGCGAGCCTCGACCACGTGAGCGAGGGCAGGCTGGTCTTCGGCATCGGCTACGGCTGGAACCAGGACGAGCTCGAGGACCACGGCGTGGTCTACAAGAGGCGTCGGACCCAGACGCGGGAGAAGATGCTCGCCATCCGTCGGCTCTGGACCGAGGAGCTGGCGTCGTTCCAGGGCGAGTACGTCGACTTGCCCCCGTCGTACCAGTGGCCGAAACCCGTGCAGCCCGGCGGACCGCCGGTCGTCATCGGCGGTCTCGCCGGTCCGAAGCTGTTCGAGCACATCGCCGAGTACGCCGACGGCTGGGCGCCCATCGGACCGCGCACGATCGCCGACGGTCTGCCCGACCTGCAGAAGGCGTTCGAGGACGCCGGCCGCGACCCGGCCTCGATCCGGCTGCACGCCTTCGACAGCCGGAGTGAGCCGAGCCTCGTCGAGCACTACGCGAGCCTCGGCGTCGAGCGGCTCGTCATCAACGTGCCGCCGCACGACCGCGACGGCATCGAGCGGCTGCTCGACGAGCTCGCCCCCCTGAACGACCTGGTGCGCTAGTCCACTCGGCCGGGCCGGAGGGAGCAGGGCCCCGGACCGCAGGGTCCGGGGCCCTCGTGCTCGCGTCAGGCCGCGGTGTGGCCGCCGTCGACGACGAACTCCGCGCCCGTCACGAAGGACGCCTCGTCGCTGGCGAGGAAGCAGATGACGTTCGCGACCTCCTCGGCCGTGCCGAGCCGACCAGACGGGGTGGACGCCGCGATGCGGTCGCGGTGGGCGTCGAGCAGGGGCGTGTCGATGAAGCCCGGGTGGACCGAGTTCACGCGCACGCCGGCCGGCCACCAGGCGATCGCCGTGTTCTTGCTGAGCAGTCGGACCGCGCCCTTCGCCGCGTGGTAGGCCGGGCTGCCGCCGGTACCACCGACCAGGCCGTAGACCGAGCTGACGTTCACGACCGACCCCGCCGTGCTCTTGTGAAGAGCGGCGCTGGTGGCGCGGGTGCCGAGGAAGACGCTGGTCTGGCTCAGGGCGATGACGTGGTCCCAGACCTCCTTCGTCGTGTCCTCGATGGACTCGTAGTGGCCGCCGCCCGCGTTGTTGACCAGCACGTCCAGCGAGCCGAACCGATGGAGCGTCGCGTCGACGGCAGTGGCCCACTCGCGCTCGTCGGTCACGTCGAGGTGGACGTAGTGCGCGCGCTCGCCCCAGGACTCGACGAGGCGCACGCCGGCGTCGTCCTGGATGTCGGCGACCACGACGGAGCCGCCCTCGTCGAGGATGCGTCGGGCGGTCGCGGCGCCGATGCCGCTGGCCCCGCCGGTGACGAGGGCCACGCGGTCGGTGAATCGGTCCATGGGGAGCTCCTGGGGGTTGACCTGGGTCGGATAACTATGACTATAGTAATGAGAAATGATCCACGTCACGTCACGCCCCGTCGCGGGCCTCGCTGCAGGAGGAGCCGGATGGGCTCGCTGAACGGATCCGCCGTCGTGGTCGGTGCCTACGAGCACCCCGCTCGGCGGCTCCCGGGGCACACGCTCGCCGGGGTGCACCGCGACGTGGTCGCCGGCGCGCTCGCCGACGCCGGGCTCTCCCTCGAGGACGTCGACGGCTTCTTCACCGACTCCACGGCACCGGGGCTCGGCGTCGTCGACCTCATGCAGCACCTCGGGCTGCGGTGCACGTACTCGGAGTCCTCCGAGATGGGCGGTGCCAGCTACGTCGCCTACGTCGGTCACGCGGCGGCGGCCATCGCGGCCGGACGGTGCCGGGTGGCGGTCGTCTCGCTCGCGGGTCTGCCCGCCCAGCGGCAGAAGGTCTCGCCGCCCGACGTGCCGACTCCCGCGGCGGCGTTCCAGGTGAACGGGTACGGCGGCGGCTACGGTCCGGTCGCCGACTACGCCGTGCTCGCCCGGCGGCACATGCACGAGCTCGGCACCACGCCCGAGCAGCTCGCCTGGGTCAAGGTGGCGTCGTCGCGCCACGCCGTGCACAACGACCGTGCGTTCCTGCGCGACGAGGTGAGCGTCGACGACGTGCTCGCCTCCTCGATGATCGCGGACCCGCTGCACAAGCTCGACTGCTGCGTGGTGACCGACGGCGGGGGCGCGCTGGTGCTCGTGCACCCCGACGTCGCGCGCGACCTCGGGCGAGCCGGAGCGATCCTGCGGGGCCACGGCGAGAGCCACAAGGCGTCGTTCGCCGGCGAGGTCGACCTCACCTACAGCGCCATCCGCCGCTCCGGCGAGCTCGCGTTCGCCGAGGCAGGCATCACGCCCGCCCATGTGCGCTACGCCTCCCTCTACGACTCCTTCACCATCACGGTGCTGGTCGCGCTCGAGGATCTCGGCTTCTGCGCCCGCGGGGAGGCGGGGCGGTTCGTGGAGGACGGGGGCCTGGTCAGCAGGACCGGTCGGCTCGCGGTCAACACCGACGGGGGCGGCCTGTCCAACAACCACCCTGGCAACCGCGGCGGCATGACCAAGGTGATCGAGGCCGTGCGCCAGCTGCGTGGCGAGGCCCACCCCGCGGTACAGGTGCCCGACCTCGAGTTCGCCGTCGCGTCCGGGACCGGCTTCCGGCTCGCGAACAACCACTACAGCTCGACGATCGTCCTGGAGCGCCACGCGTGAGCGACCACTTCCCGGCAGGCCTGCCGACACCCCGTCCCGAGGTCGACCCCGCGACGCAGCCGTGGTGGGACGCCGCCGAGCGCGGCGAGCTGCTGCTTCCGCACTGCCCGGCGTGCGACCGGCCGTTCTGGTACCCGCGTGGCTTCTGCCCGCGCTGCGGGTCCGACGCCGTCACGTGGGTGCCCGCCACGGGTCGCGGCGAGGTCTACAGCTACTCCGTCGTGCGTCGCGCCGCGGAGCCCTGGGGGTCGCACACGCCGTTCGTCCTCGCGTACGTGCAGCTCCAGGAGGGGGTGACGGTCCAGGCGAACGTCGTCGACTGCCCGGCCGACGCTCTCGCTCCCGGGCTCGCCGTGAGCGCCCGGTTCGAGCGCGCGGACGCCGGCGACCTGCCGGTGCTGCGCTTCAGCCCGACACTTGAGGAGGGCCACCGATGACCGACGTGCTGGACGAGATCGAGACCTGGGAGCCCGCCCGCCTGCGCGAGCACGAAGACGAGGCGCTGCGCCGCCAGCTGGAGCACGTGCAGGCCGGGTCGGGCTTCTACCGGACGAAGATGGCCGAGGCCGGCGTCGACCTCGCCTCGGTCCGCACCACCGAGGACCTGCGGGAGCTTCCCTTCACCGAGAAGGAGGAGCTGCGCGCCTCCCTCGCCGAGCACCCGCCTCTAGGCGACCACCTCGCCGTCCCCGTGACCGACCTGGCTCAGATCCAGGCGACGTCGGGCACGAGCGGCACCCCGTCCTACTTCGGGCTCACGGAGCACGACCTGCGGGTCTGGGGGACTTCGGGGGCGCGCGGCTTCTATGCCGCCGGCGTGCGACCGGGCGACCTGGTGCTGCACGGGTGGGGGATGAGCAAGGGCTTCGCGGGCGGCGTGCCGGCCGTGCGGGTGCTGCAGCAGCTCGGCTGCGTGGTGCTGCCCATCGGCGGGGAGGCGGGCGTCGAGCGCCTGCTGACCGTGGCGGCGTCCCTGGCGCCGACGGTCTTCTGCACGGGTCCGAACTTCGCCCTCCACGCCGGTCGGGTGGCCGAGGAGGTGGTCGGCCGCAAGGCCTCGACGCTGGGTGTGGAGCGCATCGTGGTCGGCGGCGAACCCGGTGGCGGCGTGCCGGAGATCCGCGGCGGCATCGAGTCGGCGTGGGGAGCGACGAGCTGCGAGACGCTCGGCAACTCCGACGTCGTGCCCATGGTCTACGGCGAGTGCCTCGAGCGCGACGGGATGCACTTCATCGCCCAAGGCCTCGTCCACGCCGAGCTCATCGATCCGGAGACGGGCGAGGACGTCGGCTTCGAGGCCGGCTCGTCCGGCGAGCTGGTGCTGACGGCACTGGACCGCCAGGCGTCCCCGCTCCTGCGCTTCCGCACGCGCGACCACCTCGAGGTGCTCTCGACGTCGTGCGTGTGCGGCCGGGTCGGGCCCAAGGTCCGGTGCGTCGGGCGCACCGACGACATGCTCATCGTGCGCGGGATCAACGTGTGGCCCTCGGCGGTCCGCGAGATCGCTGTGGGCTTCCAGCCGCGGCTCACGGGCAACATGCGGGTCGTCGTCGACTTCGAGGGTCACTCCACCAAGCAGCGCCTGCACGTGCGGGTGGAGCACGCGCCGGGCCTCGGGGAGGCCGAGCTCGAGACCCTCGCCGAGGAGGTCGAGCGGCGCATCACGCAGGTGCTGGCCTTCCGGCCCCGGCTCGAGCTCGTACCGGTCGGCGTGCTGCCGGAGGCGGGTGTCAACAAGACCGCGCTCGTCGAGCGGGCCATCGGCGCGAAATAGTCCGAAATCGCTACTCGGCTAATCATGCTAAGTATGATACTAATTAGATCCGACGTGACCTGGGTTACACAGGATGCCCTACGCGTCGATTCGGCGACCAGGAGGAGAAGGCGATGACCGAGGCTCGAGGCGACGTCGTGGACCACGGGTCCGCGACCAGTGCCGCTCCCGCGCTCGAGGTCGAGTCGGTGACCGCCGGCTACGGCGCGCACACGGTCCTGCGCGACGTCTCCCTCACCGCCGGCGGCCAGGAGGTCATCAGCCTCCTCGGGCACAACGGGGCCGGGAAGTCGACGCTGCTGCGAGCGATCGCCGGCGTGATCGGCGTGGAGTCCGGCGAGATCCGCTTCGACGGCACCAGCCAGCTGGGCCGCGGATCGGCGGCCGTCGCGCAGGGCGGCATCGCGCTCGTGCCCCAGGGGCGAGGCGTCTTCCCGACGTTGAGCATCGGCGAGAACCTGCAGCTCGGCGCCGGCGTCGCCCGCGGGGTGACCGACCGCGACAAGGTCACGCTCGACTTCGTCCTCGACCTCTTTCCCGCGCTCGCGCACCGGCTGCACGAGGACGCGGGCACGTTGTCCGGCGGCCAGCAGCAGATGGTCGCCATCGGCACCGCCCTCATGGCCAGCCCGCGCTACCTCCTGCTCGACGAGCCCTCCACCGGGCTCGCTCCGGTGCTGGTCCAGACGATGCTCGACCAGATCCGGTCGGTGCACCAGGAGCTGGGCATCGGGGTCCTGATCGTCGAGCAGAACATCAACGAGGCGCTGCGGGTCTCCGACCGCGCCTACGTCCTGAGACTCGGGGAGATCGTGCGGGAAGGTCCCGCCGCGACGCTCTTGGACGATCCCGACATCTGGGGTCTGTTCTGAGCACCACGACGGTACGTCCGTCGGTCAGCACCACACGAGACAAGGAACAGCAATGCGATTGATTCGATCGGCACAGATCGTGGCCGCGGTGGCGGCGCTCGCGCTGGCGGCGGCCTGCACGACCGACTCCGGCGGCTCCGACGCCGGTTCCGGCGGCATCAAGGGCGCGACCGGCGAGGCCGTCACCAAGAAGGAGACGTACAAGCTCGGCATCGGCATGCCGTTGACCGGGCCCGCTGCCTCCTACGGCGAGGAGTACGTGATCGCGACGTCCGACGGCATCAAGGACGCCAACGAGAAGTACGCCGCGGACGGCATCACGCTCGAGCTCGAGCAGGCCGACACCCAGGCCACGGCCGAGGGCGGCATCAGCGCGATGAACAAGCTCGGCGCCGTCGAGAAGGCGCCCGCGGTGCTCACCGCATGGAGCGCCGTCGTCTCCGCGGCGACCCCCGTGGCCCAGGACCTCGGCTTCGCCCTGTTCAACGCCGGTGCGCAGAGCCCCTCGCTGATCGGTTCGAGTCCCAACCTCGTCAACGTGCTGCCGATGAACGACGTGCAGCTCGACAACTTCTCCGAGTACCTCATCGACACGAAGAAGTACCAGAAGTTCGCCATCATCTACGTCGACAACGAGTCCGGGCAGGGTACGGCGGACGCCTTCACCAAGGCGGTCGAAGGTCGCGGCGGCGAGGTCGTGGCCTCGGAGTCGATCCGCCAGGACGCCACCGACGCGACCACCCAGATCGCGAAGGTCAAGCAGTCGGGCGCGGACTTCATCTACCTGCAGACCCTGCTGGTCGAGGGCGCGGCCACGATGAAGGCCTACCGCGAGGCGGGGCTGGACACCCCGATCGGCGGCTACGCCGGCGAGGGCGAGTCGCGCGTGATCCGTGACGCCGGGAGGGAGGCGATGAACGGGTTCATCTACATGTCCCACATCCCCGAGGACCTCGACGGGGTCAACCAGCTGCTCGACCGGATGCAGTCGGAGGATCCGAAGCGCGTGCTGACGAACCAGTCCTACAACGCCTACTTCTACTCGGTGCCGTTCCTCTACGCCGAGGCGATCAAGGAGCTCCGCTCGCAGGGTGCGCCGGTCACGGGTGAGAACGTCCTGGCCGTCCTGCGGGAGAAGAAGGACATCGAGGTCCCGATCGTCGGCTCGATGGACCTGACGAACAAGCTCACCTACGTCGGACCGACGATCATCCGCGAGATCACGGACTACAAGGCCGACCCCATGACGGACAAGACGATCGACTCCGTCCAGAACTGATGCCGACGGGCGCCTGCCCTCCGCACGCCGCGGAGGGCAGGCGCACCCCCACCTCGTCCTCACCCACGGAAGGGACCCCTCGTGGACCTGCTCCTCACCCTCGTCAAGACCGGGCTCGTCATGGGTCTGCTCTACGGCCTGTTCGCCTATGGCCTGAGCCTGATCCTGTCGGTCAACAAGGTCTTCCACGTCGCGCAGGGCGCCACGTTCGTCCTGTCCGCCTACGTGTTCTACACGCTGGGCACGGTCCTCGAGTGGCCGCTCCTGCTCGCCGTGGTCGGTGCGGTGGTCGCCGCCGCACTGATCGCGTGTGCGATGCAGTTCCTGGTCTACAAGCCCCTGGCACGCCGCGACGCCGACCCGATCGTCGTCATGGTGGCCTCGCTGCTCGTCGTGGCCTTCGCCGCCTACGTGATCGAGCTGCTGTGGGGCGCCAGCGTCGTCTCGGCGCTCGTGCCGGAGTGGTTCGGCTGGAGCACCACGATCGGAGGCATCCGCCTCGACGTCTACGACCTCAGCGTCCTCGTCATGAGCCTGGCGCTGTTCGGTGTCATGCACTGGTTCCTCACCCGCACACACGCCGGCCTGGAGTTCCGCGCCGTCGGTGACAACCCCGAGCGGGCGCAGGCGCTCGCGATCGACCTCGACCGCGTCTACCTGCGCTCGATGATCCTCGGCTCGATCCTGGTCGTCCCCGCCGCGGTGCTGCTGGCGTTGAAGGCACCGATCCACCCGAGCATGGGCTTCGACCTGCTGCTCAAGGCCGTGATCGCCCTGACGATCGGCGGCATGGGCCGCATGAGCGGCGCGATGATCGGCGGCCTGCTCGTGGGCCTCACCGAGACCCTCCCGCTCTACTGGCTGCCGACGGAGTGGGGCGAGTTCATCGTCTACATCGTCGCCTTCTTCTTCGTGCTGTTCCGCCCGACCGGCCTCGTGGGCACCAAGCGCAAGCCGCGCTCGGCCGCCTCGTCGTCGGAGCACACCGACCCCGCGCCGCCGTCGTCGACAGAGCCCGCGGGCACGGCCACGCCCACCCCGGTCCCCTGACCCCCTGCTGAGAGAACGGTCATGAGCTACTACCTGATCAGCCTCCTCGGGCTGCTGCCGATCTTCGTCATCCTCGGCATCTCCTTCAACCTCCTGCTCGGGTACGGAGGACTGCTGTCGGTCTCGCACGGCGGGTTCTTCGGCGTGGGCGCCTACGCCACGGCGATCCTCATCAAGGACTACCAGCTGGAGTTCCTGCCGGCGGTGCTCGTCGGTGCGGTGCTGACCGGGTTGCTGAGCCTGTCGGTCGGGTACGCGGCCGGACGATTGTCCGACGAGTTCCTCTTCATCGTGACCATCGCGATGCAGGTGGCCCTGGTCGAGCTGTTCAACAACCTGGAGCTGACCGGTCGGTCCGCCGGCATCGCCGGCATCCCGCGGCCGACGCTGTTCGGGTACCAGCTGGAGAGCAACACCCAGGTCATGATGATGAGCTGGGTCTTCTGCGCGATCGTCACGTTCGTGTGCTGGCGGGTCGTCCACTCGCCCTACGGCCGCCTCCTGAAGGCCCTGCGTGAGGACGTGCCCGCGGCCCGATCCCTCGGCAAGCGCGCCCTCTGGACGAAGGTCACGGTCTTCGCGTTCAGCTCGGCGCTGGCCGGCGTGGCGGGCGGCCTCTACGCGATGCACACCCTCTACATCAGCCCAGCAGAGTTCACCCTCGACCGCACGGTCGAGATCCTCTCGATCACGATCATCGGCGGCATGGCGGCCTACTGGGGCCCGTTCCTCGGCGCCCTCGTGGTGCTGGCGCTGCCCGAGGCGCTCAGCTTCGCCAATATCCCCGACTCGGTCGCCGGCCCGGTGAACGGCATCATCTACACGCTCGTCGTGCTCCTCGTCCTCATCTACCGGCCGCGCGGCCTGCTGGGCCGTGACCCGGTGAAGGAGGCCGAGCGCAACGCGGCGAAGCGGACGGCCAAGGCGGGCGGCGCGCGCCGCGCCGACGTCGGCGCGGACGCGGTGCCCGAGGTGTCGCACTCGCTCTTCGCGCGGGTCCTCGACGAGGGCCAGGTGCCCGAGGCCAAGACCCTGCGGTCCGAGGGCATCGGGATCTCCTTCGGCGGCCTGAAGGCGGTCGACGACGTCACCCTGTCGGTCCGCCCGGGCAAGATCACCGCGCTCGTCGGTCCCAACGGTGCCGGCAAGACGACGGTCTTCAACCTGCTCAGCGGTGCGCTGAAGGCCGACACCGGGCGCACGTTCTACGGCGACCAGGACATCTCCTCGCTCAGCATCGAGCGCCGGGCCCAGCTCGGGGTGGTGCGGTCCTTCCAGGAGGTCCGGCTCTTCGAGGGCATGACCGTCCAGGAGAACATCCACGTCGCCGTCACCGACATCCGGCACGAGACCATCACGTCGCAGTTCACACCCGCGTCGTGGCGAGGACGCGACCAGGCCGACGGCGACCGGGCCGAGCAGATGCTGCGCAGCCTCGGCCTGCACGAGAAGCGGCACGCGCTGGCCCGTGACCTGTCCTACGCCGAGCAGAAGATGCTCATGATGGGGCGCCTGCTGGCCACCGGCGCGAGCTGCTACCTGCTCGACGAGCCCATGTCCGGCCTCGACCAGGCCGCTCGCGCCCAGCTGTCGGAGCTGCTCCGACAGATCGTCGCCGACGGCAGCACGTCGATCTGCATCGTCGAGCACAGCATGCAGGTGGTGCGCGAGGTGGCGTCCTGGGTGATGTTCCTCGACCGCGGCCGGCTGCTCACCGAGGGCGAGCCCGAGACCGTCATGAACGATCCCGAGCTCACCGCCATCTACTTCGGTCGCCCGGTCTGAGCCGGCCGATCCCACGAACCGACAGGAGCACAGGAATGTCCGACAGCAGGGTGGTCGTCGTGACCGGCGGCGGCGACGGGATCGGCAGGACCCTGGTCCGTCACCTCGCGTCCGAGGGGTGGGCCGTGTGCGCCGCCGACATCGACGAGACGTCGGCGAAGTCCGTCGCCGACGAGCTGGTCGCGCAGGGGCACCGGGCGATCGGCGTCGGCGCTGACGTCTCCGACGAGGACGCGGTGCGACTCGTGGGAGAGCGCGCGGAGGCCGAGCTCGGACCTCTCTCCGCGTGGGTCAACAACGCGGGCAACACGCGCCCGGCGATGTTGCTCAAGATGGAGGCCGCCGACTTCGACGCCGTGCTCTCCGTGCACGCCCGTGGCTCGTTCCTGGGCCTGCGGGAGGCCGCTCGGCGCATGGTCGAGAGCGGCACGCCCGGATCGATCGTCAATGTGACGTCCTCGGCAGGCCTCGGGGGCACGATCGGCCAGATCAACTACGCGAGTGCCAAGGGCGCGATCATCGCGATGACGAAGTCCGGCGCGAAGGAGCTCGGTCGCTACGGCATCCGGGTGAATGCGGTCGCCCCCTCCGCCGCGACGCAGATGACCGAGACGATCATGACCAACGAGAAGTTCGCCAAGACCTACCTCTCCCGCATCCCGTTGGGCCGCTTCGCCGAGTCCGAGGAGATGTCGGCGACGTTCTCCTACCTGTTGTCGGAGGGGTCGAGCTACATGACCGGCCAGGTGCTGTCGGTCGACGGCGGCACGTACATGGTCTCGTGACGACGGTGACGGTCTCGAGCAGCGCCGACGGGACGCGCCGTCGCTTCGACGGCAGGGTCGTGCTCGTCACCGGCGCGTCCGGGGGCCAGGGCGAGGCCGAGGCGCGTCTCTTCGCCGCGGAGGGCGCCACCGTCGTTGCCGCCGACGTCCTGGAGGACCAGGGCGAGGCGCTGGCGGCGGAGCTGGTCGCGGCGGGGCTTCGGGCAGAGTTCGTCCGCCTCGACGTCGCCGACGAGGAGCAGTGGACGGCGGTCGTCGACGGGATCGAGGAGCGTCACGGCCGCCTCGACGTCCTCGTCAACAATGCCGGCATCGGCGACGGCCGCGGCATCGTGGCGCAGGGTCTGCGCGGCTGGGACCGCCTGCTCGACATCAACCTCTGGGGCCCTGTCGTGGGCATGCGCACGGTTGCGCCGCTGATGGCACGCGGAGGTGGCGGATCGATCGTCAACATCTCGTCCGTCGCCGGCATGACGGGCTACGACCACGCCGCGTACACCGCCAGCAAGTGGGGCCTGCGCGGCGTCACCAAGACCGCGGCGCTCGAGTACGCCGACGTGGGCATCAGGGTCAACTCCGTGCACCCCGGCACGATCATCACCCCGATGGTGGCGGTGATGTCCGACGAGGTCATCGACAACTACGTGCGGCTCAACCCGAACGGGCGGGTCGGCGTCCCGGAGGAGATCGCGTGGGCCGTGCTCCACCTCGCCTCGGACGAGGCGTCGTTCACCACCGGCGCGGAGCTCGTCATCGACGGCGGCTTCATCTCCGGTGGCGCCAACCGGGCGCTCGACCTGCTGACCCGCAGGCCACCGTCGAAGGACGACGCGAGCACGCAGGAGGAGGCGCCGTGAGCCACGAACGCCTGTCGCTGGAGGGCAGGACCGCCGTCGTCACCGGCGCGGCCAAGGGGATGGGCGCGGAGCACGTCCGCGTGCTCGTCTCGCGTGGTGCGCGCGTCGTGGCGGTCGACGTCGACGAGCCCGCCCTGCAGGACACCGTCGCGGACGTCGGCCCGGCCGCCGTCGCCCACGTCGCCGACGTGGCCGACGCCGAGGCGTGGGAGGCCGTGCGCGACCGCGCGGTCTCGCTGGAGGGCTCGCTCGCGGTGCTGGTCAACAACGCCGGGATCGTCAGCCACCGACGCATCGCGCGGACGGAGAAGTCCGGCTGGGACCGGGTGCTCGACGTCAACCTCAAGGGCACGTGGCTCGGCATGAAGGTGCTCGCCCCGGCGATGCGCGACGCGGGCGGCGGCTCGATCGTCAACGTCTCGTCCGCCGCCGGCCTCGACCACCACCCCGACCCGGCGTACACCGCCAGCAAGTGGGCGGTGCGCGGGCTGACGAAGACCGCCTCGCAGGAGCTCGGTTCGTGGGGCATCCGCGCCAACAGCGTCCACCCGGGCTACGTCGACACCCCGATGAACGCCTTCGCGTCCGAGGAGCTCACGGGCGCCATGCTCTCGCTGCTGCCACTCTCGCGCGCCGGGCAGCCGGTCGACGTCGCGGAGGTCGTGGCGTTCCTCGCCTCCGACGCCGCCGCGTTCGTCACCGGCGCCGAGATCGCGGTCGACGGCGGTTGGACCTCGGGAGTCCAGGCCACCGAGGGCCGCCGCTTCCGCTGACCGCGCGGCACCAGCAGGGCAGACGAGCTACGCAGGAGGAACGACGTGCGACGACTGGACGGGAAGGTCGCGCTGGTCACCGGCGCGTCCGGGGGCCAGGGCGAGGTGGAGGCTCGACTGCTCGCCGCGGAGGGTGCGGCGGTCGTCGTGGCCGACGTGCTCGTCGAGCAGGGCGAGAGGCTCGTGGCCGAGCTGGTGGCTGCCGGCCACCGGGCGCTGTTCGCCGAGCTCGACGTGTCCGACGTCCCGGCGTGGGCGCGCGTGGTGCAGCGGATCGAGTCCGAGCTCGGTCGTCTGGACGTGCTCGTCAACAACGCCGGCGTCTCCGACCGCCGGGGGGTGGTCGAGCAGCCCGACGACGCGTTCGACCGCGTGCTCGAGGTCAACCTCTGGGGTCCGGTCGCGGGCATGCAGGCCTGCGCTCCCCTGATGGCACGAGGCGGCGGGGGCGCCGTCGTGAACGTCTCCTCCATCGCGGGACTGACGGGCTACGACGCGGCCGGGTACACGGCGAGCAAGTGGGGCCTGCGCGGTGTCACCAAGACCGCCGCGCTCGAGCTCGCTCCGCTCGGCATCCGCGTCAACTCCGTGCACCCGGGGGTCATCCTCACCCCGATGGTCTCGAACGTCCCGCGCGAGGTCGTCGACGCGTTCGCGCGCGTGAACCCGAACCCGCGGGCGGGTCGCCCCGAGGAGGTCGCCCACACGGTGGTGCACCTGTGCATCGAGGAGCTGTCGTCCTACACGACCGGCGCCGAGGTCGCCGTCGACGGCGGGTTCGTCGCGGGAGGCGCCCACCGTGCCCAGTCGCTGCGCATCGCCGAGCTGGCCGCGCAGGACCAGAGACGCCCGACGCCGCAGGAGGGGCTCGATGACTGACCGCAGGGACCTGACCGGCAAGGTCGTGGTCGTGACGGGCGGCGCCCACGGCATGGGGGCCGCGCACGTACGCCTCCTCGTGGCGCGCGGTGCCCGTGTGCTGTTCACCGACGTGGACGAGGCGGCCGGCCAGGGCCTCGCCGACGAGGTGGGCGAGGCGGCGCGCTTCGCGTCCGGCGACGTCCGCGAGCTCGCGTCCTGGGAGGCCTGGCGCGACCTCGCCCTCGCGGAGTGGGGCGGCGTGCACGCGTTGGTCAACAACGCCGGCGTCTTCGGCACCTCCACGGTGCTCGGCATCGAGCACACGGCCTGGCGCCGCGTGGTCGACGTCAACCTGCGCGGACCGTTCCTCGGGACGAAGGTGCTGGCCCCGCTCATGCGCGACGCGGGCGGCGGGGCGGTCGTCAACGTCTCCTCCGCCGCCGGTCTGGACCAGAACCCCGATCCGTCGTACACGGCGAGCAAGTGGGGCCTGCGCGGCCTGACGAAGACGGCCTCGCAGGAGCTCGGCCCCTGGGGCGTCCGGGTCAACAGCATCCACCCCGGCTACATGCTCACCGCGATGACCGACTTCGCGCCACCGGAGATGCGGCAAGCGAAGATCGAGCTCACCCCGCTGCGGCGCGCCGGGGAGTCGTGGGAGGCCGCCGAGCTGGTGGCGTTCCTCGTCTCCGACGCCGCCGCCTTCATCACCGGCGCCGAGATCGCGATCGACGGCGGCTGGACCTCGGGCGTGCAGGCCACGGAGGCACGCCGCGCACCGACCACCCCTTCAGGAGGAGAGACGACATGAAGCTGGAACGCATGGAGCTCGTCGGGCTCGAGGTCTCCGACCTCGACGCCGCCATCGAGAAGTTCGCCGACCTGCTCGACACCGAGTTCGTCCGGATCGAGTTCGACGGGTCGTGGCAGGTCGAGGAGCTGCCGGCCGACGAGCCTCCGCAGGCGGAATCCGTCCGCATGAGCATGGCCATGGACACCAAGGGCTACCTGGAGCTCATCCAGTCGCACCCGCCGACGTCGCGCGAGCGCGTCCGCAACATCCACTACAAGGTCGACGACATCGAGGCCGCGATCGTCGAGATGCGCGCCAAGGGCTACCGCCTCGTGCAGAACATCCGCATCGGGGCGATGCGCGAGGCCGTCTGGGGGGCCCGGGAGGCGCACGGCCTGCGCATGTGCATGGTGCAGTACGACGCGCCCAGCATGATCGAGGCCATGCTCGACGGCGGACCGACGCCTGCCTGACTCTCTCTCCGACGCACGACGGCCCGGTCATCCCCTGGATGACCGGGCCGTCGTCTCGGCGAGCGGCGAGGAGGAGGGAGGCCGCCCGCGAGTCAGTCGGACGCGGTGAGCACCCCCGCACCGCGGGCCATTCGCTGCAGCACCCCGAGCTCCTCGACGCCGTTGTCGAGGACCTGCAGGGTGTCGAGGTCGCGGATGGTGTCGATGTTCGCCAGCACGTCGTCGGCCGAGGCCGGGCCGTCCGGGGTGAACCACCCGTCGTTGACGCCGACGACGTACCGCGCGAACCGTCCACCGCCGGCGGAGAAGATCTCGTGGGTCTGCGTGCACTGCGGCGACGCGAGGTAGACCGCCATGGCGGCGACCTGCGCAGGGTCGAGCAGGGCGTCGAGGTCGCCGAGCATGCCCTCGGTCATGCGGGTGCGGGCCCCGGGGGCGATGGCGTTGGCGAGGATGCCGTGCTTGGCGCCCTCGATCGCCGCCACGTGGACGAGCCCGACCAGGCCGGTCTTGGCGGCACCGTAGTTCGCCTGGCCGAAGTTGCCCAGGAGGCCCGAGGACGACGAGGTCATGACGATGCGGCCGTAGCGAGCCTCCTTCATCCGGGCGAACGCGGGCACGGCGACGTTGAAGCCCCCCTTCAGGTGCACGTCGATGACGGCGTCGACCTCCTCGGAGGAAAGGTTGCCGAGGGTGCGGTCGCGCAGGATGCCGGCGTTGTGGATCAGGGCGTCGACGCTGCCGAAGGCGTCCATGGCGGCGTCGATGATGGCGCGCCCGCCCTCCGGGGTCGAGACACTGTCGTAGCAGGCCGCCGCGTGTCCGCCGGCTGCCTCGATCTCCTGCACGACCGCGTCGGCCATGCTGGTGCCGCCTCCGATGCCATTGACGTCGCCGCCGAGGTCGTTGACGAGCACGCGGGCGCCGTGGCGGGCGAGGGCGAGCGCGTACTCGCGCCCCAGCCCCCCGCCCGCGCCCGTGACGACGACGGACCGGCCTTCGAACTGGACCAGGCTCATGGGTGTGGTTCTCCTTCTGTTGTCAGACGATGCGGGACTCGTGGCCGGCCCAGTACTTCTCGCGCAGCGGTGCCTTGTAGAGCTTCCCGGTGGGGGAGCGCGGGAAGTCGTCGAGGAACTCGATCGACCGGGGGATCTTGAAGCGGGCGAGGTGCTCGGCGCAGTGCACGAGCAGGTCCTCGACCATCGCGTCGTCGGCACGCGAGGGGTCGACCAGCTGGACGACGGCCTTGACCTCCTCGCCGAGGTCCTCGTTCGGGACGCCGAAGACGGCGACGTCCTGCACGGCGGGGTGCAGCAGGAGGGCGTTCTCGATCTCCTGCGGGTAGATGTTCACGCCGCCGGCGATGATCATGAACGACTCACGGTCGGCCAGGTAGAGGTAGCCCTCGTCGTCGAGGCGGCCGAGGTCGCCCAGTGCCGTCCAGTGGGGGTGGTCGGGGTGGTGGGCTCCGGCGGTCTTCTCCGGCTCCCCGTAGTACTGGAACCCGGCGACGACCTCGGAGGTCTCGAAGTAGATCCGGCCGACCTCGCCGGCGGGCAGCTCCTCGCCGTCGGGCCCGCAGATGTGGATGGTCGACTCCAGTGCTGCCCGGCCGACCGAGCCGGGGTGCTTCAGTGCCTCCTCCGACGTGATGAGGGTGGCTCCGGTGTCCTCGGTCCCGGCGTAGTACTCGTGGATGATCGGCCCGAACCAGTCGATCATCGCCTCCTTGATCTGCACCGAGCAGGGGGCGGCGCCGGTGATGACCACCTCCAGGCTCGAGAGGTCGTACCGGTCCTTCACCTCCTGTGGCAGCTTGAGCATGCGGCTGAACATCGTGGCGACGAACTGAGCGTGGGTGATCCGGTACTTCTCGATCAGCGCCAGGGCCTGCTCCGCGTCGAACCTCTCCATCATCACGACGGTCGCGCCGAGCGCCATCGAGTCGGTGCTGAACAGCAACGGTGCGGAGTGGTAGATCGGGGCCGGGGAGAGGTAGATCGTGTCCGGGCCCATGTCGTAGAGCGTCTGGTAGACGGGGATGAGGGCGGGCTTGCCCTCCTGGACGGTACGGCCGGTGAGCGGGCGCCAGACGCCCTTCGGCTGTCCCGTCGAGCCGGAGCTGTAGAGCATGGTGCGGCCGAGTGGCTCCTCGTCGAGCTTCGTCGCGGGGTGCGCCATGAGGGCGTCCTCGTACGCGTCGTAGCCGGGGACGGTGCCGTCGACCATCAAGCGCCGTCGGACCTTCGGCGTCATCGGCAGGATCGCCGACGCGACGTCGGCCTTATAGGCGGACGTGACGAGCACCTTGGCGTCGCAGTCGTCCACGATGTAGCCGGCCTCGTTCGGCGTCAGGTACCGGTTGATCGCGGTCAGGTACAGGCCGGAGCGGAAGCACGCCCAGAACACCTCGATGTACCGGATGTGGTTCTCCATGAGGATCGCGACGTGGTCGCCCGCGCGCAACCCCTCGGCCCAGAACAGCTGCGCCAGCCGCGCCGACCGCTCGTCGAGCTCGGCGAAGGTCTGCTGCTCCCCGGAGGACCCCATGATGATGGCGGGACGATCGGGGGTCTTCTGGGCGTGGGACGCGGGGTCGTACACGGTGTTGGCCTTTCGTCCGGGGATGTTCCTGCAGGTCAGAGGCACCATTGCGAATCTCTGGTCATTATTATAATGTAATTGGCGTCACCCCGCCAGACCGCCCCGAGGAGCCTGTCATGCCCGAAGCCGTCATCGTCGCCGCAGCCCGCACCCCCATCGGGCGCGCCTTCAAGGGTTCTCTCGCCTCGGTGCGGCCCGACGACCTGGCCGGCACGATCATCGACGCCGCGCTCCGCCAGGTGCCGCAGCTCGACCGCAGCGAGGTGGTCGACGTCGCCATGGGTGCCGCGAGTCACGGCGGCGAGCAGGGCATGAACCTCGGTCGTAACGCCGCGGCGCTGGCGGGCCTGCCGGACACGGTGCCCGGCACGACCGTCAACCGCGGCTGCGGCTCCTCGCTCCAGACCATCCGCATGGCCCACCAGGCCGTGGCGACCGGGGAGGGCGACGCCTTCGTGGCTGCCGGGGTCGAGAGCGTCAGCAGGGTCGCGGGCTACTACGACGAGGACGCGATGAACCCGCGCTTCGTCGACACCGGCCGCTCCGACTACATCAACGACATGTACATCCCGATGGGGCAGACCGCGGAGAACGTCGCCGCGAAGTGGGGACTCTCCCGTGCCGAGCTCGACGAGTTCGCGCTGCTGTCGCAGCAGCGCGCCGCCCGCGCCGTCGAGGCGGGCTTCTACGCGCGCGAGATCACGCCGGTCACCCTCGCCGACGGCACGGTGGTCGACCGTGACGACAGCCCTCGGCCGCAGACCACGCTCGAGGGGCTGGCGTCGCTACGACCGACGTTCCGCGAGGACGGCGTCGTGACGGCCGGCAACTCCTGCCCGCTCAACGATGGCGCCGCCGCGGTCGTCGTCATGTCGGACACCAGGGCCAAGGAGCTCGGCATCACCCCGCTCGCGCGGATCGTCGGCTCGGCCGTCACCGGGCTCGAGCCCGAGATCATGGGCGTCGGACCGATCAGGGCCGTGGGCCAGCTGCTCGAGCGCCACCGCATGTCGATCCAGGACGTCGACGTGGTCGAGCTCAACGAGGCCTTCGCCGCGCAGGTGCTCCCCATCTGCAGCGAGCTGGGCATCTCGGTCGAGGACCAGCTCAACCCGCACGGCGGCGGCATCGCGATCGGCCACCCGTTCGGCATGACCGGCGCGCGCATCATGACCACGCTGATCAACGACCTGCAGACCCTCGACAAGCAGATCGGCATCGAGACCATGTGCATCGGCGGCGGCATGGGCATCGCCATGATGATCGAGCGTCTGTCCTGACCATGCGTCCCACGACCCTGCGGCTCGACGTCGACGGCCTCGTCGCCGTCGTCACGCTCGCGCGGCCGGACAAGCTCAACGCCTTGAGCAGGACGGTCGTGGCCGAGCTGACGTCGGTCGTGGAGGGTCTCGCGGCCGACCCCACCGTCCGGGCCCTCGTGCTCGCGGGGGAGGGACGGATGTTCTCTGCGGGCGCGGACGTGGACGAGTTCCGCGACTCCTTCGCCACGGGCGAGGTCGACCCTCTCGCGACCGAGGAGGAGGCGCGTGAGGGGTCGCGTCTGACCGACGCCCTCGCCGATCCCCGGCTGGTGACGATCGCGGCGATTCACGGCGCCGCCATCGGTGGGGCCGCAGCCGTGGTCGCTGCGTGCGACCTGCGCGTGATGGCCGCCGGCGCGTGCGTCGTGGTGCCGGAGCTGGTCATGGGCTTCCCGCTGGCGTGGGGCGGCATCCCGCGGCTCGTCGAGCAGCTGGGCCCCTCGGTCGTCCGCGACCTGGTCCTCACGTGCCGCCCGCTCGGTGCGGACGAGGCGCTCGCCCGCGGCTTCGCCTGCCGCGTCGTCGCGTCCGACGAGCTGCTCGACACCGCGCGGGAGCTCGCCACGCTCGTCGCGAGCCGCCCTGCCCTCGGCGCCACCGCCGCGCTCCGGCGCATCGCTGCCCTCGCCGCCGGTGAGCCGATCGACGACGACGCCGCCACGCTCGCGAGGGCGGCCACCGACCCCGAGGCGCTGGCCGCGGCACGCGCCTACCTCTCCTCCCTCTGAACCGAAACCCAGGAGCTGTCATGGATGTCTTCGAAGCGATCCGCACGACCCGCGCCATGCGTCGTCTCGACCCCGAGCGTGACGTCTCCGACGCCGACGTCCGGACGATCCTCGAGGCGGCACTGAAGGGTCCGACCGGCGGCAACCAGCAGCCGATCCGGTGGCTCGTGATCCGCGACGCCGACACGAAGAAGAAGCTCCAGGAGATCTACGAGCGGTGCTGGTACCGCGGCCGCAAGCCTTACGAGGAGAAGCCGGGAACCGTGGCGCCCGCCGTGCTGAGCTCGGCCGACCACCTGGCCGCGAACCTCCACCTCGCCCCGGTGATCATCCTCGCCTGCGCCGACACCGGCGAGGAGGGCAAGCGTCACCACGCCTCGGTGTACCCCTCGGTGCAGAACCTGCTGCTCGCGGCACGCGCGCTCGGGCTGGGAACCACCCTCACCACGGCACACCTCTTCGAGGAGGACGCCGTCAAGGAGCTGCTCGAGATCCCCGGCCACGTCACCACCTACGCCCTGATCCCGGTCGGGTACCCGACGGGGAGGTGGGGCGAGGCGAAGCGTCGGCCGCTCGACGAGGTGAGCTACCACGACCGCTGGGGCCAGGAAGGTCCCTCGGCCTCATGAGCACGTCGACGCCGCAGTCGCTCGACGGACTCACGATCGGTGGTCTGCTCGAGCGCGCGGCACGTCGGTGGCCCGACCGCACGGCGTACGTGCACGAGGGCCATCGTCTGACCTGGTCCGAGCTCGCCGACGAGGTCGACCGGTACGCCCGCGCCTTCATGGCGTGGGGGGTCCAGCCCGGAGACCGGGTCTCGCTCTGGATGGGCAACACGCTGCCCTGGGTGCTCGTCGAGATGGGCCTGGTGCGGATCGGCGCGGTGGTGGTGCCCGTGAACACCGGCTTCACCGTGGCGGAGACGGCCTACGTGGTCGGTCAGTCGGACTCGGTCATGCTGGTGGCCGCGTCCACGCTGCGCGGCCGCGACCTCGCCGCGGAGGCGGTGCAGGTGGCGGCGGACCCGACGGTGTCGGTGCAGGCGGTGGTCACGGTCGGGCCCACCGAGGCGGCGACCACTGACCTGGAGGTGCTGCTCGACAGTGCCGACGGCGTGGACCCCGCCGACTCGGCGGCGCGCGCTGCACAGGTGCAGCCCGACGACATCATGCTGACGCTCTACACGTCGGGCACGACGGGCTTCCCGAAGGGCGTCATGCACTCGCACCGCGTCATCGGCAACATGACCGACGCGGCGGACCGGCTGCGCCTGACGGAGGACGACACGGCCGTCATGTACCTGCCGCTGTTCCACATCTTCGCGATCGCGGCCACCTGGACCTTCATGGCGCGGGGCGCGACCCTCGTGCTGATGGAGGTCTTCGAGGGCGGTGCGTCCCTGGACCTCATGGAGCGTGAGCGGGTCACCCTCGCCTACGGCGTCGCCCCGCACTTCCTCGACCAGGTGCGGCACCCGTCGTACGGCGACCGGGACCTGTCCTCGCTGCGCCTCTGCATCTCGGCCGGCTCGGCCGACCTCGTGCGCACCGTGAGCGAGCGCATGGCACCGGCGATCAACGTCTACGGCATGACGGAGACGACGTCGATGACCTCGCTCGGCGAGGTCGACGACCCGCTCGAGCTCCGGGCCGGGACGGTCGGCCGGACCCTGCCGCGCTCGACCGTGAAGGTCGTCGACGAGCACGGCGAGGAGGTCGCACCCGGCGTTGCCGGTCACCTGCTCGTGAAGGGCCCGCCCGTCATGCAGGGCTACTACAAGATGCCCGAGGCCACGGCCGAGGCGGTCGTCGACGGGTGGTTCCACACCGGTGACGCCGTCTCCGTCGACGCCGACGGCTACCTGCGCTTCGCCGGACGCATCAAGGAGATCTACAAGGTGGGCGGCGAGAACGTCGACCCGATCGAGGTCGAGTCCGCGCTGATGCGGCACCCGGCGGTGGCCTTCGCCTCCGCGCAGGGGGTGCCCGACGAGCGGATGGGCGAGGTGGGCCTGGCCCACGTGACGCTGCTGCCGGGCGAGCAGGTCGACGTCGAGGAGCTGCGCCGCTTCGTCCGCGAGCAGCTCGCCGCGTTCAAGGTGCCGCGCCACGTGGTCGTGGTCGATGAGATGCCCATGACGGCGAGCGGCAAGGTGCGCAAGTTCCTGCTGCGCCAGGACTTCCTGGCCCAGTGACGACCATGCCGTGACGACCGTCACGTCGCGCGACGAATTTTTCTAATCTAAATTAGATTCAACGAGACCCGAGGAGGAGCCCGATGACCGTCGAGGCCCGACCGTTCGACGAGCCCGCGCTGCGCGCGGCGCTGGAGTCGGCGAACCTGCCCACGCTGCTGATGGTGATGTTCCAGCTGAGCGGCGACCGCCGCTGGATCAGCGACCCGTACCGACCCGTCAGGACGAAGGGCATGAGCGACAACGACTCCGGCGGCTTCGCTCCCGAGGTCCAGGCCGAGGTGCGCGAGGCCGCCTTCGACCTGCTCGTCGCTTGGGGTCGGGGGACGCCGATGGCGCTGCCGGTGCCCGACGACGACCTGCTCGTCGAGCTCATCTCGACCTGCATGGGGGAGGAGGTCCCCCGCGAGTTCGGCCCGATGTTCGGCGAGGACATGCGCGCGAGCCTGGAGGGCGACCGCGACCGCATCGTGACGGCGCGAGGCGAGGAGCTCTCCGTGGTGATCGTCGGTGCCGGCGTGTCCGGCATCGCCGCGGCGCGCGAGCTGAAGGCGTCCGGCATCCGCGCCACGATCTTCGAGAAGAACCCCGAGGCCGGTGGCACCTGGTTCGAGAACCGGTACCCGGGTTGCGGCGTCGACACGCCCAGCCACGTGTACTCCTTCTCCTACCAGCCGCGTCGCTGGTCCACCTACTACGGCAAGCGCGACGAGGTGCTCGCGTACGTCCAGGACGTCGCACGCTCGAGCGGCGTCGTCGACCAGGTCCAGTTCGACACCGAGGTGCTCTCGGCGGTGTACGACGAGTCGTCCCAGCGCTGGACGGTGACCACGCGGACCGCCGGCGGCGAGCCGGTGGAGCACGTCGCCAACGTCGTCATCACGGCGGTCGGTCAGCTCAACCGTCCCGCCGTGCCGACGATCGAGGGTGCGGGGTCGTTCGAGGGCCGCCAGTTCCACTCCGCCCAGTGGCCCGAGGGCTTCGACGTCACCGGCCTGCGGGTCGGCGTGGTGGGCTCCGGGGCCAGCGCGATGCAGATCGTCCCCGCCGTCGCCGACCGCGTCGAGAGCCTGACCATCTTCCAGCGCTCGCCGCAGTGGGTCGCGCCCAGCTTCAACTACTCCAGCCCGGTGCCGGAGCCCGTGCACTGGCTCATGGAGAACGTGCCCAACTACCAGCTCTGGTTCCGCCTGCGGCTGTCGTGGCTCATCAACGACCGGCTCTACCCGTCGCTGGAGATCGACCCGACGTGGGAGCACCCGGAGCGCTCGGTCAACGCGCACAACGACGCGCACCGCCGCGCGCTCACCCGCTACATCGAGGACGAGCTCGAGGGCCGTCCCGACCTGCTCGAGAAGTCGCTGCCCACCTACCCTCCGTTCGGCAAGCGCATGCTCATCGACAACGGCTGGTACGCGGCGCTGCGCAAGGACGGTGTCGAGCTCGTCACCGAGGGCGTCGCGTCGATCGACGCGACCGGCCTCACGACCACGTCGGGCGAGCACGTCGAGCTCGACGTCATCGTCTACGCCACCGGGTTCGAGGCCAAGAAGATGCTCTGGCCGATGGACATCCAGGGGCGGGGCGGGGCGACGATCCGCGAGCGCTGGGGCGAGGAGGACGCCAAGGCCTACCTGGGACTCACCGTGCCCGACTTCCCGAACCTGTTCGTCATGTACGGCCCGAACCTCAACCTGGGCCACGGTGGCAGCTACATGTTCGCCGGGGAGTGCCAGGCGCGGTACGTCGCGCAGCTGTGCGTGCTCATGGCCGAGCAGGGCGTCGGCGCCGTCGAGGTCCGCCGCGAGGTGCACGACGCGTACAACGACGCCGTCGACGCACGCCACGCCCGTATGATCTGGAGCCACCGCGGGATGGACACCTGGTACCGGAACGCGGCCGGACGGATCGTGACCAACTCGCCCTGGCGGGTGGTCGACTACTGGAGGCTGACCCGGGAGGTCGACGTCGATGACTTCGTCCTCGAGCCCGCGACCGACGCCCGACTCGCCCCCGTCGGAGGCTGACGTGCCCGATGTGGCTGCCCCCGCTGCCCGGACCAGCACGTCGGCCCAGACCGGCAGGTCAGCCCAGACCGGCAAGTCCGCCCAGACGCAGGAACGGATCAGGGCGGCCGCGGCGCGCGTGCTCACGCAGCGGGGGATCGCCACGACGAGACTCTCCGACATCGCGGAGGAGGCCGGGGTGCGTGCTCCGGCCATCTACTACTACTACGCGTCGCGCGAGGAGCTCGTCGAGGACGTGATCCGCCAGGGCCAGGTCGGCACCGAGACGCGCGTGCGCCGGGCGCTCGACGAGCTCGACCCCTCGACACCGCCGATCGAGAAGATCTGCGCGGCGGTCGAGGCGCACCTGCGTGCCCTCCACGAGCTGTCGGACTACACCACCGCCGCCGTGCGCAACGTGGGACAGATGTCCACGGAGATGCGCGAGCGGACGAAGGCCGACCAGCGACGGTACGGGCGGGTCTGGAAGCGGCTCTTCGAGGAGGCGCGCGAAGCCGGTGAGCTGCGGTCCGACGTGGACCTGCGCACGGCCGAGCTGCTGGTCATCGGCGCGCTGAACTGGACGCCGGAGTGGTGGGCGGACAGCTCGGTCTCCCTGGAGACGCTGATCGAGACCGCCTGCGCCCTGACCCGTCGCGGCCTCGCCGTCGACCCCGCGGCGTCCTGAGCGGCCGGCGGGCGGACGTCGCGCCGCGCCGCCGCGAGGTGGCGGTCACGACCGTGCTGGCGGCGGCGATCGTCTCGTACGCCCTCGTGCAGTCGATGTCGATCCCGGTCATCGGCGAGATCGCGGGGGTGTACGGCACGAGCGCGGCGACCGCCACGTGGGTGCTCACGGCCTACCTGATCTCCGCGGCCGTGGCGACGCCGGTGCTGGGCCGGCTCGGCGACGTGGTGGGCCCGCGCCCGGTGCTGGTGGGGTGCCTCGTCGCCCTGGCGATCGGCTGCTTCCTCGCCGCCGTGGCGCCCGACATCGAGACGATGATCGTCGCGCGGGTCGTGCAGGGCGCGGCGGGAGGGATCATGCCGCTGGCCTTCGGCATGGTGCGCGTGGTGCTCGAGCCGGAGCGCGTGGCCCGTCGGGTCGGTCTGCTGAACGGGTTGATGGCGGTGGGCATGGCCACCGGCATGGTGGTCGCCGGCCCCCTGCTCGACGCGGCAGGGCTGGCCTGGCTCTTCGCGGTGCCGGGGATGGTCACCGTCCTCGCGGGCGTCGCCGCGCACCGGGTGCTGCCGGAGGTGCCGCGCTCCGGGGCGCCGATGGTCAACCCCTGGTCGGCGATCCTGCTGTCGGGCTGGCTCGTGCTGCTCGTGCTCGCCGTCACGTGGGCCCCGCGGCGCGGCTGGACCGACCTGGGCGTGGTCTCCGCGGGGGCGGGAGCGGCGGCGCTGCTGGTGCTCTGGGTGGCGACCGACCTGCGCGTGGACGCGCCCATGATGGACATGTCGGTCATGCGCGAGCGGACGGTGCTCGTCGGCAACGTGGCGGCGCTGGCGGCGGGCTTCGTGGCCATCGGGTCGTACGCCTACGTGCCGCAGTGGGTGCAGCAGCCGTCGCCCGTCGGCTTCGGCGCCACGGTCGGTGAGTCCGGGCTGATGCTGCTGCCGGCCGCGGCCGCCACCTTCGTCACGGGACTCGTGGCCGTGCCGTTGGCGGCGCGCACGTCGTCGGCTCGGGTCGTCGCGGTGGGAGCCTCGGTCGCCGCCCTGGGGATGGCGGTGATGGTGGTGGTGCACGAGCCGTGGACCGCGTACGTGGGGTGCGGCGCGATCGGGCTCGGGATGGGCAGCACGTTCGCCTGCGTGTCCGCCGCACTCGTCACCGCGGTGCCCGCGGACCAGACCGGCGTCGTGAGCGGCATGAACGCCAACCTGCGCACCATCGGGGGCGCGATCGGCACCGCGGTGCTGACCTCCGTGGTGGTCCTGCACGTCGACCCGACCACGGGTCGCCCCGACCTGGTCGGCTTCCGGATCGCCTTCCTGGTGCTGGTGGCGATGGCCCTCGCCGCCGCCGCGTCCGGCAGCCTCCTGCGAACCCGGGGGTCCGCGGCCCTGGCCGTGAAGGGGGGTCGTCACGTAGGCTGTTCATCATCATCATGATCAGAGTTAGGACGCATTATGTCGCTGGACATCGCGGTCGTCGGGGGCACCGGGCCCCAGGGTCGGGGCCTCGCGTACCGCTTCGCCCTCGCCGGGCACCGGGTGACGATCGGGTCGCGTGACGCCGCTCGCGCCGCCGAGAAGGCTGACGAGATCGCCGGCCGAGCCGGGGTGCCGCTGCAGGGTGCGACCAACACCGACGCCGTGGCCGCGGCCGACGTGGTGCTGCTCGCCGTGCCCTGGGACGGGCACGGGGCGCTCGTCTCCTCGCTCGCCGAGCACCTCGCCGGCAAGACGGTGATCAGCTGCGTGAACCCGCTCGGCTTCGACGCCGATGGTCCGTTCGGGCTCGTCCTCGCGGAGTCCGCGGCCGAAGAAGCGCAGCGGCTGGTGCCCGACGCCCACGTCGTGGGCGCGTTCCACCACGTCGCGGCGCTCTCGCTGTGGAAGACCCCGGATGCCCTCCACCACGAGGACGTGCTCGTCTGCGGTGACGACCCGGAGGCCAAGAACGCCGTGATCGAGCTGGCTGCTGCCGTCACCGGCAAGCAGGGCATCGACGCCGGCCGGCTGCGACTCGCGCGGCAGCTCGAGCCCCTGACGGCCGTGCTGATCTCGATGAACAAGCTGCACAAGACGCGCACCGGGGTGGCCATCACCGGCGTCGGGGCGACGGAGTAGCCCCGTGGTGACGACGCGCGAGGTCGAGCGCGCGGTCAAGCGCGCTGAGGCGGCCCGGACGCTCGACGCCGCCGAGGTCGAGGCCCTGCTGGCAGCCCGCGGCGAACCGCTCCGGCGCCTGTCGGCCGTGGCGCGGCGGGTGCGCGACGCCGGGCTGGCGGACGCCGGCCGTGCCGGCGTCGTCACGTACTCGCGAAAGGTGTTCGTGCCCGTCACGCGGCTCTGTCGCGACCGCTGCCACTATTGCACGTTCGTCACCTCGCCCGCGGTGCTGCGGGCCCGAGGCGAGGCGCCGTTCCTGAGTCCCGACGAGGTGCTCGACATCGCGCGTCGTGGCGCCGCCCAGGGCTGCAAGGAGGTCCTCTTCACCCTCGGCGACCGCCCCGAGGCGCGCTGGCCGGAGGCGCAGCAGTGGCTGGAGGAGTCCGGGTACGAGACGACGCTCGAGTACGTGCGCTCGCTCGCCGTCCTCGTGCTCGAGGAGACGGGGCTGCTGCCGCACCTGAACCCGGGCGTCATGTCATGGGCGGAGATGTCGCGCCTGCGCCCCGTCGCGCCGTCGATGGGCATGATGCTCGAGACGACGAGCCGGCGGCTGTTCGAGACCAAGGGGCTCGCACACCACGGCAGCCCCGACAAGGACCCCGACGTGCGGCTGCGGGTGCTGGAGGACGCCGGACGCCTGTCCGTCCCCTTCACCACGGGCCTGCTCGTCGGGATCGGCGAGAGCCTCGCGGAGCGCGCCGACACGATTCTGCAGCTGCGTCGCATCCACCGGATGCACGGGTCGATCCAGGAGGTCATCGTCCAGAACTTCCGGGCGAAGCCGGGCACGGCGATGCGCCACGCGGACGACGCCGAGCTCGAGGAGTTCCTGGCCGCCGTCGCCACGACGCGGGTGCTGCTCGGCCCGTCAGTGCGCGTGCAGGCTCCGCCCAACCTCGTCGAGCTCGACGAGTGCCGGTTCCTGCTCGACGCGGGCATCGACGACTTCGGCGGCATCAGCCCCCTCACGCCCGACCACGTGAACCCCGAGCGACCCTGGCCGCAGGTGGAGAGCCTCGCGGCGCTGTGCGCCGAGCAGGGCGTCGAGCTGCGCGAGCGACTGACCGCGCACCCGGAGTTCTTGCGGGAGCCGTGGATCGACCCGCGGGTGCGGCCCCACGTCGAGGCGCTGGCAGGGCGCGACGGCCTGGCGGCCGACGTCGTGCCCGAGGGGCGGCCCTGGCAGGAGCCCGACCCGGAGTGGACCGGGACCGGGCGTACCGACCTGCACGCCGCGATCGACCTCGACGGCCGGCGTGCCGATCGGCGGGGCGACTTCGACGACGTGTACGGCAGCTGGGACGACCTGCGGGAGCAGGTGCGTTCGACGCCACACCTCGCGGGCACGTGGATCGGCTCGACCGAGGTCGCCGTCGCACTCGCGTCCGCCGAGCGCGACCCGTCGGGGCTCTCCGCCGACGACGCCCTGGTGCTGATGACGGCCGAGGAGGGACGCCCGCTCGACGCCGTGCTGTCCCTGGCCGACGAGCTGCGTCGCGACGCGGTGGGCGACGCGGTCACGTACGTGGTCAACCGGAACATCAACTTCACCAACGTCTGCTACACCGGCTGCCGCTTCTGCGCCTTCGCACAGCGGGCAAGCGACGCCGATGCCTACACGCTCTCGATCGACCAGGTGGCCGACCGTGCACGGGAGGCCGTGGCGTTCGGTGCGACCGAGGTGTGCATGCAGGGCGGCATCCACCCGGACCTGCCGCCGGAGGCCTACTTCGACCTCGCGGCGGCGGTCAAGCGTGCCGCGCCGCAGCTGCACGTGCACGCCTACAGCCCGATGGAGGTCATGAACGGCGTCGCCCGCACGGGGTTGTCGGTGCGCGACTTCCTGCTGAAGGCGAGGGAGTCGGGCGTCGACTCACTGCCGGGCACCGCGGCGGAGATCCTCGACGACGACGTCCGCTGGATCCTCACGAAGGGCAAGCTGCCGACGGAGCAGTGGATCGACGTCGTGTCGACGGCGCACGAGGTGGGGCTGCCCACGACGGCGACGATGATGTACGGCCACGTCGACCACCCTCGCCACTGGGTGGCCCACCTGCGCACGATCGCGGACGTGCAGCGCCGGACCGGCGGCTTCACCGAGTTCGTGCCGCTGCCGTTCGTGCACCAGTCGAGCCCGATCTACCTCGCCGGCGTGGCCCGTCCGGGTCCGACCCCGCGCGACAACCTGGCGGTGCACGCGATGGCGCGCATCATGCTGCACGGGCTCGTCGACAACATCCAGTGCTCGTGGGTGAAGCTCGGGCCCGACCTGGTCGACCGAGTGCTCCGCGGTGGCGTGAACGACCTCGGGGGCACGCTGATGGAGGAGACCATCAGCAGGATGGCCGGCTCGACGAACGGGTCCCGCAAGTCCGTCGAGGAGCTCGAGCAGGTGGCAGCGCGGTCGGGCCGTCCCGCCGTCCAGCGGACGACGCTCTACGGTCGGCAGGCCGCCTGATGGACACGACCCTGGTGGTGCCGGTCAAGGAGCTCGGTCGCGCGAAGACGCGGCTCGGTCTCCCGCTCGACGAACGGCGTGAGGTCATGCGCTGGTTCGTCGAGCACCTGCTGGACGTCGCGGGGGAGTGCTCGAGGGTCGGGACCGTGGTCGTCGTGGGCTCGACCGAGCTGGTGCCGAGGCGCCACCAGGTCGTCGCCCTCGACGACCCTCGACGACCGGGCCTCGGCGGTGCTGTTCGCGCTGCCAGGGCGTGGGCCCGACGGTGGCGCCCCGGGGTCCCGATCGGCGTGCTGCCCGTCGACCTGCCGTGGCTCGCGTCGGCGGAGCTCGACGACGCGCTCGCGCGAGCGTCGGCCTCGTGCCGCGCCTTCGTGCCGGACCACCTCGGCACCGGCACCACGCTGGTGACCGCCCGCTCGCCGCGGGCTCTCGTGACCGCCTATGGCGAGCAGTCGGCGCGTCGGCACCGCGAGCTCGGCCTCGTGCCGCTCGCCGCCGGGCCGGGGCTGCGGCACGACGTGGACACCCCCGCGGACCTGCGGACCCTGCTTCTGGGCGCGGCCGTCTCGGCCTGAGTCGGCGGCCCGGTCAGCCGGCGCGGACGATCTCGACGACGAGGTCGACGCGGTGCGCGAACGCGACGACGCGCAGGCGCTCGGCCAGGCGGCCGGCGTCGACCAGGCGGTCGGAGGGTGCACGCACGACCGCCGTGGTGCTGCGGACCTCGACGTCGAGACCGTCGTCGTCGACCAGGTCGACGACCGTCGCCGCCGAGACCTCATCGGCCGGCAGGGGGAACCCGCGGGGCGAGCCGCCCGCGACCGCGGCGAGGACGGCCTCGCGAGCGCCGAGGCCGAAGAGGTCCTCGTCCTCGGGGCGCACCAGTGCGGTGGCACCGGGGCCGTCGTCGTCGATGTGCAGGTGGGCGGGGAGCCCCCGCACCACCACGACCGGCCGTCCACCGAGCTTGCCCGAGGCCAGCTCCGCGGCACCGGCCACCTCGTCGGCGACCGCCGGCGCGGTGACGGCCAGCGTGTTGCCGTGCGTGTCCGCCCGTCCGGCGAACGACTCGAGGGGAAGCAGGCCGGCGCACCCGATCGCGATGTCGGTCTGCCCGGTGCGCCACGCCCGTCCGGCGGTGTCGCTGACGACGACGGCGACCTGCAGCCCGGTCGCGTCGCGGAGGGCAGAGCGGAGCCGACGTGCCTCGCCGTCGGGGTCGGGTGGCAGGGGGATGGCGGTTCCCGCGCCCACGTTCGACGCGTCGACGCCGGCCGCGGCCATGGTGAGCCCGTGCCGGGTCCGCACGATCCTGGTGCCACCGCGCTGCGCCACGACGCGGTCGGTGCCCTCGACCACGAGCTCCTCGCGCGACCTCGTGGTGGTGAGGCCGAGCGCCTTGCTCACCACCTTGCTGGTCACGACCACGACGTCGAGGTCGCGCAGCGTGGTGTGCTCGAGGACGAGCTGCGCGAGGTCGGCGCCCGTCTCCACCTCGCCGATGCCGTCGACCGGGGTCAGCTCGAGCGTCACGCCCGCACCTCCTCGGCGAGGGTGAGCGCGTCGGCGGCGAGGCGCGTCGTCGTGGCCTCGTCGCGCATCCACAGCGGGACGGCGCGTGAGGTGATGCCGAGGGCCTCGACGTCGGCGACCTGGTGGGCGTCCTCGGTTCCGACGAGCCACCCGTCGAGCACGCCGTCAGAGCGGCGCGCGCCGAGGTGGGTGGCGACGCCGCGGGCGCTGACCTCGATGCCGAGACCGCGCAGGAGCGGGTCGGCCATGCCGCGCACCGCGCTGCCGCCGATGATCGGCGAGACGCCGACGACCGGGGCGTGGGTGGCGCGGAGGGCGTCGGCGACGCCCGGCACGGCCACGATCGGCCCGATCGACACGACGGGGTTCGACGGCGGGAGCAGCACCACGTCGGCCGTGGCGATGGCGTCCAGGACGCCGTTGGCCGGACGGGCGGCGGCCACGCCTCGGACATCGACGTCGCGGACGGGGACCTCGGCGCGGTGCCGGATCCAGAACTCCTGCAGGTGGAGCACGACGTCGTCGCCGGCGACGGTGGTCGCCACGTGGGTCTCGACCTCGTCGTCCGTCATGGGAAGCAGGCGCACCGGCGGTCGCCACCGCGCGCACAGCCGCTCGGTGGCCTCGGTGAGGGTGCTCCCGGTGCGGAGCAGCTCGGTGCGGTACAGGTGGGTCGCGAGGTCCCGGTCGCCCAGTCCGAACCAGGAGCGCTCCGCACCGTAGGCGACCAGCTCCTCCTTGGCCTGCCAGGTCTCACCGCGCCGGCCCCAGCCGCGCTCGGTGTCGATCGCGTCGCCGAGGGTGTACATGACGGTGTCGAGGTCGGGACACACCCGGAGGCCGAACAGCCAGAGGTCGTCGGCGGTGTTGGCCACGACGGTGACCTCCGCGTCAGGCTCGGCCCGGAGCACACCCTCGAGGAAGCGGGCCCCCCCGACTCCACCGGACAGGACCGTCACCCTCATCGCGATCGGCCCAGGTCCGACAGGCCCGCGCGCCGTCGGTGCGGCGGCGCCACGAGCGGGTCGGCGCGCAGCGCACGTCCGGCACGGTCCGTCCCCGGTCCAGGTCCTCGCCGGCTCACGCCGGACCCCCTGCGGTCCTCACGCGGCGCAGCTGCCGCACGGTCTTGCGCTCGACGCCCCCCTCTCTTCGGACCGCTTCCGCGCAGCAGGGGCACACCGCCGGCGCGTCCGGCGCGAACGGCCGGTCGAAGAACATCCGCCAGGTCTGCGCAGGGACCCCGCACGCCGTCGCCGCGGCGCCGATCTCCCGCGCGTGGACCACCCCGTGGGGTGACGGACGCCCGGCGTCGTTCCGATGCTGGAAGGGCGCGCTCGCGTACCAGTGCACGCGCACCGACGGCGGTCGAGCGAACGTCGTGACGAGTGGGCGTCGCGGCGGCACGGAAGTCATCGACCCTCCTGACGAGATCTATGCTGATAGTAGTCCTCTTTGGGTCCCATGTCTTCGGTGCGCGAGTCCGCCATGTTTCGACTTCGGCCTCCGTCACGCGAGCGACGCGCACTCCTTCCGGCGACGTAGTCCCACCGTGACCAGCACGAAACACGTGGGGCCCTGAATGGAGGCATGCCCCTCGCACCGCTCGACGCGCATCGCCACATCGGCGAGCTGCCGGCGTTCCCCTTCTACGGGGGGCCGCCGATCCGCGCCGACGTCACGGCGAAGGCCACCGTGCGTGACTTCCTCCAGACGCTGGACGACGAGGGCACCGAACGGACCCTGGTGCTGCCGAACTACGGGGTCCCGGTCCCCGACGCCGCCTTCGACCTGAACCCGTTGGCCGTCGAGGCCGCGCAGGCCGACGACCGCGTCAGCTGCGGTCTCTGGGTCTCCCCGAAGGCGTCCGACGCCGAGCGCAACACCGCTGCTCTCTCCCTCGTCGGCGAGCAGGGGGTGAAGGCGCTCAAGACCAGCTTCCTGCTCGGCGGCAGCCCCACCGACCCCGACTGCGCGGAGCAGATCGACCGCATCTTCACGACGGCCGCCGAGCACGACCTCGTGGTGCACGTGCACACGTCGCCCGGTGCCGCGTCCGACGTCGACCAGGTCGGGACGCTCGTCGACCGCTACGGCGACGACACCAAGATCCACCTCGTCCACCTCGGCGGCGGCATGAGCGGCCACATGAAGCTCATCGGCGGCCGCCTCTTCGACTGGATCGAGGCCGGCAAGCAGGTCTACACCGACACGAGCTGGACCATCGGCTTCGCGCCCGCCTGGCTGGTGCAGGAGATCGAGCGCCGCGGCGTCGGCCACGACCGCATCCTCTTCGCCACCGACGCGCCCTGGGGCGACTTCGCCGGCGAGCACGCACGACTCGCCGCGGCCGCCGGCGACGGCGAGCTGGCCGACCACTTCTTCCGTCGCAACTTCGAGGCCCTCTACGGCACCTGAACCCTGGCCCGCAACGACGCGTCGCCAGTGCACCACCCGCCCGCACGACCCACACCGCACCACCCACACCCAGGAGAAGGCATGACCGACATCGACGACCAGATCGCCCAGAACATCGCCGCTTCGCTCGCGGAGATCCCCCACCCGTCGCAGCCGAAGGGGACGAACCTCTACGGCGGGACGAAGATCTTCCCCGACTACCAGGCGGAGGACGGCGAGTCCTACTTCACGCTCGTCCACGGCATCCCGCACGAGTCGAGCGTCAGCTTCGTCGCGATCCTGCAGGCGACCCGGGCGCTGAGGAAGGGCTTCGACTCGGCGATGTACTTCTACGGTCCCGGCACCCTCGCGTGCATGGCGACCCGCGGGTTCCCGACCACCGGCGACGCGGGCTTCCCGGGAGAGCTGAACATGAACGCCTCGCTCGAGACGTTCATCGCCGAGGGCGGCACCGTCTTCTGCTGCCGCTTCGGGCTCGCGCTGCACGGCCTGCGCGAGGAGGACCTCATCGAGGGCGTCATCCCGGCGCACCCGCTCGACGTCCAGGACGCGCTGATCCACTACGCGCGCAAGGGCGCCATCATCAACTCGACCTACAACCTCTGAGGGTCCGACGATGACCGCCGCACCCGAAGCCGCCGCCGCCCCAGCAGGTCGTGGAGTCCCGGCACCCCTGCCGGGGGAAGGATCGCGCACGTCGACGCGGGTCGACGTCGCCATCCAGGGCATCCGCCTGCTCGACGCACCGGTCACGCGGCCGAACGGCGCGGGACCGAGCGCCGACGGCCACGTGCTGCTCGACGGGGTCGGTGCGGCCATCCCGCTCAACCCGCGGAGCCCCTACACGGTGGCCGGCGGCCGCCTCCTCCTCGACGGCGCCGACACCGGCCTCGGGGTGGAGGCGGTCAGCCGGCCGCGGTTCTACGACCTGGAGACCGCCGACGGCGTCTCCTACGAGAAGGTCGCCCGTCTGCACGCGGCGAACGTGCTGGCCACGACCGTCGTGCAGACCTGCGCCCGCTACGACGAGTCCGAGCGGTGCCGGTTCTGCGCCATCGAGCAGTCGCTGGAGCAGGGCTCGACGATCGCCGTGAAGTCCCCGCAGCAGGTCGCCGAGGTGGCCGAGGCGGCGGTCGAGCTCGACGGCGTCACCCAGATGGTGATGACGACGGGCACGTCGCGGGGACGCGACCGCGGCGCCACCCACCTCGCCCGGTGCGTGCGCGCCGTGCGGGAGGTGCTGCCCGACCTGCCGATCCAGGTGCAGATCGAGCCGCCCGGCGACCTCGCCTCGATCACCGAGCTGTACGACGCGGGGGCCCGCTCCATCGGCATCCACGTCGAGTCGCTCGACGACGACGTGCGCCGTCGCTGGATGCCGGGGAAGTCGACGGTGTCCCTCGACGAGTACCGCGCGGCCTGGCGCGAGGCGGTGCGCGTCTTCGGGCACAACCAGGTCTCGACCTACCTGCTCGTCGGTCTCGGGGAGGACCCCGACGAGCTCGTGGAGGGAGCGCGCGAGCTCATCGACATGGGCGTCTACCCGTTCGTCGTCCCGTTCCGGCCGCTCGCCGGCACGCTCGCGACCGACGTCGACCACGTCCCGGCCCCCGAGCCGCTCGCGGTCGGACGCGTGACCCGCCAGGTCGCCACGGCGCTGCGGCTCGCCGGCATGGCGGGCGCCGACCAGGCCGCCGGCTGTGCGGCGTGCGGCGCGTGCTCGGCGCTGGGCTGCGAGGGAGCCTGACATGACCGTCGAGCTCGACCACGGCATCCTCACCGGGGCCCGCCGCGTCCCGGGGTCCGTCTCGCCCGCCGCGTTCATCGTCGTCCGGGCCGACGGGCAGGACGTCGAGGCGCATCGGCGACTGCGTCGGGAGGTGTTCGTCCAGGAGCAGGGACTCTTCGCGGCCCACGACCACGACCGTGCCGACGACGACCCGCGCACGGTCGTGCTGGTGGCGCGCACGCCCGACGGCCAGGTGCTCGGCGGCGTGCGGCTCCACCCGGCGCCGCACCCGTCGACGGAGTCGCGCGACCTGGGCTGGTGGCGCGGCAGCCGCCTGGCCGTCCGGCCAGACGTCCGTGGTGCTGCCGGGCGCGGTGCTGCAGGCGGTGGTGCCGCAGGCGTCGGCGTCGCCCTCGTGCGCGCCGCGTGCGCCTGGGCGGAGTCGGTCGGCGCACTGCGCTTCGACGCCGTGGTGCAGGCGCAGCACCACCGGCTGTTCACGCGGCTCGGGTGGACGACGACCGGCGAGGTCGACCTGCTCGGCCGACCCCATGTCGCGGTCGAGTGGCCCATCGCCCGCGTGCAGCGGCTCGCCGCGGCCACCAAGGCGCCGCTCGGCGGCCTGCTGGCGGGGCTCGGAGCCCCGCTCGGCTTCCGCGGCGACGACGGCGCGCCGGTGCCCGGCTCGGACCTCGTCGCGGCCTGCGACGCGATCGTCCCGACCATGGTCGAGCGCGACCCGGAGTGGGCCGGCTGGTGCTCCGTCCTCGTGAACCTCAACGACCTCACCGCCATGGGAGCCTCACCCGTCGGCATCCTCGACGCCGTCGGCGCCCGCGACGCCTCGTTCGCGCGACGCATCCTCACCGGCCTGCGCTCGGCCGCCGAGGCGTGGGGCGTCCCGGTGCTCGGTGGACACACGCAGTTGGGGGTCGCGCCGGCGCTCAGCGTCACCGCGCTCGGCCACACCGCGTCGCCGGTACCGGGTGGCGGCGCCTCCCCGGGGCAGCGGATCCGCCTCACGGCCGACCTCGGCGGCGGGTGGCGCCAGGGGTACACCGGCTCGCAGTGGGACTCCTCGTCCCACCGCACGGGCGAGGAGCTGCGCGCGCTGGGTCGCGTCGTCGCCGACCTGCGACCGACGGCCGCGAAGGACGTCAGCATGAGCGGCCTCGTCGGCACCACGGGCATGCTGGCCGAGGCCAGCGGGATCCGTGCGGTGCTCGACGTCGAGCACGTGCCGCTGCCGACGGACGCCTCCGTCGGTGACTGGTTCACCTGCTTCCCGGGCTTCGCGATGGTCACCACCGGCCGCCGCGGCGCCGACGTCGGGGAGCTGCCCGCGTTCGTCACGTCGCAGGTCTGCGGCGAGACGGTCGAGGGCGTCGGCGTCGGGCTGCGCTGGCCCGACGGAGTCGTGACCGAGGCCGTCAGCGGCCCGGTCACCGGGATGGGAGCAGCCTCATGACCACCACCAGGGTCGCCGCGGTGTCGGAGAACTTCGGCCGTGACGTCGAGCAGAACCTCGCCCGCATCGGCCGCATCGCCGACGACGTGCGCCCGCAGGGGGTGAGCCTCCTGGCCCTGCCGGAGGCCTGCCTCGGGGGCTACCTCTCGGTGCTCGGCGCCGGCCGGGACGGCAGCCACGACGAGCAGCCGGAGTCGCTGCCGCCGGTGATGGACGTCGACGGGCCCGAGCTGCGCCGCGTCGCGCGGATCGCGCGCGACATGACCCTCGTGGTCGGCTTCTGCGAGTCCGACGGGACGACCCGCTACAACAGCGCCGCGGTGGTGAGCGGCGACGGCGTGCTCGGGGTGCACCGCAAGGTCCACCAGCCCTTGGGCGAGGGCCTCTTCTACGAGCCGGGAGACACCTTCTCCGCGTTCGACACGCCGGTCGGCAGGCTCGGCGCGCTGATCTGCTACGACAAGGCGTTCCCGGAGGCCGCCCGCGCGCTGGCCCTCGACGGTGCCGAGGTGGTCGCCTGCATCTCCGCGTGGCCGGCCTCGCGGACCGCCACCGCCGACGACCTCGCGGGGGACCGCTGGACGCAGCGCTTCAACATCTTCGACAGCGCCCGGGCCCTGGAGAACCAGGTCGTCTGGGTGGCCGCCAACCAGGTGGGCACCTTCGGCTCGCTGCGCTTCGTCAGCCACGCGAAGGTCGTCGGACCGGGCGGCGACGTACGGGCCAGCACCGGTGTGGACGCCGGCGTCGCCATCGCCGAGCTCGACGTCCGGGAGGAGCTCGAGACGGCGCGCCGGGCGATGTTCCACCTGCGCGACCGGCGGCCCGACACCTACCGGGAGCCGGCACATGCCTGAGATGACCTTCACCGTGCGGTGGCCGGACGGCCGGGTCGAGGACTGCTACTCCCCGTCGCTGGTGGTCCACGACCACCTCGAGCCGGGCCGGCGCTACACCGTCGCCGAGTTCGTCGAGCGGTCGATCACGGCCCTCGACATCGCCAGCGAGCGCGTGCGCGCCCGCTACGGATTCGCCTGCTCGTCGTCGATGGCGACGCAGGAGCAGATCGCGCGGTCCGCCGCCGCCCACCCGCGCGACCAGCTCGTCGAGGTCCTGCGGATGCACCCGCCCCTGCCCCAGGAGGACGCATGAGCATCCCCGTCGCGATCGTCGGCGCCGGCCAGGCCGGCCTGTCGGTCAGCCACCACCTGACGGACCTCGGCGTCGAGCACGTGCTGCTCGAGGCCGTCACGCCCGCCCACGAGTGGGCCGACAGCCGCTGGGACAACTTCACCCTCGTCACGCCCAACTGGCACTGCCGGCTCCCCGGCCACGCATACGAGGGGCCGGACCCCGACGGGTTCATGACGCGCGACGAGGTCGTGGCCTGGCTCGGCGGCTACGTCCGCTCCTTCGACCCGCCGGTCCGCAGCCACACCCGCGTCGTCGAGCTGCGCGAGCGCGAGGGCGGTGGCTTCGTCCTGGACCTCGAGTCGTCGGCTGGTGCCGAGACGCTCGAGGCCGACCACGTCGTCGTCGCGACCGGCGGGTACCACCGCCCGATCGAGCCGGCGTACGCCCGGGCCGTCGACCCGGCGGTCACCCAGCTGCACTCCCAGCAGTACCGCAACGCCGCGCAGCTGCCCGACGGCGGCGTGCTGGTGGTCGGCACCGGCCAGTCGGGTGCCCAGATCGCCGAGGACCTGCACCTCGAGGGTCGTCAGGTGCACCTGGCGCTCGGCGACGCCCCACGCGTGGCGCGCTTCCACCGTGGCCGCGACTGCATGACCTGGCTGGCCGACATGGGCCTGTACGACACCGCCGTCGCGCAGTACCCCGGTGGTCTGGCGGCGCGGGAGAAGACCAACCACTACGTGACGGGACGCGACGGCGGCCGCGACATCGACCTGCGGGCCTTCGCGCTCGACGGCATGCGGCTCTACGGCAAGCTCGTCGACGCCCAGGGCACGTCGCTCACCTTCGCGCCGACCCTCAGCCGCTCGCTCGACGCCGCCGACGCGGTGTACCTGTCGATCCGGCGCGACATCGACCGCTACATCGAGCGCGAGGGCATCGACGCGCCGCCCGAGCCCGACTACGTCCCGCCGTGGGCGCCACCGGCGGACCCGACCGGCCTCGACCTCGGCGCCGAGGGCATCACCTCCATCGTGTGGGCGATCGGCTACCGGCCGGACTACCGCTGGCTGCGCGTGGGCGTGTTCGACGGCACCGGGCGGCCCACCCACACGCGCGGTGTCACGGCGGTGCCGGGCCTCTACTTCGTCGGCCTCCCGTGGATGCACACGTGGGGGTCCGGGCGCTTCCTCGGCGTCGCGGCGGACGCCGAGCACGTCGCGCGGTGCGTCGTGGGCGCGCAGCGCTCGGTGGCCGCGGGCGCCTGATGCGCATCGGCGCGGTCGCCGCGCACTTCGGCCGCGAGCTCGAGCGCGCGGTGGCGAAGGTGCGCACGATCGTCGACGCCGCACGCGCCGACGGTGTGGATCTGCTCGTGCTGCCCGACGCCACGCTCGGCGGCTACCTCGGGAACCTGCGGGACCCGCGAGCGGAGTCGCTCCCGCCGGCGGTCGGGCAGGACGACGCGATCCTCGGCGAGGTAGCGGCGATGGCGGGCGACATGGTCGTGTGCCTCGGGTACACGGAGCTGGCTGGTGGGCTCGCTGGTGGCCCTGCTGGAGGTGCCGCCGGTGCGAAGCTGCTGCACAACGCGGCGGTGTGCCTGACCGGCGACGGCGTCCTCGGGCGGCACCGCAAGGTGCACCAGCCGCTGGGGGAGTCGCTCGTCTACGCACCAGGCGACCGCTTCGGGGCCTTCGACACCCCGCTCGGGCGGATCGGCATGCTCATCGACTACGACAAGACCTTCCCGGAGTCGGCCCGCGCGCTGGCCCTCGACGGCGCGGAGGTCGTCGCGTGCCTCTCGGCGTGGCCCGCCAGCACCACCGACCGTGCGTCACGCCTGCCCCAGGACAGGCAGTCCCGGCTGTTCGACCTCTACGACAGCGCGCGGGCGGCCGAGAACCAGGTCGTCTGGGTCTCGTCCAACCAGACGGGTGTCCTCGGTGGGCTCCGCTTCCTCGGGCAGGCCAAGGTCGTCGGACCGGGCGGCGACGTGCTCGCCCGGACGTGGTCGAAGGGCGGCATGGCCGTCGCCGACGTGGACGTCGCGTACGAGGTCGGCAGGTCACGCCGCGTGCTCCACCACCTCGAGGAGCGCAGGACCGACGTCTACAGCGTCGCGGTGGCGGGCGATGCGGACGGGGCAGCGCCATGAGGGTCGCCCTGCTCACCTACTCGACGAAGCCCCGCGGTGGGGTCGTGCACACGCTGGCCCTCGCGGAGGCGCTCGCGCGACGGGGAGCCGACGTCGACGTCTGGACGCTCGCGCGAGGCGGCGACCGGACCTTCTTCCGCGCCGTCGACCCTGCGGTCGGGCTGCGTCCCGTGCCGTTCCCCGATGTCGCCGACGAGCCCGTCGGCGCGCGCATCCTGCGCTCGATCCGAACGCTCGGCGAGGCGTTGCGCGAGGCCTCCGGCGAAGCCTCCTACGACGTCGTGCACGCCCAGGACTGCATCAGCGCGAACGCGGCACTGGCCGCGGGACTGCGGTGCCTGCGGACGATCCACCACCTCGACACCTTCACGACGCCGGAGCTGGTGGCCTGCCACGACCGCGCGGTCGTCGAGCCGACCGGGCACGTGTGCGTCTCGGTGGCCGTCGCGGACGAGGTGCAGGAGCGGTACGGGGTCGCAGCGACCGTGATCCCCAACGGGGTCGATGCAGCACGGTTCGAGCGCGCCGCCGGGCCGGACGGATCGGCGGCGCGGGAGGAGTGGCGCGACCGGTTGGGCGACTACGTGCTCGCGGTCGGCGGCATCGAGCCCCGCAAGGGCACCCTCGACCTGCTCGAGGCCTACGCGCAGGTGCGCGCTCGGCGGCCCGACCTGCGCCTGGTCCTCGCCGGCGGGGAGACCCTCTTCGACTACCGCGACTACCGCGCCGACTTCGACCGCCGGGCCGCGGAGCTCGGCGTCGAGCCGACCCTGCTCGGGGTGGTCGACGACGAGGAGCTGCCCTCGCTCGTGGCGACCGCCCGCGTCATGGGGTTCGTCTCGACGAAGGAGGGCTTCGGCCTGGCCGCGCTCGAGGCGCTCGCCGCGGGTGTGCCGGTCGTGGCGCGCGACCTTCCGGTGCTGCGCGAGGTCTTCGGTCCCACCGTCTCCTACGCCGCCGACCCGGCCGGCATCGCGCGGGCGGTCGAGCGGGCGCTGGGAGCGCCGACGGACCCGACGGCGGGTCGGGCCCTGGCGCGGTCGTACGCCTGGGACGCCGCGGCCGCGGCCCACGTCGAGGTCTACGCCGCGCACGCACGATGAGCGCGGTGCCGATCGGCCGCGCGTTCGCGATCCTGGCCGAGGACGAGCCCACCGCGCTCGCCGTGCGGGACGGCGACGACGTCTGGACGCGGCGCCGTCTCGAGGAGGACACCAACCGGCTCGCCCGGTCGTGGGCGGGCAGGGTCGGCCACGACGACCTCGTGACGGTGGCGCTGCCGAACGGCGTCGACGTGGTGCGGGCGTGCGTGGCCGCGTGGAAGCTGGGCGCGACCCCGCAGCCGCTCTCGCCGTGGCTCGGTGCCGCCGAGCGTCGGGCCGTGCTCGACCTGGCACGGCCGGCCCTCGTGGTCGACGGCCCCCTCGGCGACGTCACCGGCGACCCTCGCCCGCTGCCCGACGCCGTCGCGTCCTCCTGGAAGGCGCCGACGTCGAGCGGCAGCACGGGTCGGCCGAAGCTGGTCCGGGCGGCCGCGCCCTCGACGGTCGACCTCGACGCCCCGGTCGCCGCCTTCGTGCCGCGTCGCGCGACGCAGCTGGTCGCCGGTCCGCTCTTCCATGCCGCACCGTTCGTCTACGCGATGCGCGGGCTCATGACGGGCCACGCGCTCGTCCTGATGCCGCGCTTCGACCCCGAGCACTGGCTCGGGATGGTCGCGTTGCACCGCGTGACGTGGTCGGTGCTGGTGCCGACGATGATGCACCGCATCCATCGTCTCGGGCTCGACCGTCTGGACCGGGCCGACGTGTCGTCGCTGGAGCAGGTCCTCCACCTGGGTGCCCGCTGCCCGGCCTGGCTCAAGCGGGCGTGGATCGACTGGCTCGGCCCCGAGAGGGTGGTGGAGGTCTACGCGGGCACCGAGTCGCAGGGCGTCGCCGTGATCACCGGCCGGGAGTGGCTCGAGCGGCCCGGCTCCGTGGGGCGCGGCTGCGGCGGGACGCGGTTCCGGGTGGTCGGTCCCGACGGCAGCGACTGCGCGCCGGGGGAGACCGGCGAGGTGCTCATGCGGCGCGACCACCCCACCTACTCCTACGTCGGCGCCGAGGCCGACGTCCGCGACGGCTGGCACACGCTCGGCGACCTCGGCCACCTCGACGCCGACGGCTACCTCTGGGTGGAGGACCGGATGGACGACGTCATCACCAGCGGCGGCGTCTCCATCCACCCCGCGGACGTCGAGGCCGTGGTCGAGGAGCACCCGGGCGTGCGGGCGTGCGTCGTCGTGCCGGGGCCCCATGACGACCTCGGGGAGGCGGTCCACGCCGTGGTCGAGACCGATGTCGACCCGGCTGTCCTCGACGCGTGGGTGCGGGGTCGTCTGGACCCGGAGAAGCGCCCCCGCTCCTGGCAGCGGGTCGACGGGCCCCTGCGGCCCGACACCGGCAAGGTGCGGCGCCGGGACTGGCGGCCGTGAGCTTCAGGGTCGGGGCGCGACCCACGCCTCCACGAGCTCGCCGACGACCTGCTCGTCGGCATCGGCGAGACCCGGCAGGTCGAGGAAGTGCCGCGCGAGGGTGACGCCCATGATGCCGGCGACGACGAGCGCCGCCCGGGTCTCGGCGTGGTCGTCGTCCATGGCGGCGGCCAGGACCTGCGCGCGTCCGTGCAGGTAGTCGCGCATGACCGCCCCGGCCTCCGGGGAGGTGAGCATGGACCGCAGGAGGGCCCGCGTGTGCGGGGGCAGGTCGCGGAGCCGGGCGTCCAGGACGTCGGCGAGGTGGGGTGCGACCTCGCCGTCCTCCAGCTCGTCCACCGGACGCACGGCGAGGGCGAACAGGGCCTTCTTGCTCCCGTAGTGCTGCAGCACGAGCGAGGGGTCCACCCCGGCGCGGCGCGCGATCGCCCGGACGGTGGCGCCGTCGCCGTGCGCACCGAACTCGTGCTGGGCTGCCTCGAGGATGCGCGCGGCCGTGGCCTCGCGGCGCTCGGCGCGCGTCGGGACGTGATCTGGCATGCACTCACTCTACATGTGTTGAGCGAAGGCGTAGATTGACTCAACGAGCGATGAGCAAACGTCTCGTCGTCGGAGGTGAGAGGACCATGACCGAGGTGAAGGCAGCAGAACGGCGACCGCTGGAGGTGCTGGTGGTGGGGGCGACGCGTGGCCTGGGGCTCGCGATCGTCGAGGAGTACGTGCGCCGCGGCGCGCACGTCGTGGGGACGGAGCGACGCGACGGCCCGTCCGCGCTGCGCGAGCTCGCGGCACGGCGCCCGGACGTCGTGGAGGTGGAACGTCTCGACGTCGACCGGGCGGACCAGGTCGCGGCGCTGCGCGACCGCTTGGCGGGGCGGCAGCTCGACGTGCTGTTCGTCGTCGCCGGCATCTCCCTGGCCGCGCAGGACGCCGTCGGCGCGGACATCGACACCGACGCCTTCGACCGCATGATGCGGACCAACGTGCTGGGCGTGATGCGGACCGTCGAGGGGCTGGAGGACCTCGTGGCGGGGGACGGGACGATCGCCGTCATGTCGTCCGGCCAGGGCAGCGTCGCCGGCAACACGACCGGAGGCTTCGAGGTCTACCGCGCCACGAAGGCGGCGCTCAACCAGATGATGCGCAGCCACGCGGCGCGCCACGCCGACGGTCGCCGGGCGCTCCTGCTCATGGCGCCGGGATGGGTCCGCACCGGGCTCGGTGGCCCGTCCGCCGCGCTCGAGGTGGGCGAGAGCATCCCGCCGCTGGTCGACGTCGTCGAGGCGCAGCGAGGGGTGCCCGGCCTGCAGTACCTCGACCGCTTCGGGAAGGCGGTGCCGTGGTGAAGTGCGTGGTGAGCCTCGTCGGGATCGAGGAGCACGAGACGGTACGCCGTCGCCCGCGTGCCACGGTGGCCGGACCGTGCGACGCTGACGTGTGACGATCCGAGTCTTCCCCGCGAACCTGGGGTCCTTCCGCGCCGACAGCGTCGAGATCCTCCCGTCCGGCGTGCTGCGTGTCCGCGTCGACGGGATGACGCGGTACTTCTCCCCGGCGCACTGGGTCTCCGTGGAGGCCACGGGCGCCGACGCGGACGGCCCCGACGCGGTCGCGCTGGACTGACGAGGGCAGGCCCCGCGGCGTGACACGAGATGTTCACCCGAGGGGGCACCGGGTCGGTTGATCCTGTCGCCGGGCGTGCGTACGTTGAGGAGACGTTGTGCTCCGGGTGAGGGACTTCCTCGCCCCGGGCCCGCCACGGCGAAGACCGGAGCTACCGGAGTCGTCGAGAGGGGGCACGATCCCATGGCCAGCACCACGCGACTGCCCATGCCGCTCCAGGAGGTCTACGAGTGGCAGTTCGACGGGAGCTGTGTCGACGCGGACCCGGCCCAGTTCTTCTCGCCCGAGGCCGAGCGTGGCGCTCCCAAGGAGCGTCGCGAGGAGGCCGCGAAGATCATCTGCCAGGACTGCCCGGTCATCACCGAGTGCCGTGAGCACGCCCTGAGCGTCGAGGAGCCCTACGGCGT
>CAZREF010000019.1:0-50099 GCA_964599245.1 uncultured Aeromicrobium sp. | reverse complement strand
TGCGAGCTGCTGCTGTCGCCGCTGCGCCCGCTGCTCTGAGCATGAGAGTCCTCTCACGGACGTCTCACGAAGGCCTCACGGCGCGTCCCCAGAGTGAGGGTCGTCCACACGACCGGACCTCACGAAGGAGCCCGACATGAAGACCAGCACCCGCACCGCCATCGCCGCCGTCGGCGCCACGCTCGCCCTCGGCACCGCCGGCTTCGCGCTCTCCAGCGCCACCGCCGACGACGTCGACCGCGACCCGGCGCTCAAGCGCGAGGACACCACCGCGTCCTGGACCGTGCCCGCCGCCGATGACGACGACGACCGCGCGGACGACGACGACCTCGTCACCACCCTGACGCGCAACACCGCGCCTACCAAGAACACGGCCAAGACGGTCAACACTGCACCGACGAAGAACACGGTGAACACCGCACCCACGAAGAACACCGCACCCACGAAGAACACGGCACCATCCGCGCCGACGAAGAACACGGCACCGTCGGCGCCGACCAGGAACACCGCTCCGACGAACGACACCAGCGATCGATGAGCGACGACCGCTGGGGCCTGGCCGGGGGCGACGAGATCGCCCCCGGCCTCACGGCCGTCAAGGACCTCGGCGGCGGCACCGTCTACGAGGCGTGGCTCGCGTTCGACGACCGCCTGCACGCCCCCGTGGTCGTCAAGGTGCTGCGACCGGGCCGGCTCGACGACGCGGCCGCGCGGGCCGGCTTCGACCGCGAGGTCGGTCTCCTCGCCCGCCTCGCACACCCGGGCATCACGAGGGTGTTCTCCTACGACGACGAGGCCGAGCGTCCGTACTTCGTCCTCGAGCACGTCGACGGGCCCAACCTCTCGCGGCTCGTCTCGAAGCACGGCGCGGTGCCGGAGCACCAGCTCCTGCCGCTGGCCCTCGAGCTCGCCTCGGTCCTGCACTACCTGCACGGCGAGGGTGTCGTGCACCTCGACGTCAAGCCGAGCAACATCATCATGGGCGCCCCTGCCCAGCTGATCGACCTGTCCGTCGCGCTCGACGTCGAGGAGGCCGAGGCGCTCGACCACGCCGTCGGCAGCGACGAGTACATGGCGCCCGAGCAGTGCCTGCCGGGGGAGCGCGGCACCGTCGGCCCGGCGGCCGACGTCTGGGGCCTCGGCGCCACCCTGTTCCGCGCCGCCGCCGGCTTCCGCGCCTTCGACCGCGACCCCCGCTGGTCGCAGCTGCACGACGCGCCGAAGCCCCTGCCCGCGTTCGTCCACCGGGGTGCCGCCGAGCTCATCGGCCAGTGCCTCGACCCCGACCCCTCGGCGCGCCCCACCCCCCGCGAGATCGCCCTCGCCCTCGAGCCGATGATCGGCGCCCTGCCGTCCGCCCGGCTGTCGGGGTTCACCCTCAAGCGCTGACGCTCGCCCAGCGGTAGGTGACGCGCGGAATCGATCGTTGAGGTAGGAGGCGCGCGCTACTCGGACCCCCAGAGGTAGGAGAGCCGCGGATACGCACGTGCTCATTGCGCGCTGCCTACCTCCACCGCACCGGGTAGCGCGCGCCACCTACCGCTCATCCGGGTGCGGCCCTTCCGAGGGCCGCCGCGGACGCGACCGCAGGCAGCGCAGCGGCAGGCCCTCAGTCCACCCGGTACCCCAACCCGCGCACGGTGGTGACGAGCCCGGCTCCGAGCTTCTTGCGGAGGTAGCCGACGTACACGTCGACGACGTTGGAGCCGGGGTCGAAGTCGTAGCCCCACACGTGGGAGAGCAGCTGCTCGCGGGAGAGGACCTGGCCGCGGTGGCCCATCAGCACCTCCGCGAGCGACAGCTCGCGCGCCGACAGCTCGACCTCGCGCTCGCCGACGTAGGCGCGGCGCCGGCGCAGGTCGAGCCGGACGTCGCCGGCCACCAGCTCGTCGCCGGGGGCGGGCTGGGCGGTGGAGCGCAGGCGCAGGCGGACGCGGGCCAGCAGCTCGGCGAAGCGGAAGGGCTTGCTCATGTAGTCGGCGGCGCCGCCCTCGAGGGCCTGCACCGTGTCGGTGACCGAGTCCCGCGCGGTGAGCACGATGACGGGCAGCTCGGGCCGCTCGGCCTGCACCCGCTCCAGGATCGTGAACCCGTCCATGCCCGGCAGGCCGATGTCCAGCACCATGAGGTCGAACGGGCCGGTGAGCGCGTAGTCCAGCCCGGTGATCCCATCCGACACGACGGTGGGCGTGAAGCCCTCCGCCTTGAGGCCCTTCGCGACGAACGAGGCGATGCGGTCCTCGTCCTCGACCACCAGGATCCGGTTCACCCTGCTCCTCCTGCCGGCACCACGAGCCGGAACGTCGCCCCGGCCGAAGGACCCGCCCCGGGTGGGTCGAGCACGACGCGACCCTCGTGGGCCTGCGCGATCACGCTGACGATCGACAGCCCCAGGCCGAAGCCGTCGCGCTCGTCCTCGCCCTGGGCGAACCGTTCGAAGAGGGTCCCACGGACGGCGTCGTCGACGCCGGTCCCGGTGTCGCGGACCCAGAGCTCGACGTGGCCGTCGTGCAGCCGTGACCCGATGCCGATCTCGTCGCCCGGGACGGTGTGGCGGGCGGCGTTGTCGGCGAGCTGCAGGAGGGCCTGCGTGAGTCGCTGGGGGTCGATCTCCAGCGTGGTGCGGGCCACCGCGTCGAGGACCCACGCGCGGTCCGCCAGGCCGCGAGCACGCTCCAGGACGCCGAGGGTCAGTGCCTCGACGTCGGACGGCTCGGGACACACGAAGTCGGGCCGCTCGGCCTTGGCCAGCAGCAGCAGGTCGTGGACGAGCCGGGTCATGCGGTCGATCTCGTCGAGCAGCAGCACGCGGGTCGTGGCGACGTCGTCCGGGTCGGCGGTGTCGAGCACCTCGAGGTGCCCCTGCAGCACCGTGAGAGGGGTGCGCAGCTCGTGCGCGGCGTCGTCCAGGAGCCGGCGCTGGCTCGCGAACGCCTCCTCCAGCCGGTCGAGCATGTCGTTGAACGTCCGCTGGAGGTCGGTGAGGTCGTCGTTGCCGGTGACCTCGAGGCGAGCGCCGAGGTCGCCCTCGGTGATCCCGCGGGCCGTGTCGCGCAGACGCCGGACGGGCGACAGCAGGCGCCCCGCGAGCCACGACGCGATCGCCGAGATGAGCACGACCGAGAGCGCGCTGAGCAGGGCGTAGGTGAGCATCAGCTCGTCGAGCTGCTCGCGCGAGCCGTCGACGTCGTGCGAGACGACGAACTCCGCGCGCGTGCTGCCCTGGGTCACCGGCTGCACCGCGACGCGGTAGGTGCGTCCGCCGACCTCCAGGTCGTCCACGCCGCCGCGGGCCGACAGCCGTTCGACCAGGGCGGGGAAGCGAGGCGACGACCGCAGCTCGCGCTGGCCCTCCCCGACGAAGGTGGGCGTGCCGCTGACGGGGAAGTGCCAGAGGTTCTCGTCAGTGTCCGGCACGTTGCGCGACAGGAAGAAGTCGACGAGCCGGTCGGGGTCGGCGAAGCGACGCCCGGTCTCGGGGTCGACCCCTTCGGCCTGGAGCCGGCGCAGCTCGCCGACCTCCTGCCCGAGGCTCTCGTCGATCGTCCGGTCGATCCGTCGCGACTCGATGACGAACAACGTGGCCCCGACGGCCACGAGCGCCGCCGCCGTCAGGAGGGCGACGGCGGCGGTGAGGCGTTGGCGGACGGAGAATCGGGGGGACGGGCCGCCGTCCTGCGGCTCAGTCATCGTCGTCCGGCTCGTCCCGGTCGTCGTACGGGTCGTCGTCGTCCCGGTCGTCATCGTCGTCGTCGATGGGACGCGGGGTCTGCGGGACGCGCTCGAAGTCGTCCTCGTCATCGTCGTCATCGTCGTCGTCCGCCGACGGCGTGGGGCTCGGCGAGGGCGAGGGTGGCGCTCCGCTCGAGGTCGGGACGGTCACGGGAGCGAAGTCGACGGCGGGGGAGTCCTCCTGGGCGACGACCCGGGCCACGACGACACCGAGCAGCACGAGCGCCACGCCCGTGACGAGCGGGACGATCAGCCGGGAGCGGGTCATGGGGCCACTGTGCCGCACCGGCGGTGTGGTCACGATGAGGGAGCGATGAGAGAACTCTCATCCGCCCTGTGGCATGGTTCTGGCGTGGCCACGTGGACCGACCGGGGTGGTGCCGGCACCACCCGCATCACCGGGGGGACCGCCGTCACGATCGGCACGTTCGACGGTGTCCACCGGGGCCACCAGGCCCTGCTCGCCCGCACCCGCGAGGTCGCGGGCGACCTCCCCGTCGTGGCCGTCACGTTCGACCCCCACCCGGTGGCCGTCTTCGCGCCCGAACGGGTGCCCGCCCGGCTGACCTCGCTCGAGCGGCGCGTCGCGCTGCTGCGCGAGCCCGCCCCGGGCGTCCGTGGCGCCGACCACGTCCGGGTCCTCGACTTCACGCGCGAGATGGCCTCGTGGTCGCCTCGCGAGTTCGTCGAGCGCGTCGTGGTCGAGGAGCTCGGAGCGCGTCAGGTCGTGGTCGGGGAGAACTTCACGTTCGGGTCCAAGGCCGCCGGCACCACCGAGACGCTGCGCACGCTCTGTGCGGAGCACGGCTGCGACGCCGGGACCCTCACGCTCGTAGGCGAGGGTGAGGTCTGGTCGTCCACCCGCGTCCGGGGCCTCGTCGCCGAGGGTCGACTGCGCGAGGCCGCACAGGTGCTGGGCCGCCCGCACGAGGTCGACGGCGTCGTCACGCCGGGCGACCAGCGCGGGCGCGACCTCGGCTTCCCCACCGCCAACGTGCCGGTCGACGCCGCGTGCAGCGTCCCGCCCGACGGCGTCTACGCCGGACGGCTCGTCACCGACGGCACCACCTACCCGGCCGCCGTCTCCATCGGGACCAACCCGACCTTCGCGGGGACCGAACGGCGCGTCGAGTCGTACGTGATGGACCACGGCCACGACCTGGACCTCTACGGGCGAGACGTGCGCGTCGAGCTCGTGGAGCACCTGCGCGGCATGGTGGCCTACGAGGGCGTCGACGCCCTGGTCGAGCAGATGCACGCCGACGTGGCCGACGCCAGGCGCGCCCTCGACGGGCCACCGCTCACTCCTCGCTGATGCGCAGGTACAGCCCGGTGGGGTCGAGCACCCGGAAGTCGCGGTGCCCCCAGGGGCGGCTGCGCAGTCCTTCGTCCACGGGCCACCCGGCCTTCGTGACCCGGTCGTGCTCCGCCTCGACGTCCGCGACGCGGAGCACGACCTCGGGTCCGTCCGGCGGCCTGCGCGGCGTCGTGGTCGCGCGCGCGTCGTGGCAGCACGCCAGGCGGACCGACCCGCGTTCCAGCACGACGTGGTCGGGGGCGCCGCCCGGGACACGCTCGAAGCCGAGGACGCGCTGGTAGAAGTCGACCGGGACCGCGACGTCGGCGTGGAAGACCTCCAGGCTCAGCCTCATCGCGGCATCGTCGCACGCGCGCCACACGGATTCGTCGCGGCGGGGTCGGCACTGATAGCCTGGCCGACGGCGTACGAACGCCCACGGATCACCAGAGCCCCGGTGGACATGCCCGGGAGCGCCGTGCAACGACCTTCGAGGAGAAGGATGTCGAAGAAGACCGCTGCCCCCACCGTCGCCGGTACCGCCCGCGACGAGATCATCAAGCAGTACGCCCGCAGCGAGGGCGACACCGGGTCCCCGGAGGTCCAGGTCGCGCTGCTGACGCAGCGCATCGCGCACCTGACGGACCACCTGAAGGAGCACAAGCACGACCACCACAGCCGTCGTGGCCTGCTGCTGCTCGTCGGCCAGCGCCGTCGGCTGCTGAACTACCTGCAGGCCAAGGACATCGAGCGCTACCGCTCGCTCATCGAGCGTCTCGGCCTGCGCCGCTGACACCGCTCAGGCGGCCGCCCACCCGGGTGGCCGCCTGATCTGCGTCAGGGCCGGCCCGCCGGCCCGCCACAACTGAAGAAGCACACATCCACGGACGAGAGCCGCCACGTCGGGTCCGGTCCTCGGTAGTGGCCCTCGGGTCGGCGCCAGGAGCGCCGCGCCGCGGGCCTCGATCGAAGACCGACCATCATCACGGCAGGGTCCGGGTCTCGTCCCGACGCGACACAGGTCGCGAGAAGGGACTCCCATGTCCGACACCATCCACTCCGTCGAGACCGTCATCGACAACGGTCGCTTCGGCAGCCGCACGATCCGCTTCGAGACCGGTCAGCTCGCCCGACAGGCCGCCGGCTCCGTCTCGGCGTTCCTCGACGACGACACGATGCTGCTCTCGGCCACCACGGCCGGCAAGCAGCCCAAGGACCACTTCGACTTCTTCCCCCTGACGGTCGACGTCGAGGAGCGCATGTACGCCGCGGGTCGCATCCCCGGCTCGTTCTTCCGCCGCGAGGGCCGCCCGGGCGAGGACGCGATCCTCACCTGCCGTCTCATCGACCGCCCGCTGCGCCCGACCTTCAAGAAGGGCCTGCGCAACGAGGTCCAGGTCGTCATCACGGTCCTGGCGCTCAACCCCGACACCCCCTACGACGTCCTCGCGATCAACGCCGCGTCCGCGTCCACCCAGATCTCGGGCCTGCCGTTCTCCGGCCCGATCGGCGCCACCCGCGTCGCTCTGATCGACGGCCAGTGGGTCGCGTTCCCGACGCACAGCCAGCTCGAGGAGGCCGTCTTCGACATGGTCGTCGCCGGCCGCATCGCCCCCCAGCCCGATGGCACCGCCGACGTCGCGATCATGATGGTCGAGGCCGAGTCCACCGAGTCCACCTGGGACCTCGTCCAGTCCGGCGTCCAGGCGCCGACGGAGGAGGTCGTCGCCGGCGGTCTCGAGGCCGCGAAGGCGTTCATCCGCCAGCTGTGCGAGGCGCAGCAGCAGCTCGCCGAGTCCGCTGCCAAGCCCGTCCAGGAGTTCCCCGTCTTCCTCGACTTCCAGGACGACGTCTACGACGCGGTCGCCGCTGCCGCCTCCGGCCCGCTGTCCGAGGCCCTCACGATCGTCTCCAAGGCCGACCGCGAGGACCGCGAGAGCGAGATCAAGGCCGACGTCCTCGACCAGCTCGGCGGGCAGTTCGAGGGTCGCGAGAAGGAGATCGGCGCCGCGCTGCGGGCCGTCACCAAGAGCCTCGTGCGCCAGCGCGTCCTGCGCGACAAGGTCCGCATCGACGGCCGCGGGCTCGAGGACATCCGCGAGCTCTCCGCCGAGGTCGGCGTGGTGCCCCGCGTCCACGGCTCGGCCCTGTTCCAGCGCGGCGAGACCCAGATCCTGGGCGTCACCACGCTGAACATGCTCGACCTGGTCCAGAAGCTCGACACCCTGAGCCCGGAGACCACGCGTCGCTACATGCACAACTACAACTTCCCGCCGTTCTCCACCGGCGAGACCGGTCGCGTCGGCTCGCCGAAGCGTCGCGAGATCGGCCACGGCGCCCTCGCGGGCCGCGCCCTGATCCCGGTGCTGCCCACGGAGGAGGAGTTCCCGTACGCCATCCGCCAGGTCTCGGAGGCGCTGAGCTCCAACGGCTCGACGTCGATGGGCTCGGTGTGCGCGTCGACCCTCGGCCTGCTCAACGCCGGTGTGCCGCTGCGCGCGCCGGTCGCGGGCATCGCCATGGGCCTCATCTCCGGTGAGGTCGACGGCCAGACGCAGTACGTCACCCTCACCGACATCCTCGGTGCGGAGGACGCCTACGGCGACATGGACTTCAAGGTCGCCGGCACGCCCGACTTCATCACGGCGCTGCAGCTCGACACCAAGCTCGACGGCATCCCCGCCGACGTGCTGGCCGGCGCGCTGACGCAGGCCAAGGGCGCGCGCCTGACGATCCTCGAGGTCATGGGCGAGGCCATCTCCGAGCCCGACGAGATGAGCCAGTTCGCGCCGAAGATCATCACGGTCAAGGTGCCCGTCGACAAGATCGGTGAGGTCATCGGCCCCAAGGGCAAGATGATCAACCAGATCCAGGACGACACCGGCGCCAAGATCTCGATCCAGGACGACGGCACGGTCTACATCGCCGGTGAGGCGGGCGGCTCCGCCGACGCCGCACGCGACGCGGTCAACGCGATCGCCAACCCGACGATGCCCGAGGTCGGCGAGCGCTACCTCGGCACGGTCGTCAAGACGGTCGACTTCGGTGCGTTCGTGTCGCTGCTGCCCGGCAAGGACGGCCTGCTGCACATCAGCAAGCTGCGCGACCTCAACGGTGGCCAGCGCGTCAATAGCGTCGACGACGTCCTGACGGTCGGCCAGAAGATCCAGGTCGAGATCGCCGAGCTCGGCGACCGCGGCAAGCTGTCGCTGATCCCGGTCGTCGACAAGGCCGACGAGGCGCCCGTCGCCGACGAGGCCCCGGCCGACGCCTGATCCCTGCGGTCCTTCGACGAGGCCCCTGCCCCTCCGGGTGGGGGCCTCGTCGCGTCGGGACCCGGTGACGGTGTGGGACGATCCGCACGATGACCGACTTCCGTGAGCGCGCCGTCGCCCTCGACGCCGCCGACCCCCTGGCCGGCTACCGCCAGCAGTTCGTGCTCGACCCCGACCTCGTGGCCTACCTCGACGGCAACTCGCTCGGCCGGCTGCCGCTGCGCACGCGCGAGCGGCTCGCCTCGTTCGTGCGCGACGAGTGGGGCGGCCGCCTGATCCGCGGCTGGTCCGAGGGCTGGGTCGAGCTCCCGCAGCAGGTCGGCGACGAGGTCGGCGCGCTCGTCGGCGCTGCGCCCGGCCAGACGGTGGTCGGTGACTCGACGTCGATCGGGATCGCGAAGGCGCTGCACGCGGGCGCCTCGCTGGCGCAGCGAGCGGGGGGCGCCGTCCGGACCCGGCTCGTGGTCGACGCGGGCGACTTCCCGACCGATCGCTACCTGGCCCAGCAGGTGGCCCGTGCGAGGGGGCTGGAGGTCGTCGGCCTGCAGCGTTCCGCCGACGGCGACGTCGCGGGGCCGCTGGCGGAGGTGCTCGACGAGCGGGTGGCCGTCGTGCTGCTCAGCCACGTCGACTACCGCACCGGCGTGCTCCTCGACCTGCCCGCCATCACCGCCCAGGTGCACGCCGTCGGCGCCGTCGTCGTCTGGGACCTCTGCCACTCCGCCGGTGTCGTGCCGACCGCCCTCGACGCCGCGGGCGTCGACCTGGCGGTCGGGTGCACCTACAAGTACCTCAACGCCGGCCCCGGCGCGCCCGCGTTCCTCCACGCGGCCGCCCGGCACCTGCCGGTGCTCGAGCAGCCGCTGCCGGGCTGGTGGTCCGCGGACGACCTCTTCGCGATGGCCGAGGAGTACCGACCCGCGCCCGACGCCCGACGCCTGCTGTCGGGGACGCCGAACGTCGCCGGCCTGCTCGCGGTGCGCGAGGGCGTCGCGATGGTCGCCGAGGCGGGCGTCGACGCCGTGCGCGCCAAGTCCGAGCTGCTGACGTCGTTCGCCGTCGACGTGCTGGACGAGGTCGCGGCGGGCGGGGTCGAGATCGAGCTCGTCACCCCGCGCGAGGCGGCCCGGAGGGGCAGCCACGTGACCGTCCGGGTGCCGGGGGCTCGCGAGGCGACCGCGAGGCTGGTGCAGCGCGGGGTGGTGCCGGACTTCCGCGAGCCCGACCTGATCAGGCTCGGCCTGGCGCCCTTGACCACCTCCTTCGCGGAGCTGCACGCGGGCCTCGCCGCGGTGCGCGACGTGCTGGCCTCGTAGGTCCGCCGTGGAGATCCGGGAGATCCGCGACGACGACTGGTCGTCCGTGTTCGCCTTCTGGGCCCCGATCGTCGAGGCCGGGGAGACCTACGCGTACCCCGCCGGTCTCGACGCCGACGAGGCGAGGGCGCTGTGGGTGCCGGGCGCGCCCGACCGCACCGTCGTCGCGGTCGACGGGGCGGACGTGCTCGGCACGGCGAAGATGGGGCCGAACCGGCCGGGCCGCGGGTCGCACGTCGCGACGGGCAGCTTCATGGTGGCGCCGGAGCACGGCGGTCGAGGGGTCGGTCGCGCCCTGGGGGAGGAGCTGGTGCGCTGGGCCCGCGCCTCCGGCTTCCGGGGCATCCAGTTCAACGCGGTCGTCGAGACCAACCAGCGGGCGGTCGCACTGTGGCGCTCGCTGGGCTTCGAGGTCGTCGGCACCGTCCCCGGAGCGTTCCGGCGTCCCGGCGGGCAGTACGTGGGGCTGCACGTCATGTACCTCGACCTCACCTGACTAGGCTCGGGACCATGACGCGAGTTGCCGTGCTGGGCGCCCAGGGGCGCATGGGATCGACCTCCGTGGCGGCGATCGAGGCCGCCGAGGGGCTCGAGCTCGTCGCTCAGGTCGACGCCGGCGACGCCCTCGAGTCGGTCACCGACGCCGGGGCCGAGACGGTGCTGGTGTTCACGACCCCCGACGTCGCGCTCGAGCAGGTCCTCTGGTGCGTCGCGCAGGGGCTGCACGTCGTGGTGGGCACGTCCGGGTTCGACGGAGAGCGGCTGCGGGCCGTGCAGGACGCGGTGAGGGGTCACGACGACGTCTCTGTCCTCGTGGTGCCGAACTTCTCCATCGGCGCCGTGCTGCTCATGCGCCTTGCCGCCACGGCGGCACCGTTCTTCGAGTCGGTCGAGGTCATCGAGATGCACCACCCCGACAAGGTCGACGCGCCCTCCGGCACCGCCGTGCGCACGGCCGAGCTGATCGCCGCGGCCCGCGCCGAGGCCGGATCGGCACCCGTCCCGGACGCCACGACGAGCGACCCCGACGGCGCCCGCGGCGCGAAGGTCGAGGGCATCACGGTGCACTCGGTCCGGGCCCGCGGCTTCGTCGCGTCTCAGGAGGTGCTGCTCGGCGGCGAGGGCGAGGTCCTCGCGCTGCGCCACGACTCGTCCACGCGCGAGTCCTTCATGCCGGGCGTGGTGGCGGCGCTGCGCCACGTCGGCGACCGCCCGGGCGTGACCGTGGGACTCGACGCCGTCCTCGGGCTGGCCTGACGACGCGATGAGCTGGGAGTCGATCTTCAGCGCCGGCCTGTCCGACGCCGACGCCGCGGCCTGGGGCGACATGGTCACGGAGCTGCACGCGCTCCACGACACGCTCGCGGAGATGCGGTTCGACCGCGCACGGGTCGACGCCCTGGCCGCCGACGTGCGCGCGTGGCGCGAGCGCCTGGCCCCGCTCGCCGGGCCCGAGCTCGAGCAGGTCAACGGGCGCGTCCAGCAGGTCCCGGTCCGCGGGCACGCCATGCTGCCGGTGATCCAGGTGCACACCCGTGCGCACGACCGTGTCGAGGGCACGGTGACCTTCGGTCGGTGGCACATGGGCGGCGGCATGGCCGTGCACGGCGGTGTGGTCGCGCTCGTGTTCGACGAGGTGCTGGGGATCCTCGCGTCGGTGCAGGCCGACGCCATCACCCGGACGGCCTACCTGCGCACCGACTACCGGGCCCTGACGCCCATCGACGTCGAGCTCGACGTCTCCGCGCGGGTGGAACGGGTGGAGGGCCGCAAGATCCTCGTGCGCGGCGAGGTGCGCCACGACGGGGTCGTGTGCGCCGAGGCCGAGGGACTCTTCCTGCGACTGCGTCCGGACCAGGGGCTGGGTCGCCGCACGGCGTGACGCCCGCGGCCGGCGGGCGCTCAACCCCAGCCGGCGAGGCGCAGGAGGGCCGCCGTGAGGGCGGCAGCGGCCACGACCGGGAGGAACGGGACGCGCAGGACGAGGAGCACCCCGGCGACGCCCAGCGCGACGAGCCGCGCGTCCACCGTGACGGCGCGGCCGTCGGCGAGCACCTGGACCGCGACGAGCGCCCCCAGCAGGGCCACCGGGATGAGGTCGACGGCCCGTCTGGTCCACGGGTGGTCGAGCACCCGTTCGGGCACCGACACGCCGGCGAGCTTGAGCGCGTAGCAGCCCACGCAGGTCAGCACGATGCCCGACCAGGTCGCGCTCATGCGGCCCGCCGCCCTCGCAGGAGCAGGCCGACGCCGACCGCCGCGGCGCCGCCGACGATGATCGGCACGCCGGCCGGGGAGACCGGGACCAGGCCCGTGGCGACGGCGGCCCCCACGAGAGCCACGCTCCGCGCGAGCGGGCTCGTCAGGCGCGGCCACAGCAGGCCGAGGAACGCGGCGCCCACGGCGGCGTCGAGGCCGTAGGCGCGAGGATCGCCGATGGTGGTGCCGGCGAGCGCACCCAGGAACGTCGCGAGGTTCCACAGCACGTAGATCGCGCCGCCGGTCCACCAGAACCCCAGACGAGCCAGCGTGGGCTCGCGCTGCGCCAGCGCCATCGCCGTCGACTCGTCGATGACCAGGTGCGCGAGCAGCAGCCGACGTGCACCGCGCAGGCGCAGCAGCGACGCGAGGCTCAGGCCGTAGAAGAGGTTGCGGGTGCCGAGCAGGACCGACGTCGCCGCACCGGCGACGGGCGCGCCGCCTGCCGCCACGACCCCGACGAAGGCGAACTGGGACGCGCCGGTGAAGGCCAGCAGCGACAGGGCGCACGTCTGGAGGACGTCGAGGCCGGAGGCGGTGCCGAGAGCGCCGAAGGAGATCCCGTACGCGCCGGTGGCCAGCCCCACCCCGAGCGAGTCCCTGACCACGGCGCGTCGGGCCGACAGCGTCGGGAGAGGGTCCTGTGCCGTCACTCCTCGACCAGAGAGGTGACGAGGCGGACCTGCTTGAGGGAGCGCTCGCCGGACTCGTCGGCCAGCTCGCGGTGGGCTCCGTCGGCCTGCCACCCCGTGCCGACCACGAACGCGCGCAGGGCGTCGCCGGTGCTGGGCAGCCACCACCGCGCACGGACGAAGCCGTCGGCGCGCAAGGTGTCCATCGCGGCCTGGAGCAACCGCGACCCGTGGCCCGCACCGCGGTGCGTCGGGTCGACCAGCAGCTCGCCCACCTCGCCGTCGGCGACCTGGTCCGCGTCGGGGTCGTGGCAGGGGTGCACGAAGGCGACCCCGCGCACGGTGGCCTGCTCCAGCGCCACCAGCACGCGCGCGCGGGCGTCGGGCGGCGCCGTGAGCAGGGCGTGCCAGGCGGGGGCCAGGTCGTGCTCGGGTGCCACCCCGTAGGCCTCGAGCCAGGCGGCGCGCTGCACGGCCGCCACGGCGGTGGCGTCGTCCGGCCACGCGAGCCGGACGCTGACGTCGGCGGTGCTCATGCGGACCGGAAGCCCTCGACGAGGCGGGTCTCGGCACCGTCGGCCTCGAGCATCGCCTCGGTGGTCGTGAGGTTGCGCAGGCTCGGCCACGTCTCGAAGGCGAGGAGCGCCAACCCCGGGACCCCGGCCATGAGGATGAGCCAGCCACCCCAGCTGCCGACGAACGAGACCAGGATCGAGACCAGCACCGCGCCCTCGCAGAGCATGAGCTTGCGGACGGTCTGGGCCGCGTACGCCCCGACGGCCAGCCGCTCGAGCTCCTCGGGGTCGGTGCTCGGGTCCAACGGCGTCGACTGCAGCCAGACCCGCTCGGAGAGGACGCCGGCGACCACCACCAACGCGAGGAGCGCGCCCACGAGCCACCACGGTGGGAGGTCGGCGTCGGTGCCCCCGAGCGCCAGGAAGATCAACAGCATGAAGCCCCCGGTCAGGCCCACCTGCAGGAGGGCGAAGCGGCGCACCTCCTCGGGGGAGGACTCGTACTCGGGCAGGGGCACGCCCCAGAGTTTCGCACAGGTCCCGTCGGCGTCGACGGGTATCCTGCGACGCATGCAGGCCTACCTCGACCTCGTCCGTCGCATCCTCGACGAGGGGGTCGAGAAGGGCGACCGCACCGGCACCGGGACCCTCAGCGTGTTCGGCCACCAGCTGCGCTTCGACCTCACCGCCGGCTTCCCGCTCGTGACCACCAAGAAGATCCACGTCAAGTCCGTGGTCGGTGAGCTGCTCTGGTTCATCTCCGGCGACACGAACACCCGGTGGCTGCGCGAGAACGGCATCACCATCTGGGACGAGTGGGCCGACGAGGACGGCTCGCTCGGCCCGGTCTACGGGCACCAGTGGCGCTCGTGGCCGACCCCGTCGGGGGAGAGCGTCGACCAGCTCGCCCAGGTCGTCGCGTCGCTGCAGGCCGACCCCGACTCGCGTCGCCACATCGTCAGCGCGTGGAACGTCGGCGACCTGCCCGACATGGCCCTCGCGCCGTGCCACGCGTTCTTCCAGTTCTACGTCGCGCCGGCCGACGACGGAGGTCCGGCACGCCTCTCCTGCCAGCTGTACCAACGCTCCGCGGACGTCTTCCTCGGCGTGCCGTTCAACATCGCCTCCTACGCCCTGCTCACGCACATGGTCGCCCAGGTGGCGGGCCTGCGGGTGGGCGACTTCGTGCACACCTTCGGCGACGCCCACCTCTACCTCAACCACCTCGACCAGGCGCGCCTGCAGCTCACCCGCGAGCCCCGCCCGCTGCCCGAGCTGTGGCTCGACCCGTCGGTCACCAGCATCGACGACTTCACGCTCGACTCGGTCAAGATCACCGGCTACGACCCGCACCCCGGCATCAAGGCGCCGATCGCGGTATGACGGTCACGCTCGTCGTCGCGATGGGCGCGAACCGGGTCATCGGCGTCGACGGTGCCCTGCCCTGGCGCCTGCCCGAGGACCTCGCCCACTTCAAGGCTCTGACCCTCGGGCACCCGATGGTCATGGGTCGGGCCACGTACGAGTCCATCGGCCGCCCTCTCCCGGGTCGGACGACGATCGTGGTGACGCGCGACCCCGCCTGGTCCGCCGACGGCGTCGAGACCGCCGCGTCGCTGGAGGCGGCGCTCCAGCGCGCGCACGCGCTCGACGACGAGGTGTTCGTGGTCGGGGGTGCGCAGGTCTACGCGGCCGCGCTCGAGGCCGACCTGGTCGACGTCCTCGTCGTCACGCGCGTGGCGGCCTCGCCCGAGGGCGACACCTCCTTCCCGCGCATCGACTGGGAGCGGTGGCAGGAGGTCGGGCGCGTGCAGCACGTCGGTCCCGAGCCGGAGCGCGTGCCGTTCGACATCGTCACGTACGTCGACGCCCGGCCATCTTGACGCAGGTAACTTAACCACCTCATGATGGTGGGGTGGCCTACGACCCAGCGATGCCGGCCTATCGGTTGCACACCCTCGTCTCGCGACTGGACGAGTCCGCCGACCGCCTGCTGTCCGAGTTCCACGGGACCACCTACACGCGGTTCCTCACCCTCGTCACCGTCGACGCCCTCGGCGCGCCGACCCAGGCTGAGCTCGCCACGTCGATGGGCGTGAGCGCCCCGGCGGCCAGTCGGATGGTGCAGGCGCTCGCCGAGGCCGGGCTGCTGTCTCCGGACCGCACGCCGGGCAGCGGCAACCGCCGCGCGCTGCGGCTCACCGACGACGGTCGGACGCTGGTGACGCAAGGGGGAGCGCTGCTCGAGCGCGCCTTCGACACGCTGCTCGATGCGGCCGGCCTCGACGCGTCCGAGGTGCTCGCCGTCACCGACCCGCTGCTGTCCGTGCTCGTCCAGGAGGACGCATGACCGCGCTCGTCGCCGTCCACGCCTTCGCAGCGCTCGTCGCCCTTCTCGTGGGGTTCTGGCAGCTGTTCCTCGGACCACGGGGCACCCCTGGGCACCGGCTTGCCGGGCGCGTCTGGGTCGGGGCGATCATGTTCGTCGCGGCCTCGTCGTTCTGGATCCAGGAGATCAGGCCGGGCTCGTTCAGCCCGCTGCACGCGCTGTCGGTGGTCACGCTGGTGACCGTGCCCCTGGGCGTGCTCGGCGCCCGTCAGGGCCGCATCCGCGACCACCGGTCCGCGATGACCGGCAACTGGATCGGTCTCGTCGGTGCCGGTGCCGCCGCGGCGCTCGTCCCCGACCGTGACATCCCACAGCTCGTCGTCGACGACGTCGGCACCGCCCTGCTCGCCGGTGTGGGGGTGCTGGTGACGGCCGCGCTCGTCATCGGTGCCGGTCGCCTCGTCGACGGCATGGTCGAGCCGCGTACCTGAGCGAGGTCGGGCTCAGGACAGCACGGCGAGCTGGCGGCTCTGTGCGACCAGCCGGCCCTGCTCGTCCCAGAGCTCGACGTCCTCGTCGTGGTAGCCGTGCTGCACGTGGCGTGTCGTGACGTGCAGGAGGGCCCACGCGCTGTCGGGACGGCGACGCAGGTGCACGGTGAGCTGCACCGTGGCCGACGCCAGGTGACCGATCTCCGCGGTCACCGGGGGGTAGCCGTCGACGATCGCCGCCGCGGCGATCGCGTCCACGCGCCGGCCGTCGTGCGGCCGTACCCAGACCGTGGCTTCGGGGCGACCGCTCGGCTCGCCGCGCAGCCAGGACGGCACCTGCGGCGCCCGCACGTCGTAGCGGTCGACGATCGGCACCATCCCGGCGGGGATGAACGTCGAGAGGTCCGTGCTCTCGTCCGGGCCGGTCACGTCGGGGGCGGCGTGGGGGAGGTGCTCGGCGGGACCGGCGGCGTCCCAGTCGTGCAGCGAGACGACCGCGTGGGCCACGGTCGACCCGCCCTGCACGAGCGCGGCCCGGTGCACCGACACGCGGCGGCCCACGCGCAGGGTCGTGACGTCCACGGCCGCCTCGCCCGGTGTCGGCGGCTTGAAGTAGCTGACGGACACGGTCAGCAGGTCGGGGTGGCTCGGCGCCGCGCTCCCCGCGTGGTCGAGCACGGCGCGGGCCAGCACCGCCAGGACGTAGCCACCGTTCGCGGTGCCGTTGGGCGTGTTCCAGTCGGCGGTGAGCACGAGGTGGCGCAGTCCGTCGTCGCCCAGGGTCGAGGCGATGGCCCGGTCGAGCTCGTAGGAGGTCATGGACGCGACCGTAGCGGTGGCCGGGCGCTGGGCCGAAGGCGGCGGTGCAACGGTAACCTCGGTCCATGACCTCCCCGCTCGCCAGCGAGGCCGCGCCCTTCGGCCGCGTCCTGACCGCCATGGTCACGCCGTTCACCCCCGACGGGGCGCTCGACCTGGACGCGGCGCAGAAGCTGGCGACGTACCTCGTCGAGCACGGCAACGACGGCATCGTCGTCAGCGGCACGACGGGCGAGTCGCCCACGACGACCGGCGAGGAGGACGCGCGCCTGCTGGCCGCCGTGCTCGAGGCCGTCGGCGACCGCGCGACCGTCGTGGCGGGGGTGGGCACGAACGACACGCGGCACAGCGTCGAGCTCGCGCAGAGCGCCGCGAAGGTCGGCGCGCACGGCCTCCTCGTCGTCACGCCCTACTACAGCAAGCCACCGCAGGCCGGCATCGTCGGCCACGTCCACGCGGTCGCGGCCGCCGGGGGCGACGTGCCCGTCATGTTCTACGACCACCCGGGACGCTCGGGTACCACCATCCTCGAGGCCACCTACGCCGAGCTGCGCACCAGCCCTCTGGTCGTGGCGGTCAAGGACGCCGTCGGCGACCTCGAGCGCGGCGCCCACCTCATGCGCGAGACCGGCATCCGCGTCTACTCCGGCGACGACGCGCTGACGCTGGGCTGGATGGCCTACGGCGCCAGCGGAGTCGTCAGCACCTGCGGCAACGTCACGGCGCAGCCCTGGGCCGACATGCTCGCCGCGCTCGACGCGGGTGACCTCGCCGAGGCGAGGCGCATCAACGACCGCATGATCCCGCTCGTCCGCGCGATCATGACCGTGACGCAAGGCGTCATCGCCGCGAAGGCTGCCCTGCAGCTGGTCGGCGTCCTCGACCACCGCACCGTGCGTGCACCGCTGCTCGACGCCACCGAGGAGGAGGTCGCGATCGTCCGCGACGCCCTCGTGGACGCCGGGCTGCTCGACTGAACGGAGCTCCCTGTGAGCCACATGCACACCGAGCTCGGCACCCCGCCGCGGCTCGCCCCCGACACCCTGCGCGTCATCCCGCTCGGCGGGCTCGGAGAGATCGGTCGCAACATGACCGTCTTCGAGTTCGGCGGCAAGCTGCTCGTCGTCGACTGCGGCGTGCTGTTCCCCGAGGAGCACCACCCCGGCGTCGACCTCATCCTCCCCGACTTCGGCCCCATCCGTGACCGCCTCGACGACGTCGTCGCCGTCGTGCTCACCCACGGCCACGAGGACCACATCGGCGGCGTGCCCTACCTGCTGCGCGAGCGCGGGAACATCCCCGTGGTCGGCTCCAAGCTGACCCTGGCGCTCGTGGAGCCGAAGCTGCGCGAGCACCGCCTGCGCGACGTCCCGCAGCACGTCGTCGCCGAGAACGAGACGCTGCACCTCGGGCCGTTCGAGCTCGAGTTCGTCGCGGTCAACCACTCCATCCCCGACGCGCTCGCGGTGGCCGTCAAGACGCCCGCCGGGGTGGCCCTGGTGACGGGCGACTTCAAGATGGACCAGCTCCCGCTCGACGGGCGCATCACCGACCTGCGCGCGTTCGCGCGGCTCGGCGAGGCGGGCGTCGACCTGTTCCTCACCGACTCCACCAACGCCGACGTCCCGGGCTTCACCGTCGCCGAGCGCAACATCACCCCGGCCATCGACGCGGTCTTCGCCTCCAGCACGCAGCGGATCATCGTCGCGTCCTTCGCCTCGCACGTGCACCGCGTGCAGCAGGTGCTCGACGCAGCCGCGAAGCACGGTCGCAAGGTCGCGTACGTGGGCCGCTCCATGGTCCGCAACATGCAGATCGCCCGCGACCTCGGCTACCTGCACGTGCCCGACGGCGTCGTCGTCGACAAGATCGACGCGGCCCCGCCGGAGAAGATGGTGCTCATGTCCACCGGCTCGCAGGGTGAGCCGATGGCCGCGCTCTCGCGCATCGCCAACCGCAGTCACCCGCAGGTGAGCCTCGAGCCGGGCGACACCGTGCTCCTCGCGTCGTCGCTCATCCCGGGCAACGAGAACGCGGTGTACCGCGTCATCGACGGCCTCACCAAGATCGGCGCCCGCGTCGTGCACAAGGGCAACGCGCTCGTGCACGTGTCCGGCCACGCGTCGGCCGGCGAGCTCCTCTACTGCTACAACATCGTCAAGCCGACCAACGTGCTCCCGGTTCACGGCGAGATCCGCCACCTGCACGCGAACGGCGCCCTCGCCCGCCAGACCGGCGTCCCGAACGTGCTGCTGGCCGAGGACGGCTACGTCGTCGACCTCGTCGACGGCCACGCGTCCATCGTCGGCGCCGTCGAGTGCGGCTACGTCTACGTCGACGGCTCCTCGGTCGGCGAGATCACCGACTCCGAGCTCAAGGACCGCCGGATCCTGCGCGACGAGGGCTTCATCTCCGTCGTCGTGGTCGTCGACTCCACCACCGGCAAGATCGTCAGCGGCCCGGAGGTGCACGCCCGCGGCCTGGCCGAGGACGACTCCGTCTTCGACGAGGTCATCCCACGGATCGCCGACGCGGTGGAGCAGTCGTTGCGCGACGGCACGCACGACACGAAGCAGCTGCAGCAGGTCGTCCGGCGCGTGCTCGGCTCGTTCGCGGGCCGCAGGCTGCGCCGTCGGCCGATGATCATCCCGATCGTCCTCGAGGCCTGAGCGAGAACCGGACACTCTTCTCGAAGCGTTACCGGCTCGAAACCTGAGGGCGTCGGCCGCGAAACACACGCTCCGTAACGTCAGGGTCAGAGTTCGGCGCGGGGCCGAACCGTGGTGGGACACCGGTCGCGGCCGGCGGACGGCGTTGCGCACGACGCCGCCGGCCGCGGATCGGCCGTCCTGGGGGAGCGGGAGGCTCGTGGTGGGACGTCCATCCGACGAGGCGCTGCTGGCCTGCTCGTCGGCGAAGCCCGACCCGGCCGAGCGTGCGGCTCTGCAGTCGTTGGTCAACGCGGTGCGCCGTGACGCGCCGTCCGTCGAGGTGCGCGACGTGCCCGTCGAGCTGATGCGCCTCGACGAGGTCGCACCGCCCGTGCGTGTCGCCGTCCCGCTGTGCCTGACCGGCGGCACCGACGTGACCGCGGCGCTCGCCATCGCGTCGCGGCACGACCCCGACCTCGTCGTCGCGCGGCCGCTGGGCCCTGACTGGACGCTGGCCGAGCTGTGCGTGCAGCGGATGATCGAGGCCGGCGCTCGCAAGGACGACACGATCGTGCTCGGCGTGTCCGGCTCCGACGACGACGACGCCATCGCCGGCTACTCGCGCACCGCGCGTCTGGTGAGCGCCGTCTGGGGCGGTCCGGTGCACATCGGCTCCCTCGGCGGCAAGGACACCCAGCTCACCGACGCCGTCGACATCGCGCGCGCCTACGGTCGGCGCGTGGTCGTCGCGTCCTACGTCCTCACCCCGGGCCGCGACGCAGACATGCTCCGTCACTGCGGTGCGGACCTCGTGACCGCTCCCGTCCTCGACGGCGGCCTGCCCGACCGCCGCGTCGTCGACCTCGTCGTCGCCCGCTTCCACCAGGCCCTCGGGGTGGGCGCGGCGACGCTCTGAGCTCCTCGTCCTGCGGCTGCGCTGCCTCGGCCTTCCGTGGAGGTGGGTCACGTAGGGGCCTCGACCGGGGATCCGGGTGCGCGTCCGGGCCGGGATCTCGGGGTCCGGTCCGGTTGTGGGGGTGACGCACGATTCTTCCTTTGCGTGCGCAAGGCTTCTCCCTTCTCGTGGCACGGTCCACGAGAAGGGAGAATCCCTGCCCCGGAGCCCCCGTCGGCGGTGGGTGTGTCACCGAACCCCGTCCCCGGACGTCGGTGAAGCACCTGATCGCTCCGGTTCGAGGTGTCTCTCCTACCGCTGGGTGGGTGTGGGCCGGGGGACGCAAGGTTCTGCGTTCGCGCGCGATCGCCCGAACGATGCTGCATTCGTGACCGGATCCCGACACGAATGCAGCATCCTTCGCCCCCGAGCGTGCAAAGGAAGAATCGTGCGTCGACCGCACACGAACGCAGAACCTTGCGTCACCCCGGACCCCCCGCAGGCCCGAGAACCAAAGCCGGCGGGCACCCAGCTCCCCGGTCGAGGCCCCTACGGAGACCACGCCCACGACAAGGCGAGGAAGCGCAGCCGCAGGACGAGACCACGCCGAACCAACGCAGCCGCAGGACGAGGGGAGCCGGGCCGACGCAGCCGCAGGGACGTGGACATCCCGACACGCCCGGGATCCCCGCCCGGACCGACGGCGTGGGTCCACCCCGACCCTCGACTTCTGGTTTAGGCTCGCGCCATGGCGACCCGAACGTCCTCCCCGCCGCGCAAGCGGCCGTCCGGCAGCCAGGCCCGCAAGAAGCCTGCCTCCCGCAGCACCGCGAAGCGCAAGCCCGCGGCGCGCAAGCCTGCCGCCCGCAGCGGCCCCGGGCCCGTCGGCGTCGTCGTCGGCGGCATCGGGCGTGCGCTCGTGGCCGTCTGGCTCGGCCTCGCCGGCGCCGTCGGTGCGGTGGCCCGCAGCATCGGCCACTCGGCCGCTGAGCTCGAGCCCGAGCAGCGCCGCGACGGTGTCGGGTTCGGCATCGTGGCGCTCGCGATCGTCGTGGCCGCGTCCGTGTGGTGGCAGGTGCCCGGACCCGTGGCCGACGGCGTGCGCGCCGCCGCCACCGGCTCGGTCGGCCTCCTCGCGTGGGCCGTGCCGATCGTGCTCGGCGTCATCGCCTGGCGCACGCTGCGCCACCCCGACCGCAACGGTCCGGTCGGCCGCCAGGTCATCGGCTGGTCGGCGATCTGTGGCGGCGTCCTCGGCCTGGTGCACCTCGCCCACGGCGTCCCGCGACCCGACGACATGTCCGCGGTGCGCGACGCCGGGGGAGCGGTCGGCTTCCTGTTCTCCGCGATCCCGGTCGACCTGCTGCGCTCGCCGTTCGCCGTCGCGCCGATCCTGGTGCTCGTCGTGCTCTTCGGGCTGCTGGTCGTCACGGCCACGCCCCTGCACGCCGTCCCCACGCGCCTCCAGGAGCTGCGGGACCGCGCCGTCGGCCGCACCGGCGAGCCCGAGCCGGAGCCCACCGAGCGCAAGCGCCACCCCCGCACGGTGGTGGACGAGCCGTACGAGAACCCGCTCGTCGACGGACCCGACGAGGACCGCCAGGTCTCGGCGCGCCGTCGCCGCAAGGCCGAGAAGGAGGAGGCCGGGGCCGCCGCTGTCGAGTCCGCCCAGGCCGAGGCCGCCGACGCCGAGGACACCACCGGCGTGCAGCTGCCGCCGATGGAGCCGCTGCCGGCCCGCGCCGAGCAGCTCGCGCTCTCCGGCGACGTCGTCTACGCGCTGCCCGACTCGACGGTCCTGCGTGAGGGCAGCCCGCACAAGGCCCGCTCGGCGGCGTCCGACGAGGTCGTCGAGCGGCTCACCGAGGTGCTCGAGCAGTTCCAGATCGACGCCCAGGTCACCGGCTACACGCGCGGCCCGACCGTCACGCGCTACGAGGTCGAGCTGGGCCCCGCGGTCAAGGTCGAGAAGGTCACCGCGCTCAGCAAGAACATCTCCTACGCCGTCGCCTCCAACGAGGTGCGCATCCTCAGCCCGATCCCCGGCAAGTCGGCGATCGGCGTCGAGATCCCGAACGTCGACAAGGAGATGGTCTCCCTCGGCGACGTCCTGCGCTCCGCGAAGGCGCGCGGCGACCACCACCCGATGGTGATCGGCCTCGGCAAGGACGTCGAGGGTGGCTTCGTGGTGGCCAACCTGGCGAAGATGCCGCACCTGCTCGTCGCCGGCGCCACCGGCTCGGGCAAGTCGAGCTTCGTGAACTCGATGATCGCCTCGCTGCTCATGCGCTCGACGCCCGACGAGGTGCGCATGATCATGGTCGACCCCAAGCGGGTCGAGCTGACGGCCTACGAGGGCATCCCGCACCTCATCACGCCGATCATCACCAACCCCAAGAAGGCCGCCGAGGCGCTGCAGTGGGTCGTGCGCGAGATGGACATGCGCTACGACGACCTCGCCAACTTCGGCTTCCGGCACGTCGACGACTTCAACAAGGCGGTCCGGTCGGGCTCGGTGCAGGCGCCCCCGGGCAGCGAGCGGGTCCTCACGCCGTACCCGTACCTGCTCGTCGTCGTCGACGAGCTCGCCGACCTCATGATGGTCGCCCCGCGCGACGTCGAGGACTCCGTCGTCCGCATCACCCAGCTGGCGCGCGCCGCCGGCATCCACCTCGTGCTCGCCACGCAGCGCCCGAGCGTCGACGTCGTCACCGGCCTCATCAAGGCCAACGTGCCGAGCCGCCTCGCGTTCGCGACCTCCTCGCTCGCCGACAGCCGCGTCATCCTCGACCAGCCCGGCGCCGAGAAGCTCGTCGGCCAGGGCGACGGCCTCTTCCTGCCGATGGGGGCCAACAAGGCGATGCGCATGCAGGGCGCCTGGATCACCGAGGCGGAGATCGCCGAGGTGGTCAAGCACTGCAAGGAGCAGCTGCAGCCCAGCTACCGCGACGACGTCACGGCGCCGCAGCAGGCCGCGCGCGACCTCGACGACGACATCGGCGACGACCTCGACCTCGTCCTGCAGGCCGTGGAGCTCGTGGTCACCACCCAGTTCGGGTCGACGTCGATGCTGCAGCGCAAGCTGCGCGTCGGCTTCGCCAAGGCCGGTCGGCTCATGGACATCATGGAGAGTCGCGGCGTGGTCGGTCCCAGCGAGGGCTCCAAGGCACGCGACGTGCTGGTCAAGCCCGACGACCTCGAGGACGTGCTCGCCTCGATCAGCGCGGGATGAGGTCCGTGGACGCCCGGGACGTGCGCACGGAGCGCGAGGCCGAGCCGTTCGAGATCCGTCGGCGCATCGGTCTCTACGTCCTCGTGGGCCTGTCCGCCCTCGTGGTGGCGGTCGGCTTCGGAGTCCTGGCGTGGCAGCGCGACGACGTGGTGCTGTGGGCGCCGGCCGGGGTGCTGCTGGTGCTGTCGGTGGCCGTGCTGCAGGGCGTGCGCGACGCGGGCACGCCGCTGTTCGTCGCCGACGCGCACGGAGTGCGGATGCGCGACGGCGACGGCTGGGTCGGGCTGCTGTGGAGCGAGATGGCCGACGTCCGGGTGGAGCCGCGCGACGGCCTGCTCGACCCACGGGTCAAGGTCGTCAGCCCCGACGGGCAGCAGATCTACACCGCTCCGCTCGGTCTGGGCACCACCGTGACCGCCGAGGAGGCGCAGGCCGAGCTGGACCGTCGACGCCATGGGTCATACTGAAACGTCAGCCCCGCGAGCGAGAGGCACCCATGGAGCCGGCCGACGCCAGCCGTGAGCACACCCCCAGCAACCTCAACATCGCGAACGCCCTGACGGTCCTGCGGATCCTCGGCGTCCCGGTCTTCGGGTACCTGCTGCTCTTCCAGGACGGCCAGGACGTGTCCACCCGCGTGTGGGCGTGGGTCGCGTTCGCGCTGCTGATGATCACCGACCGCATCGACGGCGACCTGGCGCGCAGCCGGAACCTCGTCACGAACTTCGGCAAGCTCGCCGACCCGATCGCCGACAAGGCGCTCACGGGCATGGCGTTCGTCGGCCTGTCGATCATCGGCGTGCTCTGGTGGTGGGTCACGATCGTGCTCCTGGTGCGCGAGTGGGGCATCACCCTCATGCGCTTCGTCGTGAAGAAGTACGGCGTCATGCCCGCCAGCCAGGGCGGGCGCATCAAGACGACGCTGCAGGCGCTCGCCATCGGCGGCTACGTGCTGCCGTTCGAGCTGTGGGACAACACCGCCAGCGACGTCCTGCGCTGGATCACGCACGTCCTCATGGCGGCCGCGATCGCGGTCACGCTCGTGACGGCCGTCCAGTACGTCCGCGAGGCCGTCGCCCTGAGACGGGACGCGAAGACCGCGGCATGAGCCCCCACCCGCTCGCCGTGGAGGCGGTGCGCCTCCTGCGCGTGCGCAGCGAGACCGTCGCGACCGCCGAGTCGCTCACCGGCGGACTGCTCTGCGCGACGCTCGTCGACGTGCCCGGCGCGTCGGACGTCGTGGTCGGGGGAGTCGTCGCCTACGCCACACGGGTCAAGCAGGAGGTCCTCGAGGTCGACCCCGACCTGCTCGCCCAGCGGGGCCCGGTCGACCCGCGCACGGCCGTCGAGATGGCCCAGGGCGTGCAGCGGATGCTCGAGGCCGACTGGGGCGTCTCGACGACGGGCGTGGCCGGGCCCGGACCGAGCGACGGCCACCCGGCGGGCACGGTGTTCCTCGGCTTCGTCCGACCGTTCCACGACGCCGAGTCGGAGGCGCTGACCCTGGACGGCGACCGCGCGACCGTCCGCCGCCTGACCGTCGAGGCGGCGCTGTCCCACCTGGTCGCTAGGCTGGGGGAATCAGCACGACCGTCGCGGCGTTGACCGAGGCGTAGGACTCCCGCACCGTCGGGACGACAGGCAGGACGGAGGTGGACCATGACCGCCATGAGGCAGCTGGTCGGTGAGGTGCTCCGTGCCCGCCGCGTCGCCCAAGGACTCACGCTCCGCGACGTCTCCGCCCGTGCCCGGGTCTCCCTCGGCTACATCTCCGAGGTCGAGCGCGGCCAGAAGGAGCCGAGCTCGGAGCTGCTCGCGGCCCTCGCGGCCGCCCTCGACGTCCCGCTCAGCAAGGTCCTGCTCGACGTCAGCACCCTGCTGGCCATCGAGGAGGCCACCGACCTCGCGAGCGTCTCGTCGATCGCCCCGGGCGAGGTCGAGGCGTCGGCCGCCTGAGGCGCCCGGCGCTCCCGTGAACCCGTCCGACTGGGGGCTGCGTCCGCTCGCGAGCGACGACGTCGCCGCGGTGCACGCGATCTTCTCCGACCCGGCGACCTGGGTGCACCTGCCCAGCGGCGTGCTCACCCGGCGCGAGCAGAGCGAGGAGATCGTCGAGCGGGCCGTCGCGGACTGGCGCGACGCCGGCCTCGGCCAGTGGGCCGTGCTGCTGCGCGACGAGCTCGTCGGCGTCGGGGGAGCGATGCCCCGCGACGGCTGGTGGAACCTCGGGTTCCGCCTGACGCCCTCGGTCTGGGGCCACGGCCTGGGCACGTGGGTCGCCAGCGTCGGGGTGGGTGCGGCGCGCCGCACGCAGCCGGACTGGCCGGTCGTCGCGCGCTCGCTGTCGACCAACCCGGCCTCCGGACGCGTGAGCGAGGAGGCCGGGCTCGAGCTCGTGCACGTCGAGCCCTGGCCCGACGGGCCGAACCGGGTGATCCACGCCGACCGTGCCCTCGACCGTGGCCTCCTCGCCGCGATCGTCGCCCTCGGCTGAGCCACGCGTACGCCCTCCACACGGTGCGTGGCATGCTGACCGCGATGAGGCACAGCGAGTTCTGGGAGCGGATGACGCACCACCTCGGCGCGACGTACGCCGAGTCCTGGGCGGCCTCGCAGACGATGGCCGACCTGGGAGGCCGCACGGCCGCCGAGGCCCTCGAGGCGGGGGTCGACCCCAAGACGGTCTGGCGGGCCGTGCACGCGCGCCTGGAGCTGCCGCCCAGCGAGCGCTGACCGGCCCTCACCGGCTCCCCACAGGTGTGGCACGGCGCTCTGAGAGGCCCCGGCGTGAACGTGGATCCCGACGGACCGAGCGGTCCGACGAAGGAGCCACGATGAGCATCACCAGCGAGACCGCAGCGCCCGACACCGCCCGGATCGACACCGCCCGGGTCGACGGCCTCGAGCACGACGAGGCCGTCCCCGACGAGCCGCGGGACCGCCCGCAGCGTCGCAGGGTCGCGGTGGCCACGGCGGGCGTCGTCCTCGCCGCCTCCCTCTTCGGCGGCGGCTTCCTGACCGGCCGCGCCCTGGCCCCCGCGGCGACCTCCGGGCCCACCTCCGGGCAGCTGGGCGGGCAGCCGCCGGCGCTGCCGGACGGCACGATGCCGCAGGGGCCGACCGGGCAGGACCCGGCGGGCCAGGACCCGACCGGGCAGGGGGCGGGCGGCGCCGCGGGGACCGACGACGGGAGCAGCACGGTCTGAGTCGGCGTGTCGCCGGTCGTCGAACAGGTGTTCGCACTAGCGTGGGGACCACGGTTGGCGCGACGGGGTCGCTGTCCACAGGCGGGATCGACGAGGTCCCAGATGTCTGAGGCGGCCCCTAGCGTCGAAGACGACCGGCCACCCACCGAGCAGAACGGACCCAGCGCATGCCTCCCAAGTCACCCCTCGCCCCCGTCACCGCCGTCGACACCGACCAGCGCGAGAAGGCGATCGACAACGCGATCGCCCAGATCGACCGCAACTACGGCAAGGGCGCCGTCATGCGCCTCGGCGAGCGGGGCCGGGTGCCGGTCAGCGTCATCCCCACCGGCGCCACCGCCCTCGACATCGCCCTCGGCATCGGCGGTCTGCCGCGCGGTCGCATCGTCGAGATCTACGGCCCGGAGTCCTCGGGCAAGACGACCGTCGCCCTGCACGCGGTGGCCAACGCGCAGAAGGCCGGCGGCGTCGCCGCGTTCATCGACGCCGAGCACGCGCTCGACCCCGACTACGCACGCAAGCTCGGTGTCGACACCGACGCGCTGCTGGTCTCCCAGCCCGACTCCGGCGAGCAGGCGCTCGAGATCGCCGACATGCTGATCCGCTCCGGTGCGCTCGACATCATCGTCATCGACTCCGTGGCCGCGCTCGTGCCCCGCGCCGAGATCGACGGCGAGATGGGCGACAGCCACGTGGGTCTGCAGGCCCGGCTCATGAGCCAGGCGCTGCGCAAGATGACCGGCGCCATCAACGGCTCGGGCACCACGGCCATCTTCATCAACCAGCTGCGCGAGAAGATCGGCGTCATGTTCGGCTCGCCCGAGACCACCACGGGCGGCAAGGCCCTGAAGTTCTACGCCTCGGTCCGCCTCGACGTCCGTCGCATCGAGACCCTCAAGGACGGCACCGACATGGTCGGCAACCGCACCCGGGTCAAGGTGGTCAAGAACAAGCTCGCGCCGCCGTTCAAGCAGGCCGAGTTCGACATCATGTACGGCCAGGGCATCAGCCGCGAGGGCAGCCTGATCGACGTCGGCGTGGAGACGGGCATGGTCCGCAAGGCCGGCGCCTGGTACACGTACGAGGGCGACCAGCTGGGCCAGGGCAAGGAGAACGCCCGCCAGTTCCTCAAGGACAACCCCGACCTCGCCGAGGAGCTCGAGAAGCGGGTCAAGGAGCACCTCGGGGTCGGCGCCACCCTCGACGAGGAGGCCGACGACGACGTCGACCTGCCCGCCACGGAGTTCTGAGCATGGTCCGCGGACAGGAGCCGCCGCAGGGCGACGCACCGCGCGACCGCGTGCACGACCCGGATGCCGACGTCGAGTCGGTGGCGCGGACGATCCTGCTCAACAAGCTGACGGACTCACCGCGCAGCCGCGCCGAGCTCGCCGAGGCGCTGGCCCGCAAGCACGTGCCCGACGACGTCGCCACCCGTCTCCTCGACCGGTTCGAGGAGGTCGGGCTCGTCGACGACGCGAGCTTCGCGCGGTCGTGGGTGGAGTCGCGCTCGCGGAGCAAGGGGCTGGCCACGAAGGTGCTGGCGCTGGAGCTGCGTCGCAAGGGCATCGACGACGAGATCGCCCGTGAGGTGCTCGCCGACGTCGATCCCGACGCCGAGCGTCAGGCCGCCCACCGCCTGGTGCAGAAGAAGCTGCGGTCGATGCGCGGCCTCGACGACACCACGCGCATCCGCCGGCTCACCGGCATGCTCGCCCGCAAGGGCTACTCGCCGCAGGTCGCCTTCGACGTCGTGCGCGAGGAGCTCGAGGCCGTCGACGGCGAGTACCCCGTGGAGCCGCTCGTCTCCACCTGAGCGCCACGTCGAGGGGCGCGGGTCACCCGCGCTCCTCGACGTCGCTGCGGATCCGCTCGACGATCTCGCGCTCGCTGTCGTAGTACGACAGGCCCCAGTCGGCCACGCGTGCGGCGTAGCGCACCTCCTCGTCCTCCCCGAGGAAGGTGCGCACGGCCTCCAGCTCCGCCCGTTGCGCGGCGAGGCGCTCGAGGTAGTCGTCGAGCATCTCGCGCACGTGCTCGGCCGACGTCAGGTGGCCCATGAGCAGACGCAGCGCCACGGGGTGCTTCAGCACGGGGAAGGGGTCGTCCACCGGGGCCGACAACCAGCGCTCGACCTGCGCGCGCCCCTCGGCGCTGATGAGGAAGCGGCGGGTGGTCCGGCGCCCCTCGGTCTGCTCGACGGCCCGCACCAGGCCGCGCTCCAGCAGCGTGTCGAGCTGGGTGTAGATCTGGCTCATCGCGGGGGCGGTCCAGTAGAAGCGCAGCGTGCGGTCGGCGCGTTGCTTGAGCTCGTAGCCCGTGAGCCCCGTCGTCTCGGAGGCGTCGTCGAAGGCGAGCAGCCCGAGGATCGCGTACGACGTCATCGACAGGCTCACCCGGCCACCCTACTGAGCGGTTCGCCACACTCGGGGTGGCGACGCGGACAGTGACGCTGTCACCGTCCTAGACTCGCGGCCATGCCCAGCACCCTCGACGTGTACCGCACGATGTCCGCCCTGCCCCAGGGCAAGCGGCTGTTCTCGCTGTTCTTCAGCCAGAAGGCACCCTACTTCGCCTCGATCCACCTCTCGGTGCGCGAGATGAGGCCCCACTTCGCCCAGGTCACGATCCCGAAGCGCCGCAGCGTGCAGAACCACATCGGCACCGTGCACGCCATCGCCGCCTGCAACGGGCTCGAGGCGGCCATGGGCCTGCTCGCCGAGGCGACCTGCCCGGCCGACTCCCGCTGGCTGCCCAAGGGCATGGAGGTCCAGTACCTGGCGAAGTCGGCCGGCGACCTGGTCTGCACCGCCGAGTCCTCGGCGGAGGACTGGGCCGACGGACCCGACGTCCCGGTCCGCGTGAGGGCCGCGCTCGAGGACGGCACCGTCACCGTCGAGGGCACCATCCACCTCTGGGTCACCCCCAAGAAGCGCTGACGGGCTCGCTCAGGCCGGGTTCGCCTCCGCCAGGGTGGGCCTGCGCTCGTCACCGGTGATGCGCCGCTGGATCCAGCGGCCGAGGCTGCTCAGCAGCATGTTCAGCACGATGTAGACGGCCGCGAGCACCAGCGCGGTGGCGAGGCGGTTGTCGAAGGTGCGGAAGATGTCGCGGCCGGCGACCGTGAGGCCGGGGGCCAGGATCGCGTAGCCGAGGCTGGTGTCCTTCAGCGCGACGATGCACTGGCTGACGATCGACGGCAGCATGATCTTCACCGCCTGCGGCAGCAGGATGATCCGGGTCACCTGGGTCTTGCGCATGCCGACGGCCAGGGCGGCCTCGGCCTGACCCTTCGGCACCGCGTTGATGCCCGCACGGAACACCTCCGCGAGGACCGAGCCGTTGTAGAGGACGAGCCCGATCACGAGCGGCAGGATGGCGCCCGACGGGTTCCCCTGCAGCGTCCAGACGAAGATGATGAGCAGCAGCAGGGGCACGGCACGGAAGAACTCGACGACGACCCACGCCGGCCACCGCACGAGGCGGTGGTCGCTGAGTTTCGCGACCCCGAACAGCACGCCGAACACGACGGCGCCGGCGATGGCGATCGCGGCCACCCGCAGGGTGTCGAGCAGGCCCTGGAGCAGCAGGTCGACCAGCCGCGGCGTGACGAACGGCTCCCACTTGGCGGCGGTGAGCTGGTCCTCGGTGGCGAGCTTCCAGACGACGAGGGCGAGGACCGCCACGATGCCGAGCACCGTCACGGCACCGATGACGCGGTGTCGGCGCGCGGCGCGCGGTCCGGGGACGTCGAACAGGACGCTGCTCATGCGACCGCCCACCGCTTCTCGAAGCGCGAGGCCCCGAACGAGATCAGCTCGACGATGATGACGTAGCCGAGGGCGATGCCGAGGAAGATGACCCAGCGCTCGGACGTGTAGTCGTTCGTGAGGCCGCGCATGCGGAACGTGGCCTCGGCGATGCCGAACACCGCGGCCAGGGAGGTGTTCTTGGTGAGGGCGATGAGCACGCTCGCGAGCGGTGGGACGACCAGGCGGAACGACTGCGGCAGCACGACCTGCGTCATGGTCATGCCGAACGGCATGCCGATCGACCGGGCGGCCTCGGCCTGGCCGACGGCGATCCCGTTGATGCCGGACCGCAGGGCCTCGGCCACGAACGAGGCCGTGTACAGGCCCATCGCCATCGTGACCATGATGAAGAAGCCGAAGTTGATGCCGATCTCGGGCAGGCCGTAGTACGTGATGAGGATGAGGACGAGCAGCGGGGTGTTGCGGAAGACCGTCACGTAGGTGGCGCCCACCCCGCGCAGGACCCCCACCGGGGAGACGCGCGCGATCGCCACCAGGGTGCCGATCACGAAGGCGATCGCGGCGGAGACGGCCGTGAGCTGGATGGTCTTGTAGAAGCCGTCGAGGATCAGGTCGAAGTTCTCGCTGAACGCGTCCACGTCACCTCCGGGACGGGTAGCAGGGGTGGTCGCGCCGGTCGCCGGGCCCGTCGAGGACCCGGCGACCGCCGCATTGGATCAGGCGCAGGCGTCGAGCGTCGGCTTGGACGGGACGTCGTTGCCGGACTTGCCGAGCGTCGCGTCGAAGGCCTTCTCGAAGTCGCCGTCGTCGTAGGCCTTCTCGATCGTGTCGTTGAGGAACTGGCACAGCTCGGGGGAGTCCTTGCTGTAGCCGACGCCGTAGCGCTCCTCGGAGAACGGCTCACCGACGACCTTGAGCTCGTCGGGCGCCTCGGCGGCGTAGCCGAGCAGGATCGCGCCGTCGGTGGTGACGGCGTCGACGGAGCCGTTCTTCAGCTGGTCGACGCACTCGGAGTACGTGTCGAAGCCGGCCGGGGTCGCGCCGTACTCCTCCTCGACCGTCTTGATCGACGTGGAGCCGGTGACCGAGCAGACCTTCTTGCCCTCCAGGTCGTCCGGGCCGTTGATCGAGTCGTCGTCCTTGGCGACGAGCAGGCTCTGGCCGGTGACGTAGTACGGGCCGGCCTGCCCGACGACCTGTCGACGTTCGTCGGTGATCGAGTACGACGCGATGACGAAGTCGACCGTGCCGTTCTCGAGGAAGGGCTCACGGTTGTCGGAGATCGTCTCGACCCAGTCGATGTTCTCGGGCTCGATGCCGAGCTGGCCGGCGATGATCCTGCCGAGCTCGGGGTCGATGCCGGTGGGCGTGTCGGAGCCCGCGGCCTTGAAGCCGACGCCGGGCTGGTCGAACTTCACGCCGATGGTGACCTTGCCGTCCTCGGCGAGCTCGGCCATGCGGCTGCCCGCCTCGAAGTCCGGGCTGTCGACGACCTCGTACTCGTTGCCGGACGGCGCCGTGCCGTCGTCCTCACCGGCGTTGCCGCAGGCCGACGCGGCCAGGACGACCGCCGCCGCGACGGCGGCGAGCTTGATGGTGCGCACCTTCATGGGAACTTCCCCTCGATCTCGGTTGGTCGGGTTCGTGCAGGTGGTCAGTGGTTGAGGATCTTGCCCAGGAAGTCCTTGGCGCGGTCCGACTGCGGCGCGCTGAAGAACTCGTGCGGCGTGTTCTGCTCGACGATGCGGCCGTCGGCCATGAAGACGACCCGGTCGGCGGCGGTACGGGCGAAGCCCATCTCGTGGGTCACGACGATCATCGTCATGCCGCCCTTCGCGAGGTCGATCATGGTGTCGAGGACCTCCTTGATCATCTCCGGGTCGAGCGCCGACGTGGGCTCGTCGAAGAGCATGACCTTCGGTTCCATCGCCAGGGACCGCGCGATCGCGACGCGCTGCTGCTGGCCGCCGGACAGCTGGGCCGGCAGCTTCTGTGCCTGGGAGTCCACCCCGACGCGGCGCAGCAGCTCCATCGCGCGGGCCTCGGCGTCGGCCTTGGACTGGCCGCGCACCTTGATCGGTCCGAGTGTCACGTTCTCGAGGACCGTCTTGTGCGCGAAGAGGTTGAAGGACTGGAACACCATGCCGACGTCGGCGCGCAGCCGGGCGAGTGCCTTGCCCTCGGCGGGCAGCGGTTCGCCGTCGACCCGGATCTCGCCCTCGTCGATGGTCTCGAGCCGGTTGATCGTGCGGCACAGCGTCGATTTGCCCGAGCCCGAGGGCCCGATCACGACGACGACCTCGCCACGCGCGACGTCGAGCTCGATGTCCTGCAGCACGTGCAGGGAGCCGAAGTGCTTCTGGACCCCCTGCATGGCCACCATGGGTGTGTCAGCCATGCGGGTCAACCTATCGGCGGTCGGGGGCCGCACGGCAAGTCCGCAATCGAATCGTCACCTTGCGCGAGCGGGGTGCAACGCGCCGTTCACGACCGTCGGGCACACGTCGGCCGCCGCCGCAGGGAGGTGCGACGGCGGCCGACGCCTCAGGACCGCGAGGGTGGGAGTCCTACTCGCGGTAGCGCGGCTGGCTCTGCGGGTTCAGCTCGTCGAACCGGACCCGCTCGGCGCCCTCGATCCGCTTGTCGTCGACCTCGAACACGTCGAACCCGCGCTGGATCTCGTTGGAGTAGACGTACCCGTTGTAGTAGTACGTCGACCACGGGCCGCCGACGACGAGCCGCTCGGCGTCGTTCGGACCGCGGTCGTGCCAGGCGATCTCCTTGGGGTTGGCCGAGTCGGTGAAGTCGAACATCGACCAGCCGCCCTGGTACCAGGCCTGGACCATGATGTCCTTGCCCTTCACCGGGACGAGCGATCCGTTGTGGGCCACGCAGTTCTCGGTGTTCGCCTGGGTCCGCGGGATCTTGTAGTAGCTCTTGAACTCCAGGTCGCCCGTGCGGGTGATGTCGTAGATCCCGTTGGCGCCCTTGGTGTCACCCACGGTGGGGTTGCAGGTGGGCGCGCCGCCACCACCGAGCTCGTCGGTGAACACGACCTTGGTGCCGTCGTTGTTGAACGTCGCCGAGTGCCAGAACGCGAAGTTCTCGGTGTCGCGCACGTTCTCGGTGACCTTCGGCCGCTCACGGTCGCGGATGTCGAGCAGGATGCCGTCGCCCATGCACGCGCCGGCCATGATGTCCTTCGACGGGTAGGCCGTGAGGTCGTGGCAGCCGCTCGTCTCACGCGAGTAGCCGCCCGCCGGGTTGCCGCCGTCCGGGAACAGGACGGGCTGGGCGATCATCGCCGACGCCGACGGCTTCTTCAGCGGCACCTTGACGATGCTGATGGAGTCCAGCGGCGGCTGGCAGTCGGGGAACGCGGCGTTGGGCGCGTACGAGGAGACGTAGACGTAGAGGTCGTCGACCGTGCCCTTGCCCTTCTTCCCCTTGCCCCGGCCGGGCGCGAGGGTGTGGGTGTGCGAGCCGCACGGCGTCTCGACGGCGGCCACGTACTGCGGCTTGGCCGGGTTCGAGATGTCGAAGACCTTGATGCCCTCCCACGACTCCTTGACGGTGGCCGACTGGGCCGTGCTCTGGCACGAGGAGTCGCTGCGCGAGGAGTCGGTGCTGAGGATCAGGACGTCGTCGTACACGGAGACGTCGTTCTGCGACCCGGCGCACACGACCTGCGCGACGACCTTCGGCTTCGCGGGCCTGGAGATGTCGTAGACCATGAAGCCGTTGTAGTTGCCGGCGAAGGCGTACTTCCCCTGGAACGCGAGGTCACTGTTGAGGGCGTCCTCCGTGGCGAACGCGCCCTGCTTCGCGATGGTCGCGATGCGCTTCACGTTGGTGCTGCTGGCCTCCTCGTCCGGTGCGAGGTCGGCGCCGCTGGCGTTCATCCTCGCGGTGTCGTTGCCCGGCAGGCAGTTGCCGGCGAGCCGGTCGGCCTCGGAGAGCGTGACCTCGCCCTCGCACTCCTCGGTGTTCTCGCGCTCGACCCGTTCGTCCGCGGTGGCGGCCATGGGGACGAGCAGTGCGGTCGTGAGCGCGCCGGTGGCGGCGGCTCCCAGCAGGGCCGTGGTGGCCCGGGTGCGTCGGATGCGCATCGATGTTTTCCTTCCCCCGAAGTCTGGCTATCCTCACCCGAGAGCCGTCGGCACGACAAGGGCGACGCGCGGACGACCGCGTGACGATCCTGTGACGGCCGGACTTCGGGGGAAGGACAGCACCATGCGTCGACGACGTCGTACCGCCGTCGCGGCAGCCCTGGCGGGTGTAGCGATCATCGCCGCCGGGTGCACCGGCGACGACCCGTCACGGAAGGTCGACGGCGCGATCATCCAGCCCGGCAAGCCGGGGGAGCAGTCGAAGGTCCTCGACGAGGCGCCGGAGATCGAGCGTGCCCGCGCGAACGACGCCGACGTCGAGTTCGTGCAGATGATGATCCCGCACCACGCCCAGGCGCTCGAGATGGCGCAGCTCGCGCCAAGGGCCGGCGGCAGCACGGCCGTGCGCACCATGGCCGACCGCATCGACGGTGCGCAGCGTCCCGAGATCGTCTTCATGGCCGGGTGGCTCACCGACCAGGGCCTCGACGCCCCGACGAAGGAGCAGATCGAGGGCGGCAACATCCCGATGGGCGGCCACGGCGGCCACGGCTCCCACGGCGGCGACGTCCACGACATGGCCGGCATGGCCAGCGAGGCGCAGATGGACGCCCTGGCCAAGGCGAAGGGGAAGGCGTTCGACCGCCAGTTCCTCGAGCTGATGATCGACCACCACCAGGGTGCGATCGAGATGGTCAGCGACGTCGTGCAGCAGGGCGCCGACCTGCAGGTCAACGAGCTCGCAACCAGCATCGCCGCGGACCAGACCGCCGAGATCGACCGGATGCGCCAGCTCCTCGCCGCCCTCTGACGACGGGGCGTCTGCGCGGCGCCCGTAGACTCGGACGGTCATGAGTGCAGCGGCGAAGACGTACGAGGTGCGCACCTACGGGTGCCAGATGAACGTCCACGACAGCGAGCGGCTGTCGGGGCTCCTGGAGACGGCCGGCTACGACAAGGCCGACGCGGACGGCGGGATCCCCGACCTCGTCGTGTTCAACACCTGCGCGGTGCGCGAGAACGCCGACAACAAGCTCTACGGCAACCTCGGGCACGTCGCGAGCCTCAAGGCGAAGAACCCCGGCATGCAGGTGGCCGTCGGCGGCTGCCTCGCCCAGAAGGACCGCGACACCATCACGAAGCGCGCCCCGTGGGTCGACGTCGTGTTCGGCACGCACAACATCGGTTCGCTGCCGGTGCTGCTCGAGCGCGCGCGGGTGCAGGAGGAGTCGCAGGTCGAGATCCTCGAGTCGCTCGAGGTCTTCCCGTCCACGCTGCCGACCAAGCGCGACTCCGTGTTCGCCGCCTGGGTGTCCATCAGCGTCGGCTGCAACAACACCTGCACGTTCTGCATCGTCCCGGCGCTGCGCGGCAAGGAGAAGGACCGCCGACCCGGCGACGTGCTCGCCGAGGTGCGGGCCCTGGTCGACGACGGTGTCGTCGAGGTGACGCTGCTCGGCCAGAACGTCAACGCGTACGGCGTCGACTTTGGCGACCGGTTCGCGTTCGGCAAGCTGCTGCGCGCCTGCGGCGAGGTCGAGGGCCTGGAGCGCGTGCGCTTCACCAGCCCGCACCCCAAGGACTTCACCGACGACGTCATCGCGGCGATGGCCGAGACGCCGAACGTCATGCCGCAGCTGCACATGCCGCTGCAGTCCGGCTCCGACCGGGTGCTGAAGGCGATGCGTCGTTCCTACCGCCGGCAGAAGTACCTCGGCATCCTCGAACGCGTGCGCGAGGCCATGCCCGACGCCGCGATCACGACCGACATCATCGTCGGGTTCCCGGGGGAGACGGAGGAGGACTTCCAGCAGACGCTCGACGTCGTCCGCCAGGCCCGGTACTCCAGTGCGTTCACGTTCCAGTACTCCCGGCGCCCCGGCACGCCCGCGGCCGACCTGCCCGAGCTGCCGAAGGAGGTCGTGCAGGAGCGGTACATGCGTCTCGCCGCCCTCGTCGAGGAGACCGCGTGGGTGGAGAACCGACGGCTCGAGGGTCGCACCGTCGAGCTCCTGGTGTCCGACCACAGCGCCGCCGGCGGCCGCAAGGACCACGAGACGCAGCGCCTGACCGGGCGCGCCCGCGACAACCGGCTCGTGCACTTCGTGCCCGGTGAGCACCCCGTGCGCCCCGGCGACCTCGTCGAGGTCGTCGTCACGCACGCGGCCCCGCACCACCTCGTCAGCGACGCTGCCCCCGTGTCCTACCGCCGCACCCGCGCCGGCGACGCGTGGGAGGCGAGGCAGGGCCGCACCGAGGTGCGCCCGGCGGTCTCCCTTGGCATGCCGTCCGTGGGCGTCCCCGCCCCGCTGCCCGTCGCCGACGCCCCCGCCTGCGCCCGCTGACCCCCCGTCACTCCCGTGCCTGCGGGCTCAGACCTGGAGGGTGGGGTGCAGCGTGCTGATCGAGACCCGCTGGCGCCGCCGGGCCGCGAGCGCGGTGAGGGCGAGCGCGCCGAGTGCGAACACGACCAGGATGAAGACGTCGAATGCCACGCCCGACGTGCCGCCCGCCGTCGCTGCCCGCAGGCCGTGCACCGCGTAGGTCATCGGCAGCAGCGAGTGCAGGAAGCCGAAGAACGACGGCGACGTCTCGATCGGGTAGGTGCCGCCGGCGGCCGTGAGCTGCAGGCAGACGAAGACGATCGCGAGGAAGCGGCCGGCACCGCCGAACCAGGCGATGAACGTCTGGTTGATGGCGGTGAACACGAGGCCGGTCAGCACCGCCATGCCGACGAGCAGCAGCGGCTGCGCCGTCCCGATGCCGACGACGCTCAGCAGCACACCGATGAGCAGCACGGCCTGCACGACGGACAGGACCGCGCCCGGCGCGAAGCCGGCCAGAGCCGTGCGGACGCTGCCGGTGGCGGAGGCGATGGCCCGGGCGGACAGGGGACGCAGGAGCAGGTAGATCGACATCGCGCCCACCCAGAGGGCGAGGGCGATGAAGTAGGGGGCGAGGCCCTCGCCGTAGGACGAGACGGCGTTCAGCCTGTCGGCGGCGTCGGTCACGGGGGTCGCGGCCGTCTTGGCGAGCTGCTCGCGCTCGTCCTTCGTGTAGTCCGGGACCTCCTCGCTGCCGTCGGACAGGCCGGACTGCAGCTCGAGTGCGCCGTCACGCAGGCGGTCGGCGCCGGACGCGAGCTCGTCGGCGCCGTCGGTCAGCTGGTTCGCGCCGTCGGCGAGCCGGTCGGCGCCGTCGGCGGCGTCCCCGATCGCGCCGACGAGCGTGGGTACGTTGTCCGCGAGCTCGCGGTTGCCGTCGGCCACGAGCCGTGCGCCCTCGTTCAGTGCCGCGGACTGCTCGCCGATCTCCCCGGCCCGGCCCGCGAGCCCGCCCACCCGCGAGCGCGCGTCGGCGGCGGCGTCGGCGGCCGTGTCGAGCGCGGCGCACTGGTCGGCCGGCGTCCCGGCGTCGCGGCAGTCCTGCGCGGCCGTGCGCAACGTGCCCTCCAGCGTCTCGAGCTGGTCGTCGACCTGCCCCGTGCCGCCGGTGATCGCCCCGACCGCTCGCTGCACGACCTCGTCGAACTGGGCGACGCCCCCGGCCACCTGCTCGGCACCGTCGGCGAGGCGCTCGGTCTGGCCGGGCAGGGGAGCGGTGCGGTCCTGGAGCTCGCCGAGCCCGCCGGCCAGCTGCCCGACGCCGTCGTCGAGCCGGTCGGCGCCGGTGGCGAGCCGACGCGTGCCGTCGGCGAGCGTGTCGGCACCGTCACCGAGCTGCTGCGTGCCGTCGGCGAGCTGCCCGGCGCCGTCACGGAGGCGGCCCGCGCCGTCGGCGAGCTGCCCCGCGCCGTCCGCCGCGTCCTGCAGGGAGGCCTTGATGTCGGTGAAGCCGAGGTAGAGGTTGTCGAGGTAGGTCTCGGTCACCTGCGCGTTGAGCGACGCCTTCGCGGCGTCGAGGATGCGGTCGGCGATCTGGCCGTTCACGAAGTTGACGGCGTCGTTGGTCTTCAGGTCGAGGCGTCCCTGCACCGCGGCGTCGGGGTCGCCGCTCGGCGAGGTGGCGGCCTTCGACAGGTCCTCGGGGATCGTGAGCACGGCCTTGTAGGTGCCGTCGGCGAGGCCCGCGCGGGCGTCGGCGGCGTCGGTGAGCAGCCAGTCGTAGTTGTTGCGGTCGTCGTTGCCGATGAGGTTGGCGGCGAGCTCGCGGCCGACGGCCACGGGCTGCTTCTCCCCGTCGCGTCCGGTCACCTCCACGAGCTGGTCCTCGTTGACGATCGCGGCCTGGACGTGGTCGAGGCGCCCCGTGGGGTCGATGTTGGCCCAGATGTACAGCGCGCCGTAGAACAGCGGCACGATCGCGACGGCGAGCACGGCGGCTCGGGTGAGCCGGCTGCGGCGGAACCGGGCGAGCTCGAACCAGGGCAGGGAGGGTGCGGGGAACATCAGATCATCAGCTCGTCGAGGGTGCGTCGGGTGTCGAGCTCCAGCAGGTGGAGCCGGGGGGACGGGGCAGGTGCCGAGGTCGCCGACTGCACGCTCGCGACGAGTGCGGTGCGGCGGTCCTCCAGGAGGTGGGCGAGGGTCGACCACAGCAGGTCGACGTGCTCGGTGGCGCGCAGGTCGTCGGCGTCGTCGACCACGACCACGGCCGGGTCGGACAGCAGGGCCAGCACGACGCCGAGGGTCTTGCGCTCCAGGCGTGGCAGCTCCGAGATCAGGGCGTCGCCGGCCACCTCGGCGAACGGCAGGCCGGCGTCGGCGTGCGCGGCCTCGAGCGCGCGGTTCATGGCGTGGCGCACCGGGGTGACCCTCGAGCGGGGCACCCACAGGCCGAAGGTGCGGATGGACAGCCGTTCGGCGACGTGCTGGTCGACGGTGAGGTTCGGGTCGAGGTCGTTGATGCCGACCGTCTCCGCCAGCGTGACGTCCTTGCGCACCGCGCCGGCCTCCTGCGGCAGCAGGTGCCCGGCGACCCGGAGCCGCCCGGTGTCGAAGCCCATGCGCCCGGCGATGGTCAGCAGCAGCGCGGTCTTGCCGCTGCCGCTCGGTCCGTGCACCACGAGCCAGTCGCCCTCGGGGACGTCGACGGTGACGTCGTTGTAGACGATCCCCTCGGGCGTCTGCAGCGTGAGGCCGGCCGCGGTCACGGCGGCGGTCGACCCGCGTCGCGGCCACGACTCGAGCTCGACCCGGCGGTGCAGTGCCTCGCCCTCGACGTCGACGTGGGGGAGCCGGGACGCGAGCCACGCGGGCATCCACCACGCGCGGGCTCCGGCGTAGCGCATGACCGCCGGCGCGAACAGCATGCGCACGAGGAAGGCGTCGGCGAAGACGCCGACGGCGAGCGCGAAGGCGATCGGCTGGATGTTCACGTCCCCCTCGGGCACGAAGGCCGCGAACACGGCGAGCATGATCACCGCGGCCGCCGTGACGACCCGTGAGCTGCCGACGAAGCCGTCGACGATCGCCCGGTCGGCGTCGCCGGTGCGCACGTACTCCTCCTTCATGCGCGACATGAGGAAGACCTCGTAGTCCATGGAGAGCCCGAACAGGACCGCCATGAGCAGGATCGGCAGGAAGGAGATGAGCGGCCCGACCTGGTTGACGTGCAGCAGGTCGGCGAACCAGCCCCACTGGAACACCGCGACCACCGCCCCGAACGCCGCGCCGGTGGAGAGGACGAAGCCCAGCGTCGCCTTGATGGGGACGAGCACCGACCGGAAGACGACGAGCAGCAGCAGGACCGACAGCCCGATCACGAGCACGCCGAAGGGCAGCAGCGCACCCTCCAGCCGGTCGGACACGTCGATGCCGACGGCGGTGAGACCGGTGACGGCCACGGCGACGTCGTGCTCGCGCTCCCACTGCGGGGCCTCGGCACGGATGCGGTCGACCAGGTCGGCGGTGGCGGGATCGGCCGGTCCGGTGGCCGGGATGACCTGGACCACCGCGGTGTCGGCCGAGCGGTTGGGCGTCGCGAGCCCGATGGTCTTGACGCCGGGCGTGGCGCGCAGGTCGTTCTCCACGTCGTCGACGACGCCGAGCGGGTCACGGGAGGTGATGACGTCGAGGGTCACGAGGAGCGGCCCGTTGTAGCCCGGACCGAAGTACTCGTCGACCAGGTCGTAGGAGTCGCGCTGGGGCGTCCCCACCGGCTCGCTGCCGTTGTCGGGCAGGGCGAGCGCGAGGTCCTTCACCGGGACGGCGGCGACGGCGAGGATGCCGACGACGAGCACCATGGCGATGCTGGGGAAGCGCGTGGTGAGCAGCACCCACCGGCGCGAGAACGAGCCCGGCGGTCGCTCGCCGTCCTTCGCCCGGAGCCGGTCGCCCGCGCGGCCGAGCAGCGCCGGCAGCAGCGTGAGCGCGACGGCCACGGCCACGGCCACGGCGAGCGCGCCGCCGATGCCCATGACGGTGAGGAAGGGGATGCGCGCCACGGCCAGGCCGACGAGCGCGATCATCACCGTGACGCCGGCGAACACCACGGCCGATCCTGCGGTCGCGACGGCGCGGGCCGCGGCCTCCTCGGCGGGCACGCCCTCGGCCATGAGCTCGCGGTGGCGCGAGACGATGAAGAGCGCGTAGTCGATGCCGACGGCGAGCCCGATCATCAAGGCCAGGAGCGGTGCCGTCGAGGAGACGGCGAGGAAGCCGGTGGTCGTCCAGATGATCTCCATGGTGACGACGACGCCGACCAGGGCCGTGATGATCGGCATGAACGCGGCCCGCCAGGAGCGGAACATCCGGTAGAGCACGAACAGGGCCACGACGACGCCGATGATCTCGATGATCGACAGCTTCGGTCCGGTGTTGGAGAAGGCGTCGCCGCCGAAGCCGACCGTGTACCCCGCGTCCTCCAGGCTGGAGCCGGTGGCCTGGAGGTCGCTCTTGAGCTTCTCGGTGACGTTCTCGAACCCGCCGGACAGCTGCACCTGGACCTGCGCGGCGCGGTCGTCGTCGGAGATCGACGACGCACGCGCGAGCTCGTCGTAGGGGGACGTGACGTCGGTGACGCCCTCGACGCGCTCGAGCTCGGCGACGGTGCGCTCCACCAGTGCGCGGGAGCGGGTCGACTCGATGCTGGTGCCGTCGGGGGCGACGACCACGACGTAGGCGCTGAGCCCGGCGAGCTCGGGGAAGGTGCGGCCGAGGTCGTCGAACGCGTCGCTGGCCTCGGAGCCGGGGATGTCGAACTCGTCGCGGGTGCCGTCGCCGAGGGAGAGCGCCGCGCCGGCGCCGACGAGCACCACGAGGAGCCAGGCCAGCAGGACCCGTCCGCTGTGGACGAACGAGCGGCGCCCCAGCTCGTAGAGGTAGGTCGACATGCCGCCAACGATACGATTGTGTATCGGATACGGCAATGTATCGTGGTGTCGTGTCCACCACGTCGTCGCCGTCAGCGGAGCCCGTCCGCCGTCGCCGTGCGGCGACCCGTGAGCGGCTGCTCGACGCGGCCCGCACCCTGCTGGTGCACGAGGGGCTCCAGGGTGTCTCGGTGGAGCGGCTCTGCGAGGAGGCCGGCTACACCCGGGGCGCGTTCTACTCCAACTTCGACTCCAAGGACGAGCTCGTCGTCGCGCTCATCGAGCGCGAGCACCAGCGTGTCCTCGCGACGCTGAAGGAGGCCGCCGACCCGGCCGGGCTCGAGGGGCTGACCGCCGAGGAGGCCGCCGGCGCCATCCTCGAGCGCTTCGTGCTGCTCCAGCCGCCGGATCGCGACGACTTCGTCCTCCACCTCGAGCTGCAGCTGCGCGGCCTGCGCGGCGACGTCGGTGGCGACGTCTTCGTCGGGTGGTGGAACGACGTCATCGACGGCATCGCCGAGGTCCTGCTCAGCGCGCTCGACGCCTTCGGCCTGCGCCTGACCCTCGACGTCCGCGAGGTCTGCACGATCCTCATCGGCACCTGGGACGCGATGGTCCTCGGCTCGCTGGTGGACGGCAGGCCCGTCGACGTCGACGCGTTGCGCACGTCGTTGCCGCGGATGCTGCTCGCCCTCACCGAGCCCGCCTGAGTCAGGCCTGCAGCACCGGCAGGAGCGCCGTCGCGACCTCCTCGGGCAGCTCCTCGTGGCAGAAGAGGGCGGCTCCTCGCACGACGTGGGCGGACGCCTCGCCGCCGAAGTCGTCGACCATCCGCACCGCCTTCCGGACCGGGAAGAACGGGTCCTGCTCGCCGTAGACCAGACGCACGGGGACCTCGATCCGCCGGTGCAGCGCGGCGAGCTCGGTGACGGTCGTCGGGTCGAAGCGTCGCAGCAAGGCTCCGGCCGCCCAGCGTCGCAGGGGATCCTCACGCAGAGGGCGGAGGAAGAACGCGTCGAAGTCGCCGTCCAGGAGGTCGGGGTCGACGAAGCACCCGCCGAGGAGCAGGGTGCTGCGCCGCAGGCGGGGCCGGTTGACCGCCCACGCGAGGCCTCGATCGATGCCGGGGAGACGTCCCGCCGCGAGGAACGCGCGGAAGCGGAGGCCCAGACCGCTGGAGAGCTCGGTGTCGACGAGGCCCCAGCCGCGCACCCGGGGGTCCCCCGCGAGTGCGTGACGCGCGATGAGTCCGCCGCTGTCGTGACCCACGACGGCGACGTCGTCGAGGCCGAGCTCGTCGACGACGAGACGGACCGCGAGCGCGTGCTCGCGGACGCCGAGACGGGCCGACTGGTCGAAGCGGCTGTCGCCGGCCCCGACGAGGTCGACCACGTGGCAGGTGACGTGCGAAGCGAGATGAGGCAGCAGCACGCGCCAGGTGGCCCCGCTGACCGGCCAGCCGTGCACCAGCAGGACGTCCGGGCCGGTGCCGACCGAGCGGACGGCGACGTCGCCGAAGCCGACGTCGACCCACCGGTGCGGAGGGGTCCGGAAGAGCTGGGTGGCCCGGCCGGGGGTGAGGGTGGTCATGTCGCTCCGATCCGTCATGGCCCCACGGTCGGGGACGAGGCGGGGCACGGCAATGACCCCTTGAGGTAGGTGAGGCAGAGCCGGTCCGGCGCTACCGTGCTCGCGTGGACCCCGGTGTGGACGTCTCGAGACGTCGCGAGGCGCTCTTCGGCGCGTTGCTCAGGCACTGGCGCACGCGGCGTGGCCTCAGCCAGCTCGACCTCTCCCTCCTCGCGGACGTGTCGAGCCGTCACCTCAGCTTCCTCGAGACGGGCCGGTCGCAGCCGAGCGAGTCGATGGTCCTGCGGCTGGCCTCTGCGCTCGACGTGCCGCTGCGCCAGGTGAACGCGTTGCTGCGGTCGGCGGGGTTCGAGCCGCGCTACCCGGACACCGACCAGCTCCCGGCGCCGGTGCAGCGCACCGTCGAGCTGATGAAGGCCCACCACGAACCGTTCCCGCTGGTCGTCATGGACCGCAGCTACGAGGTGCTCGACCTGAACCACGGGGCCGTGCACGTGCTCGGGGCAGCCCTGCCGGAGCTGGGCGCCGGGGACGTCCCACTCAACCTGGCCCGCGTGACCGTGGACCGGGAGCTGGGTGGACGCGTCCTCGAGAACCACCAGGCCGTCGCCCGGGAGCTCATGTGGCGTGTGCAGCGGGAGCTGCTGCTCGACCCCGGGCACGCGGGCCTGCAGTCGCTCGCCGACGACCTGCTCGCCGCACCCGACCTCCCGCACGACTGGCGCGACCCCGACCTCTCCACGCCGTCGGCGGCCGCCCTCGACCTCCGCCTGCGGGTCGGCGGTGCGATCCGCTCGTTCGCGGTCGTCCTCAGCGCGCTCCTCGTGCCGCTCGAGGTCGCGGTCGACGAGCTGCGTGTCGAGCTGTGGTTCCCGTCCGACGACGCGACCGCACGCTGGTGCGCGTCGTTGCCGGAGCGCGACGACGAGGACCTGGGATGATGGCCGCATGGTGACGATCGCCCAGGACCCGGCCGCCGACCGCGTGCTCTCCGACGACCCCTTCGCCCTGCTGGTGGGCATGCTGCTCGACCAGCAGTACCCGATGGAGCACGCCTTCCGCGGCCCCGCGAAGATCCTCGACCGCTTCGGCACGCTCGACCCGGCCGCGATCGCCGCGGCCGAGCCCGACGCGTTCGCCGACCTCTGCGCGACGCCGCCGGCGATCCACCGCTACGGCCGCTCCATGGCCGGGCGGGTCCAGGCGCTCGCGCAGGTGGTCGTCGACGAGTACGACGGCGACGCCTCGCGCATCTGGTCCGGCGTCGGCAGTGCGCCGGTGCTCATGAAGCGGCTCACGGCGCTGCCCGGCTACGGCGAGCAGAAGGCGAGGATCTTCACCGCGCTGCTGGCCAAGCAGCTCGACGTCAAGCCGCGCGGCTGGACCACCGCCGCCGGCGACTACGCCAAGAAGGGCTACCGCTCCGTCGCCGACGTCGTCGACGCGGAGTCCCTGCAGAAGGTGCGCTCGTTCAAGAAGGCGAAGAAGGCCGAGGCGAAGGCCGCCCAGGGCTGAGGCTCAGACCTCGACGTCGTTGGAGGAGAACGGGTCGAGGAGCACCTCGGGCACGTCGCACGCACCGTCGGCCGCACGGTCCATGCGCTCGAACACGGGTCGGCCGTCGGGTGCGGTGGGGACGCGGAAGGTGCCGTCGAAGCCACCGGCCACCTGGCGGGCGTAGCGCTCGCGGGCGCGCAGCAGCGCCTCCCAGTCGGTGAGCCAGGCCTCGAGCGGGCGGTCGGCCCGACGGGTCGAGGCGTCGAGACGTCGCACCGACGCGATCATCCGCTGCACCGCGAGGTTCTGGTCGGCGATCACCGCGGCCTGGCGTCGGTTCGTCCCGCTCACGCGCAGCCCCTCGACGCTCGAGCGCATGATCGCGCAGGAGACGCTCACGGTGCTGGTCACCTCCGGGTCATCGAGGTACCCGCGCTCGTCCTGCTCGCGCACGTCCAGCCACAGGGCGGCCGCCCCGGCGACCACCAGGGCCGCGACGAGCGGAGCGGCGAGAGCCACCCACCGCCACCAGCGCGCGACAGGCGGCGGGTCGTAGCGCCAGGCGTCCTCGTCGGGCAGGTAGGCGGGCACCCGGTCATCGTCGCACGCGCCGCGGCGCTCGTCCGGCGGGCCGTGCGCGGTGCCCCTAGGCTCGCGGCGTGCCCACGCTCGCGTTCTGCCCCCACCCGCCGCTGCTCGCTGCAGGGAGCAGCGTCGGCCAGGTCGACGAGGTGCGGGCGGTCCGCGCCGCCGCGATCGACGCGGTGCAGCGGCTCGTCGCGTCCGGACCCTTGGAGGTCCTGGTGGTCGGACCAGGCGCGCCCCGCCACGACCTCGACGAGTCGGTCGGCGGCACCCTGCGCTCGCACGGTGTCGACGTCGACGCCGGCGGCGACGACCAGGTCCTCGGCCTCGCCCACACCGTCGGCGCGTGGCTGCTCGACCAGGCGGGCTGGGACGGGCCCCGTCGCTACACCGGCTCGCTGGACGTCGACGACCTCGACGCCGACGTGGCCGTGCTCGTGATGGCCGACGGCTCGGCCACGCGCACCGAGCGCGCGCCGGGGCACCTCGACGAGCGGTCCGGACCGTTCGACGCGACCGTCGCCGCCGCCCTCGCGGAGGGCGACGCGGACGCGCTCGCCGGCGTCGACCTCGAGCTCGCCGAGACCCTGTGGTGCCAGGGAGCGACGACGTGGCGCGAGGTGGCCGACGCCGTCTCGGCGCGGGTGCATGCGCGGGGGAGCGACGTCGAGGCGGAGCTGCTGCTCGACGAGGCGCCGCTCGGCGTCGGCTGGTTCGTCGCCGAGTGGCGCGTGGCCTGAACCGGGCCGAGCGGCGCGGGCCCGGGTCAGGGGCGCTTGCGGTCCTCGTCGGCCAGCTGGTCGGCGGCGTCCTTCGCCTTGCCGGCGGCGTCGTCGATCTTGCCCGTGTACTTGCCCTTGGTGGCCTTGTCGGCGAGGCCCGCGGCCTTGTCGATGCCCTGGTCGATCTTGTCGTTCTGGGTCTTCGCGATCTCGGCAGCCTTCGCCTTGAGCTCGGGGGCGTTCTTCTTCAGCTTGTCCAGGAAGCCCATCGGGTCTCTCCTCGCTCCGGTGGGGCCGGTGGTGCCCCGATGCGGTGCAGCGTACTGAAAGACTCGCAGCGTGAGCAGTGCCGAACGCCTCGTGGTCGTCGTCGGCCCGACGGCGTCGGGCAAGTCGGCGCTGGCCGTCGACCTCGCGCTCGCGCTCGGCGGCGAGGTGGTCAACGCGGACGCCGTGCAGCTGTTCCGCGGCATGGACGTTGGCAGCGCGAAGGTCACCGACGCCGAGCGTCGCGGGGTCCCGCACCACCTGCTCGACGTCCTCGACGTGCACGAGGCGACGTCGGTCGCGGCCTTCCAGCGCGAGGCGCGTGCGGTCGTCGACGACTGCCTCGCTCGTCGCGTCACTCCCGTGCTGGTCGGCGGCTCGTCGCTGTACGTCCGCGCCGTCGTCGACGACTTCGACTTCCCCGGGACCGACCCCGAGGTGCGGGCGCGCTGGACGCGACGCCTCGAGGACGAGGGCGCGGAGGTGTTGCACGAGGAGCTGCGGCGGGTCGCGCCCGAGGCCGCCGAGCACGTGCTCCCCACCAACGGACGTCGCCTCGTCCGCGCCCTCGAGGTCACCGAGATCACCGGCCGTCCGTTCGTCGCGACCCTGCCGCCGCACCGCTCCGTCTACCCCGACGTGGTGATGCTCGGCCTCGACGTGCCGCGGCCCGTGCTGGACGAGCGCATCGCCCGGCGCGTCGACGTCATGTGGGAGCAGGGCCTCGTCGAGGAGGTCCGCGGGCTTCTCGAGGTCGGGCTGGAGGGGTCGCCGACGGCGTCGGGCTCGCTCGGCTACCAGCAGGTGCTCGCGCTGCTGCGGGGCGAGCTGACCGACGAGCAGGCGCGCGCCGAGACGGTCCGGGGCACCAAGGCCTTCGCCCGCCGCCAGGACCGCATGTTCCACCAGGACCCACGCGTCGTCTGGCTCCCGCACGACGCCCCCGGCCTGCTCGAGCGCGCCCTCGCCGTCGTGGAGGATCCGTCGGGCCCGCCGCCGTAGACTGGAGACCATGACTTTCCCCTGGCTCAAGGGGCACGGCACCGAGAACGACTTCGTCCTGCTCCCCGACCACGACGGCACGGTGCACGGCGACCTCGACCCTGCGTTCGTCGCCGCCCTGTGCGCACGTCGCAGCGGCCTCGGCGCCGACGGCGTGCTCCGGGTCGTACGTTACGCGGTGCTCGACGTGCCCGAGGCGCGCAGCAGCGCCGGGGAGTGGTTCATGGACTACCGCAACGCCGACGGCTCGATCAGCGAGATGTGCGGCAACGGCGTGCGCGTCTTCGCCCGCCACCTGCTCGACGCCGGTCTCGTGCCCGCGGGTGAGCCGGTCGTCGTGGGCACCCGCGACGGCGACAAGGTCGTCACGGTGGAGGGCGACGAGCTCGCCGTCGACATGGGCGGCTACGAGGTGCGCGGCACCTCCAAGGTCGAGGTCGACGGCCGCGCCTGGGAGGCGCAGGACGTCCGCACCGGGAATCCGCACGCGGTCGCCTTCGTCGAGCGGCTGGCCGACGCCGGCACGCTGCTCGAGGCGCCGGGGCACGACGCCACCACCTACCCCCAGGGCGTCAACGTCGAGTTCGTCGAGCGGGTCGACGCACGCCACGTCGCCATGCGCGTGCACGAGCGCGGGTCGGGGGAGACCCGCTCGTGCGGCACCGGAGCCTGTGCCGTCGCCGTGGCCACCGCGCTCGCCGACGGCGTCCTCGGCGACGAGACCACCTACCGGGTCGACGTGCCCGGTGGCACCCTGCACGTCACGGTCGCGCCCGAGCGCGTCGTGCTCACCGGCCCGGCCGTCCTCGTGGCGTCCGGAGAGATGGAGTGGACCGCTTGAGCGACCTCGACACCGACCTCGACCGACTCGACGGGACCGGGATCGAGGGCGCCCACGACGACCTCGAGCTCGCGGAGCGGCAGTCGCTGCGTCGCGTCGCCGGCCTGCGCACCGAGCTCGAGGACATCACCGAGGTCGAGTACCGCCAGCTGCGGCTCGAGCGCGTGGTGCTCGTCGGCGTCTGGACCGGGGGCAGCGCCGAGGACGCCGAGAACAGCCTCGCCGAGCTCAAGCTCCTGGCCGAGACCGCCGGGTCCGACGTGCTCGACGCGCTCCTGCAGCGTCGCCAGCGCCCCGACCCCGCCACCTTCATCGGTCGCGGCAAGGTCGAGGAGCTGGCCGCGGCCGTCCAGGCCACCGGCGCCGACACGATCATCTGCGACGGCGAGCTCGCCCCCAGCCAGCTGCGCAACCTCGAGGACCGCACGAAGGTCAAGGTCGTCGACCGCACCGCGCTGATCCTCGACATCTTCGCCCAGCACGCGAAGTCGGCCGAGGGCAAGGCGCAGGTCGAGCTCGCGCAGCTGCAGTACCAGACCCAGCGCCTGCGCGGCTGGGGCGGCAACCTCTCGCGCCAGGCCGGTGGTCGGGCCGCGGGCGGTGAGGGCATCGGTGGCCGTGGCCCCGGTGAGACCAAGCTCGAGACCGACCGTCGACGCATCCAGGCCAAGATGGCCAAGCTCCGCCGCGAGCTCACGGCCCTGCGCACCACGCGCGACATCAAGAAGGCCCAGCGTCGGCGCAACGCCGTGCCGGCCGTCGTCATCGCCGGCTACACGAACGCCGGCAAGTCGAGCCTGCTCAACCGGGTCACCGGTGCGGGCGTGCTCGTCGAGGACGCGCTCTTCGCCACCCTCGACCCCACGACGCGCAAGACGCAGACCAGCGACGGCCGCGTCTACACCGTCTCCGACACCGTCGGGTTCGTCCGGCACCTGCCGCACCAGCTCGTCGAGGCGTTCCGCTCGACCCTGGAGGAGGTGGCCGAGGCCGACCTCGTGCTCCACGTGGTCGACGCCTCCCACCCCGACCCCGAGGGCCAGATCGCGGCGGTCCGTGAGGTGTTCGCCGAGATCGGCGCCAGCCAGGTCCCCGAGATCATCGTGCTCAACAAGGCCGACGCCGCCGACCCGCTCGCCGTCAAGCAGCTGCTGGCCCGCGAGCCGCACGCCGTCGTGGTGAGCGCCCGCACGGGCGAGGGCATCGACGAGCTGCTCGCGGCGGTCGAGACCGACCTGCCGCGCCCGGCCGCCCGGGTCGACGTCGTCGTCCCCTACGAGCGCGGCGACCTGCTCAGCCAGGTGCACGAGACCGGCGAGATCGAGCTCCTCGAGTACGCCGAGGACGGCACCCACCTCGTCGCCCGCGTCTCCGACGACCTCGCCCACCAGCTCAACGCCCTGTGAGCGGTCCGCCCCGCCGTCCGCTGGTCGAGCAGTCGGGACCGGCGAGAGACGAGCCTGGGCCCGGCGATGGAGCCGTCGCAGGAAGGGCGTAGCCGCGACGGACCGGGACCACTCCGCAGCAGTTGATGTGTGGTGAGTGTGCGCGGAGCCGTTGCCGGGTGGTCTCGATACGCCACGACGTGCTCGCTGGCGCTCGCCGTCGTGCCACTCGACCAGCGGGGTGGCTGCTTCGCTGGTCGAGTAGCCGGACTCGGCGAGGGACGAGCCTGGTCCCGGCGATGGAGCCGTCGCAGGGAGGGGCGTAGCCGCGACGGAGCGAGACCACTTCGCGGCGGGTCGTGGTGCCGGTTCGCGCGGAGCCGTTGCCGGGTGGTCTCGATACACGTCGACGTCGCTCGTTCCTCGC
>CAZREF010000018.1:9128-50523 GCA_964599245.1 uncultured Aeromicrobium sp. | reverse complement strand
CGGGAAGCAACCCGTGCAGACGTGAGAGAACCGTGCGTCCTGGAAGATTCCCAGGTCGACCTGGGAATCTTCACGCGGGAGGGGTCAGAGGTCGCTGGAGACGTCCCAGATGTTGACGCCCTCGACGGTGCCGGCGAGCTCGTCGATGCGGGCGAGGTCCTCGTCGCTGAAGTCGGTGTTCGCGGCGGCGGCGAGGTTCTCGTCGAGCTGGTCGGTGGAGGAGGCGCCGATGAGGGCCGACGTGACGCCGCCCGGGCGCAGGACCCACGAGATCGCCAGCTGGGCGAGGCTCTGGCCGCGACCCGCGGCGACCTCGTTCAGCCCGCGCAGCCGCTCGACCATGTCCGGGGTCACGACGTCGTCGGTGAAGGAGCCGCGCTCACCGGAGCGCTCCGCGGGCCCGTCGCCGAGGTACTTCGACGTGAGCAGCCCCTGTGCGAGCGGCGTGAAGCCGATCGAGCCCATGCCGTGCTCGTCGAGCACCGTGAGCAAGCCGTCCTCCACCCACCGGTTCACCATCGAGTACGACGGCTGGTGGATGACCAGCGGCGTGCCCAGCTCCTTCGCCACGGCGACGGCCTCGGCCGTCTTCTCCGGCGAGTACGACGAGATGCCGACGTAGAGCGCCTTGCCCTGGCGCACCGCGGTGTCCAGAGCGCCGATCGTCTCCGCCACCGGCGTTCCCGGGTCGGTGCGGTGGGAGTAGAAGATGTCGACGTACTCGACGCACATCCGCTCCAGCGACGCGTCGAGGCTGCTCAGCAGGTACTTGCGCGACCCGAGCTTGCCGTAGGGGCCCGGCCACATGTCCCAGCCCGCCTTGCTGGAGAGGACGAGCTCGTCGCGGTAGGGCTTGAAGTCGGTCCGCATCATGCGGCCGAAGTTCTCCTCGGCCGAGCCGTAGGGCGGGCCGTAGTTGTTGGCGAGGTCGAAGTGCGTGACGCCGTGGTCGAACGCGTGCCGCAGGATCTCGCGCTGGGTGTCGAAGGGGCGGTTGTCCCCGAAGTTCCACCAGAGACCGAGCGAGACCGGCGGCAGCAGCAACCCGCTCGTGCCGACCCGGCGGTAGTCGAGGTGGGTGTACCGGTCCTCCGCGGCGACGTAGGGACGGTGGGTCTCGGGCACGTCATCGGCCCAGTAGCGCTCCTCGGTCATGGTCTCGACGCTAGCGAGGTTGAGCGAAAACTGCGCGGCGGTCCGTCGAGCGCGGCCGCCGCCCCGGTGCCACGACGACCCATGGCCACGGCGCTCCTGAACATCGTTCTGATCGTGCTGGCCTGCGTCCTCGCCGTCGCCGCCTGGCGAGCGCTGCGCGGGCCCGGCCTCGAGCCGATCGTCCTCTGGTACCGCGACCGCTGACGCCGCGTCCCGCGCGTAGGGTGCGGGGGTGGTCGGGGCGGTGACGGTGCTGGTGGTGCTGACGTTCCTCGCCGTCGTCAAGGTCCTCCAGCCGACCCTGCTCGCGCGCCGGGCGACGCGCCTGGACGCCGACGAGCTCGCGCGGACCGCGCGGTTCCTGCGGCGTCGCGACACCGCGCTCCCCGTCGCGGCAGCGGTCGTCTGCACGACAGCGGCGATCTCCGACCTCACGCTGCTCGGCGGCGCCTGGCCCTTCTGGCTGGTCGGGGCCGGGGCCGCCGCGGCCGTCGGTGCCGCCGGCCGCGGGTCCCTGCCGCGCCTCGACGCGGTGCTGCGCGCCCGTGGCGTGCAGCCCGGCGCCCGTGCGCGGTACGGCTGGCTCGACACCACCGTCGTGCTGTTCGCGGCCACCTGGGTCGTCCGCACGCTCTCCGTGCACCCCGAGCTGGAGCGGCTCACGCTCGCCCAGGTGGTGCTGCTGCCCGCCCTCACCGCGAGCGCCGGCGTCGCGGCCTGGACGGCCCTGCGCGGCGAGGGGGAGGACGTTCCTCGTGGAACGCGTTCGCACCCGGGGTGACGTGGACCCGTCCATCCCTCACCCTGGTGCCATGAGGACGGTCGTCGGTGTGGTGCTCGCCGTGGTGGCGGTGGCGCTCGTCGTCGCGTCCGCGCTGGGGTGGGCGCCGCTGCTGGTGCTCCCCGTCCCGTGGGGGATCGGCCTCCTCGGCGTGGCCATGCTGGCCGTCAGCGCGCAGCCGTCGGCCTCCCACGCCGCCCGCACCGCCGCGCGCGTGCTGCTCGCGGTCGGCAGCGCCGGCGCCCTCGCCGCGTGGGGCGCCTGGCTCGCCGGCTACGACCGGCCCGACGCCGACGTGGTGCAGCTGACCTCGGTCGTCGACGTCGGCTCCTCGACCGCGGCGCTCAGCCTCGCGGCGCTCGTGGTGGTCGCGGCGTCGGCCGGCTCCCGGTCGGACGGTCCCGGCACCGGCGACGCGGACGCCGACCGGACCTCGCTCAGCGCAGACGCGTGATCTCGACGGAGACGAAGAGGTCGGACTCGCCCTGGGTGGAGTAGATCCCCCGCAGCGGCGTGACGTCGCCGTAGTGCCGACCCCGGCCGACGAGCACGTGCCGCTCGCCGGGGACCACCTCGTTGGTGGGGTCGATGCCCCGCCAGTCGCCGTCCCAGTACTCGACCCAGGCGTGCGACTCACCCTCGACGGTCTCCCCGACCACGGGCTGCGGTGACGGGTGCAGGTAGCCCGACACGTAGCGCGCCGGCACGCCGGCCAGGCGCAGCGCGCCCAGCGTCACGTGCACGATGTCCTGGCACACGCCGGCGCCCGCCTCCCACGCCTCCGCTGCCGTCGTGGTCACGGCGGTGGCGCCGGGCAGGTAGCGCAGGTGGCCACGCACCAGCGCGACCACCGCGGAGACCAGGTCGGCCGGCGTGGACGACGACGCGCGCAGCCGCGCGACCTCGGCGCGCAGGCCGTCGGACGGGCGCACCCAGTCGTCGACGACGAGGAACTCGCACCACTCGTCGGAGGCGGCGGCGAGGTCGTCCCACCCGACCGAGGCGGCCTCCGCCGGGTGCGGCGTGCTCTCGACGGTCGACGTGGCGACGACGGTGAGCGACTCGTGCGGCTCCTGCACCTCGAACGCCGTCACCACCGTGCCCCAGTAGTCGCGGTACTCCTGCGACCACGCCGTGGGCGTCACCTCGATGCGCGAGCGCAGCACCACCTGGTCGGGCGTGGTGAGCGGGGTGAGCCGGGCCTCGTTGTAGGAGGCGGCGGCGCCCTCGGCGTAGGTGTAGCCGGTGACGTGCCGGACGCGCAGCTGCATCGGTCGTCCGGGGACGCCCTGGGTCTGCACCTGCGTCTGACCCTGCCAGTCCATGGACTGCGACTGGGACGGCGACTCGGGCTGGGACGGGGACGTGCTCACAGCGCAGCACCTCCGGTCCAGGCGAGCGCCTGGGAGTGGGAGAAGTAGCGGGCGGAGACGGCGTCGCTGGCTGCGGCGCACGTGCGCTGCAGCCGCTCCATCTCGGTGGGCATCGCGTCGACGATCTCGGCCAGCGGGCGGTACTCGAGCTCGGTCCGGGCCCGCCCGAGCAGGCGCTGCGCCTCGTCGCCGAAGCCCGACCGCTGGCCGCGGGCCTCGAGCCGGCTCAGCGCCCGCTCGGCCTCCATGAGCGCCGAGACCACCGACCGCGGGAACCACCGGTCGAGCAGCAGGAACTCCGCCGCCTGCCGGTCGCCCTCGAGGCCGCGGTACGCGCGGATGAACGCCTCGTACGCGCCGCAGGCCCGCAGCGTGGTCGGCCACGCCACCTGCGTGTCCGACGCCAGTGCCGCGGTGGAGAGCAGCCGCGCGGTCATGTCGACGCGCTCGATGCTGCGGCCGAGGACGAAGAAGTTCCAGCCCTCGTCGCGGGGCATCGTGCCGTCGGCGATGCCATTGATCATGGCCGTGCGGTTGCGGACCCACGCGAACATCTCCGGCGGACGCTTGGTGCGCGCCGACGGCAGGCCCCGCCACATCGTGTTGATCGAGGCCCAGATGTCGGTGGACAAGGTCTCGCGCGCGCCCCGTGCGCCCTCGCGCGCCCCGGTGATGGCCGCCGCGATCGAGCTGGGCGAGTCGACGTTGTGGGCCAGCAGGTCGAGGATCGACCAGCGGTTCACCGTGGCCTCCGCGTGGTCCTCCACGCCCATGACCGCCAGCAGCTGCTCGCACGACGCGGCCTCGTCGATCGCCGGGTCCTCCACGAGCACCTGGAGCTGGACGTCGAGGATCCGAGCAGTATCGTCGGCGCGCTCGAGGTAGCGGCCGATCCAGAACAGGCTCTCCGCGATCCGGCTCAGCATCAGCCCACCTCCCGCCGGTCGTCGACGTCGTCGTCCTCGTCGGCGGTGTCCTTGGGGTCGGCCGGGGTGAAGGGGTCGGCCAGGACCCAGGTGTCCTTCGAGCCGCCACCGCGCGAGGAGTTCACGATGAGCTCGCCCTCGGGGAGCGCGACGCGCGTGAGGCCACCGGGCAGGACGTACACGTCGTCGCCGTCGTTGACCGCGAACGGGCGGAGGTCGACGTGCCGGGGCCGGATGCCCTGGTCGACAAGCGTCGGCACGGTCGACAGCGAGATGACGGGCTGGGCGATCCAGGCGCGGGGGTCGGCGTGGATCTTGCCGCGCAGCTCGTCGAGCTCCTGCGCGCTCGCCGCCGGGCCGATCACGATGCCCTTGCCGCCCGACCCGTCGACCGGCTTGAGCACGAGCTCGTCGAGGCGGTCGAGCACCTCCTCGCGCTGCTCGGCGTCGCCGAGGCGCCAGGTGTCGACGTTGCGCAGGATCGGGTCCTCGCCGAGGTAGTAGCGGATGAGGTCGGGCACGTAGGTGTAGATGAGCTTGTCGTCGGCGACGCCGTTGCCGACGGCGTTCGCGATCGTCACGTTGCCGGCGCGCGCGGCGTTGACCAGGCCCGGCACGCCGAGCACCGACTCCGGGAAGAACTGCATCGGGTCGAGGAACTCGTCGTCGATGCGGCGGTAGATGACGTGCACCGGCTCGAGCCCGCGCGTGGTGCGCATCGACACGCGGCCCTGGCGGCACACGAGATCGCGGCCCTCGACGAGCTCGACGCCCATCGTCCGCGCCAGCAGGGTGTGCTCGAAGTAGGCGGAGTTGTAGACGCCCGGCGTGAGGACCACGACGTTCGGGTCGCTGACGCCCGAGGGAGCCGCGGCCCGCAGCGCCGTGAGCAGGTTGCGGGAGTACTGCTGCACCGGCCGGATGCGGTGGTCGGCGAAGACCTCCGGCAGCGCCGCCGACATGGCCGGCCGGTTGGTCATGACGTAGGAGACGCCCGACGGCACCCGGCAGTTGTCCTCCAGCACGCGGAAGTCGCCCTGGCCGTCGCGGATGAGGTCGATGCCCGAGATGTGCACCCGCACGCCGTTCGGGGGCTCGATGCCGGCCACCACGCGGTGGTAGTGCGGCGAGGTGAGCACGGTCTCGCGCGGCACGACGTCGTCGGCGAACACCTCACCGGGCCCGTACACGTCGGCCAGGAACGCCTCGAGCGCCTTCACCCGCTGCCGGACCCCGGTGTCGACGTGGTGCCAGTCGGCCGCCTCGATGATCCGCGGCACGATGTCGAGCGGGAACGGCCGCTCCTCGCCGCCGACGCCGAAGGTGACGCCCTGGTCGAGGTAGGCCGAGGCCAGCGACTCCGCCCGCGAGCGGATCTCCTCGTTGCCCATCCGGGCGAACGCCGAGTGCACACGGGCGTACTCGCCGCGCAGGTCGTCGCCGTCGAACATCTCGTCGAAGCCGGCCACCGGGCCGTACCCGTCGAAGAGGTGCGCGTCGCTCACGTGGCCACCCTAGGCAGGAGAGGTGTCAAGGATGTTTCGACTCCTGTGTAGCCGACGGGGCCCACCTACGCACCCCGGAGCGTGGCCGACTCGCCCGGTCCGACGCCTGCTCCTAGGGTCGTGCCATGAGCGACGACGGCGCGCGGGCCACCGGCGCCCCCACCGAGAAGCCCGGGATCAAGGACAGGATCGCCGCGGCGAACCCGTTCCTCGGCCACGTCATCCGCATGGTCGACCACTACGGCTCCCGTCGCGGGAACCTGGCCGCCGGCGCTGCCACGTACTTCGGCTTCCTCAGCTTCTTCCCGCTGCTCGCGGTCTCCTTCGCCGTGGTCGGGCAGCTCTCCGCCGTCTACCCCGACGCCCGGCAGGACTTCGTCGACGCCCTGAGCGGGGTGCTGCCCGGGATCGTCTCGGTCGAGCCCGAGCCCGGCCGGATCGCGCTGTCCGACATCGCCTCCAACGCCCCCGCGATCTACACGGTCGGCCTGCTCACCGCCCTCTACTCCGGGTTGAACTGGGTCAGCGGCCTGCGCGACGGGCTCAACCAGATGCTCGACCTGTCCACGGCGCAGGCGCGCAACCTCGTCGTCGGCAAGCTCACCGACCTCCTCGCGCTCGTCGTGCTCGGCGCGGTGCTGCTCGTCTCGGTCTCCATCGGCGGCCTCCCCGTCGCGCTCGGCTCGGTCCTGCTCGACGCCCTGGGCCTGCCCAGGCCGCTGGGCACGCTGCTGCTGGCCCTGCTCTCCGTCGTCGTCGGTGTCGGCGTCAGCACCCTGCTGTTCTGGACGATCTTCCGCGTGCTCCCGCAGCCGGACCTGCCGTCGACGTCGTTGTGGCACGGGGCCCTGTTCGCGGCCGTCGGGTTCGAGGTCGTCAAGCAGCTCGCGAGCCTCGTGCTCCGCGGGGCCAGCTCGGTGCCGGTCGCCTCCCTGGCGATCGCGCTGACCCTCGTGGTCTGGATCTCCTTCTTCTCCCGGCTCGTCATGTACGGCATCTCCTGGGCCTGCACCGACGAGAGCACCCTCGCCGAGCTCGCCGCGCTCGAGGACCGGTCGGACCCGTCCGTCGCGGTCGAGGACGAGGACGCCGACGTGGTCGAGGTCGAGGTCGAGCCGAGCGACGTCGGGTACGTGCGGCCGCTCGCCGTCGGCTTCGGCGCCGGCGCCCTGCTCGGTGCCTTCCTGGGTCGTGCCACGCGCGACGACTGACCCGGACCACGCCCCCTACGCTGGGGTCGTGACCACCGGCAGCGGACCCACCCCGCGCACCATGACGGCGGAGGAGACGGCAGCGCTGCAGACCGTCCGCCGGCGCACGACGGCGATCTGCTTCTTCGTGGTCGCGATCCACGGCGTGCTCGGTCTCGTGGTGGTCGCCGACGTCATCGCGCGGCAGGGCCGCCAGGACGGCGCGGTGCTCCTGGTGGTGATGTCGGCGCTGCTGGCCATCGGCATCAGCGTGGCCACCCGCGCACTCCTCGCCGCCACCCCGTTCCTGTCCTGGCCCTGGGCGCTCGTGTCCCTGGTGCCGTCGGTCGTCGGCCTGTTCTGGGTCCTCTGAGCCGCCACCGGATCGACACGCACGCTTCACCCCCCGCCCTCGGGCGTGGCGGCTACCCTGGTCGCGGAAAGGGTCCGCCCATGGCCGAGCACGTCCTGGTCCTGAACGCCAGCTACGAGCCGCTGCAACGCGTGTCCCTGCGGCACGCCATCAAGATGCTGGTGCGCGAGGTCGCCGTCATCGAGGAGGAGGACGAGGGCACGTTCGGTCCCTTCCCGAAGCCGAAGGTGCTGAGGCTCGTCCGCTACGTCGTCGCCCGCTGGCGCCACCGACGGGGCCACCTGTGCACCAAGTCGGCGGTCAAGGCGCGCGACAAGATGTGCGCGTACTGCGGCGGTCGGGCCGAGACCGTCGACCACGTCGTGCCGCGGAGTCGAGGCGGCACGCTCACCTGGGAGAACGCCGTCGCCGCGTGCCTGCGGTGCAACCACCGCAAGGCCGACCGCACCCCCGCCGAGGCGGGCATGACCCTGCTCGTCACCCCCGCCGCGCCGCCCCCGGGGTTCCTCGTCGGCTGACGCGGCCCGCGGGCGGGTGACACCTCGCAGATCCACGCCTCGAACGCTTCGGCGTCCGCCTACGATGGAGCCACACGGAAGAGGTGGCGATGACCGAGCGGCGGGCCCTGGGGGCCGGTGACCGTCTCGACGGGCGCTACGTGCTGCAGGACCTCGTCACCGACAAGCTCGGGTCCACCACCTGGCGGGCCCACGACACCGTGCTCTCGCGCAACGTCGGCATCGAGATGATCCCGAGCGGCGACCCGCGCGCCGACAACTTCCTCGAGGCGGCCCGGCAGTCGACGTCCGTCACCGACCCCCGCTTCCTGCGGGTGCTCGACCTCGTCGAGTCCGACCACGACCACCACGTCGTGGTCCGCGAGTGGGCCCGAGCGTTCCCCCTCGACCAGCTGCTCCGCCAGTCCGCACTGCCGAACCGGCGCGCGGCCACGGTCGTCGCCGAGGTCGCCGAGGCCCTCGCGCACGCCCACGAGAAGAACCTGTTCCACCGTCGCCTCACGCCGCACCACGTCCTGCTCAAGCAGACCGGCGCCGTGCGCATCGTCGGGCTCGGCGTCGCCACGGCCCTGGCACCCGCCGGGCACCGCGACACCTTCGACGACCTGCAGGCCTACGAGCAGATGGACGTCGAGGCCCTCGGCAAGCTGCTCTACGCCTGCCTCGTGAGCCGCTGGCCCGGCGTGCCCGTCGACGGCCTGCGCGCCGCGCCGGTCGAGCACGGCCGGCTGCTGCGACCCCGGCAGGTCCGCGCCGGGGTGTCGCGCGACGTCGACGCCGTCTGCGACCGCATCCTCGGCCGACCGCCCGCCCACCACCGCACCCCGCTGCGCACCGCGGCCGACGTCGGCCGCGCGTTGCGGCTCACCGGGGAGGACGAGTCCGAGGTCGAGGACCCGAGCCCGCTGCACATCTCCTCGCCCGACCTCCTGCGCCTGGACCCCGTGATCGTCCCCGCCGGACCGCCGCCAGGTCTCGAGCCCCCCCGGCGCCGGCCCAAGGCGTTCGAGCCGGCTCCTCCGACGACCTTCGAGCGCGGCGTCGACCGCGCCCGCCGCGCCACGTCGACGGGCGACCGCAAGCTCGTGCTCGCCGGCGTCGCCGTCGCGCTGCTGGTGGCAGCCGGCTTGGCGTTCGTCGTCGGTCGTTCCACCGGTGAGGAGGAGGCCCGCCCCGGTACCACCGCCGGTGAACGCGCCCCCGTGCAGGCGCTGCCCGTCAAGGCGGTCCGCGACCTCGACCCGCAGGGCGAGGACGGCCGGGAGAACCCCGAGGAGACGCGGCTGGCGGTCGACGGCGACCCTGCCACGGGCTGGCGCACCAGCACCTACTTCAACCGCGCCGACCTCGGCGGGCTCAAGGACGGCGTCGGGCTCGTGCTCGACCTCGGCGGCCCGCGGGAGGTCGACTCCGTGCGCATCCGGCTCGGTGGGGAGGGCACGTCGCTGTCGGTCTACGCCACCAGCCCGGGGGGCGACGTCCCGACCCGACTGGCCGACATGCAGCGCATCGCCGCGGTGCGCGACGCCGGTCGCGACGTGGTCGTGAGCTTCCCGGAGGGTACCTACACTCGCCGCATCGTCGTGTGGCTGACCCGGCTCCCCGAGGTGCGTCCCGGGGACTACCAGGGCGACGTCCGCGAGATCACGGTCGAGGGCCGCCGCTGAGGCTCGTGCTGCCGTCCGTCCGCCCCAGGTCGTGGGCGGGCCCGGGGAATGCGCGCGACCTAGACTGCGTTGCAGCAGGCAGAGTCCGTCTACGAGAAGGCATCCATGAGCACGGAATCCAGCAGCACGGGGTCGTCCACGAACGACGTCCGCAACATCATCATCATCGGGTCCGGCCCGTCCGGGTACACGGCCGCGGTCTACGCGGCCCGTGCCAACCTGGCGCCGCTCGTGTTCGAGGGCTCCGTCACCGCCGGCGGTGCACTGATGAACACCACCGACGTCGAGAACTTCCCGGGGTTCCCCGACGGCATCATGGGTCCGGCCCTGATGGACAACTTCCGTGCGCAGGCCGAGCGGTTCGGCGCCGAGCTGGTGGCCGACGACGTCACGTCCGTCGACCTCACCGGTGACGTCAAGACCGTGAGCCTGGCCGACGGGAGCACCTACCGCGCCCACGCCGTGATCCTCGCGATGGGCTCGGGCTACCGCAAGCTCGGCATCGACCGCGAGGACGAGCTGTCCGGCCACGGAGTCAGCTGGTGCGCCACGTGCGACGGCTTCTTCTTCCGCGAGCAGAACATCGTCGTGGTCGGCGGCGGCGACTCCGCCGTCGAGGAGGCCACCTTCCTCACCCGGTTCGCGTCCAAGGTCACGCTGGTGCACCGCCGCGACGAGCTGCGGGCCTCCAAGATCATGCAGGACCGGGCGATCGCGAACGAGAAGATCGAGTTCGCCTGGAACTCCGAGGTGGCCGAGCTGCACGGCGACGGGCGCCTGGAGAAGGTCACGCTGCGTGACACCGTCACTGGCGAGACGCGTGAGATCGACGCCACCGGCCTGTTCATCGCCATCGGCCACGATCCCCGCTCCGAGCTGCTCACCGGCCAGGTCGACCTCGACGACGAGGGCTACGTCCTGGTCCAGCCGGGCAGCACCGCCACCAACATCCCTGGCGTCTTCGCCGCGGGTGACCTCGTCGACCACACCTACCGCCAGGCCATCACCGCGGCCGGCACCGGCTGCTCGGCCGCCCTCGACGCCGAGCGGTTCCTCGCCGACCGTGAGCAGGCCGGCCAGCCGGCCCCCGACGTCGCCATGGCCCAGTGGGCCGAGTGACCCCCTGACCACCCCGAACCCCGTCCTTCGAAGGAGAACCATGCCCGACATCACCGCCGTCACCGACGCCGACTTCCAGCAGAAGGTGCTCGAGGCCGACGGCCCCGTGCTCGTCGACTTCTGGGCCGACTGGTGCGGCCCGTGCCGCCAGCTCGCGCCGATCCTCGAGGAGATCGCGAACGAGAAGGGCGAGGCGCTCACCATCGTCAAGATGGACGCCGACGCCAACCCGGTGACCCCCGCGCAATACCGCGTGACGGGCCTGCCCACGATGAACCTGTACTACAAGGGCGAGGTCGTGAAGTCGATCGTCGGCGTCCGCCCGAAGTCCGCGATCCTCGGCGAGCTCTCCGAGTATGCCTGAACCCGAAGGCGCCTAGCGCCTGAGCGGTGAAGGCAGGTTGAGTGGTCTCACCGGCGGAGCCGGTCCCTCTGTATCGAAACCTGCCACCAGTCGAAGCCCCGGTGCGATGCACCGGGGCTTCGTCATGCCGGGCGACGAACCACGGCGGGGCCATCCCGCGATGTTCGACGAACTAGCAATATAACGACAAGTCGACTTAACGCTATATCGTCAGTCGTGATTCCGCGGCGGGTCCATCAGCGCCACGATCCGCTCCAGGTCGTCGATCGTGGCGAACTCGACCGTGATCTTGCCCTTGGCCTTGCCGAGGTCGACCTTGACGCGGGTGTCGTAGCGCTCGGAGAGACGAGCGGCGAGGTCGGCGAGGCGGGGGGCGGAGACGGTGCGCCCCTGCGTGCGGGACCGCGACGTCGCCTGGTCCTCGGCGTCGCCGAACTTCACGATCTCCTCGAGCGCCCGCACCGAGATGCCCTCCGCCACGACCCGCGCGGCCAGGCGGTCCTGCACCTCGGGGTTGCTCACCGCGAGCAGTGCCCGGGCGTGCCCGGCCGAGAGGACACCTGCGGCGACACGGCGCTGCACGGCGGGCGGCAGCTTCATGAGGCGCAGCGTGTTGGTGACCTGGGGCCGCGAGCGGCCGATGCGGTCGGCGAGCTCCTCCTGCGTGCACCCGAAGTCGTCGAGCAGCTGCTGGTAGGCGGCCGCCTCCTCGAGCGGGTTGAGCTGCGAGCGGTGGAGGTTCTCCAGCAGCGCGTCGCGCAGGAGGTCCTCGTCGGTGGTCTCACGGACGATGGCGCCGATGGTCTCGAGCCCGGCCGAACGGCTCGCACGCCAGCGCCGCTCCCCCATGATGAGCTCGTAGGAGCCCGGCGACGTCTCGCGGACGACGACCGGCTGGAGCAGGCCCACCTCCGTGATGGAGTGGACGAGCTCGGCCATGTCCTGCTCGTCGAACACCTGGCGCGGCTGGCGGGGGTTCGGCACGATCGCGTCGAGCGGCAGCTCGGCGAAGCGCGCACCCGCGACCTCCTGCAACCCGGTGGCCTCGGCCTCGGCCGGGGTGGAGGGGATGAGGGACTCCAGGCCCCGGCCGAGTCCTCGTCGCGGTGCCATCAGCGGTCCCTCTCGTCGGTGTGCGGTGTGCTCGGGCGTCCGGTGCTGCCCTCGGCGATCTCACGAGCCGCCTCGAGGTAGGACAGCGAGCCCGAGGAACCGGGGTCGTAGGTCAGCACGGTCTGCTGGTAGCTGGGCGCCTCCGAGATCCGCACCGACCGGGGGATCGCCGTGGCCAGCACCTTCGGGCCGAAGTGGTCGCGCACCTGCTCCGCGACGCCGGCGGACAGCCGCGTGCGAGCGTCGTACATCGTGAGCAGGATGGTGCTGATCTCCAGCTCCTGGTTCAGGTGGGCGCGGACCAGGTCGATGTTGCGCACCAGCTGGCCCAGACCCTCCAGGGCGTAGTACTCGCACTGGATGGGGATGAGCACCTCCCGTGCCGCGACGAGCGCGTTGACCGTGAGGAGGCCGAGGGACGGCGGGCAGTCGACCAGGACGTAGTCGATTCGGTCGCCGGCCCGCTCGCGCTCCGCCAAGTGCGCCTGCAGGGCTCGCTTGAGGCGAGTCTCGCGCGCGACGAGGGAGACCAGCTCGATCTCGGCGCCGGCGAGGTCGATGGTCGCGGGCAGGACGGTGAGGTTCGCCAGCTGCGGAGCGGGCTGGACCAGACGGCCGATCGGCACGTCCTCCACGAGCGCCTCATAGACGCCCGGCGTCCCCTCGGAGTGCGGGATGTCCAGCGCGGTCGACGCGTTGCCCTGCGGGTCGAGGTCGACGACGAGGACCCGCAGCCCCTTTTGCGAGAGGGCCGCAGCGACGTTCACCGTCGTCGTGGTCTTGCCGACGCCACCCTTCTGGTTGGCGACCACGAACACACGCGTCGCCTCGGGCCGCGGTAGGGCGGAGGTACGCGACACGCGCTGCGCGAGTGCGACATGGTCCTGCGCCTCCTGGGCCAACGGCGTGGAGTCGTCGCCCAGGTGCTCGAGCGGGCGTCCGTCCGACGACGTGCCCGCAGCGAAGGCCGAGGCTGGGTTCGCGCTGTCGGAGACCGCGTGCAGGGGTGAGCCCGGTGTTCCGTCAGAGCTCATGGCACCTCGTTTCACGTGAAACACCGTTGCGGGCGCTCACTTCGTCACCTCCACGACCGTCGTCGGGACCTCCAGGTCACCGTACGTCCGGATCACGGTACCGCTCGCACCGAGCCGACCCAGGGTCCGCTTCGCGTCCTTGACCTCGTCGGCGGCCGACTGGCCCTTGAGGGCGAGCAGCACCCCGCCATCACGGACGAGCGGCATGCACCACTTCGCCAGCTTCTCGAGAGCCGCGACGGCTCGCGCCGTCACCACGTCGAAGGTCTCGTCGACATCCTCGGCCCGCGCGCGCAGCACCCGCACGTTCACGAGGGCGAGGTCAGCCACCACCTCCTCCAGGAAGGTGGTGCGACGTAGGAGCGGCTCGACGAGCGTCACCTGCAGGTCGGGGCGGCCGATCGCCCACACCAGCCCGGGCAGGCCTGCTCCCGACCCGACGTCCGCGACGCTGGCCCCTTCGGGCAGTCGCGGCAGGACCACCCCGCTGTTGAGCAGGTGGCGGTCCCAGAGGCGTGGGACCTCGCGCGGACCGATCATGCCGCGCTCGACGCCCGCGGTCGCGAGGATGTCGGCGTAACGCACCACCGCATCGAGCTGGTCATGGAACACCCCCGCGGCCACGGGCGGCGGCGGGGGTGTTTCACGTGAAACAGTCATGCGGCTCTCAGTCGTCCCCGTCGACCTCGCCGGCGGCCACGGCGGCCGGAGCCGGCAGCACGACGACGTGTCGGGAACGATCGGCACCCTCGGACTCGCTCACCAGACCGGCGGCCGCCACGGCGTCGTGGACGACCTTGCGCTCGAAGGGGCTCATCGGCTCGAGCTCGACCCGCGGCTCACCGGAGCGGACCCGCTCGATCGCCCCGGCCGCCACCGACTCCAGCGCCGTCCGACGCTGGGCACGGAACCCGCCGATGTCGAGCATGAGCCGGCTGCGCTCGCCGGTCTCGCGGTACACCGCCAGGCGCGTCAGCTCCTGGAGCGCCTCGAGCACCTCGCCGCGGCGGCCGACGAGGTGGTCGAGACCGCCGCCGACGATCGAGACCGAGGCGCGGTCGTTCTCGACGTCCATGTCGATGTCGCCGTCGAGGTCGGCGATGTCGAGGAGTCCCTCGAGGAAGTCCGCCGCGATGTCACCCTCGGCCTCGAGCTTGCTGGCATCGGTCATCGCCGGATCACTTCCTCTTCTTCTTGTTCGGGCTGGGCTTGGACCCCGCGGTCCGCTGGTTGCGGGTCTGCTTCTTCGGCTGGTTGCGCTGCAGGCCCGGGTGCGGCTTCTCGATCTCCTTCAGCGGGTCCTCGGGCACGTTCTTGCCGTGCTTGGCGTCGCGCTCCTGCTTGGCCTTGAAGGCCGGCGTGCCGGGGGCGGGGTTGTTGCGGATGACGTAGAACTGCTGGCCCATGGTCCAGAAGTTCGACGTGGTCCAGTAGATGAGGACGCCCACGGGGAAGGCGACGCCGCCGATCGCGAACACGAAGGGCAGCACGTAGAGCAGCATCTTCTGCTGCTGGGCGTACGGACCGGACAGGGCGTCCGGCGGCATGTTCTTGCTCATGAGCTGCCGCTGGGTGAGGAACTGCGTCGCACACATCGTGATGACCATGACGATCGCGATGATCCGCGTCTCGACGTGCGTCGCTCCCACGAGCGTGTCGGCGATGCGCCCACCGAGGAAGATCGCCTCCTGCAGCTGCTCGGCCGTCTCGGCCGTCATGAAGCCGCGCGCTCCCTCGGCCCCGTTCTTGGCCGCCTGGTCGATGACGCGGAACAGCGCGAAGAAGACCGGCATCTGCAGCAGGAGCGGCAGGCACGAGGCGAACGGGTTGGTGTTGTGCTCCTTCCAGAGCTTCATCTGCTCCTGGGCGAGCCGCTCGCGGTCGTGGCCGTACTTCTTCTGCAGCTCCTTGATATGGGGCTGCAGCAGCTGCATGTTCCGGCTGCTCTTGATCTGCTTGACGAACAGCGGGATCAGCATGGCGCGGATCGTGACCGTCAGGCCGACGATGGCGAGCGCCCACGACCAGCCGCCGGCGGGGTCGAGCCCGATCAGCGTGAACAGCTCGTGCCAGACCAGCAGGATCCCTGAGACCGCGTAGTAGAGCGGCGTCATGATCGCGGAGCCGATCGAGCCTAGGAAGTCGAACATGAGTCTCCAGTGGTGGGGGTGGCCGTCGCGGCTGCGACGGAAGGTTCGGGGACAGTGGGCTCGGGAGCGGCGGGCTCGCGAGCAGCGGGCTCGGACCCGCCGTGGTGGTGGACGCCGCGGGCGGGGCGACGCGGCGGGACGGGGTCGACGCCACCGGCAGCCCACGGGTGGCACCGAGCCACACGACGGGCCGCGAGCCAGGTGCCGCGCGCTGCGCCGTGGGTCTCGACGGCCTCGAGCGCGTAGGCCGAGCACGTCGGGTAGTACCGGCAGACCTGGCCGTACAGCGGGCTGATCGCGAAGCGGTACGCCTTCAGCAGCGCGACCAGGACGGTCCTCATCGTGCCGCCTCCGCCCGGCCGCGGGCCTTGCGCACCGCGGCCTCGAGGGCGGAGGCCAGGTCGGCCGTCAGCCGGGTTCCCTCGGCACCGGCCGCCGGCGGCAGGGCGCGCACCACGAGCCGCGACCCGGACGGCACGTCGGCGAGCACGCCGTGCTCCAGCTGATCCGCGACGCGGTGCCGCAGACGGCGCTTCACCCGGTTGCGCACGACCGCGGGCCCGACGGCCTTGGACACGACGAAACCGACGGAGGTGTCTCCGTCGGTTCCGATCCAGAGGTGCGCGACGAGGGTCGGCGTGGACGCCTTGACCCCGCGGCGGACGGCGAGGGCGAAGTCGCCGGCCTCACGCATCCGGTGGGGCCGTCCGAGCACGACTCTCCTCAGGCGGACAGCTTCGCGCGGCCCTTGCGACGACGGTTGGCCAGGATGGCGCGACCGGCGCGGGTGCGCATGCGCAGGCGGAAGCCGTGCTTCTTGGCGCGACGACGGTTGTTCGGCTGGTACGTACGCTTGCTCACGAGTGGGTCCTTCGACGATTCGGGCCGGGTTTCGACGGCCACCGCTCGCCCACGGCGAAGACCTCGGTCGTGGGCATGCGGCAACGGTCGTGTTGCACGACTGCTCCACGGTACGGGGGCCGGCCAACGTGGTCAAACTCGCCTCATAGAGCACATGGTCGTGCTAGCGCCGCACGACACGCCGACGAGTTGGCACGAATGTGCCGAACCCGCTTGATCGAGGCTCGGGGCCGCTGCTAGCGTCGCCGTTCTGCGACTTTTCCACAGCGCGTCGCCCGTCGGGAGCTGGATGCACATCGTGTGGAAAAGTATGTGGATCATTGCCGACCCTGGGAGAAGCCATCCATGACCGACGTCTCGGGACCGGACGACCACGACGTCGACCTCACCGGGGCCTGGGACCGCGCGGTGGCCACCCTCTCGATGGGCGCCAAGGTCTGGGTCTACAACGCGGCGCCGATCAGCCGGCACCCCGGGATCTTCATCGTCGGCGTCCCCGACGACCTGAGCCGTGCGCAGCTCGAGTCCCGCGTGCGGCCGGCCCTGGAGCACGCACTCTCCGCCGACCTCGGTGAGCAGGTGCGGCTCGTCGTCACGATCGAGCCCACGCTCGGCGGCGAGCACATCGCACCGCCCGCCCCGCAGCCGGAGATGCGCGAGCCCGAGCAACCGCGGGCACACCATGACGACAAGTCGACAAATCCACTCAGTCTCGTCACTTCCCAGCCCGAGGAGGAGGCCGACGACATCGACGACGTCGACGAGTTCGTGCCCTCCTGGGCCCAGGAGCCCGACACCACGCAGCGCCGGACGCAGGCCGTCGAGGCCCGCCTCAACGCGCGCTACCTGTTCGAGAACTTCGTCATCGGCTCGTCCAACCGCTTCGCCCACGCCGCGGCCGTCGCCGCCGCCGAGGCCCCCGGCAAGGCCTACAACCCGCTCGTCATCCACGGCGACTCCGGCCTCGGCAAGACCCACCTGCTGCACGCCATCGGCCACTACGTGCTCAACCTCTACCCCTCCTCGCGCGTGCGCTACGTCAACAGCGAGGAGTTCACGAACGACGTCATCAACGCCATCCGCGAGAACCGGACGGCGGCACTGCGGCAGAAGTACCGCGAGATCGACGTCCTGCTCGTCGACGACATCCAGTTCCTCGAGAACAAGGAGTCGACGCAGACGGAGTTCTTCCACACGTTCAACGCGCTGCACAACGCGAACAAGCAGATCGTCATGACGTCGGACCGCCCCCCGAAGAACCTGCGCACGCTCGAGGAGCGGCTGCGCAACCGGTTCGAGTGGGGGCTGCAGACCGAGATGCTGCCGCCGGACCTCGAGACCCGCATCGCCATCCTGCGCAAGAAGGCCGCGATCGAGAAGCTCACCGCACCGGCCGACGTGCTCGAGTTCATCGCGAGCAAGGTCCAGACCAACATCCGCGAGCTCGAGGGTGCGCTCATCCGTGCCACCGCGTTCGCCAACCTGCAGGGCACGACGGTCGACCTGCAGCTCGCGCAGATCGTCCTCAAGGACCTGGTCGCCGAGGGCGAGGAGCCCGAGATCACCGTCGGGCAGATCCTGGCCCAGACCGCCGCGTACTCGGAGTTCAGCATCGAGGAGCTGTGCGGGACGAACCGCAGCCGCGACCTCGTCCTCGCCCGCCAGATCGCCATGTACCTGTGCCGTGAGCTCACCGACATGTCGCTGCCGAAGATCGGTGCCGACTTCGGCGGCCGCGACCACACCACCGTCATGCACGCCGACCGCAAGATCCGCAAGCTCATGGCGGAGAAGCACGCGGTCTACAACCAAGTCACCGAGCTGACCAACCGCATCAAGCAGCAGGCCCGCCAGAGCTGACGCGTCGCTGCGCCGTCGAGGCCGTCGTCCACGCGGACGGCGGCCCCGTCGTGCTGCCGTGCACGACTGTGCACACCTGGGGACGACACTGTGGGAAAGTCTCGACCCGAGGTGGACACACGCGTCGAGGATGTGAACGCGATGTGAACGACACCGGTCCACCCACAGCCGCCCGGGGCGCGTCCACGGCCCGACCACATCGTTGTCCACGGGCCCGCAGGCACGCTGACCTGCACCGACACGGGTTGTCCACGGCGTCCACAGCACCTACGACGACGACGAGAGAGTTCCATGTCCGGATGCTCCGCAAGAGTGGGGTGGCGGGTCGGGTGTGGACGAGCGCGCTGCACGTCCACGGCCCCCTCGCCCGACCTACCTGTGTGACGGTGTCCGTGGCAGGATGCAGTCCTAGTCTCCCGAGCCCAGGTGCTCAGCCCGAAAGGCCTCGATCCTTGAGATTCCGCATCGATCGCGACACGTTCGCCGACGCCGTCGCGTGGACCGCGCGCAGCCTGCCCACCCGGCCGAGCGTGCCGGTGCTCGCCGGCCTGCTCATCGAGACCGCCGGTGACGGCCTCACGCTGTCGGGCTTCGACTACGAGACGTCCACCCGCGCCACGCTGCCCGCCGAGGTCGCCGACGACGGGCGCGCCCTCGTCTCGGGCCGGCTCCTCGCCGAGATCGTCAAGTCGCTCCCGGCCAAGCCGATCGACGTCGTGCTCGACGGCACCAAGGTCCAGGTCTCGTGCGGCAGCGCCCGCTTCAGCCTCTCGACCATGCCCGTCGAGGAGTACCCGCAGCTGCCGCAGATGCCCTCGGCCTCCGGCACGATCAAGGCCGACGAGTTCGCCACCGCCGTCGCCCAGGCCAGCGCCGCCGCGGGTCGCGACGAGATGCTGCCGCTGCTCACGGGCGTGCGCCTGGAGATCGACGGCTCGACCATCTCGCTCATGGCCACCGACCGGTTCCGCGCCAGCCTGCGCGAGCTGCAGTGGTTCCCCGAGGCGGGCGACGCCTCCGGCCACGCCCTGGTCCCGGCCCGCGTGCTGGGCGAGACCGCCCGCTCGCTGGTCTCCGGCTCCGACATCACGATCGCCATCTCCGCCGGCGAGACCGGCGACGGCCTCATCGGCTTCGAGGGCACGGTCGGCAACGGCACCCGCCGCACCACCACGCGCCTGCTCGAGGGCGACTTCCCGCGGGTGCGCCAGCTGTTCCAGGCCCAGGCCGAGACGGTGGCGCACGTGCGCACGTCCGACCTCGTCGACGCCGTCAAGCGCGTCTCGCTCGTCGCCGAGCGCAACACGCCGGTGCGGCTGACGTTCTCCGAGGGCCAGGTGCTGCTCGAGGCCGGCAGCGGCGACGAGGCACAGGCGTCGGAGTCCATCGAGGCGACGATCGACGGTGCCGACATCTCGATCGGCTTCAACCCCGGCTACCTGCTGGAGGGCCTCGGCGTCATGTCCGAGCCGGTCGTCCACCTCGCCTTCACCCAGCACACCAAGCCGGCCGCCATCTCCGGCGTCCGCGAGATCGGCGACGCCCCCGACGGGGCGTTCCGCTACCTGATCATGCCGGTGCGCCTGCAGGGCTGAGCCCCGCAGCCGCCGGACCACGCGCACGATCCACTCCTGGGAGGGAAAGAGCATGCACCTCGGACTCGTCGGACTCGGCAAGATGGGCGGCAACATGCGCACCCGGCTGCGCGACGGGGGCGTCACCGTCACCGGCTACGACCGCAACCCCGACGTCTCCGACGTCGACTCGCTGGAGGCGCTCGTCGAGGCGCTGCCCTCGCCCAAGGTCGTCTGGGTCATGGTGCCGTCCGGTGAGATCACCCGCTCCACCGTCGAGGAGCTGGTCGGGCTGCTCGGCGAGGGCGACGTCATCGTCGACGGCGGCAACTCCCGCTGGACCGACGACGAGAAGCACGCGGCGATCGCCGCGGAGAAGGGCATCGGCTACGTCGACTGCGGCGTGAGCGGCGGCGTCTGGGGCCTGGAGAACGGCTACGCCCTCATGGCCGGCGGCGACGCCCACGACATCGCCAAGGTCCAGCCCGCGTTCGACGTCCTCAAGCCCGAGGGCGAGTCCGGGTTCGTGCACGCGGGCCGGGTCGGCGCGGGCCACTTCTCCAAGATGGTCCACAACGGCATCGAGTACGCCATGATGCAGGCCTACGCGGAGGGCTTCGAGCTGCTCGAGAAGGCCGAGCTCGTCGAGAACGTCACCGACGTCTTCGACTCCTGGCGCGTCGGCACCGTCGTCCGCTCCTGGCTCCTCGACCTGCTGGTCAAGGCGCTCCAGGAGGACCCGGGCCTGTCGAGGATCCGCGGCTACGCCGAGGACTCCGGCGAGGGCCGCTGGACCGTCGAGGCCGCGATCGACCACGCCGTGCCGGCACCCACCATCGCCGCCTCGCTGTTCGCGCGGTTCGTCTCGCGCCAGGACGAGTCCCCGGCGATGCAGGCCGTCGCGGCGATGCGCAACCAGTTCGGCGGCCACGCCGTGCAGGCCGCGCAGGAGTCGGGCCACGATCCGTCCGACGTCGACGCCGACCCCTCCTGAGGCATGCACGTCGCCCGACTCTCGCTGCACGACTTCCGGTCCTACCCCGAGGTCGAGATCGTGCTGGAGCCGGGACCGACGGCCTTCATCGGCGCGAACGGCCAGGGCAAGACGAACCTCGTCGAGGCGGTCGACTACCTCTCCCGGCTCGACTCGCACCGCGTCTCCTCCGACACCCCACTGGTGCGCGCGGGCTGCGAGCGGGCCGTGGTCCGGGCGGAGGTGGTGCGGGGTGACCGCACCGCCCTCCTCGAGCTCGAGATCACGCCGGGCCGGGCCAACCGGGCGCGGGTGAACCGCGCGGCGCTGCCCCGCACCCGCGACCTCGTCGGCGTGCTGCGCACCGTGACCTTCTCCCCGGAGGACCTCGCACTCGTCAAGGGCGACCCCTCGGAGCGGCGCCGCTTCCTCGACGGGCTCCTGGTGCTGCGCACCCCGAGGCTCGCCGGGGTCAAGGCCGACTACGAGCGCGTGCTGCGCCAGCGCAACACGCTGCTCAAGTCGGCGCGTGCGGGACGGTTCTCGAATCGACAAGTCGACATGTCGACCTTGGACATCTGGGACGACAAGCTCGCTACGCTGGGCGGCGAGCTCGTGGCCGCGCGTCTCGCGCTGCTCGACGACCTCGCTCCGTTCCTCGCCGACGCGTACCGCACCGTCGCCACCGAGGCGGCGCCCGAGCGTCGCGACGTCGGCGCCACCTACCGGGCGTCCGTCCCGTCCGACGACCCGTCACCGGCCGGCATGCGCGAGGCGCTGCTCGCCGGCGTCGAGGAGCGCCGCCGCGACGAGCTCGACCGCGCCCTCACCCTCGTCGGGCCGCACCGCGACGAGGTGGAGCTCGTCATCGGCACGCTGCCGGCCAAGGGTTACGCCAGCCACGGCGAGTCGTGGTCGCTCGCGCTCGCGCTGCGGCTCGCCTCGTTCACCCTGCTGCGCGCGGACGACGAGGACGATCCCGTGCTGATCCTCGACGACGTGTTCGCCGAGCTCGACCAGGGTCGGCGCGAGCAGCTGGCCGAGCTGGTTGGCGACGCCGAGCAGGTGCTCGTGACGGCGGCCGTCGCCGAGGACGTGCCGAAGGCGCTCGCCGGCCAGCGCTTCGACGTGCAGGCCGGCCGCGTCACGGGGGCCTGAGGTGAGCGAGCAGCCGCCGGAGGACCCTGACGACACGACCGGACCGGCCGCGCAGGACGACGCCCCCGACGCCGACACCCCCGCGACCGACCCCCTCGGTCTGGCACGGGAGGTGGCCGATGCCTACCGCGGGACGGGCGCCCCCGCCCGACCCCGGCGCCGGCGGGTGGGCGGGTCCACGCCGGCGCGGCGCAAGGGTCGGGAGGACCCGGCCACCGTGGCCGACGCACTCGGTGACCTCGTGCGGCAGCAGGGCTGGGACGGGCGCCTCTCGGCGCAGCGCGTCTTCACCGACTGGGCCTCGATCGTCGGGCCGGAGGTCGCCTCGCACACCCGGGTCGACGGCTACGAGGCCGCGGTCGTCCACGTCGTCTGCGACTCCACGGCCTGGGCCACCCAGCTGCGGCTGCTCGCCCCCCGCCTCGTCGCGCGGCTCAACGAGGAGCTCGGCGACGGCGCGGTCGTGCGCATCGACGTCCGCGGCCCCCAGGCGCCGTCCTGGAAGCGCGGCCCCCGCTCCGTGAAGGGCCGCGGTCCGCGCGACACCTACGGCTGATCCCCGCGATGTGTGGAGCTGATGACGAAACCTCGCCGGAAGGCCGTCATCAGGTCCACGAAACGCGGGACGTCGGAGGGGGTCAGGAGGTGGGGGTCGCGCGGTTCGCCGCGGCGACGCCGAGCCCCGTGGCCACGCCCAGGGCGCCGAGGACCAGGGCGGCGTCGGTGAACCCGTCCCAGCCGTAGGAGGGACGCACGCCGATGGCGACCAGCGCGGCGATGGCCGCGAGGGAGCCGACCACGGCGAGGGGCCAGGTGGCGGGGACCGACCGGTGCCGGCCGCCGAGCAGCGCCGACACGGCGGCGGTCCACACCACGACCACGAGCAGCGCGCCGACGACGTCGGAGGGACGGTGCCACCCCGCCACGACCGTGGACGCTCCGGTGAGGCTCACCGCGAACGCCCCGAGCGGCACCACGAGCGGCCGCATCCAGCGCGGCGACACCAGCAGCAGGGCACCGACCCCGGCGGCCACGACGGTGGTGTGCCCGCTGGGGAAGCTGTTGGGCGCGACCACGCCTCCCAGCACGTCGGACCGCTCGAGCACGACGTGCTTGAGTGCCTGGGTGGACACGTTGGCGCCCGCGATCACCGTGAGCGCACCGACGGCCAGGGGCACGCGACCGCGCGCGAGCGCGAGGCCGACGCAGACGAGCGCGACCAGCACGATCGCGCCGATCGAGACGTAGCCCAGCACGCTGAGCACCTGCAGCTGGGTGTCACGACCCGCGACGACCGTGTTCATCGCCCGGTCGTCGAGTCGCTGGCCGCGTGGCGTCGCGAGGACGAACCAGGCCAGGCCCAGCAGCACGGCCATCGCGACGACGGCGACACCGAGGGCCGTCCCCCGCACGCGTGACCCCTCGGACGGCGCGGTGGGGACCGCCGTCGGGACCTCGGGTTCGGTGAGCGCCATGCCTCCACGATGACCTATCGCCGCAACTGCGGTCGAGCGGTGGGAGCCCTCCCTCGAATCCGCGTTCTGAGCGCCGAACGGGTCCCGGGGACGATCGGGACATGGGGAGAGCCCCCGCGCGGGCCTCCCAGAGGCACTTCTCGGGCTCTCAAGGGCCATCGCGCGTCGTCCTGGCCCAACGGACACGGTGCACAGGACGCTGGGAGCCACGAGAAGGCCCGTATACTGGTTCGGTGACCACAACTCCAGACGACGCCGCGACGCCCGACGAGACGCCGGCCGGCGAGCAGGTCTCCCGCACCCCGGTCGAGGGCTCCTACGACGCCAGCAACATCCAGGTGCTCGAGGGTCTGGAGGCGGTCCGCAAGCGCCCCGGCATGTACATCGGCTCCACGGGCGAGCGCGGTCTGCACCACCTGGTCTACGAGGTCGTCGACAACTCCGTCGACGAGGCCCTGGCCGGGCACGCCACGCACATCGAGGTCGTGCTGCAGCCCGACGGCGGTGTCCGCGTGGTCGACGACGGCCGCGGCATCCCCGTCGACGTCCACCCCACCGAGAAGATCCCGGCGGTCACGCTGGTCATGACGTCGCTGCACGCCGGCGGAAAGTTCGGCGGCGGTGGCTACAAGGTCTCCGGTGGTCTGCACGGCGTGGGCATCTCGGTCGTCAACGCGCTCAGCACGACGATGCACACGGTCATCAAGCGCGACGGCTTCGTGTGGCGCCAGACGTTCGACAACGGCGTCCCGACGGCGGAGCTCGAGAAGGGCGAGGCCACCGACGAGACCGGCACGACGCAGACGTTCTACGCCAACGCCGACATCTTCGAGACCACGGTCTACTCCTTCGAGACGCTCAAGTCGCGCTTCCGCGAGATGGCCTTCCTCAACAAGGGCCTGGAGATCCACCTGCGCGACGACCGCGACCTCGGCTCGGGCACCGACGACGACGCCGGCGCCGACGACATCGAGCGCGAGGTCAGGTTCCGCTACGACGGCGGCCTGGTCGACTACGTCAACCACATCAACGTCGGGGCCAAGACGCCGATCCACCGCGAGGTCATCTCCATCGAGCGCGAGGACGAGGAGAACGGCCTCTCCCTCGAGCTGGCGATGCAGTGGAACGACTCGTTCTCCGAGTCGGTGCACACCTTCGCCAACACGATCAACACCCACGAGGGCGGCACCCACGAGGAGGGCTTCCGCACGGCGCTGACCTCGACGGTCAAGCGCTTCGCCGACGCCAACAACCTGCTGAAGGGCAAGGAGGAGCTCTCGGGCGAGGACATCCGCGAGGGCCTCACCGCGATCATCTCGATCAAGCTCGCCGAGCCGCAGTTCGAGGGCCAGACCAAGACCAAGCTCGGCAACTCCGAGGCGCGCAGCTTCGTGCAGAAGGTCGTCAACGACGAGCTCGCCGCCTGGCTCGAGCGCAACCCCTCCGAGGGCAAGACCGTCATCCGCAAGGCCATCGACGCCGCCAGCGCGCGCCTCGCCGCCCGCAAGGCTCGCGACCTCGCCCGCAACCGCAAGGGCTTCCTCGGTGGCGGCGGCCTCCCGGGCAAGCTCGCCGACTGCTCGAGCCGCAATCCCGAGGAGTGCGAGATCTTCGTGGTGGAGGGCAACTCCGCCGGCGGCTCGGCGAAGAACGGCCGCGACCCGGCCACGCAGGCGATCCTGCCGCTGCGCGGCAAGATCCTGAACGTCGAGAAGGCGCGGATCGACAAGATCCTGCAGAACGCCGAGGTCCAGGCGATCATCAGCGCGCTCGGCACCGGCGTCCACGACGACTTCGACATCGCCAAGCTGCGCTACCACAAGATCGTGCTCATGGCCGACGCCGACGTCGACGGCCAGCACATCTCCACGCTGCTGCTGACGCTGCTGTTCCGGTTCATGAAGCCGCTGATCGATCACGGCCACGTGTACCTGGCGCAGCCGCCGCTGTACAAGATCAAGTGGACCAACCACGCGCACGAGCTCGCCTACTCCGACCGCGAGCGCGACGCGCTCCTGGCCGCGGGCGAGGAGGCCGGCTACCGCCTGCCGAAGGAGGCGCCGGTGCAGCGGTTCAAGGGTCTGGGCGAGATGAACGCCGGCGAGCTGTGGGAGACCACGATGGACCCCGACGCCCGCGTGCTCCGGCAGGTCACCCTCGACGACGCGGCCATGGCCGACGAGATCTTCACGATCCTCATGGGCGAGGACGTCGAGTCCCGGCGCAGCTTTATCCAGCGCAACGCCAAGGACGTCCGCTTCCTCGACATCTGATCGGAGCGACCCGATGCACGCCCGCTCCGACCGACCTACCGAAGGGGTCACCCGATGACCGACATCCCGATCGAGCGCGACCGGATCGAGCCCGTCGAGCTGCAGGATGAGATGCAGCGCTCGTACATCGACTACGCGATGAGCGTCATCGTCTCGCGCGCCCTGCCCGACGTGCGCGACGGCCTCAAGCCGGTGCACCGGCGCGTGCTCTACGCGATGTTCGACGGCGGCTACCGCCCCGACCGCGGCTTCTCCAAGTGCAGCCGCATCGTCGGTGACGTCATGGGCCAGTACCACCCGCACGGCGACACGGCGATCTACGACACCCTCGTCCGCCTGGCGCAGCCGTGGGTCATGCGCGCGCCGATGATCTCCAGCCAGGGCAACTTCGGCTCCGTCGGCGACGACCCCGCGGCGGCCATGCGGTACACCGAGTGCAAGCTCGCGCCCATCGCCATGGAGATGGTGCGCGACATCGACGAGGACACCGTCGACTTCAAGCCCAACTACGACGGGCGCTCCTCCGAGCCGACGGTGCTGCCCTCGCGCATCCCGAACCTGCTCGTCAACGGCTCCGCCGGCATCGCGGTCGGCATGGCCACCAACATCCCGCCGCACAACCTGCGCGAGGTCGCCGAAGGCGTGCAGTGGGCGCTCGCGCACCCCCAGGCCGGCAAGGCCGAGCTGCTCGAGGCGCTCATCGAGCGCATCAAGGGTCCCGACTTCCCGACGCACGGCCTCATCGTCGGCACGAGCGGCATCGAGGACATGTACCGCACCGGCCGCGGCTCGGTGCAGATGCGCGCCGTGGTGAACATCGAGGAGGACACCAAGGGCCGTATCCAGCTCGTCGTCACCGAGCTGCCCTACCAGGTCAACCCGGACGCGCTCATGCGCAAGATCGCCGACCTGGTCAACAGCGGTCGCGTGCAGGGCATCTCCGACCTGCGCAACGAGTCGTCCGACCGCGCCGGCATGCGCATCGTGGTCGAGCTGCGACGTGACGCGGTCGCCCGCGTGGTGCTCAACAACCTCTACAAGCACACCGACCTGCAGTCGAACTTCAGCGCCAACATGCTGGCCCTCGTCGACGACGTGCCGCGCACGCTCACGCTCGACGGGTTCGTGAGCAACTGGATCGCCCACCAGATCGAGGTCATCCAGCGGCGCACCGCCTACCGCCTGCGCAAGGCCGAGGAGCGCGCCCACATCCTGCGCGGGCTCGTCAAGGCGCTCGACCAGCTCGACGCCGTCATCGCCCTCATCCGCGGCAGTGCCTCGGCCGAGGTCGCCCGCAACGGCCTGATGGACCTGCTCGACATCGACGAGCTGCAGGCGCGCGCCATCCTCGACATGCAGCTGCGCCAGCTCGCGGCCCTCGAGCGGCAGAAGATCATCGACGACCTGGCCGAGCTCGAGGCGCGCATCGCCGACTTCAAGGCGATCCTCGCCAGCGAGGAGCGTCAGCGCGCGATCGTGAGCGAGGAGCTCGCCGAGATCGTCGACAAGTACGGCGACGACCGCCGCACCCCGATCATCCCGGGCGACGGTGACCTCTCGATGGAGGACCTCATCCCCGACGAGGACGTCGTCGTCACCATCACGCGCGGCGGCTACGCCAAGCGCACCCGCACCGACCTCTACCGCGTGCAGGGTCGTGGCGGCAAGGGCGTGCGCGGTGCGCAGCTGCGCGACGGCGACTTCGTCGAGCACCTCTTCCCCACCACGGCGCACCACTGGATCCTGTTCTTCACCACCGCGGGCCGGGTCTACCGCACGAAGGCGTACCAGCTGCCCGAGGCCGGGCGCGACGCCAAGGGCGGTCACGTCGCCGGTCTGCTGAGCTTCCAGCCCGACGAGGACATCGCCCAGGTGCTCGCCATCCGCGACTACGAGCAGGCGCCCTACCTCGTGCTCGCCACGCGCAAGGGCCTGGTGAAGAAGACGCGTCTGACCGACTACAACAGCCCGCGCCAGGCCGGCGTCATCGCGATCAACTTCCGCGACGACGACGACGCCCTCATCGGCGCCGACATCGCCGGCCCCGACGACGACCTGCTGCTCATCAGCAAGAAGGCGCAGGCCATCCGCTTCCGCGCCGACGACGACCAGCTGCGGCCGATGGGCCGTGCGACGTCGGGTGTCACGGGCATGAAGTTCCGCGACGACGACGCGCTGCTCTCGATGACGGTCATCCGCCACGAGCACGCCGACGTCGACGTCGAGGACGTGCCGGTGGAGGACCGCCTCTACGTCTTCACCGTCACCGACGGCGGGTTCGCCAAGAAGACCTCGATCGAGGAGTACCGGCTCCAGGGTCGCGGCGGCCTCGGCATCAAGGCCATGCAGATCACCGAGTCCCGCGGCGAGCTCGTCGGCGGACTCGTGCTCAAGGACTCCGACGACGTCATCTCCGTCACCGCGAGCGGGCAGGTCACGCGCAGCCAGGTGGCCGGCGTCCCGGCGAAGGGCCGCGGCACCATGGGCGTCACGTTCGTGAAGTTCAAGGGCGACGACCGCGTGGTCACCATCGCGCGCAACACCGACCTCGGCGGCGTGGCGGAGCCCGACGCGGATGCCGAGGCGGACCAGGCCGGTACGGTGGAGCAGGTGACGCCCGAGGCGATCGACGAGGCAGCGATCGACGAGCTCGGGACCGATGCGTCCGACACCAGCGACGAGGGGCACGACGAGTGAGCGATTCGCAGAAGCCCGAGGACCGGGCTCCCCGCCCGGGTGCCGGTGACGCCGCGCGTACCCAGCAGATCCCCCGGCTCGGTCGCGACGGCAAGCCGGTCGAGTCCCAGCGCACGGTCGCCGACGCGCTGCGCGAGGCGCGCCAGTCGCCCGGCGCCGCGAAGGACCGATCGGGCAGTGGGTCGGGCCGTCGTCCCGGTCCGGCCCGCCCGGCCACGGGTTCGGCACCGCGCGACAAGGCCGCGCCGGGAGCTCCCCGTCCGGGGTCGGCATCGGGGTCGGAGTCGACGACCAACTCGGCTGCGGACGCCACGGACACGGCCAAGGACACGAAGGACCAGGGCACCGCTGCGCGCAACCAGAAGGGCACCGCGGCTCAGAAGCCCGCCCAGAGGTCGGCCCAGAAGTCGACCCCGACCAAGAGCGACGCGACGAAGGGTTCCACGGCCGCCGCCCGTGGCGGCTCGTCCTCGCGGACGAGCCCGAGCGCGAGGACCTCGGTCCGGGACAGCTCGGCGAGGAAGACCACGCCGACCGCCGCCGAGTACGCGCGCACCACCCAGGAGAGTGCCGACAGCACGGCCGTCATCCCGGCGGTCAAGGACGACTCCCCGTCCTCGCCCGCCACGACGCAGGAGGCCCCGGCCGCCGCCGCGGCACCCGCGGGCTCCGGACGCCAGGCGCGACTGCGGCTGACCCACGTCGAGCCGTGGTCGGTCACGCGCCTCGCGTTCGTCGTGTCGGTCGCGCTGATGATCGTCTCCGTCGTCGCGGTGACCATCTTCTGGGTCGTCCTCGACCTCACCGGCATCTGGGACCAGCTCAACGGCACGATCACCAACGTGCTGTCCGACAGCGAGGGCAGCTTCGACCTCACCGACTACCTCGGCCTCGGGCGCCTCGTCGGCCTCACGCTCGTGTTCAGCGCGATCAACGTCGTCCTCATGACGGCGATCGCCACGATCGCCGCCCACCTCTACAACCTCGCCGCCCAGCTCCTCGGCGGCATCGAGGTGACCTTCTCCGACGACTGAACCCGAGCGAGCTCTGCGAGAGAGCGGTTCAGGCAGTGGAGCCGTCGCACCAGGGGCGTAGCCGCGACGGACGAGTGGTCCACCGGCGGAGCCGGTCCCTCTGTATCGAGATCTGGTGGGTGGTCGTGCTCGGGTACTCCCCGATTCGTTCCCGCCCGAACCGGTGGGGTAGAGTTCATCGCTGTTGCGGGCCTATAGCTCAGCTCGGTTAGAGCGCTTCCCTGATAAGGAAGAGGTCGCTGGTTCAAGTCCAGCTAGGCCCACCACCGGACGCCCGAGGAGGACGCGATGAAGAAGCTTCTCGCCGTCGTCCTCGCCGCGCTCGGGGTGCTGTGGGCCGTGGCCCGTCGCGACGACGGAACCGCCGCAACCCGCACCACCTGGGAGCAGGCCACCGACCAGGTCTGACCCGTACGGGGCTGTGGCGCAATTGGTAGCGCACCTGCTTTGCAAGCAGGGGGTTAGGGGTTCGAGTCCCCTCAGCTCCACCATCGACACCGGTAGGCGAGTCCGCCGACGTCTCGCGGTGACGCCGGACTCCTGACATCCGTCACACGGAGGTCGTGACGCACGGCCTCGGTCCTCGGACTCGCACCGCGGGATGCTCGACGCATGGACCAGACCGACATCCGCCCGTCGCAGGCGGGCACCGCCGGCACCACGCCTGCTTCGGCCGCGGTGCGCCTGGAGCAGGTGCGCCGCTCGTTCGGGGACGTCGAGGCCGTGCGCGGCATCGACCTGACCGTGCACCCGGGCGAGGTCGTCGCCTTCCTCGGCCCGAACGGCGCCGGCAAGACCACGACGATCGACATGATCCTCGGCCTGTCGAGGCCGACGTCGGGCTCGGTCAGCGTCCTCGGCATGGAGCCCCGTGAGGCCGTCGCCCGCGGCCTCGTCGCCGCCGTGATGCAGAGCGGCGGGCTGCTCAAGGACCTCAGCGTCCTCGAGACGGTGCAGTACGTCGGCAGCCTGTTCACCACGACCCAGGACGCCGCCGACGTGCTCGAGCGCGCGGGGCTCACGCGGATCGCCGACCGCAAGGTCGGGCGCTGCTCGGGCGGTGAGCAGCAGCGGCTGCGGTTCGCGCTCGCCCTGCTGAGCGACCCGCAGCTGCTCCTCCTCGACGAGCCGACCACCGGCATGGACGTCGAGGGACGCCGGGGCTTCTGGGAGGCGATCCGGGAGGACGCCGGCCGGGGCCGCACCATCATGTTCGCCACGCACTACCTGGAGGAGGCCGACGCCTACGCCGACCGGATCGTGCTGGTGAGCCGGGGCCGCATCGTCGCGAACGGCACGGCGGCGCAGATCAAGGCCCAGGTCTCGGGCCGGACGGTGCGGGCCACCTGCTCCGACGTCGGCGAGGAGACCGTCGCGGGGATCACCGCGCTGGCGGGCGTCGAGGGGGTGGAGGTCCGCGGCCACACCGTGATCGTCCACGCGCAGGACTCCGACACCGTCGCGCGCCACCTGCTCACCCGCACCGACGCCCACGACCTCGAGATCGTCGTGCGGGGCCTGGAGGACGCGTTCGTCGCGCTCACCGCCACGGACGACGACACCACCACCGACACCAGCGCGGCCCCCGACCGGGCCGCGTCGTCGCAGACCGCAGGGAGCCTGGCATGAGCAGCACCACGATCGACGTCGCGACCACGACGCGGCACCAGCCGCGTCTGGGCGGGTTCAACCGGACCCTCCTGGGCCTGGAGATGCGCCGGATGCTCCGCAACCGTCGCACCATCGTCTTCACCCTCGTCCTGCCCGCTGCCCTGTTCTTCGCCTTCAGCGGCAGCAGCAGCGGCGGCGACGACACGGTCGGCGTCGGCAACGTCGCCGCCTACGTGATGGTGTCGATGGCGCTGTACGGCGCGGCGCTGACCTCCGCGTCGACCGGTTCGTCCGTCGCCCTCGAGCGCTCGGTGGGCTGGTCACGGCAGCTGCGGCTGACGCCGCTCAACCCCGTCGCCTACATCGCGGTCAAGGCCACCTGCGCGCTTGCGCTCGGCGCCGTCGCGGTCACGGTGGTCAACGTCGCCGGCGTGCTGCAGGGCAAGGCCGACATGCCGGTCGACCGGTGGATCGCCTGCGCGGTGCTGGCGCTCGTGTGCTCGTCGGTCTTCGCGGCCCTCGGCCTGTTCGTCGGCTACGTGGTGCCCGGCGAGAACGCCATGCAGGTGCTCGGCCCCGGCCTGGCCCTGCTCGCCTTCCTCGGCAACCTGTTCATCCCCATCACCGAGGGGTCCGCGATGTGGCACGTCGCGTCGGTGACGCCGATGTTCGGCGTCGCGGAGATCAGCCGCGCACCCCTGACGGGGGAGCTGCCGTGGTACGCGGTCGTGAACGCCGTGGCGTGGCTCGCGGTGTTCGTCGCCGGCGCGGCGTGGCGTATGAGCAAGGACACCGCACGCGGGTGAGTCGTACGCTCCCAGACGTGAGCGCCGTCGAGAGCACGACCCCGCCGACCCCGCCCCGGCCCTCGCCGGGGCGGCTCGGCCCGTGGTTCGCGCTCATGTGGCTGTTCTTCCTCGGCGACCCGCTGCTCGAGGCATGGAGCCGGCGCGACGAGCCCGCGGGGCTGGCCGGCCTCGTCGTCACGGTCGCCTTCGGCGCGCTGTACATGGTCACGTGGTTCCGGTCGCGGCGGATGCGGTGGATGTCGTGGTCCACGTCGGCCCCGGCCGGGCCGCTCGCGGCGGGGCTGTTCGGGGGCCTCGTGGCCCTGGCCGCCCTCGACATCGTCCTGCTCGGCGAGGTGGGGCTGACGTGCGTGGTCTACGTGTCGATCACGTCGGTGCTGCTGTTCCCCCTGCGGGTGGCCGCGTGCATCGTGGGCGTGTGCGTGCTCGGCACCCTGGCCCTCGGTGCGGTCGAGGACTGGGGCAGCCAGGCAGGAGTGGCCTTCGGGACCCTGGCGGGCTCCGTCGCCATCTTCGGGCTGCGGACGCTCATCGGGCGCAACGTCCAGCTCATGGAGGCCGAGCGACGCAACGCCGAGCTGGCCGTGGAGAACGAGCGCACCCGCTTCGCCCGGGACCTGCACGACATCCTCGGCCACTCCCTCACCGTCATCACCGTCAAGGCCGAGCTGGCGCGACGGCTGCTGGAGTCCGGCGACGAGACCGACCGGGCTCGCGCCCTCGCGGAGGTCGGCGACCTGGAGCGGCTCGGCCGCGACGCCCTGGCCGACGTCCGTCGGGCCGTGGAGGGCTACCGCGAGATCACCCTCCCCGGCGAGATCGCCCGCGCCCGGCTCGCCCTGGAGGCGGCCGGCGTCGACGCGACGCTCCCCGGCCGGGTCGAGGAGGTCCCTGGCGAGCTGCGCGACCTCTTCGCGTGGACGATCCGCGAGGGCGTCACCAACGTCGTCCGCCATGCCGACGCCCGGCGATGCGTCGTCACGGTCGACGACCGGGCCGTCGAGGTCCGCGACGACGGACGAGGGCTCCCGGCGTGCGGGACCGCCGACGGCCACGGGCTGGCGGGGCTGCGCGAACGTGCGAGCGAGACCGGCGCGACCGTCGTGGTGCGCTCGCTCGAGCCCGGGGTCAGCGTCCGCGTCGAGGCCGGCCCCGGGGTGAGGCCGTGAGCGCCGCTATCCGCCTCCTGCTCGCCGACGACCAGGCACTCGTCCGCGGTGCGCTCGCGGCCCTGCTCGACCTCGAGCCCGACCTCGAGGTGGTCGCCCAGGTCGGCTCGGGCACCGAGGTGCTCGACGCCGTGCGCGAGCACCGCCCGGACGTCGCCCTCCTCGACATCGAGATGCCCGGTCTCGACGGCATCGAGGCGACCCGCCGGGTGGTCGACGCCGAGGGCACGCGCGTGCTCGTGGTGACCACGTTCGGCCGCCCCGGCTACCTGCGGCGCGCGCTGCAGGCGGGGGCCTCGGGCTTCGTCGTGAAGGACGCCCCGGCGAGCCAGCTGGCGGACGCCGTGCGCCGCGTCCACCAGGGGCTCCGCGTCGTCGACCCGTCGTTGGCCGCCGACAGCCTCGTGGCCGGCGACTCCCCGCTCACCGAACGCGAGACCGACGTGCTGCGCGAGGCCCGCGACGGTGCGAGCGTCGCCGAGATCGCAGCGCGCCTGCACCTCTCCCCGGGCACGGTCCGCAACTACCTCTCCTCGGCGATCGGCAAGACCGACTCGGCCAACCGTGCGGCCGCGGTGCGCGAGGCGGAGCGCCTCGGCTGGCTCTGAGGACCACGCGGTCGGGCAGACTGGCACGGTCCTGCGCGACCCGACCCGACGAGAGGACCACGATGGCCGTCGACCCCACCGGTGCCGACCTCAAGGCGTTCATGGACGCCGACGACGGGGGCCCCGTCACCATGCTCAACCTGTTGCGCTTCGCCCCGGGCGGCCGCGAGAGGTACGCGGAGTACTCGCGTGCCGTCGTGTCGACGTTCCTGCCCCGCGTGGGCGGCGAGGTGGTCTACGCCGGCCAGGGGCACGCCGCGCTCGTCGCCGAGGACGGTCAGGCCTGGGACGCGGTGCTGCTCGTGCGCTACCCCTCCCGCGCCGCGTTCTCGCAGATGGTCTCCGACCCCGAGTACCAGCAGGTCACGCACCTGCGCACCGAGGCGCTGGCCGAGGCCGTCCTGCAGCCGACCACGGCCTGGGGATGACGAGCCTGGCTCAGTCCTCGTCCTCGTCCGCGCTCGAGGTCAGGCCCGCGCGGACGATGTAGACCAGCAGGCCCGAGGAGATGATGAGGAAGCCGATGACCCACAGCGGCGCCCACTTCTGCGACGGGTCGTCCTCGACCGGCGTGAACGTCACGTCGTCCTGGCCCGACGAGCCGGCCGCCGGTGAGGTCGAGGGCTGCGGGGTCGGGGCCGCACCACCGACGACGCTGAAGTCGATCTCGCCGCTGACGGGGTGCCCGTCGGCCGAGACGACGCGGTAGACGATCCGGTAGGTGCCCGCCCGCGACTCGGCGGGGCGGACGCCGACGAGGACGCGACGCCCGGCGGTGGTCACGTCGCCGTCGTCGAGGCGCGTGCCAGAGGAGTCGAGGACTCGCAGGACGGCGCCGCTGCCGACGTCCTCGCTGAGGGTCACGGACACCGTGTCCGGCAGGGCGGTCAGCGTGGCACCCTCGACCGGGTCGGACGACTCGAGCTGTGCGTGCGCCAGTGCCGGCGAGGGCACGGCCAGCAGCACGACGGTCGCGACGAGACCGAGGACGAACGAACGCACGGGACCTCCTGTGGGCGTCCACGGACGGACGCCGTCTACGACACATCGTAGGAGTCGGGTCCTGGGGTCATGTCCGAGGGACGGGTCGCGGCAGCGTCGATCCTCGCTATCATCGTCGTATGGCGATGAATCACGCACCGGCCGACGCGCGGCGTCAGGGGCGCCCCGACGCTCGTGACCACCAGGGGCACCGCCACGACGACCTCGGTGCCGCCCCCGACGACCTCGCCCTGTCGGCCCGGCTCTTCCACGGGCTCGCCGACCCGGGACGGCTGAGGATCCTGCGCCACCTGCAGCTCGGTGAGCACCGGGTCGTCGACCTGACCGCGCACCTCGGTCTCGCGCAGTCGACGGTCTCGGCGCACCTGGCCTGCCTGCGCGACTGCGGCCTGCTCGCGGTCCGGCACGAGGGGCGCTCCTCGTACTACCGGCTGGCGCGCCCCGAGGCCACCGACGTGCTCCTCGCCGCCGGCGAGGCCCTGCTCCGGGCCGCGCCGGAGGAGGTCGCCTGATGGGCGCCGGTCACGGCCACGCCCACGGCGGCCCGGCCAGCGGACGTCATCGCGGGCGGCTCGCGGTCGTCTTCGGTCTCGTCGCCACGTTCTTCGTCGTCGAGCTCGTCTACGGCGTGCTCGCCTCCTCCTTGGCCCTGCTGTCCGACGCCGGCCACATGGCCGCCGACGTCGTGACGCTCGGCGCGGCCCTCGCCGCCACGAAGATCGCCACCCGCCCGGACACGTCGGGCCGTCGAACGTTCGGCTCCTACCGCGCCGAGGTGTTCGCGTCGGGACTCGCCGTGCTCGTCATGCTGGGCGTCTCCGTCTACGTCGTGGTCGAGGCGCTCGGCCGAGCCGGTGAGACGGTCGACGTCCGGACGACGCCGATGATCGTCGTCGGCGTCCTCGGCCTGCTCGTCAACCTGGTCTCGATCGTCATGCTCCGCGCCGGTGCCGGGGAGTCGCTGCTCGTCCGCGGCGCCTACCTGGAGGTCGTCGCCGACACCGCGGGCTCCCTCGGCGTGGTCGTCGCGGGCGTGCTGGTGGCCACCACCGGTCAGGCCGGCTGGGACACCGCCGTGGCGCTCGGCATCGGCGCGTTCGTGGCCGTCCGTGCGGTCCTGCTGGGTCGCCAGGTGCTCGCCGTGCTCGGCCAGCACGTCCCCGAGGGCTGCGACGTCGACGAGGTCGCCGCCGACCTCGGCGCGGTCGAGGGGGTCACCGACGTGCACGACCTGCACGTCTGGGTGCTCACGTCGGGCATGAACGTGGCCACCGCCCACCTCGTCGCCGACGCGGACGCGGACCTCGACGGCATCCTTGCCACCTCCCGTGCCGTCCTGCGCGAGCGGCACGACGTCGAGCACGCCACCCTCCAGGTCGAGGGCGAGCGAGCGCCGGAGTGCCACAGCGTGGACTGGTGAACGTGTGCCACGACGGTGCGGGGAAGGAGGCGCCATGACCCACCACCGGGCCCTGCTGGACGGCGAGGTGGTCGCGGAGAGCGACGCGACCGTCACCGTCGAGGGGATGGTCTACTTCCCAGCCGAGGCCGTGCGCGCTGGCGTGCTGCAGCCGTCGTGGATGCGGTCGCTCTGCTACTGGAAGGGCGTCGCGCGGTACTGGCACGTCTCGGCCGGCGGCCGAACGGTGCGGCACGCGGCCTGGACCTACCGCCACCCGTCGCCGCTGGCGCGGCGCATCAAGGGACATGTGGCGTTCTGGCCGGGCGACGTGCGGGTCGAGGTCGTCGAGGAGCCGTGACACGCAGCGTCCGACGCGGCACGAGTCACGGCCAGGGGTTCTTCACGCACCCCTGCAGGCCCTTGCTCTGCTGCAGCATGACGGGCGCCTTCGCGCCGGGCGCGGGGCAGCCGACGTGGTACTTGCCGAGCGCGTGGCCGACCTCGTGGTTGACGAGGTAGGTCCGGTAGCCGGTGAGGTCGTCGCCGTAGTACTCGACGCCGGTGGCCCACCGCTTCACGTTGAGCACGACGCGCGAGCCGCTGCGGCACGAGACCTCGCCGCGGGTGAGCAGGGGTGCGCACAGGCGGTCGGTGGTGTCGGGGCTGGACAGCATGATCGTGAAGTCGCCCCCGCCCTCGACCTGCTCGAAGGACCAGCCGTCGGAGCGCCAGCCGCGCTCGTCGCCCAGCACCTTCGCCACCTGGCGGGCGAAGCGGTCGGGGTCCTGCGGCAGACCGTCCTCGACCTCCACGGTGTAGCGGCGGGCGCGGCCCGAGCCGGCACCGTCGACGTCCGCGATCGCGGCTGCGCGGAACGTGCCGGCACCGCTCTGCGGGAAGTCGGTCGGCTCGGGCTCCGGGGTCGGACGGGTGGGCGTGGGCGTCGCTGCCGGCGTCACGGTGGGCAGCACGGCGTCGTCGGCCCACGCCAGGTCGGCCGTGGTCGTCGCCGCGACGTCGTCGGACGGACGGAGCGCGGCCAGTGCCACCACCGTCAGGGTCACGAGCACGGACGCCCCGAGCGCGACGGCACGGCGGCGCCGACGGGCGCGCTCGCGGGCCGCGCGGTGGCGACCGACGGCGGTGCTCCCGGCGCGGCGCGAGGGGCCCGGCTCGCGCTCTGTCACCCGCCCACCCTACGCGGAGATACGCTGACGACGTCCGAGCCCGAGCGGGCCGCGGCACCACGAGAGGGCGCAGCATGAGCAACACCGAGACCTCCCCCGACGAGCTCGTGTGCGGCGACGACGCTCCGGCCCACGTGCAGGTGCTCACCCCCCGCGACGTGCCGCTCGGCGGGCCTCGCGCCATGACCGTCCGACGCACCCTGCCCCAGCGCCAGCGCTCGCTCATCGGGGCCTGGTGCTTCCTCGACCACTACGGACCCGACGACGTGTCGGAGTCCGGCGGCATGGACGTCCCGCCCCACCCGCACACCGGCCTGCAGACCGTCAGCTGGCTGTTCTCCGGGACCATCGAGCACCGCGACAGCGCCGGCTTCCACGCCGAGGTGCGCCCCGGCGAGCTCAACCTCATGACGTCGGGCCGGGGCATCAGCCACTCCGAGCGCTCCACGCGCGACACGACGCTTCTGCACGGTGCGCAGCTGTGGGTGGCGCTGCCGCAGGAGGCGCGCTTCGTCGACAAGACCTTCGAGCACTACGCCCCGCCGACCATCGAGGGAAGCGGCTGGCGGGCTCAGGTCTTCCTCGGCAGCCTGCTGGGCTCCACCTCGCCGGTCTCCACCCACACCCCACTGCTGGGAGCCGAGCTGGGTCTCGACGCCGGCACGGTGCTCGAGATCGACGTCGACCCGAGGTTCGAGCACGGCATGCTGGTCGACACCGGTGCCGTCTCGGCCGACGCCGACCCGGTCGCGAAGGACGAGCTCGGCTACCTCGCGCCCGGCCGCGACCGCATCACCCTGCGCGCGAGCGAGGACAGCCGCGTCCTGCTGATCGGCGGTCCGCCGTTCGGCGAGCAGATCGTCATGTGGTGGAACTTCGTCGGCCGCACCCACGACGACGTGGTCGAGTACCGCGCGGCGTGGCAGGCCGAGATCGACGGCAAGGCCGCGGGCGAGACGTCCGACGGCATGTTCGGGCTGCCGGAGGGCGACCCGGAGCGCCCCCTGCCCGCACCCGAGCTGCCGAACGCGCGCATCCGCCCGCGCGGCTGACCAGGAGGAACCCATGGCACTCGACCCGATCGAGCGCGACGGGATCACCGTCCGCCACTCGCCCGAGCGCGACCGGTACGAGCTCGTCGACGGCGACGTCGTGATCGGCCACGCCGACTACCGCGAGCTGGGGTCCGACGGGACCGCCACGCCCACGACCATCACGCACAGGGACTTCCTGCACACCGAGGTCGACGACGCCTACGGCGGACGCGGCCTCGCCTCGGTGCTCGTGCGGTTCGCGCTCGACGACGTGCGCGACGACGGCCTGCGCATCGTGCCGCACTGCCCCTACGTGGCGGGCTGGATCCGCAAGCACGAGGGTCGCGTCGACGACCTGGTCGACTGGCCCGCCTGAGGCCGGGGCGAGCCGCTCAGGTCTCGGCGATCTCGCGCTCGACGTCGGCCATCGGTCGGCCACGGAAGCGGCGGAAGCTGTAGACGATCGTCGCCAGCGCGATGAGGGCCGAGACGATCAGCGTGGCCCCCGTGCCCCAGCCGCCGAGCAGCCACCAGGACTCCCGCACCGGCCACCAGTCCGGGGCGGGGGGCTGCAGGCCCCAGACGACGCCGAGGCCCGCGAGCCAGACCACGCCGAGCAGCGACAGCGCGATCCGCGGCCACGTCTGCACGCCCTGGGCAGCCGTGCGCAGGGCGGCGTCCTTGACCGGCTCGACACGTCGGCGCGCCCACTCGTAGCGCTGGGACAGCAGGGCGAGGCCGCCGAAGAGCAGCAGCAGGCCCGGACCTGGCAGGAAGATGGCGGCGATGCCCAGCAGCACCATGATCCAGCCCAGCACCTCGAGGGCCAGCGTCTTGCCGTGGTGGATGAGGCGCATGTCGTCCTTCCGACGTCGGTGGCCGGAGCGTAGCCGACCGACCTGAACCGGCCCCTACCTCTTCTTCATCACCAGCTGCGCGAGGTAGACGATCGCCAGGATCACGAGGATGAGCAGCAGGATGCGCATGGCAGCTCCTTCGTCGGACGCGGTCGCCGCGTCGGTGCCTGAACGGTAGGACGCGCGCCGACCGGGTGCACCTCGAGCGGGCGTCCGCGCCACCGGCTAGCGTCGGGGTGAGCCAGGCCACGTCCCGCACGTCACCTCCAGGAGGACCCCATGCCGCAGACCGTCAAGGCCGTCGTCGCCCGCAGCAAGGGCGCGCCCGTCACCGTCGAGGACATCGTCGTGCCCGACCCCGGGCCCGGTGAGGCGGTGGTCGCGATCCAGGCCTGCGGGGTCTGCCACACCGACCTGCACTACCGCGAGGGTGGCATCAACGACGAGTTCCCGTTCCTGCTCGGCCACGAGGCCGCGGGTGTGGTCGAGTCCGTCGGCGAAGGTGTCACCGACGTGGCCCCCGGCGACTTCGTGGTGCTCAACTGGCGCGCCGTGTGCGGCGACTGCCGCGCCTGCCGGCGGGGTCGCCCCCAGTACTGCTTCGCGACGTTCAACGCCGAGCAGAGGATGACCCTGACCGACGGCACGGAGCTCTCGCCGGCGCTCGGCATCGGTGCGTTCGCCGAGAAGACCCTCGTGGCCGCCGGCCAGTGCACCAAGGTCGACCCCGAGGCCGACCCGGCCGCCGTCGGCCTGCTGGGCTGCGGCGTCATGGCCGGCATCGGCGCCGCCATCAACACCGGTGGCGTCGGTCGCGGCGACTCGGTGGCCGTCATCGGCTGCGGCGGCGTCGGCATCGCGGCCGTCGCCGGTGCTCGGCTCGCCGGCGCGGCGAGGATCATCGCCGTCGACGTCGACCCGCGCAAGCTCGAGAAGGCCACGGCGCTCGGTGCCACCCACACGATCGACGCCTCGAGCGAGGACGTCGTCGAGAAGGTGCGCGAGCTCACCGACACGTTCGGCGCCGACGTCGTCATCGAGGCCGTCGGCCGGCCCGAGACGTGGGAGCAGGCCTTCTACGCCCGCGACCTCGCCGGCACCGTGGTCCTCGTCGGCGTGCCCACGCCGGACATGAAGGTCCCCGAGCTGCCGCTCATCGACGTGTTCGGCCGCGGCGGGTCGCTGAAGTCCAGCTGGTACGGCGACTGCCTGCCCAGCCGCGACTTCCCGATGCTGGTCGACCTCTACCGCCAGGGCCGGCTCGACCTCGACGCGTTCGTCACCGAGCGCATCGGCATCGACGACGTCGAGGCCGCGTTCGACAAGATGCACGGCGGCGACGTGCTGCGCTCGGTCGTGATGATCTGATGTCGGCACGTGTGCAGAAGGTCGTCACGTCGGGGCAGTTCGCGCTCGACGGCGGCAGCTGGGACGTCGACAACAACGTGTGGATCGTCGGCGACGACAGCGAGGTGGTGGTGGTCGATGCGCCGCACGACGCCGAGGCCATCGCGGCCGCCGTCGACGGCCGCACCGTCCTCGCGATCGTCCTGACCCACGGCCACAACGACCACCTCAACGCGTCGGTCGCCCTGCGTGAGCTCACCGGTGCGCCGATCTGGTTCCCGTCGGCCGACACGATGCTCTGGGAGGCCGAGCACGGCACCGAGGTCCGCCCGGACCACGACCTGGTCGACGGCGCGACATTCGAGGTGGCCGGCAGCACGCTGCGCGCGATCGGGACAGCGGGGCACTCCCCCGGCAGCACCTGCCTGTACAGCGCCGACCTCGGGATCGTGTTCAGCGGCGACACCCTCTTCCAGGGTGGCCCGGGCGCCACGGGACGCTCCTACTCGAGCTTCGAGACCATCATCGAGTCGATCCGCGACCACCTCCTCACGCTGCCCGACGACACCGTGGTGCACACCGGCCACGGCGACGACACCCGCATCGGCGACGAGGCCCCCCACCTCCAGGAGTGGATCGACCGGGGTCACTGATCGCCCGTTTCCCTCCTCATTCGGAGCTTCTTCGTTGGTCGAGTAGGCGGGCGCCGCGAGGAACGAGCGTGGGCCCGACGCATCGAGACCACTGGGCAACGGTTCGGCGCGACCTACACCCGCGCTGAGCCGTTGCGGAGTGGTCTCGATACGCAGCACGCACGCTCGTTCCTCGCGGCGTGCTGCTACTCGACCGGCGAGGGGGCGGCGTGCTGCTACTCGACCGGCGAGGGGTCGGAGGTTTGGTGCTGGTCGGCCAGCCCCCCGTTGGTCGAGTAGTCCCCGGCCGCGAGGGACGAGCGTGGCGGGGACGTATCGAGACCACTCCGGGCGTTCGGCGCAGGCCGGGATCGCGTGGTGCCGGTGCCGGGTGGTCTCGATGCGCAGCACGCACGCTCGTCCCTCACGGCGTGCCGCTACTCGGCCCGCGGGGGGTGGAGGTGGCCGACCAGCCCGAGAGCGCGAGGTCGAGCGCGTCGACCACCCGTGTCCAGCTGAGGTCGGACCCCGGCTCGCTGTGGTCGAACCCGCCGGTGGCCTCGA
>CAZREF010000018.1:0-9028 GCA_964599245.1 uncultured Aeromicrobium sp. | reverse complement strand
GTCCAGCTGAGGTCGGACCCCGGCTCGCTGTGGTCGAACCCGCCGGTGGCCTCGAGCGTGACGAAGCCGTGCACCGTCGAGCCGACGAGCCGCACGGCGTGGACGGCGTCGGGGCCGTCGAGGCCGTAGCCGGCGAGTACCGCGCCGAGCAGTGCGCTGTGGCGTCGCCCCGCGGCCACCGTCTCCGTCCGGTCGGGGTCGACGGGCCGACGGCTCGCGGCGTAGCGGCCGGGGTGGGCGCGGGCGTAGTCGCGGTAGGCGTCGGCGAGCGCTTGCAGCGCCTGCCGCCCCGACCGGCCGGCGACGGCCGCGGACACGGCGTCGGCCATCTCCTCCAGCGCGAGGGTCTGCACACCCACGCGCAGGTCCTCGGCACCGTCGACGTGGGCGTAGAGGCTCGGCGTTCGCACACCGACCGTCCGGGCCACCGCGGCCGGCGTCACCGCGTCGAATCCCTCACGGTCGGCGAGGTGGGCGGCGGCGGCCACGACGGTGGCGACGGTCAGTCCTGCTCGGGGCACGCAGCCATCCTATGCCACCTAGGTGATAGCCTAATGATATTAGGAAACTGAGGAGATGATCGCCCGTGCAGTCGCTGACCCCCGCCGAGGTGCGGTCCAGCATCGTCAACAGCTCGCGCAGCAAGAGGGCGTCGATGACGCTCCCGACGCCCTGGCCGCTCGACCGGCTCGACGAGCGCGACTACCTGGGTTGGGTCGACCCGAAGGCGCCGCAGCGGGCGTACGTGGTGCTCGGCGGCGACATCGTGCCCGAGCCCGTGGGCATCGAGCTGCGGCTGCCGACGTCGGGTGGCTCGGGCCGCACGACGCTGTGCGACTGGTGCCGGACCGACGACGGGACGTCGACCGCGCGCCTGGTGGTCGCCGCGCGCGTGGGCCCGCGTGGACGGGCCGGTGACACCGTCGGGCAGTACGTGTGCGAGGACCTCGGGTGCTGGCACCGCGCCCGTCGACCGTTGAAGCCCCACGAGAAGTCCGTCACCGGCGCGCCGGACACCCGCGTCGACGACCTCCGCGCGCGGGTGCTCGACCTCGTCGACCGCGTGCGCGCGGCGTAGTCGGCGCTCAGCCTCGACGGATCAGGACCACCCCGACGACCGCGGCCACCGCCGCGGCGGCGAGGATCGCGAGACGACCCTTGTCGGCCTCGGCCACGGCGTCCTGCGCGCGGGACTTCACGTCGAGCTTGTCGCCGAGGGCGTCGACGGTCTCCGCGAGGTGCTCGCGGGTGGCGTCGATCTCGGCCTCGAGCCGGGCGCGGTCGCTGCTCATGACGTCCTCCCCTTCGCTGCGGCGACGTCGGCCTGCACGCTCTCGACGCGCTCGGCCGGTGCCTGGGTGGCCTTGCTGACCGAGCTCTTGCCGACCAGGGCAGCGATCCCGGCCACCACGAACAGGGCGATCGCGACGATCAGTGCCGCGAGCCACGGGTCGGTGACGTTGGCCAGGCCGAGCACGGCGGCGCTGAGCAGCACGCCGAGCCCGTAGAGCGCGACGACCCCCGCGGCACCGAAGAGGCCCGCCCCGACGCCGACGCGCTTGCCGGCCTTCGCGAGGTCGTCCTTGGCCAGCTGCATCTCCGCGCGGATGAGCGTGGAGATGTCCTCGGTGGCCTGGGCGATGAGCCGTCCGGTGGACTCGTCCTGCGGCGCCGTCACGGGAGCCTCGGGCGGTCCTCGGCGAGGTCCGCGGCGGTGGGCGGCGTGGTGACCGCGGGCGACGTCGGGATCTCGGTGTCGGCCTCGGCCAGGGCGGCGTCGACGTCGTCGGACGAGGCGGCGAACGCCGGGTCGGCCGGGTCGGTCGAGACGGTGCCCTCGGGCTCGTCGGAGTCCGCGGAGCCGTGGCCGCGCACGGCCTCGGAGACCTTGTGCCCGGCGGCACTGGCGGCGGAGGTGGCAGCATCGGCGGCAGCCGAGCCGGCCGCGCTCGCGGCGCTCTTCGCGGCGTCGGCGGCGTGGTCGACGCCGCTCTGCACGGTCGGGGAGTTCCAGACCTTCTGCGACTGGGTGCGGATCTGGTCGTAGCGCTCACGGCCGGCCTTGGCGCCGAGCACGTAGCCGGCGACGCCGGCAGCCACGACGAGCAGCTTGTTCACGTCGGATCCCTTCGGTGGTGGTCCCCACCATCTTGGTCCTCGCACGCGAGGCAGCAACTCGGCGCGGTTCAGCCCAGCCGGTGGCCGAGCGAGCGCCCGGCCGCCCGGCCGGAGAAGATGCAGCCTCCGAGGAAGGTGCCCTCGAGGGCGTTGTTGCCGTGCACGCCGCCGCCGCCGAAGCCCGCCACCTCGCCCGCGGCGTACAGACCGGGGACCGGCATGCCGTCGTCGTCGAGCACCCGCGACTCCAGGTCCGTCTGCAGGCCGCCGAGCGTCTTGCGCGACAGGATGTTGAGGCGGACGGCGATGAGCGGCCCGTGCTCGGGGTCGAGGATCTTGTGCGGCTTCGCGACGCGGACGATCTTGTCGGTGCGCGAGCGACGCGCGTTGTGCACCGCCATGAGCTGCAGGTCCTTGCTGAACGGGTTGTCGACCTCACGGTCGCGCTCGACCACCTGGCGCTCCAGCTCGGCGGCGTCGACGTGGGCGCCACCGCGCGCCAGGCTGTTCATGCCCTCGACCAGCTCGGACAGGGTGTGCGCGACCACGAAGTCCTCGCCGTGCTCCTTGAACTTCTCGACCGGGCCGGGAGCACCCTTGGCCAGGCGCGACTGCGCGAGGAACCTCAGGTCCTTGCCGGTGATGTCGGGGTTCTGCTCCGAGCCCGACAGCGCGAACTCCTTCTCGATGATCGACTGCGTGAGCACGAGCCAGGAGTAGTCGTGGCCGGTGGCCAGGATCTCCGTCATCGTGCCCATCGTGTCGAAGCCCGGGAAGTTGGGGGCGGGGAGGCGTCGACCGTTCGCGTCGAACCACAGCGACGACGGGCCGGGGATGATGCGGATGGCGTGGTCGGGCCAGATCGGGTCCCAGTTGTGCACGCCCTCGGTGTAGGCCCACATGCGGCTGCGGTTCACGACGCGGCCGCCGGCCTTCTCGGTGATGGTCAGCATGCGCCCGTCGACGTGCGCGGGCACGCCCAGGATCATGTGCTCCGGCGCCGGGCCGAGACGGTCGGCGGGCCAGGCCTCGCGCATCGCGTCGGGGTTGCCGCCGATGCCGCCGGACGTCACCACCACGGCGGAGGCTCGGTGCTCGAACGTGCCGACGGAGGTGCGTGACGACGCGACGCCGCGCGGTGACTCGTCGGGCTCGAGCTCGGTGCCGCGCACGCCGACCACGGCGCCGCCCTCCACCACGAGCTCGTCGACCTGGTGGCGGAACGCGAACCGCACGCGGCCGCGTCGCTCGGCGTCGAGGACGGGCTCGGCGAACACGCGCACGACCTCCGGACCCGTGCCCCACGTGAGGTGGAAGCGCGGCACGGAGTTGCCGTGGCCGCTCGCGCTGCCGCTGCCGCGCTCGGCCCAGCCGACGATCGGCAGCACCTTGAGGCCGAGGTCGCGCAGGTACTGCCGCTTCTCGGTGGCCGCGAAGTGCACGTACGCCTCCGCCCACCGTCGGCCCCACGCGTCGTGCCCGTCGGCGTCGTCGGCGTCGAAGTCGGCCGAGCCGAACCAGTCCTGCAGGGCGAGGTCGTGGGAGTCCTTGATGCCCATGCGCCGCTGCTCTGGCGAGTCGACGAAGAACAGCCCGCCGAGCGACCAGAACGCCTGGCCCCCCAGGTTCGCCCGGTTCTCCTGGTCGAGCACGAGCACGCTGCGCCCTGCCTGCACCAGCTCGTGCGTGGCCACCAGCCCCGCCAGCCCCGCCCCCACCACGATCACGTCGGCCTCGAAGTCACTCACCCCCCGATCCTCCCACCCCGCTGCTGATTCCCATCAATTGATGGGAATCAGCAGCTCACCATGGTTCTCCCTCACTCACCCTGGGAAGCATCCGCAGGTGAGTGAGGGAGAACCATGATCAGTGGACGGGTCAGGAGGCCGGTGGAGGATCGGGCGGGGTCATCGCCCAGCGGATGGAGCGGGTGACGACCTCCCCGCCGAGCCGGACCGCGCTCGCCTCCGCAACGGGCAGCCACGGAAGCCGCAGCGGCCAGCGGGTCCAGCGCGGCATCAGCCCGACCGCGGCCGCCGCAAGCACCCCGTACGGCACGCGGATCGCCAGCGGCACGGGCGGGTGGACGAGCAGGTAGCGAGCGGTGCGTCGCGCCGCCTCGGTGCTGGCGAGCTCGGGCCGGAACTCCTCGAGCGACGCCTCGAGCTCCGCGACGGACTCGGGCACGCGGTCGGCGCCCAGCTCGCGGGCGACGACCGCGGCCTCGCGGACGTAGGCGTCGCGCCCCTCCTCGTCGAGCGGCCGGGCGCCGTAGCGGTCGTGCGCGCGCAGGAAGCTGTCGACCTCGGCCACGTGCACCCAGCGCAGCAGGTGCGGGTCGGACGCGCGGTAGGGGCGACCGTCGGGCGTCACGCCCTCGATGGTGTCGTGGACGGCCCGGACGCCACGGATCGCGCGCGACGCGTCGGCGTCGGTCCCGAACGTCGTGACCGCGAGAAAGCCGCTCGTGCGCTGCAACCGGCCCCACGGGTCGCCGCGGAAGCCGGAGTGCTGGTCGACGGCCGCCATCGCCAGCGGGTGGAGCGACTGCAGCAGCAGCGCCCGGATGCCGCCGACGAACATCGACGCGTCGCCGTGCACCTGCGCGATGGCCGAGTCGGGGCCGAAGCGCCGGGGGCCGGGTGCGAACATGATGCGCTCGCGTCGCCTCGGACCCTCGTCGCCCGCCACGCGGGCGAAGATCATCCGTCCGAGCCGGTCGCGCACATCGAGGTCCATGCTCTTCAGTCTCACCGCAGGCCGCTGATCGCGCTCACTCACCTTGGTTCTCCCTCACTCCCCTGCGGATGCTTCCACCGGTGAGCGAGGGATGACCATGGTGAGTTGCTGATTCCCATCAATTGATGGGAATCAGCACGCCGGTGTCAGGGGGTGGGGGTGGCGCGGCGGCGGCGCTGCTCGGCGGGGTCGGGGACGGGGACGGCGGCGATGAGTCGCCGGGTGTAGTCCTCCTGGGGGCGGCGCAGGACGTCCTCGCGCGGGCCGACCTCGACGAGCCGACCCTGCTGCAGCACGGCGACGCGGTTGGCGAGGGAGTCGACGACGGCGAGGTCGTGGCTGATGAACAGGCACGCGAAGCCCACCCGCTGCTGCAGCTCGGCGAACAGCTCGAGCACCCGCGCCTGCACCGACACGTCCAGCGCCGACGTCGGCTCGTCGGCGATGAGCAGGTCGGGGTCGAGCGCGATGGCGCGGGCCAGGCTCACCCGCTGGCGCTGGCCGCCGGACATCTCATGACCGAACCGCGCCGCGTACGACGCCGGCAGCTGCACCGACTCCAGCAGCGACCGCACCTTCGCGTCGACCTCGGCGGCCGACAGGTCGGTCTGCACCCGCAGCGGCTCGGCGATGCAGTCACCGATGCTCATCCGGGGATTCAGCGAGGCCGCGGGGTCCTGGAACACGAAGCCGAAGCGGGAGCGGTGCGGACGCAGCGCGCGGTCCGACAGGCCGGAGATCACGGTGCCCGACACCGACACCGTGCCCGACGTCGGCTGCTGCAGCCCGACGGCGGTGCGCCCGATCGTCGACTTCCCCGACCCGGACTCGCCGACGAGACCCAGCACCTCGCCCCGTCGCACCTGCAGCGACACGTGGTCGACCGCGGTGAACGACGGTTGGCCGAGCCGGCCCGGGAACTCGACCACCAGGTCGTCGACGTCGAGCACGACGTCGGCGTCCTCGGCCACCGGCGCCGGCCCGTCCGCCCGACCGAGGTGGGGCACGGCCTCGAGCAGCGCCCGCGTGTACGGGTGGCGCGGCTCGGCGAACAGCCGCTCCACGGGCGCCGACTCGAGCAGGCGTCCGCGGTACATGACGACGACGCGGTCGGCGACGTCGGCGACGACGCCCATGTTGTGCGTGATGAGCACGATCGCGGTGCCGAGCCGGTCGCGCAGCCCCAGCAGCAGGTCGAGGATCTGCGCCTGCACCGTCACGTCGAGCGCGGTGGTCGGCTCGTCGGCGACGATGACGTCGGGGTCGCAGGCGATCGCCATCGCGATGACGACGCGCTGCTTCTGCCCCCCCGACAGCTGGTGCGGGTAGTAGTCGACGCGCTGCTCGGGGTCGGGCAGGCCGACCATCTCGAGCAGCTCCACGGCGCGCGCCCGCGCGGCCTTGGCCGAGACGTCGCGGTGCGCGCGGATGCCCTCCACGAGCTGCCAGCCGACCGTGCGCACGGGGTCGAGCGCCGTCGACGGCTCCTGGAAGACCATCGACACCTCGTCGCCGCGGATCGAGCGCAGCTCCTTCGCGCTCCGACCCACCAGCTCTCGGGCCTCGCGGGGTGCTCCGCCCTCATCGGTGCCTCGCAGCACCGCCGACCCCTCCACCGACGCCGTCGACGGCAGCAGCCCGAGCACCGCGCGGGCGGTGACCGACTTGCCCGAGCCCGACTCGCCCACCACCGCCAGCACCTCACCGGGCGCGACGTCGAACGACAGCTCGCGGACCGCCCGCACCTGGCCCGCGTCGGTGCTGAAGGAGACCGACAGGTCCGACAACGACAGCACCGCGGCCCGCCGCACGTCGTCGGGCACGTCGTCCTGGGCCACCGCGACCTGCTCGTCGTCGACCTCGATCTCGGACTCCGTGCCCGCGTCGGCGGCGCGGGTGCGCAGCAGCGGGTTGAGGACGTCGTTCAGGCTCTCCCCCACCAGGGTCACGCCGAGCACGACGAGCACGATCGCGAGGCCGGGGAACACGCCGGTCCACCAGATGCCGTTCGTGGCGTCGGGGAGGGCCTTGTTGAGGTCGTAGCCCCACTCGGCCGCAGCCGACGGCTCGATGCCGAACCCGAGGAACCCGAGTCCGGCGAGGGTGAGGATCGCCTCGGAGGCGTTGAGGGTGCCGATGATGGGCAGGTTCTGCGCGACGTTGCTGAACACGTGCCGGAACATGATGCGCGGCGTGCGCACGCCCACGACGCGCGCCGCGTCGACGTAGGGCTCGGCCTTCACCGCGAGGGTCGCGTTGCGGATCACGCGGAAGTACTGCGGCACGAAGATCACGGTGATCGAGATCGCCGCCGACAGGATGCCGCCGGCCGCACCGCTCGAGCCGCCCGACAGCACGATCGAGACGACGATCGCCAGGAGCAGGGACGGGAACGCGTACAGCGCGTCCATGACGAGGACGAGCGCGCGGTCGAGCCAGCCGCCGAGGTAGCCGGACACCAGGCCCAGGGGCACGCCGACGACGCTCGACAGCACCACGGCCAGCGCGATGACGATGACCGCGGTGCGGGTGCCGTAGACGACGCGGGAGAACACGTCGGTCCCGCCGACGTTGGTGCCGAACAGGTGCGCGGCCGACGGCGGCTGCTGCGTGCCGAACACGACGCCGTCGGCGGAGCGGTCGGCGTTGAAGCCGTAGGGCGCGATCCACGGCGCGAGCACCGCGACGACCACGAAGGCGAGCACGATGCCGAAGCCCAGCAGCAGCATCGCGCGCTGGAGTCCGTGGCTCTGGCGCACGACGGCGGGGACCCACCTCGACCCTTCGACAGGCTCAGGGGACCCCAGGCTCGGCGAGCGGCCCTGTGAGCTCGGCGAGCCGTCCCGGGTGCTCGGCGAACGATCCTTCGAGGCGGCCATCAGAACCGCACCCGCGGGTCAACGAGCGCCACCACGACGTCGATGAGGAAGCTCGCCACGCACACCACGAGCGCGATGAGCGTGACGATGCCCTGCACCGCGAGGAAGTCGCGGGCCTTCAGGTACTCGGCGAGCATGTAGCCCAGCCCCTTCCACTCGAACGTCGTCTCGGTGAGCACGGCGCCGGCGAGCAGCATGGCGATCTGCATGCCCATGACCGTCACCACGGGCACGAGCGCGTTGCGGAACGCGACCTTGCGCACGACCCGGCCCTCCGCGACGCCGCGGGCGCGGGCCGACGTGACGTACTCGGCCCGCAGCGTCTGCAGCAGGTTGATCCGGACGAGCCGAAGGAACACGCCGCCGGTGAGCAGGCCGAGCGCGAGGGCGGGCAGCAGGGCGTACTGCAGCACCTCGAGCACGTAGCGCGGGTCGCCCCACAAGATGGCGTCGACGAGCAGGATGTTGGTACGGGGACGCACCTCCTGCAGCGTCAGCAGGGTGCTCGTCGAGGCGCGCCCCGACGACGGCCAGCCGAACGGCGTGAAGGCCAGCTTGAGCAGCAGGCCGACGAAGAAGACGGGCGCCGCGTAGGCGACGATCGCGAACAGGCGCAGCGTGACGTCGGGCAGCCGGTCGCGGTAGCGGGCCGCCAGCCGGCCGAGCGGGATGCCGACGGCGAACGCCACGACCAGGGCGTAGAAGGTCAGCTCGAGGGTGGCCGCGCCGTTGACCTTCAGCACCTCCGAGATCGGCTGGTTGTCGGTGAGCGAGCGGCCGAAGTCGCCGTGCAGGAGGCCCGAGACGTACTCCCAGTACTGCACGAGGAGCGGGCGGTCGAGCCCGGCGTCGGCCTTGCGCTGGGCGATCTGCTCCGGTGAGAGCCGGCCGCCCTGGGCGGCCGTGATCGGGTCGCCGATGACGCGCAGCAGCACGAACACCAGGGTCACGAGCACCCAGATCATCGGCACGACGAGCGCCAGCCGGACGAGCAGGTAGCGGGCCAGCGGCGGCAGTCCCCGGCGTCGGCCGGGGCCCTGCGCGGTGGGCGGCTCGCCTGCGGCGAGGACGTCTGCGGACGACATCGGGTCTCCTGGGTCGGCGGGCCCCTCGACGGGCTCGGGGAGCGGTGTGGCTCGGGGGTGGTCGGCCCCTCGACGGGCTCGGGGAGCGGGCCCCCTCGACAGGCTCGGGGAGCGGTGCGGCTCGGGGGTGGTCGGCCCCTCGACAGGCTCGGGGAGCGGTGCGGCTCGGGGATGGGTGGCCCCTCGACGGGCTCGGGGGGCGGGTGG
>CAZREF010000017.1:0-50664 GCA_964599245.1 uncultured Aeromicrobium sp. | reverse complement strand
ACGTGAAGAGCACCACCGAGACCCTGAGCCCCACGCGGGTCAAGCTCACCATCGAGGTGCCGTTCGAGGAGTTCAAGCCGAGCCTCGACAAGGCCTACAAGACGATCGGGTCGCAGATCCAGGTCCCCGGCTTCCGCAAGGGCAAGGTCCCGGCAGCCATCGTGGACCAGCGCATCGGCCGCGGCGCCGTCCTCGACGAGGCCATCAACGGCGCCCTGCCGGGCTGGTACAGCGAGGCCCTCCAGCAGTCGGAGATCCAGCCGCTCAGCCAGCCCGAGATCGACCTCACGAAGTTCGTCGACGGCGAGGACATCGAGATCACCGCCGAGCTCGACGTCCGCCCGACCATCGAGCTGCCCGACCTCTCCGCCATCGAGGTCCAGGTCGCCGACGCCGAGGTCACCGACGCCGACGTCGACGAGCAGATCGACGCCCTGCGCGACCGCTTCGCCGTCACGACCGACGTCGACCGCGCCGCCGCCGACGGCGACGCCGTCACGATCGACCTCGTCGCCCGTGACAAGGACGGCGCCGACATCGAGGGCGCGGACGCGAAGGGCCTGCCCTACACGATCGGCTCCGGCACGCTGCTCGACGGCCTCGACGAGGCCCTCGTCGGTCTCGAGAAGGGCGCCACCGCCACGTTCTCCACCGAGCTGGTCGGCGGCGAGCTCAAGGGCACGCCGGTCGACGTCACGGTCACGCTGAACGACGTCAAGGAGCGCCAGGTCGCCGAGCTCGACGAGGAGTTCGTGCAGACCGCCTCGGAGTTCGACACCGTCGAGGAGCTCAAGGCCGACGTGCGCGAGCGCCTCGTCCGCGGCAAGCGCATGGAGCAGGCCGCCGAGGCCCGCGACCTCGTCCTCGACGAGATCGTCGGCAAGGTCGAGGCGCCGCTGCCCGACGCCGTGGTCGCGGAGGAGCTCGAGGGCCGTCGCCAGCAGATCCAGCAGCAGCTGTCCTACGCCGGCATCCCCTTCGAGCAGTACCTCGAGGACGAGGGCCAGACGGCCGAGGAGTTCGAGGCCGAGCTCGAGCGTCGCGTCCGCGACTCGATCGTCGCGCAGTTCGTGCTCGACCAGGTCGTCGCCGACTCCGAGATCGGCATCCAGGACGACGAGCTCAGCCAGCACATCTTCCGTCGTGCGCAGGAGTCCGGCCAGGACCCGAACTCCTACATCCAGCACATCATGGAGCACAACCACGTGCCCGAGATGGTCAGCGAGGTGCTGCGGGGCAAGGCGCTCGCCGCGCTGATGGAGCAGGCCACGGTCAAGGACGCCTCCGGCACCGTGCTCGAGCTCGGTCGCCTGCGGGCCGACGGCTCGCTCGCCGAGGACGAGCCGGCGGACGAGGCCGGCGCCGACGAGTCCGTCGCCGCCGAGGACGCCGAGGCCGAGAAGGCCTGACGGCGCACTCTCGACGAGGGCCCGGCACCGCAGCGTGCCGGGCCCTCGTGCGTCCACGGCAGGAGCGGCCGGAGCAGGTGGGTCGGCGCAGGAGAGTCGGGGCAGAAGAACCTGAGAAGTCGGACACGGACGGTTCACATCCCGACGGGATACCGGCAGTATGTAGCCATGGCCGGCACACCAGCACGCACCACCGACGTGGCGGCGCTGGCGCTGGACCACCTCGACCGGCTCGTCGTGGGCACGGTGCGCGAGGTGCACCAGGCGGCCGCCGCCCGCGCCTTCCGCGCGACCCGCCTCGTCGGCTCACGGGTGCCCGAGTCCCTCCACGACGCCGTCGTCACGTCCGTCTACGGTGCTGTCTCGGGCGTCCTGCGGGTCGGCAGCGGCTCGGTGCGGGCGCTCTCGGCGCGGGGCGTCGGCTCACCGATCGAGTCGAGCCGTTTCGGGCGCAGCGTCGTCGCCGCGGTGAACGGCCTCATCGGCGACGAGCTGCGCATGCTCGACGACCCCGGCGCGATCGTCATGTCCGTCCGCATCGACGGGGAGGACCTTCCCCTCACCGGGTGGCAGGTCCAGGAGGCCTTCCGCGACGCGTCGAGCCACGTCGTGCTGTTCCTGCACGGGTTGTGCGAGGACGACGAGTCCTGGGGTCTCGGCTCGAAGACCTCCGGGACGACCTACGCGTCGCGCCTGCTCGCCGAGACCGATGCCACGCCGGTGATGATCCGCTACAACACCGGACTGCACATCTCCGAGAACGGCAAGCACCTCGACGCGCTCGTGGAGCAGCTCGTCGACGTCTGGCCCACGGCCGTCTCGCGCATCACCCTCGTCGGGCACTCGATGGGTGGACTGGTCGTGCGGGCGGCCACGAACCACGCCACGGCGGGTGGGCGCACCTGGCAGCACCTCGTGCGCGACGTCGTCTGCCTCGGCACCCCGCACGCCGGCGCGAACCTCGAGAAGGTCGCGCACCTCGGGTCGTCGGTGCTGCGGTTCCTGCCCGAGTCGCGCCCCTTCAGCACCATCCTCGACACGCGCTCGTCCGGCATCCTCGACCTGCGCCACGGGTACATCTCGGCCGACGAGTGGGAGGGTCAGGACCTCACGCGCGCCTGGGGCCTCGACCGCATCGCCGCGGCTCCGCTCCCGCACGCGGAGTACCACTTCGTCGCCGCCACCCTCGGGGCCAGCCAGCGTCACCCGGTCAGCTCCGTCCTGGGCGACCTGCTGGTCCACTTCTCCTCGGCCACCGGTGTCGGGCGCCAGGGGCCGGTCGTCGAGGGTGCGCGCTTCGAGTACGTGCCGAGCGCCCACCACTTCGCGCTGCTGAACCACCCCACCGTCGCCGACTGGATCGTCGAGTGGGTGCGCGCCGGGCACCGCCCCGTGCGGGCGCTCGGCGCTGCCGCACGTCACTAGTCCTCACCCCGACCCGTCCGCCGACCCCCTGGAGAACCCGTGCCGAACCGTGACCTCATCGAGGACTCCGTCGAGATCGACGCCCCGCCGTCCGCCGTCTGGGCGGTCGTGTCCGACCTCGAGCGGATGGGGGAGTGGAGCCCGCAGTGCCGCCGCATGATCATCCGCGGCGGCGTCGTGCAGCAGGGCACCCGCACCATCAACATCAACCGCCAGGGCTGGAAGGTGTGGCCGACGCGCTCGTACGTGAAGGTCTTCGAGCCCGAGCGCGAGCTCGCGCTCAAGGTGGCAGAGAACGGCACCGTCTGGACCTACCGCCTCGAGGAGCTCGACGGTGGGCGCACCCGGCTGACGGAGTCGCGCACCGCTCCGAACGGTGTCTCGAACCTCTCCAACGTGCTCACGAAGCACGTGCTCGGCGGCACCGACGAGTTCGAGGCCGGCCTGCAGCGGGGCATCACCGAGACGCTGCACCGGATCAAGTCCGAGGTCGAGCGGGCGAGCCGTGCCGCCTGACTTTCCGGTCGGTGGCCTGCCTCCCCTGGAGGCCGAGACGACCGTCGACGCTCCCGTGGAGAAGGTGTGGAGCCTGCTGTCCGACCTGCGCTCGATGAGCGAGCGCAGCCCCGAGACGGTCCGGATGTTCATCGACGCGGCGCCGGGCGTCGGCTCGCGAGGCGTCAACGTCAACCGCAAGGGCCTGGTCGTCTGGCCCACCACCACCCGCATCACGCGCTGGAAGCCGCCGACGCACGACGGCTCCGCCGCCCTGGCCTTCCACGTCGGCCCGACGAACGTGGAGTGGTCCTACGAGCTCACCGCCGAGGACGGCGGCACCCGCGTCGTCGAGCGTCGCACCGCCCTCCCGCGCGCCGGCCTCACGGTGCGCGTGGCGGGCAAGTGGTTCATGGGCGGCGCCGAGAACCACGACGTCGAGCTCCTCGACGGCATGCACCGCACCCTCGCCGCGCTGAAGGCGGACGCGGAGCGGGGCTGAGGCGTCCTGCGCTTCGTCGTCCCGCTCTTCGTCGGCCTGCGGCTGCGCTGTGTCGGCTGGGTCCGGGCCTCCGGCTGCGCCTCCTCGGCTCTCCTGGCCCTGCGGCTGCGCCGCCTCGGCTTCTCGCGGAGCGGGTCTCCGAGAGGGCCTCGACCGGGGACCTGGGTGCGCATCCGGCCTGGGGCCTCGGGGTCTGGTCTGCGCGGGGGTGGCGCGCGATTCCTTCTTCGTTCGGGCAAGGGTTCGCCCTTCTCGTGGCACGGTCCACGCGAAGGGAGAATCCCTGCCTCTCTGCCCCTGAGCGGTAGGTCTGCCACCGAACTCGGGGCCCGGAGGTAGGTGGCCCGCGCTACTGGAGCCCCCAGCGGTAGGTGACCCGCGGATAGCGGGCTCCTTTCCGCGTGCCCCCTACCTCCGAAGTGCAGGAAACGCGCGCCACCTACCTCCCAGGGCCGAGACGGACGCAATGACCTGCGTTCGCGCGCGCAGGCTCGACGATGCTGCGTTCAGGACGGGATCCGAACACGAACGCAGCATCCTTCGTCCTGCAGCACACCCACGCAGAATCGTGTGTCCACCGCACACCAAGACAGAACCCTGCGTCACCCGCAGCGCCCCCGCAGCCCCGAGAACCCAGCCCGGCACGCACCCAGCTCGCCGGTCGAGGCCCCTTGCTGAAGCCACCACCACGAGAGGCCGAGGCGGCGCAGCCGCAGGACCAGGAGAGCCGAGGAAGCGCAGCCGCAGGACGGGAGGAAGCCGCAGGTCGAGCCGGACGGACCTCAGCGGTCCACGAGGGTCATGTCGAAGCTGTAGAGGCCGGGCCGGTAGGCGTGGCGGCCGAACTCCACGGCGCGGCCGAGGTTGTCGTAGGCGGTGCGCTGCATGGTGAGGAGGGGGGCGTCGACGTCCTCGTGCAGGAGGGTGCTCTCCACCTGCCGGACGCGACGGGCGCCGATGCTCTGGCGGGCGACGCGGATGACGAAGCCGGCGTCGCGCAGGTGGGAGTAGAGGCCCTGGGCCTCGAGGTCGACGTCGGCCAGGTCGACGATCGACGACGGCAGGAAGTTGTGCATGATGGCGAGCGGCTCGCCGCCGGCGATGGCGCGCAGGCGCCGGACCGACCAGACGAGGTCGCCCTCGGCGACCTGCAGCTGCTCGGCGACCTGCTCGTCGGCAGGCTTCAGCACCTTCTCGAGGACGGTGGTGCGTGGGTGCTGGCCGGCGGCCGAGAGGTCGTCGAACAGGCTGGTCAGCTCCACCTGGCGGCGCACCTGCCCGTGCACCACCTGGGTCCCCACGCCGCGGCGGCGCACGAGCATGCCCTTGTCGACGAGCACCTGGATGGCCTGGCGCATCGTCGGCCGTGACAGCCCGAGGTCCTGCGCCATCGTGATCTCGTTCTCGAGCCGGTCGCCGGCGGCGATCTCTCCCGACACGATGGCACGCTCGAGCTGCTCCGCCACCTGGAAGTACAGGGGAACGGGACTCGAGCGGTCGAGGGTGATCCGCGGGCTCGGCATGGTCGAAAGGTAGCAGTCGACGTCCGGACGTCAAGATGTCCTGACAAATGCTTGACAGTGACCCAGGACACGGTGCAGGGTCGTCCCTGGACGTCATGTCCTGACATTTCGGACACCACGTCCCGGACCTGACATCGCCGCTGACCGCGACCGCCCCACCGCATCGACGAGGACCCTCATGACGCAGACCGACCCCCGCTCCCGCATCGCCGGCGCCCCCATCTCCTGGGGCGTGTGCGAGGTGCCCGGATGGGGCCACCAGCTTCCGGCCGAGCGTGTCCTGCCGGAGATGCGCGAGCTCGGGCTGGTCGCCACCGAGTTCGGGCCGGAGGGCTTCCTGCCCGACGCCCCGCGTGACAAGGCCGCGATGCTCGAGTCCTACGGCCTCGCCGCCGTGGGCGGGTTCCTGCCGCTGGTCCTGCACACCGACCACGACCCGCTGCCCGAGGTCGACGCCTTCATCGACGACTGCATCGCCGCCGGCGCGGGCGTCGTCGTCATCGCCGTCGCCACCGGCCAGGACGGGTACGACGACCGTCCGGAGCTGACCGACGTCGAGTGGAAGACGATGCTCGGCCACCTCGACCAGGTCGCCGACCGTGCCGCCGCCCGCGGCCTCGTCGCCGCTGTCCACCCGCACGTCGGCACGCTGGTCGAGAACGCCGAGGAGACGCAGCGCGTCCTCGACGGCTCCCACGTCGGCCTCTGCGTCGACACGGGCCACCTCGTGGCCGCCGGCGCCGACCCGGTCGCGATCACCCTGGCCAACCTCGACCGCGTCGTGCACGTGCACCTCAAGGACGTCGACGCCGCGCTCGCGGCGCGTGTGCAGTCCGGCGACCTGCCGTTCTCGGACGCGGTGTCCCAGGGGCTCTGGACGGTGCTGGGCCGCGGCAGCGTCGACGTCGCCGCGATGATCGCCGCGCTCGAGGGCCACGGCTACAACGGCTGGTACGTCCTCGAGCAGGACCTCAAGCTCACCGGCGAGCCGGAGGGCGACGGCCCCAAGGTCGACGTCGCCGCGTGCCTGGCCTACGTCGAGGGCGCGCTGGCCGCGGGGGAGCGCGCATGACGTTCGAGCTCGTCACGATCGGTCGCTGCGGCGTCGACGTGTACCCCGAGCAGGTCGGCGTGGGCCTGGAGGACGTCACGACGTTCGCCAAGTTCCTCGGCGGATCACCGACCAACGTCGCGGTCGCGGCCTCGCGCCTCGGCCACCGGGCGGCCGTCGTCACGAAGACGGGCGACGACCCGTTCGGCCGCTTCGTCCGGCGTGCCCTCGAGGGCTTCGGGGTGGACGCGTCGTTCGTCGGCACCGACGACGACCTGCCGACGCCGGTCACGTTCTGCGAGATCTTCCCGCCGGACGACTTCCCGCTCTACTTCTACCGGCGCCCCTCGGCCCCGGACCTCCAGATCCGTCCCGAGGACCTCGACCTCGACGCGATCCGCGAGGCCGACCTCTTCTGGTTCACGGTCACCGGCCTGAGCGAGGAGCCGAGCCGCTCCGCACACCTCGCCGCGCTCGAGGCGCGCGGCGCCGACCGGCCCACCGTCGTCGACCTCGACTACCGGCCCATGTTCTGGGCCGACCCGGCCGACGCGACTGCTGCGATCGCCGAGGTCCTGCCGTACGTCTCCGTCGCGGTGGGCAACCGCGAGGAGTGCGAGGTCGCCATCGGCGAGACCGAGCCGCAGGCGGCCGCCAAGGCCCTGCGCGCGGCGGGCGTCGAGACGGCGATCGTCAAGCAGGGACCCGCCGGGGTGCTCGGCGTCCGCGGCGACGAGTCCGTCGTCGTGCCGCCCGTGCCGGTCGAGGTGGTCAACGGACTCGGTGCCGGCGACGCCTTCGGCGGGTCGCTCGTCCACGGGCTGCTGTCCGGGTGGACCCTGGAGCGCACGCTCCGCTTCGCGAACGCGGCCGGCGCCCACGTGGCGGGCCAGCTCTCGTGCGCGGACGCCATGCCCACGGCCGACGTCGTGGAGCAGGTCCTGAGCCACGGAAGGGTGGGCGCATGAGCATCGCCGAGCAGGGTCGACGCACGGTCGACCAGGCGGCCGTGAGCCGCATCATCGAGCAGCGCGTCACCGACCCTGGGTCGATCGCCCGTGCCTGGGCCGCGCGCCGTCGCCCGACCTCGCTGGTGGGTGCCACCGGTCGTCTCATGCTCGTCGCCGCCGACCACCCGGCACGCGGCGCCCTGCGCGCGGGCTCCGACGCCCTGGCGATGGCCGACCGCGCCCGCCTGCTCGACCGCATGGTCCGCGCCCTGGGTCGGCCCGGCGTCGACGGCGTCCTCGGCACGGCCGACGTCCTCGACGACCTCCTCCTCCTCGGCGCGCTCGAGGGCAAGGTCGTCATCGGCTCGATGAACCGCGGCGGGCTCGCCGGCACGGCGTTCGAGATCGACGACCGCTTCACGGGCCACGACGCCGCCGCCATCAAGCGCGATGGCCTGCAGGGCGGCAAGATGCTGTTCCGCATCGAGCCCGACGACGCCGGCACGGTCGCCACCATGCAGGCGTGCGCCGAGGCCGTCCGCGACCTCGCGGCCGCGGAGGTCATGGCGATGGTCGAGCCGTTCATCTCCCACCGCCGCGACGGCCGCGTGGTCAACGACCTGTCGACCGACGCCGTGGTGCGGTCCGCGACCGTCGCCGCCGGACTCGCGCCGACCTCGGCGTACACCTGGCTCAAGCTGCCGGTGGTCGAGGACATGGACGCCGTGCTGTCCGCCACCGCCCTGCCGGTGCTGCTGCTGGGGGGCGAGGTCTCCGCCGACCAGGGCGCCCAGTTCGCCACCTGGTCCAAGGCCCTGGCCCACCCCTCGGTCCGCGGCATGGTGGTCGGTCGCAGCCTGCTGTTCCCGCCCGACGGCGACGTCGAGGCGGCTGTCGACGCCACGGTGGCGATGCTCTGATGTCCCACCTCGTGCGCAGGGGCGAGGGCGCGGTCGCCCCGTTCGTCCTCGACGTCACGCCGAAGAGCGCCGGCTGGGAGCACACCGGCCTCAAGGTGCTCGAGCTGGCGCCCGGCGGCTCGCAGACCGTCACCGAGGAGGGGCACGAGCTGCTCGTGCTGTCCCTCTCCGGCGCGGCCACCGTCGACGTCGACGTCGACGGCACCCGTACCTCCTACGACCTGGCCGGACGCGCTGACGTCTGGTCCGGGCCGAGCGACGTGGTGTACGCACCGCTGGGCTCGGTCGTCACCGTCACGTCGGCCGCCGGTGGCCGGTTCGCGATCCCGACCGCCGCTGCCACGGCGCGCCTGGAACCCGCGTACCTGCCTGCGGCCGACGTGCCGGTCGAGCTGCGCGGCGCCGGGCAGGCGAGCCGCCAGGTCAACAACTTCGGGGTCCCCGGCGTGCTCGACGCCGACCGGATCATCGCCTGCGAGGTGCTGACCCCCGGCGGCAACTGGTCGTCGTACCCGCCCCACAAGCACGACGAGGAGCGTGAGGGCGAGACCCGCCTCGAGGAGATCTACTACTTCGAGGTCGCTGCGGGTCCGTCCGGCGAGGGTGTCGGGTACCAGCGCGTCTACGGACACGAGAGGGCCGAGATCGACGTGCTGGCCGAGGTGCGCGACGGTGACGTCGTGCTGATCCCGCACGGCTGGCACGGTCCGTCGATGGCCGCCCCCGGCTACGACCTCTACTACCTCAACGTCATGGCCGGCCCCGGCGACGAGCGGGCCTGGCTCATCTGCGACGACCCCGCGCACACGTGGGTCCGCGACACCTGGGCCGACCAGGAGGTCGACCCTCGCCTTCCCTTCGGAGGAGACCAGTGACAGTGCCAGAACGCCGCCCACGGCCCGGCACCCCCGCCGTGCGGCTCACCGTCGCCCAGGCGACGGTCCGCTTCCTCGAGGCGCAGCACGTGGAGCGCGACGGCGTCAGCCGTCCCTTCTTCGCCGGCTGCTGGGGCATCTTCGGCCACGGCAACGTCGCCGGGGTCGGCCAGGCGCTGCTCGAGCGCGAGCAGTCCGGTGACCCGTCGCACCTGGCGTTCCTCCACGGCCGCAACGAGCAGGCGATGGTCCACGCCGCGGTCGCCTACGCCCGCCAGTACGACCGCCTGCGGGCGATGGCCGTCACCGCCTCCGTCGGCCCCGGCTCGACCAACATGGTCACCGGCGCCGCGCTCGCCACGATCAACCGCCTCCCCGTGCTCCTGCTGCCGGGCGACGTCTTCGCCACGCGCGTCGCCAACCCCGTGCTCCAGGAGCTCGAGGACCCGGCGAGCATGGACACGACGGTCAACGACGCGTTCCGTCCCGTCTCGCGCTACTGGGACCGCGTGACCCGCCCCGAGCAGCTGCCCTCGGCCCTCCTGCAGGCCATGCGCGTGCTGACCGACCCGGCCGAGACCGGCGCGGTCACGCTCTGCCTCCCGCAGGACGTGCAGGCCGAGGCCCACGACTGGCCCGTCGAGCTGTTCGAGACCCGTGTGTGGCACGTCGGGCGCCCGGTCCCGCAGCCGGCGGAGCTCGAGCGCGCGGTCGCGGCGATCAGGGCGGCCCGTCGTCCGCTCGTCGTGGCCGGCGGCGGCGTGATCTACGCCGGCGCCGACGCCGCCCTGCGTGCCTTCGCGGAGGCCACCGGCATCCCGGTCGCCGAGACCCAGGCCGGCAAGGGCTCGCTGCCCTACGACCACCCGCAGGCGCTCGGTGCGGTCGGCGCCACCGGGACCACCGCCGCCGACACCGTGGCGGCCGAGGCCGACCTCGTGATCGGCATCGGCACGCGCTACAGCGACTTCACCACGGCCTCCCGCAGCGTCTTCGCCGCCGACGACGTCCGGTTCGTCAACGTGAACGTCGCGCGCATCGACGCGCTCAAGCTCTCGGCGGCGACGCTGGTGGCCGACGCGCGCGAGGCGCTCGAGGCGCTCACGACCGCCCTGGACGGCTGGCGCGTCGACGACGCCTACGTCGAGCGGAACACCGCGCTCGCGCGGGAGTGGGACGTCACCGTCGAGTCGGCGTACGCCGCGACCACCGACGACGCGCGCCTCGTGCAGTCGGCCGTGCTGGGCGTCGTGAACGAGACCTCCGACCCCCGCGACGTCGTGCTGTGCGCCGCCGGCTCGATGCCCGGCGACCTGCACAAGCTCTGGCGGACCCGCGACCGCAAGGGCTACCACGTCGAGTACGGGTTCTCCTGCATGGGCTACGAGATCGCCGGCGGCCTCGGGGTCAAGATGGCCGCCCTCGACCAGGTCCGCGAAGGATCCGACGCCGACCGCGACGTGTTCGTCATGGTCGGGGACGGCTCGTACCTGATGATGAACACCGAGCTCGTCACGGCCGTGGCGGAGGGGGTCAAGATCATCGTCGTGCTGGTGCAGAACCACGGCTACGCGTCCATCGGCGCTCTGTCGGAGTCGCTCGGGTCCCAGCGCTTCGGCACCCGCTACCGGTACCGCACGGAGACCGGTCTCGACGGTGAGGTGCTCCCGGTCGACCTCGCGGCCAACGCGGCCAGCCTCGGTGCCGACGTCGTCGTCGCCGGGAGCCTCGACGACCTCCGCTCCGCGGTGGTGAAGGCCAAGGAGTCGACCCGCACCACGGTCATCCACGTCGAGACCGACCCGCTGCGCCCGGCGCCCGACAGCCCCGCCTGGTGGGACGTGCCCGTCGCCGAGGTGTCGGCGCTCGACTCCACCCGCACGGCCCGCGCCACCTACGAGCAGCACAAGACCACGCAGCGTCATCACCTGGGGCACCACCTGGGCCTCCACGACGCGACCGACATCGATCCGAAGGACGAGGGAACCTCCCGATGACCCACGAGACCATCTACGACCACTGGATCGGCGGCGCGTCCGTCGCCGGCACCTCCGACCGCGTGGGCGACGTGTACGACCCCGCGCAGGGGTCTGCGCAGAAGGGCGTCCGGCTCGCCTCCGTCGAGGACGTCGACGCCGCGGTCCGGGCCGCGCGCACCGCGTTCGAGTCGTGGAGCGAGACGTCGGTGACGGCCCGCTCGCGCGTGATGTTCGCCTTCCGCCAGCTCCTCGTCGAGCACGAGGAGGAGCTCGCGCAGGTCATCAGCGCAGAGCACGGGAAGACGCTCGACGACGCGCGCGGCGAGGTCGTCCGCGGTCGCGAGGTCGTGGAGTTCGCGTGCGGCGTCCCGCAGCTGCTCAAGGGTGAGTACAACGACCAGGTCTCCGGGGCGGTCGACTCGTTCTCCTTCCGCCAGCCGCTCGGCGTCGTCGCCGGCATCACGCCGTTCAACTTCCCGATCATGGTGCCGCTGTGGATGCACCCGATCGCGATCGCGACGGGCAACACGTTCGTGCTCAAGCCGTCCGAGCGCGTGCCCGGCGCCTCCGACCTCGTCGCCCGGCTGTACGCCGAGGCCGGCCTGCCCGACGGCGTGTTCAACGTCGTGCACGGTGACAAGGTCGCCGTCGACGCGCTGCTGCAGCACCCGGACGTCGACGGCGTCTCGTTCGTCGGCTCCACGCCGATCGCCCGCTACGTGCACGAGCAGGCCTCGGCCCACGGCAAGCGGGTCCAGGCGCTCGGCGGAGCCAAGAACCACGCCGTGGTCATGCCCGACGCCGACCTGGACTTCGCGGCCGACCACATCGTGGCGGCCGGCTACGGCTCGGCCGGACAGCGCTGCATGGCCATCTCCGCCGTCGTGGCCGTCGGCCCCGCGGCGGACACGCTGGTCGACAAGATCCGCGAGCGCACCCACGAGGTGAAGGTCGGTGTCGGCACCGACCCCGACGCCGAGATGGGCCCCGTCGTCACGAAGGCCTCGCGCGACCGGATCGTCGACTACATCGGCCAGGGCGAGTCCGCCGGGGCCAAGGTCGTCGTCGACGGCCGCGACCTCGTCGTCGAGGACCACGAGGAGGGCTTCTTCGTCGGCCCGACGCTCATCGACCACGTCACGACGGACATGAGCGTCTACACCGACGAGATCTTCGGCCCGGTGCTCGCCGTGCTGCGGGTGGAGAGCCTCGACGAGGCGATCGAGCTCATCAACGCCAACCCCTACGGCAACGGCACCGCGGTGTTCACCTCCTCGGGAGAGGTGGCCCGCACGTTCCAGCGGCGCGTCCACGTGGGCATGATCGGGATCAACGTCCCGGTCCCCGTCCCGATGGCGTTCCACTCCTTCGGTGGGTGGAAGGACTCGCTCTTCGGCGACCACCACGTCCACGGTCCCGAGGGCATCCGCTTCTACACCCGCGCCAAGGTGGTCACCTCCCGGTGGCCGCACGTGAGCGAGGAGTCCCTCGCCGCCCTCCATTTCCCGACGGCACACTGACGCCGGGCCCAGAAAGAAGAGAAGGAAACCCACCATGAAGAAGCTCAAGGCCATCGGCGCGGTGATCCTCGCCGGTTCCCTGCTGGCCGCCTGCTCGGGCACCGGCCAGGAGGACTCGGGGGCGTCCACCGACACGAAGGACCTGACCTACGCCGTCATCACCCACTCCGGACCCGGCGACGCGTTCTGGGACCGGGTGAAGTCCGGCGCCGAGCGCGCCGGCGAGGACTACGGGGTGAAGGTCGACTACAACGCCGACCCCGACCCGGCGAAGCAGTCGCAGCTCATCGACAACGCGGTCGCCCAGAAGGTCGACGGCATCGTCGTCTCCATGGCCAACCCCGACGGCCTCGAGTCGAGCATCAAGAAGGCCGTCGCCGCCGGCATCCCGGTCGTCACGATCAACTCCGGCGTCGACCGCTTCAAGGAGTTCGGCGCGATCACCCACATCGGCCAGTCCGAGACGATCGCCGGCGAGGCCGTCGGCGAGAAGCTCAAGGAGGCCGGCCTGAAGAACGGCATCTGCGTGATCCAGGAGGCCGGCAACGTCGGGCTCGAGGAGCGCTGCAAGGCCGCCGCCGAGACCTTCGGCGGGACGATGACCAACATCCAGGTCGACGGCACGAACGACGCCGAGGTCAAGGCGACGATCAAGTCCAAGCTGCAGTCCGACGACAGCATCGACGCTGTGCTGACGCTCGGCGGCCAGTACGCGATCGACGCCGTCGGCGCGGTCGAGGAGTCCGGCTCCGACGCCAAGGTCGCGACGTTCGACCTCTCCGAGGACGTCGTCAAGGACATCGAGGCCGACAAGATCCTCTTCGCGGTCGACCAGCAGCCCTACGTCCAGGGCTTCCTGGGCGTCACGACGCTGTACCTGAAGTCGATCAACGGCAACGACGTGGGCGGCGGCCAGCCGATCAACTCCGGCCCCGCGTTCGTCACCAAGGAGAACGCGGCCGACGTGGCGAAGTTCGCCGCGCAGGGCACGCGCTGACCTGACCCCCCGAGGACGGGGTCGCGTCCAGGGGCGCGACCCCGTCCTCCCTCCACCCCGCACGACCTGCACCACCCCTCCCACCAGCACGACCCGAAAGGAGCTGTCATGACGACAGCCACGGCTGCACCGGACGAGAGACTGGCGTCGACGTCGACGATCTCGCGCCTCCTGACCCGCCCGGAGATGGGCGCCGCGGTCGCGGCCATCGCCGTCATGATCTTCTTCTCGCTGAACAGCGACCGCTTCCTCACCATGGCCGGCGCCGGCGTGTGGCTGGAGTCGGCGTCGACCTTCGGCATCATGGCCGTGGCCGTCTCGCTGCTCATGATCGGCGGCGAGTTCGACCTCTCCGCGGGCGTGATGACCGGCTTCACCGCCCTCGTCGTCGGCATCCTCACCACGAACTACGGCCTGAACATCTGGGCCGCCGTGCTCGTGGCCCTCGTCCTCGCGCTGGCGATCGGCGCGATCAACGGCTACATGGTGATGCGCACCGGCCTGCCGAGCTTCATCATCACGCTCGGCACCTTCTTCATCCTGCAGGGCATCGACCTCGCGGTGACCAAGCTGATCATCGGCCAGGTCACGATCCAGGGCATGCGCGACGTGCCGTTCTACGACAGCATCCAGCCGCTCTTCGGAGCGTCCTTCACCATCGCCGGCGGCACGTTCTACGTCTCGGTGCTCTGGTGGCTCGCGGTCACCGCCATCGCCACCTGGGTGCTGCTGCGCACCAAGGCCGGCAACTGGATCTTCGCCGTCGGCGGCGCCCAGCAGTCGGCGCGCCAGGTCGGGGTGCCGGTCCTCAGGACCAAGATCGGCCTCTTCATGACCACCGCGGCCGCCGGCTGGCTGGTCGGCATGATCTCGCTGTTCCGGACCTCGACGGTCCAGGCGAACACCGGGGTCGGCCAGGAGTTCATCTACATCATCTGCGCCGTGGTCGGCGGCTGCCTCCTCACCGGCGGCTACGGCTCCGCGATCGGCGCGGCCCTGGGCGCCCTGATCTACGGCATGACCTTCCAGGGCATCACCTTCGCGCAGTGGGACACCAACTGGCTGCGCACGTTCCTCGGCGCCATGCTGCTGGCCGCCGTGCTCCTCAATTCCTGGGTCCGGACCCGAGCGGAGACGTCACGATGAGCAACGAGACACCGAAGCACCAGACCACCGTCCACGAGCCCGCCGCTCCCGGCACGCCGATCATCGAGGTCGTCGAGATCGGCAAGCGCTACGGCAGCATCATCGCGCTGTCGGACGTGACCACCACGGTCAAGGCGGGCGAGGTCACCTGCGTGCTGGGCGACAACGGCGCCGGCAAGTCGACCTTCATCAAGATCCTGGCCGGCGCGCACGCCCACACCGACGGCGAGCTCAGGATCGACGGGAAGGCCACCACCTTCTCGAACCCGCGCGAGGCGCTCGAGGCGGGCATCGCGACCGTCTACCAGGACCTCGCGGTCGTGCCGCTCATGCCGGTGTGGCGCAACTTCTTCCTCGGCTCCGAGCCGAGCAAGGGGTTCGGACCGTTCAGGCACATGGACGTCGACTTCATGAAGCGCACCACCAAGGCCGAGCTCGCCGCCATGGGCATCGACCTGCGCGACGTCGACCAGCCGATCGGCACCCTCTCCGGTGGTGAGCGCCAGTGCGTCGCGATCGCGCGGGCGGTGTACTTCGGTGCCCGCGTCCTGATCCTCGACGAGCCCACCGCGGCCCTCGGCGTCAAGCAGTCCGGCGTCGTGCTCAAGTACATCGCGAAGGCGCGCGAACGTGGCCTCGGCGTCGTCTTCATCACCCACAACCCGCACCACGCCTACCCGGTCGGTGACCGGTTCATGCTGCTGCGTCGCGGGAGGAGCATGGGCGACTTCCCGAAGAGCGAGATGACGCTCGACGAGCTGACGTCGATGATGGCCGGCGGCGCCGAGCTGGAGTCGCTGGCGCACGAGCTCGAGCGCTCGATGGGCTCGGACTCGCCGGTGGCGCAGGAGATGACGTCCGAGGTCGAGGCGTGACGCAGTCCGGATCCGACGACCAGCAGCGTCGGCGAGCCGAGCTGCGCGTCGGTGTCGTCGGACTCGGCTGGATGGGCCAGGTGCACGCGCGGGCGCTGAGCCGGCTGCTGCACCACTACCCGGACGCCCCGTTGCGCCCGCGGCTGGTGGCGGTGGCCGAGCCCGTCGACGACGAGCGCACCCGGCGTGCCGTGGAGGCGCTCGGCTTCGAGCACGTCCACACCGACTGGGCCGACCTGGTGGCGCGGGACGACCTCGACCTCGTCTGCGTGACCGGACCGAACTTCATCCATCGCGACGTCGCGGTGGCGGCGGCCCGCGCCGGCACGCACCTGTGGGTCGAGAAGCCCGCTGGGCGCGAGGCCTCGGAGACCGCGGAGATCGTGGCTGCCGTCGAGGCCGCCGGTGTCCAGGCGGCCGCGGGGTTCAACTACCGCAACGTCCCGGCGGTCGAGCTCGCCAAGGAGCTCGTCGCGTCCGGCCGGCTCGGCACCGTGGAGCACACCACCGTCCGGTTCCTGGCCGACTACTCGGCCGACCCGGACGCTGCCCTGTCGTGGCGCTTCCGCACCGCGTCGTCGGGCACGGGCGTGCTCGGCGACCTGGTCAGCCACGCGGCCGACCTGCTCCGGTACGTCGTCGCCGACGTGGAAGAGCTGGTGGTCGACCGGGCCACCTTCATCCCGCAGCGGCGCGAGGCCGTCGCCGGCGCGATGCACTACGAGAAGGGCGCGGGCGAGCTCGGCGACGTCGAGAACGAGGACTACGTCAGCGCGCTCCTGCGCCTGGTCGACGGCTCGCGCGCCGTCCTCGAGTCCAGTCGCGTCGCCGTCGGCGAGCAGAACCGGTACGGCCTGGAGGTGCACGGCACCGAGGGGTCGCTCTCCTGGGACTTCCGCCGCATGAACGAGCTGCAGGTCAGCACGCGCGGCGAGGGCGGCTACCTCAACGCCTTCTCCACCACGCGGTACGCCGCACCAGGCGACGGCGAGCTGGGCGCGTTCCAGCCCGGCGCCAACAACCCCATGGGCTTCGACGACCTCAAGGTCGTGGAGGCCCGCCGGCTCGTGGAGTCGATCGCGACCGGCAAGCCCGTCGGCGCGACCATCCACGACGCCCTGGCGGCGGCGCAGGTCGTCGACGCCATGATCACCTCCAGCGACGAGAAGAAGTGGGTACGACTGTGAGCAACGCCAGGCTGCGCGTCGGTGTCATCGGCACGGGAGCTGTGCCTCCGGGCGCCGCTCTCCTGGGAGGAGTGGTCCGATGAGGTTGCGTGTGGGAGTGATCGGAGCCGGCGCCATGGGGATGGCGCACGCGCGCACCCTCGCGGAAAGCGTCCCGTCGGCCGAGGTCGTCCGGGTGTTCGACATGGACACCGAGCGCGCCAAGCAGGTCGCGCACGGCGTCGGTGCCGAGGCCGCCGACACTGCCGAGGCACTGGTGGCCGACGTCGACGCGTTCGTCGTGGCCTCGCCCGACTTCACGCACGCCGACCTCGCGGTCGCGGGCGTCCAGGCGGGCAAGCACGTCCTGTGCGAGAAGCCGCTGGCCGTCACCGCCGACGAGGCACGCCGCGTGGTCGACGCCGAGGTCGCGGGCGGTCGTCGGTTCGTGCAGGTCGGCTTCAACCGCCGCTTCGACCCCGGCTTCGTCGACCTGAAGGCCTCCATCACCGACGGGACGCTCGGCGACGTCCGGGTGCTGCACGGTATCCACCGCAACGCGTCCAACAGCACGAGCACCGACGACGCCACGCTCGTGACCGGCTCGATGATCCACGAGCTCGACACCTTCCGCTGGCTCCTCGACGGCGAGATCGTCGCGATCCGCGTCGAGTCGCCGGTCGTCGACGGGTTCCGCGACCCCCAGGTCGCGACCCTCTGGACCGACGGCGGCCAGATGGCGACGGCCGAGGTCTTCGTCAACGCCGCGTACGGCTACGACGTGCGCGTCGAGGTCGTCGGCACGGGCGGCTCCGCGTCGCTCGAGCCCCGCACGCCGGTCCTGCGCCGGCTGTCCGGCCAGGGCGGCACGAGCATCGGGAGCGACTTCGTCGCCCACTTCGCCGAGTCGTACCGACTCGAGCTGGCGGCCTGGGCCGAGGCGTCGCTGCGTGGCGAGGTCGTCGGGGCGAGCGCCTGGGACGGCTACCTCGCGAACGTGGTCGCGGCGGCCGGCGTCGACGCGCTGCGCTCGGGCGAGAAGCGGTCGATCGCCGTGCCGGAGCGTCCGTCGCTGTACGCGCGATGAGCTTCACGCTCGCCGTCTGCTCGGAGATGGTCCTGCTCGACCTGCCACACCTCGAGCGGGTCGAGCGGATCCGCGACGCCGGGTTCGCCGTCGAGATCTGGGACTGGACGCAGAAGGACGCCGAGGCGCTCGCCGCGACGGGTGCGTCGTTCACGTCGATGACCGGCTACGTCCGCGGCGACCTCACGACGCCCGACGGTGCGGACGACCTGCTCCGGACTGCCGAGGAGTCGATCCCGTTCGCCCGGGCCATCGGCTGTCCGTCGCTCAACATCCACGGTACCGGCCTGGGCGAGGGCGGGCTTCCCGTCCGTCCCGTCGACGTGGTCACGGGCGAGGACTGGGTGGCAGCGGTGAGGACGCTGGAGCGCGTGGCCGCGCTGGCCGAGCGGCACGACGTCACCTACGTGCTGGAGAACCTCAACACGGCGGTCGACCACCCGGGTACGCCCTTCGCGCGGGCCGCCGACACCCTCGCGCTGGTGCGGGCCGTCGGCAGCCCGCACCTGCGGATGAACCTCGACCTCTACCACGCGCAGATCGGCGAGGGGAACCTCGTCGACCTGGTGCGCGAGGCCGCGCCGTTCGTGGGGGAGGTCCAGGTGGCCGACGTCCCCGGCCGCTGCGAGCCGGGCACGGGCGAGGTGCGGTGGTCGTTCGTCGCCCGCGCCCTGGCCGACGCGGGGTACGACGGGGTCGTGGCCCTCGAGGCGTGGTCGAGCGACCCGTCGGTCGACGGCAGCCTCCGCGCACTGGACGCCTTCCGCGAGGCGTTCACCCCCTGACCTTCCCCCCGACCCCGCTGAGCGTGACGTCTCCGGGGCCGAGGGAGCCGATCTCGCCCCGAAACGTCACACTCAGCGTCATCGAGGAGCCGCGCATGAGCATCGCCGACCACCCCGCCCCCGCCGCCGTGCCCGGGCGCTTCACCCCCGACGACGTCCGGCTCGAGGACCTCGCCGAGGTCGTCTCCGCCACGACGAGCCTGAAGGACCACCCCCACGCCGACCGCGTGGAGCAGGGCGTGCTCGTCTACGCCGCCGCACGGCTGAGGGAGGCCGTCTCGACGCCGGAGGGCGAGGACGTCGTGCGCGCCGAGCTCGTGCACGCGATGGCCGACGGACCGGGCATCGTGGTCGTCGAGGGCGCGTGGCACGACCACGACGTCGTCGACCGCGCCACGCAGGCGTTCGAGCGGCTCGTCGCCGAGGAGCGGGCAGCGGGCGGCGCGCACGGCGACCACTTCGCCAAGCCCGGCGCGAACGACCGGGTGTGGAACGCGCTCGAGAAGCTCGCGGTCGCCGACCCGGGGACGTTCGTCGACTACTACGCGAACGACGTGCTCGCGCTCGTCTCGACCGCGTGGCTCGGCCCGGCCTACCAGGTGACCTCGCAGGTCAACGTCGTGCGGCCGGGCGGCGTCGCGCAGGACCCGCACCGCGACTACCACCTCGGCTTCCTCTCCGACGAGGTCGCGGCACGCTACCCGGCGCACGTCCACCTGCTGTCGCCCGTCCTGACGCTGCAGGGCGCGGTCGCGCACGTCGACATGTCCGTGGAGAGCGGTCCGACGCTCTACCTGCCGCACTCGCAGAAGTACGGCCCCGGCTACCTCGCCTACCGTCGCGACGACGTGCGGGCGTACTTCGCCGAGCACCACGTGCAGCTCCCGCTCGCGAAGGGCGACGCCGTCTTCTTCAACCCCGCCCTGCTGCACGGCGCCGGCAGCAACGTCTCGACCGACGTCCAGCGGATGGCCAACCTGCTGCAGGTCTCGTCGGCCTTCGGTCGCGCCATGGAGGCCGTCGACCGCGCCCGCGCCACCACGGCCGTCTACCCGACGCTGCTCGAGCGGAGGGCGGCCGGCTGGCCCGACGCCGCGCTCCACCGCGTCGTCGCGTCGGTGGCCGAGGGCTACCCGTTCCCCACCAACCTCGACCTCGACCAGCCCGTCGACGGGATGACGCCCCTCTCGCAGGCGGAGGTCGTCCACCGGGCGCTCGCGGCCGGCGCCGGCGCGGACGAGGTCGCCCGCGAGCTCGCGTCCTACGCCGCGCGCCGTCGCACCGACGGAGGTGCCTGACGTGGGGCGTCTCGACGAGCGGGTCGTCCTGGTCTCCGGCGGCACGCAGGGAATCGGCCTCGCCATCGCGCGGCTGGCGCTGCGCGAGGGCGCCGCGGTGGTCGTCACGGGACGCCGCGCGGAGCTGGGGGAGCGTGCCGCGCGTGCACTCTCCGACCTCGGCGACGCGCGCTTCGTGGCGTGCGACGTCGCCGACGTCGACGCCTGTCGTGCCGCGGTCGACGCGACCGTGCAGGCGCACGGACGCGTCGACGGGCTCGTGAACGCGGCCGGCTTCACCGAGCGCGGGAGCCTGCTCGACACCACGCCCGAGATGTTCGAGCAGCACGTCGCGGTGAACCTGCGCGGACCGTTCTTCCTCATGCAGGCGGCTGTCGGCGACATGGTGCGACGCGGTGCTCCCGGCACCGTCGTGAACGTGCTGACCATGAGCGCTCACGGCGGCCAGCCGTACCTCGCGCCGTACGCGGCGACCAAGGCCGGGCTGGCCGCGCTGACGCGCAACGCGGCCTACGCCCACCGCTTCGACCGCGTGCGCGTCAACGGCGTCAACATCGGCTGGACGGACTCCGACGGCGAGGACGTCATCCAGCGTCGCTTCCACGACGCGGGCGACGACTGGCGCGAGCGTGCGGCCGAGCGGCTGCCCGCCGGCCGGCTCGCGTCGCCGGAGGACGCGGCCTCGATCGTGGTGCTGCTGCTGAGCGACGAGAGCGGCGTGGTCACGGGGTCGGTCATGGACTGGGACCAGACGGTGCCCGGCGCCACGGACTGAGCGCGGACCGGGCGCGGACCGCGTCACGCTGTCAGCGAACAGGGCGTGTTCGCGCGTGTCTGCGGCGCCGTCGCCCTCTAGGGTCGAGAGCGTGAACACACCAGACGCCAACTCCCCGGTGACGTCGGGCGCCGCCCCGTCCGGTCCGCGCATGGCGGCGGACCAGGGGCCCTCCGACCTCGACGGCCACATCTACCAGCGCCTCCTGCGCGAGCGGATCATCTTCCTCGGCTCGGAGGTGCGCGACTCCAACTCCAACGCGATCTGCGCGCAGATGCTGCTGCTGAACGCCGAGGACCCGAACGCCGACATCTTCCTGTACATCAACAGCCCCGGCGGCTCGGTCGACTCGGGCATGGCGATCTACGACACCATGCAGTTCATCTCCAACGACGTCGCCACCGTGGCCATGGGCCTCGCGGCGTCGATGGGGCAGTTCCTGCTGGCGGCCGGCGCGCCGGGCAAGCGCTACGCCCTGCCGCACGCGCGCATCATGATGCACCAGCCCTCGGGCGGCATCGGCGGCTCCGCCTCGGACATCAAGATCCAGGCACAGCAGTCCATCCTGCTCAAGAAGCAGCTCAACGAGCTCCAGGCCCAGCACACCGGCCAGAGCATCGAGCAGATCGAGGCCGACGCCGACCGCGACCGGTGGTTCACCCCGGAGCAGGCCAAGGACTACGGCTTCATCGACCAGGTCATCAAGAACGCCGGAGAGGTGGGCCAGAAGTGAGCTACTACATCCCGCAGTGGGAGGAGCGCACCTCCTACGGGTTCCGCCGCATCGACCCCTACGCCAAGCTCTTCGAGGACCGCATCATCTTCGTCGGCACGCCGATCAGCGACGACGTCGCCAACGCGGTCATGGCCCAGCTGCTGTGCCTGCAGCAGATGGACGCCGACCGCGACATCCAGCTGTACATCAACAGCCCCGGTGGCTCCTTCACGGCCATGACGGCCATCTACGACACGATGCGCTACCTCAAGTCGGACGTGCAGACGGTCTGCCTCGGCCAGGCCGCCTCGGCCGCCGCGGTGCTGCTGGCCGCCGGCACGCCGGGCAAGCGCTTCGCGCTGCCGAACAGCCGCATCCTCATCCACCAGCCGTACACCGAGGGCACCGGTGGCCAGATCTCCGACCTGGAGATCCAGGCCAACGAGATCCTGCGCATGCGCGAGCTGATGGAGAACATGATCGCGACGGCCACGGGCAAGACGCCCGAGGAGGTCAGCAAGGACGTCGAGCGCGACAAGATCCTCACGGCCGAGCAGGCCAAGGAGTACGGGATCATCGACCAGGTCTTCGACACCCTGAAGACGCCGGCGGTCTGACCCGCCACCACGACGCCGCAGCCGCGCCGGGCCCGTCCCGACACGGTTGCGGCGTCTCGGTAAGTCCGGTACGCGACCGAGGGTGCCGGTAGTGTGAGTGGGGCGACACGTCGTCCAGCTCGTCGTGAGAGAAGGGAGCGCGCCCGTGGCACGCATCGGTGAGACGGCCGACCTCTTGAAGTGCTCGTTCTGCGGCAAGAGCCAGAAGCAGGTCAAGAAGCTCATCGCAGGTCCCGGTGTCTACATCTGCGACGAGTGCATCGACCTCTGCAACGAGATCATCGAGGAGGAGCTGGCCGAGGGCGCCGAGCTCAGCCTGGGCGAGCTGCCCAAACCGCACGAGATCTTCGAGTTCCTCAACGGCTACGTCATCGGCCAGGACAACGCGAAGAAGAACCTCGCGGTGGCCGTCTACAACCACTACAAGCGCGTGCAGGCCCAGTCCTCGTCGGGCCGCACCAAGGACGACGCCGTCGAGCTCGCGAAGTCCAACATCCTCATGGTCGGCCCCACCGGCTGCGGCAAGACCTACCTCGCCCAGACCCTGGCGCGCATGCTGAACGTGCCGTTCGCCATCGCCGACGCCACCGCGCTCACCGAGGCCGGCTACGTCGGTGAGGACGTCGAGAACATCCTCCTCAAGCTCATCCAGGCCGCCGACTACGACGTCAAGAAGGCCGAGACGGGCATCATCTACATCGACGAGGTCGACAAGATCTCGCGCAAGGCCGAGAACCCCTCCATCACCCGTGACGTCTCGGGCGAGGGCGTGCAGCAGGCGCTGCTGAAGATCCTCGAGGGCACCACGGCCTCCGTTCCTCCGCAGGGCGGGCGCAAGCACCCGCACCAGGAGTTCATCCAGATCGACACCACCAACGTGCTGTTCATCGTCGGCGGCGCGTTCGCCGGCCTCGAGGAGATCATCGAGCAGCGCAGCGGCAAGGTCGGCCTGGGCTTCAACACCGGCGGTGTCCCGGAGAAGACCGAGACCGCACCGGAGAAGCTCTACTCCCAGGTGCTCCCGGAGGACCTGCTGAAGTTCGGCCTCATCCCCGAGTTCATCGGCCGTCTGCCCGTGATCGCGGCCGTCGACAAGCTCGACAAGTCCGCGCTCGTCTCGATCCTCACCGAGCCGCGCAACGCCCTCACCAAGCAGTTCGTCCGGCTCTTCGAGATCGACGGCGTCGAGCTCGAGTTCACCGACGAGGCGTGCGAGGCGATGGCCGACCTCGCCCTGGCCCGCGACACCGGCGCCCGAGGCCTGCGCTCGATCATCGAGCACGTGCTCCAGCCCGTCATGTACGACATCCCCTCGCGCGACGACGTCGCCAAGGTCGTCGTCACCGGCGCCACCGTCCGCGGCGAGGAGGGCCCCACGGTCCTCACGCGCGACGAGGCGGAGAAGAAGGCGTCCTGACCGGGTGACGTCGGGCCGTCCGGCGTCGCGGCGTCGCGTACCGCCGGTATGCGGATCCGGCTAGGGTCGGGTCCATGAGCGTCGACATCACCCTGTTCGGGGCCACCGGGTTCACCGGCCGGCTCACCGCGGTCTACCTCGGCACGCACCTGCCCGACGGCGGCACGTGGGCCGTCGCGGGCCGCAGCGCCGAGAAGCTGCAGGCGGTCGTCGACGAGGTCGTCGCGGCGGGCGGCACGGCGCCTGAGGTGGTCGTCGCCGACGTGTCCGACCCGGCCTCCATGGCCACGATGGCGCAGGGCACGCGCGTGCTCATCAGCACCGTCGGTCCCTACGTGCAGGTCGGTGACCCCGCGGTGAAGGCCGCCGCCGAGGCGGGCATCGCGTACGTCGACCTCACCGGCGAGCCCGAGTTCGTCGACCGCACCTGGCTCGCGCACCACGAGACCGCCGTGCGCACCGGCGCGACGCTGGTGCACGCGTGCGGCTTCGACTCCATCCCGTACGACCTCGGTGTGCTGTTCACCGTCGAGCAGCTGCCGGAGGGCGTGCCGATCGACGTCAGGGGCTACATCCGCGCCGGCGGCACCGCCTCGGGCGGCACCTACCACTCCGCCATCGGTGCGTTCGCCCGGCTGCGCCAGTCCGCCGCCACCGCGAAGGAGCGCAGGCAGCGCGAGGGTCGCCCGGAGGGCAGGACGGTCCGCGGGGGCGGCAAGGTCGGCCGCGGCGCCGACGGCCAGGGGTGGGCCCTGCCGCTGCCCACCATCGACCCGCAGGTCGTGCTGCGCTCGGCCCGCGCGCTCGACCGCTACGGCCCGGCCTTCACCTACTCCCACTACGCCCAGTTCAAGCGCCTCCCGGTCCTGGTCGGCACGGTGGCCGGCGCGGGTGTCCTGCTCGCGGGCGCCCAGCTCGCCCCCACCCGCAAGGCGCTGCTGAGGCTCAAGTCGCAGGGCGACGGGCCCAGCCCCGAAAAGCGCGCGTCGTCGTGGTTCCGGCTCCGGCTGGTCGGAGAGGGCGGTGGCAGGCGCGTCGTCACCCAGGTGAGCGGTGGGGACCCGGGCTACGACGAGACCGCCAAGATGCTCAGCGAGTCCGCGCTCTGCCTGGCCTTCGACGACGTGCCGAAGGTCGCCGGGCAGACCACCACCGCCGTCGCGATGGGGCGGCCGCTCATCGATCGCCTCCACCGTGAGGGCATCACGTTCGAGACCCTCGAGTCCTGAGCCGCCCCCGGCGGTGACTTCTCCACCGAGCGCGGTGGTCGGGCGTCGGCGGGTGCCTCCTCCACCGTCTCTGCGACCAGACGATGGAGGAGGCACCGCGCGACGGGTGTCGGGGCGTCCCCGTGCTACTCCTCCGTGCTACTGCGAGGGGGCGAGGGTCGCGTCCGCGACCAGCTCGGCGGCCGACTCGTCGGCCTGGGTCGTGAGCTCGCCAGTCACCCGCCCGGCGGCCTTCACGTCCTCGACCGCCTGCAGCAGCAGGTCCAGCGAGGCCTGCGGACCACGGACGGTCACCGCGGTCACCTCGGTGCGCTGGCTGACCTTGGCGGTCGACTTCGCGCCGCGGATGCCCGCCAGGGCCTGCGCGGCCGTCGGCAGCAGCGCGACGTCGCCGTCGACGGCCACCTCGTCGGCCGTCGGCCACGACGCGCGGTGCACCGAGCCCTCCTGCCACCAGCTCCAGACCTCCTCGGTCACGTACGGCAGAAACGGTGCGAGGAGGCGCAGCTGCGTCGACAGCGCGAGGACGAACGTGGCCTTGGCCGAGGCCCCGCCCGCGTCGTCGCGTCGGGCGCGCTCCTTGACCAGCTCGAGGTAGTCGTCGCAGAAGTCCCAGAAGAACTTCTCCGTGACCTCGAGCGCGGAGGAGTAGTCGTAGGCCTCGAAGTGGCCGGTGGCCTGCTCGACCACACGGCCGAGCGCTGCCAGCACGGAGCGGTCCAGCGGCTCGGTCACCGCGGCCGGGTCGAGGTCGGCGGCCGTGGCACCCAGGCCGTAGTCCTCGGGTGCCGCCAGCACGAACTTGCTCGCGTTGAGCACCTTCATCGCCAGGCGTCGGCCGACCTTCATCTGGGTCTCGTCGAACGGGGAGTCCGAGCCGGGGCGGGCCAGCGCCGCGCGCCAGCGCACGGCGTCGGCGCCGTACGTGGAGAGGATCTCGTCCGGGACGACGACGTTGCCCTTGGACTTGCTCATCTTCTTGCGGTCGGGGTCGACGACGAAGCCGGAGATGGCGGCGTGGCTCCAGGGCACCTGGTCGAACTCCTGGTGCGAGCGCACCACGGTGGAGAACAGCCAGGTGCGGATGATGTCGTGCGCCTGCGGGCGCAGGTCCATCGGGAAGGTGCGCGCGAACAGGTCGGCGTCACGCTCCCAGCCGCACACGATCTGCGGGGTCAGCGACGACGTGGCCCACGTGTCGAGGACGTCGGGGTCGGCCACGAAGCCACCGGCCCGGCCGCGCTGGGACTCCTCGAAGCCGGGGGGCGCCTGCGACGCCGGGTCGACGGGGAGGGTGTCCTCGGCGGCGAAGATCGGGTCGTCGTAGTCGGGCTCGCCGTCGGCGTCGAGGCGGTACCAGACGGGGAACGGGATGCCGAAGAAGCGCTGACGGCTGACGAGCCAGTCGCCGTTCAGGCCCTCGATCCAGTTGGTGTAGCGGCTCTGCATGTACCCGGGCACCCACGTGATGTCGTCGCCGCGGGCCACGAGGGCGTCGCGGACGTCGGCGTCGCGGCCACCGTTCTTGATGTACCACTGGCGGGTGGAGACGATCTCGAGCGGCTTGTCGCCCTTCTCGTAGAAGTTGGCGACGCGCTGCGTCGGCTCGGGGTCGCCGTCGAGGTCGCCGCTGTCCCGCAGCGCCTGGACGATGGCCTCGCGGGCGCTGAACGTCGTCTTGCCGGCGAGCTCGGCCCAGAGGGTCTCGCCCGGTCCACCGGCGATCCAGTCGGGCACCTCGCGCAGCACCCGGCCGTCGCGGCCGATGACGGTGCGGTTGGGCAGCTGGAGCTCGCGCCACCACTGCACGTCGGTCAGGTCGCCGAACGTGCAGCAGTGCACGATGCCGGAGCCCTTCTCGGGGTCGGCGAGCGTGCTCGGGTGGATGGGCACCTCGACGCCGAAGAGCGGCGACGTGGCGGTGCCGCCGAACAGGTGGGCGTACCGCTCGTCGTCGGGGTGCGCGATGAGCGCGACGGCGGCGGGCGTCAGCTCCGGACGCGTCGTCTCGACGTGCACGCGGCTGCCGTCGGGCAGGTGGTAGGCGACGCGGTGGTACGCGCCGGGGTAGTCGCGGGCCTCGAGCTCGGCCTGGGCGACGGCGGTCTGGAAGGTCACGTCCCACAGGGTCGGCGCGTCCTGCGTGTAGGCCTGGCCGCGGGCGACGTTGCGCAGGAACGCGCGCTGGCTGGTGGTCTGGGCGTCGGCACCGATGGTCGTGTAGGTCTGGTCCCAGTCGACCGACAGGCCGAGCGTGCGCCAGAGCTTCTCGAAGACCTTCTCGTCCTCCACCACGAGCTCGTTGCACAGCTCGATGAAGTTGCGCCGGCTGATCGGCACCTGCCGCTTCGGGTCGGGCTTCGCGGGCGGCGTGAAGTCGGGGTCGTAGGGCAGCGACGGGTCGCAGCGGACCCCGTAGTAGTTCTGCACGCGACGCTCGGTGGGCAGGCCGTTGTCGTCCCAGCCCATCGGGTAGAACACCTCCTTGCCGCGCATCCGCTGGTAGCGGGCGACGAGGTCGGTGTGGGTGTAGCTGAACACGTGGCCGACGTGCAGCGACCCCGAGACGGTGGGCGGCGGGGTGTCGATCGAGTACACCTGGTCACGGCTCTTCGTCCGGTCGAACGCGTAGGTGCCCTGCTCGGCCCATACCCCGCTCCAGCGCTCCTCGAGACCCTCGAGGGCGGGCTTGGCCGGGACGCGGTTCTCTGCGGTGGTCACGGGAGGACAGTCTAGGAGGTGCCCCGGCGGGGGTGCCGGGCCGTGGGCGGCGGTGGTGGCGCCGGGGGTGCGGGACCGGTGTGGTGCGCCTCAGAGGCCGACGCCGGACAGGACGTGGTCGAGGGCGCGCGCACGTTCGCGGACGAGCGGCTCGAGCGTGGAGGGGTCGTCGCCGAGACGCTCGAGGGGCACGGCGGCGACGCCGTGGGACACGCAGAGCTGCACGGCGTGCGCGCGGGACAGCGCGTCGAGCGGGACGTCGATGCCGCCGGCGGCGAGGCCGGCGCGGTACCCCTCGAGACAGGTCCGCCGGCGGTCCTCCAGGACGTCGGCGGGATCGAGGCCCTGCTCGACCTCGCTCATGACGAGCTGGCCGAGGTCGAAGCCGAGCCGGTGGCGGGCGAAGAAGCCCCAGTCGATCACGACGAGCCCGTCGCTCGTGCGCAGGAGGTTGTTCGGACAGGCGTCGCCGTGGCCGGCCAGGAGGGGCAGGGCCTCGATCTCCTCCAGGAGCGCAGGCACCGGTCGAGCAGCGCCAGCAGTCGCTGACGTAGGTCAGGACGGACGTGCCGGTCGACCAGGGGATGCTGCCAGACGTCACCGGCGCGGTAGGCGGCGGCGAACTGGTGCACGAGTCGACCGTTCCAGTAGGCGCGCGCCTGGATCGGTCCGACCGGGTGGCCGACGACGTCCGCGACCTCGATGATCCCCGGTGAGGTCGACAGACGACCCAGCGCGTGCGCCGCCGCGTGCCAGTCGTCGCTGGTCCACGGTCCGGCCGCGGCGTCGACGGCCTCGAGCCACATCAGCGCCGACGTCTCGTCGGGGGAGTCCACTCCCAGGAGTCGCGGCATGCGTGTCCCCGCCGGCAGTGCGGCCGCCAGGTCGGAGCGGTAGACGTCGGGCTCGACGTACCACGGGAGGGTCTCCTCGGTCAGGGCGCGGAGCTCCGGGGGGATGAAGGCCATGACGGGGGAGTCGCGCACGGTCCGGACGAGCTTGACGAAGACGCGGACGGGCCGGCTGCCGTCGGCGTCGTGCGCCACGCCGCTGACCCACCACCGCCCGCCCGTGGTCATCATCTCGAGGGGGTAGTCGACCGGCTCCACGGCGACGTCGTGCACCGTGTCGACGCCGAGACGGACGGCCAGCAGTGCCGCGTCCACGTCGAGCGAGGAGCCGGCCGGAGTGGTTGCCGCGTCCATGAGACCTCATTGGGTAAAGTGACTTGACGGAAAGGTAAAGTTCATTGACCAATGACGTCAAGCCGCCGCGGGAAGCCGACGACGACCGCAAGACCCTGCACACGGCCGCCTTGGTGGGACTGGTGCTCGAGCGCTTCCGCTCGTCGTTGTCTCCCGAGGACTGGGAGGGTCTGCGGGTCTCCCACTTCCGCATCCTCGAGACCCTTCCGCCGGACGGCACGCGGTCCGTCGAGGTCGCCCGTCTGCTCGGCATGACCAAGCAGGGTGCGGGTCAGCTCCTGAGCACGCTCGCGGACGGGGGATGGGTGGAGCAGGTCCCCGACCCGGACGACGGCCGGGCCCGGATCGTCCGCCGTACCGCCCGGGGCGAGCGGATGGTCGCGCGTCGACGCATCGCCTACGAGCGGATCGACCGGGCGTGGTCCGAGGAGGTCGGTGGAGAGGAGTACGCGCGGTTCCGCGCGGTGCTCGAGCGGCTGGCCGCCGAACCGGTGCGGGTCGATCCGGGGCGCCCGGCGTAGGACGTCCGCTCAGCAGGACGTGGGCAGCCTCGATGCTGACCGCGGCGAGCTCCAGGGACCGCTCGCGGACCCTGACCGGCTCCAGCGAGGGTCACGACCACGATCCCGAGGTGAAGCTCAGGCACGGTGCTCGGGGTAGTGGTGCGGCTCCGCGACCGGGTGGCCGGTGGTCGACACGTGGCCGCCGTCGGTGCGGAACAGGGCGCTCGGCCACCACATCCAGCGGCCGAGGTCGAGGTTCAGGGCGGTGACGAGCACCGACCGCACGACGATCGTGTCGAGGAGGACGCCCAGCGCCACGGCGAACCCCAGCTCGGCGAGGAAGACGATGGGCAGCGACCCCAGCGCGGCGAAGGTGCCGGCCAGCACGAGCCCCGCCGACGTGATCACGCCGCCGGTCGCCGCGAGCCCGATCAGGGCGCCACGACGGGTGCCGTGGACGAGCGACTCCTCACGCACCCGGGTCATGAGGAAGATGTTGTAGTCGATGCCCAGCGCCACGAGGAACACGAAGGCATACAGGGGGAAGGAGGAGTCGGCACCCGCGAACCCGAGCACGTGACGGAACACGAGGGCGCTGATGCCGAGCGCCGCCCCGAAGGACAGGACCACCGTGCCGAGGAGCACGAGCGGGGCGACGATCGCCCGGAGGAGCACCGCGAGGATCACGAGCACGGCGAGCAGGACGATCGGGATGATGAGCCGGTTGTCGGCCGCCGACGCCTGCTGGACGTCGTGGTTGATCGCGGTGGTGCCGCCGACGAGCGGGTCGCCGGGCACGTCGGCGAGCGCCGCGCGGGCGCGGTCGACGGTCTCGGAGGCGGCCGTGGAGTCGGGCGCGGCCTCCAGCGTGGCCTGCAGGTACGCGGTGCCGCCCTGGACCACCGGCTCGGTGACGGAGTCCGGCGCGAGGCCCTGCACCGACTGCAGGGTGGACCGGACCTGCGTCGCGGACGACGCGTCGGTGACGACCTGGACCGGTGCTCCCGTTCCGCCCGGGAAGTGCTCGGCGAGCTTCTCCTCGGCCACGATCGACGGTTGCTCGGTCGTGAACGACTCGGCGTTGGACAACCCGGTCGCGTCGAGCTGCACGATGCCGAGGGTGAAGGCGGCGAGCACGAGGGTGGTGACGGCCCAGACCGCACGCGGACGGCGGGCGATGCGGGTGCCGACCCGGCCCCACACCCCCTTCTCGGCGGGCTGCGGGTCGCCGAAGCGGGGGATGAACGGCCAGAACACCCAGCGTCCGCAGACCACGAGGAGGACGGGCAGCAGCACCAGCATGACGACGAGCGCGACGACGATGCCGGCTGCGGCGACGGGTCCGAGGCCCGCGGTGGCCGACATCTGGGCGAGGAGCAGGCAGAGCAGCCCGATGACGACGGTGCTGCCGCTGGCGAGGATCGCCGGCGCCGCACGGTGCAGCGCGTGGGCCATCGCCGCGTGCCGGTCCTCGGTGTTGCGCAGCTCCTCGCGGTAGCGGGCGACGAGCAGGAGCGCGTAGTCGATCCCGGCGCCGAGCACGAGGACGGACAGGATCCCGGCGCTCTGCCCGTTGACCGTGAGGTCGGCGTACCTCGCCAGCAGGTACACCACGCCCTGGGCGGCGAAGACGCTCAGCACGCCGCAGAACAGCGGGATGATCCAGAGGATCGGGCTGCGGTAGGTGAGCAGCAGCATCACGACCACGACGGAGATCGCCGCGATCAGCAGGATGCCGTCGATCCCGGCGAACGCCTCGGCCTGGTCGGCGGCGAGCGCCGCCGGACCCGCGACGTAGACGTCCGCCCCGCCGGCCCCGCGCTCGGCCGTGCTGCGCAGGGTGTCGATCCTGTCGGGCAGGGTCCCCCACCCCGAGTCCGGGTCGATGCGGAGGTTCACGACCAGCTGTGCGGCCTCGCGGTCCTCGGAAGGGATGGGACCGACCACGTCGCCCGTGACGTCCGGGATCCTCGCGAGCTCGGTCTTCAGCGTCTCGAGCCGTTGCAGGTCCTCCGGTTGCGCACCGCCGTCGCGGACCAGCAGCACGATGGCCGAGAAGACGTCCGGGTCGGCGAACCGAGCAGCCCTCTCGATGACCTGGGTGGACTCGGCGTCCCCGGGCAGGAAGGCGGCCGCGTCGTTCTGCTGGACGTCGGTCAGGCGCGAGCCGAAGGAGCCCAGGCCTCCGATCGCGACCAGCATGACGAGGAGGACGAGCCACTTCGCGCGGCGGTGCGCGATCCATCCGCTGACCTGGCGGTTCATGGCGTCCTCCTGCGGTTCCGGCGGCGACCGGAGTCGCGGCGGGACCATCATGGCGGAGGTCGGCCGCCGTGCGGAATGGGTGAGGACCCTGAGGGCGCCCCGGTGCGAGTGGCGGCCCGAGCCGGGCCGTGCCGGGCGGGGCCTGGGATACTGGCCGGGATGAACAACCCCACGTACGCCGAGGTCGAGGCCGCCCTGCTGGGCCGCTGGCCCGAGACCAGGCTCGAGCCGTCGCTCGATCGCATCAGCGCCCTCTGCCGCCTGCTGGGCGACCCTCAGGACGCCTACCCGGTCGTCCACCTCACCGGCACCAACGGCAAGTCCTCCACCGCGCGCATGGTCGACGCACTGCTGCGGGCGCTCGACCTGCGCACCGGCCGCTTCACCAGCCCGCACCTGCAGAGCATGACCGAGCGCATCAGCCTCGACGGCGAGCCGCTCACCGAGGAGCAGTTCGTGGAGGCGTTCGCCGACGTCGCCGCGTACGCGCAGGTGGTCGACGACAGCCAGCCGCACCCCGTCTCCTTCTTCGAGCTGACGGTCGCGATGGCGTTCGCGGCGTTCGCCGACGCGCCGGTCGACGCCGCGGTCGTCGAGGTCGGCATGGGCGGTGCGTGGGACGCCACGAACGTGGCCACCGGCAAGGTCGCCGTGGTCACCCCGGTGGCGGTGGACCACGCCGCGTACCTCGGCGACCGGGCGGTCGACATCGCGGTCGAGAAGGCCGGGATCATCAAGCCCGGCTCCCACGCCGTGCTCGCGGCCCAGGACCCCGAGGTGCTCGACGTCCTGCTGCGCCGCAGCGTCGAGGTCGGTGCGACGGTGCTGCGCGAGGGCGTCGACTTCGGCGTCGTCGAGCGCCTCAACGCCGTCGGCGGCCAGCAGGTGTCGCTGCAGGGCCTCAACGCCCGCTACGACGACGTGCTCCTGCAGCTGCACGGTGCCCACCAGGCGCAGAACGCCGCCGTGGCCCTCGCGACGGTCGAGGCCTTCGTCGACGCCGAGCTCGACGCCGACCTCGTGCGCGTCGCGTTCGGTGAGGTCACCTCGCCCGGTCGCCTCGAGGTCGTGCGCCGCAGCCCCACCGTGCTCGTCGACTCCGCGCACAACCCCCACGGCGTCCACGCGACGGTCGAGGCGGTCCAGGACGCGTTCACGTTCAGCCCCCTCGTCGGGGTGGTGGGTGCCATGGCCGACAAGGACGTGGAGGAGATGCTCCGCGAGCTGGAGCCCGTGCTCGCCCACGTCGTGTGCACGCAGAACAGCCTTCCTCGCTCGATGCGCGCCGCCGAGCTCGGCGAGCTCGCCGAGGAGGTGTTCGGCGAGGACCGGGTCAGCGTCGTGCCCCGTCTCGACGACGCCCTCGTGCGCGCCATCGGCATGGCCGAGACCGGTGAGGGCATGGAGGAGGCCATCGGCAGCGGTGGGGTGCTCGTGATCGGGTCCGTCGTCACGGCCGGCGAGGCCCGTGTGCTCCTCGGAGCCGGCAGCACCGGAGGTGGGGCATGAGGGGCATGTGCGCGGCCATGCTGACGTTCGAGGCGATCCTGCTCGGGCTCAGCGTGCCGGTCATGATCGCGGTCGAGGACGTCCCGACGGGGCTCGCCCTGGGGCTGGGTCTCGGCCTGGCCGCCCTGTGCCTGCTCACGGCCGGGATGCTGCGCCGCCCCGAGGGCTACGTCGTCGGCCACGTGCTGCAGGTGGCCGCGATCTGCCTGGGGTTCCTCGTCCCGGCGATGTACTTCGTCGGCGGCCTGTTCGGGCTGCTGTGGCTCAGCGCGTTCCTCCTGGGCCGGCGCATCGAGGCCGACAAGCGGCGCTGGGCCGAGGAGGGCCCCGGCGCCGTCTGACGCACGACCGTGGACCCTCGCGCGTCGAGCGCACGCGTCCTACGGTGGGCCCATGGTGCGCGTGCTGGCGGTCTCCGACGAGGTGGTGGACTCGATCCACCACCCTCAGGTCCGCCGCCTGCGACCCGACCTCGTGGTCGGCACCGGCGACCTGCCGTGGGACTACCTGGAGTTCCTGGCCTCGGCGCTCGACGTGCCGGTGGTGTTCGTCCCGGGCAACCACGACCCCGAGGTGGTCGTCCGTCGCACGGGCTGGCGCGCGGTGCTGACGGGCGACGGGATGCCCCAGGCCGATCCTCGACCGCTCGGCTGCACGAGCGCCGACGGCGTCGTGGTCGAGGCTGCAGGCCTACGGATCGCCGGACTGGGCGGCAGCATCCGCTACCACAGCGGCCCGAACCAGTACACGCAGGCCCAGCTCGCCCGACGGGCGCGACGACTCGTGCGGCGGGTCGGGGGCCGTCCGGTCGACCTGCTGCTCACGCACTCCCCGCCTCGCGGCCTCGGCGACGAGGACGACCCGCCCCACCAGGGCTTCGACGCGCTCCACGACGTGCTCGACCAGGTGCGGCCCACGTGGCACCTGCACGGGCACATCCACCCCTACGGACTGGCCAAGCCGGACCGCCAGGTCGGCCGCACCACCGTGCGCAACGTCATCCCCTGGCAGCTGATCGACGTCGAGCCGCGCCGCAGCCGGGTCGGCGCGGCGGCAGGAGGAGGCCACGATGGTGAGTGACTCCGGGTCGCCCCGCGTCGACGCGGAGAGCGACTTCCTCCGCGCCCGACGACACCAGGTGCTGTCCGCGCTCGCGGCGCGGTTGCGCAACGACACCGACGACGTCGTGCAGTCGATGTCGTTCGACGAGGTCGTCGAGGCCCTCGGCCGGCGCGGGGAGCACTACGTCGGCACCAAGGTGATCCCGCTCGACTCAATCGTCGGCTCGGTCGACAAGGTCAAGGACTTCGACCGGCGCTTCCGGCCGACCTCGACGCGCAGCCGCGAACGGTGGGAGCGCCTCGCCCGCGCGAACCGCACCGGCGAGGTGATCCCTCCGATCGACGTGTACCGGGTGGGCGACCAGTACTACGTCCGCGACGGGCACCACCGCGTCTCGGTGGCACGCAGCCTCGGGGTGAAGCTCATCGAGGCCCGCGTCACCGCCGTCGACACCTTCCTGCGGCCCGTCGGCATCGAGGGTCGCGGCGACCTCGAGCTCAAGCACTGGCGCCGCCTCATGCTGGAGCGGGTGCCGTTCACCGGCGAGGCGAGAGCGGCCGTCGCGTTCGACGACCCCTTCGACTACGGCTACCTCGCGGAGACGGTCGAGGCCTGGGCGACCCGCACGATGCACGCCGAGGGCACCTACATGGACAAGCAGACCATGGCCGACCGCTGGTACGCCGAGGAGTTCCGACCGGTGGTCGACATGATCGAGGAGGCGGGGGTGCGCGGCGCCGACGAACGTCCCGCGGCGGCCTACCTGCGCGTGGCGGGGGAGCGGTACCGGCTCATCCGCGAGCACGAGTGGAACGCCGAGGTGCTCGAGGCCGTCCGGCAGCGACGTCGCAAGCCACAGCCCCCGCGGCCCACCGACCGCAAGCCCTGACCCCCCCAGGGCTGCCCCGCTCAGAGACCGACGGTGAGGTTCTCGCCCGACGACGGGTCGAAGAGGTGGAGCTTGCTCGTGTCGATGTAGAGCACCGTGTTGTCGTCGTCGGTGATCTTGCTGGCCGCGTCGAGGGAGACCACGAGCTGCGTGCGCAGCGACTCGCTGTCCGCCTCGCGCGCCAGCTCGCGGAGCTGGTCCTGGACGGTGGCCTCGGCGTCGTAGGGGACGTAGGCGTACTGCTGGTCGCCCAGCCACTCGCGGACGTCGATGTGTGCCTCGAAGGTCTGCGAGGAGTCGCCCTGGCCGTCGGCCATCACCGAGACGTCCTCGAAGTGCTCGGGCCGGATGCCGGCGAGCAGCAGTCCCTTGCCCTGGGCCCGCTCCGCCTTGTCGCGCGGCAGGGGGAACGTGCCGAAGGGCAGGGAGATCTCGCCGCCTTCCACGGTCGCGGGGAGGAAGTTCATGGGCGGGGAGCCGATGAAGCCGGCGACGAACAGGTTGACCGGCTGCTCGTAGAGCTCGCGCGGCGAGGCCAGCTGCTGCAGGACTCCGCGCTTCATGACCGCGACGCGGTCGCCGAGCGTCATGGCCTCGGTCTGGTCGTGGGTGACGTAGACGGTGGTGATGCCGAGCTGCTTCTGCAGGCGGGCGATCTCGGTGCGCATCTGGCCGCGCAGCTTGGCGTCGAGGTTCGACAGCGGCTCGTCGAACAGGAACGCCTTGGCGTCGCGGACGATGGCGCGACCCATGGCCACGCGCTGGCGCTGGCCGCCCGACAGGTTGCCGGGCTTGCGCTCGAGGTGCTCGTCGAGGTCGAGCGTCCTGCTCGCCTGCCGCACCTTCTCGTCGATCTCCTTCTCGGGCCGCTTCTGCAGGCGCAGCGGGAAGGCGATGTTCTCGTAGACCGTCAGGTGCGGGTAGAGCGCGTAGTTCTGGAACACCATCGCCAGGTTGCGGTCGCGCGGCGCGAGGTCGTTGACGCGCGTGCCGTCGATGACCATGTCGCCGGAGGTGATGTCCTCCAGGCCGACGATCATCCGCAGCAGCGTCGACTTCCCGCAGCCGGACGGGCCGACGAGGATCAGGAACTCCCCGTCGGCGACGTCGATGCTGACGTCGTTCACCGCGGGGAAGCCGTCGCCGTACTTCTTGACGATGTTCTTCATCTCGATGGAGGCCATGGGATCAACCCTTCACTGCGCCGGCGGTGAGGCCCGCGACGATCTTTCGCTGGAAGAAGAGGACGAGCAGGATCACCGGCACCGTGGCGACCACGGCACCGGCGGCCAGCAGCGACGCCGGCCGGTTGAACGGGTCGGCGCCGACGAAGAACGACAGCGCCGCGGGGATGGGTCGCGCCCGCTCGGTGGAGGTGAGCGAGATGCCGAACACGAAGTCGTTCCAAGCGAAGAAGAAGGTGAGGATGGCCGCCGTGAACACGCCGGGTGCCGCGAGCGGCACGATCACCTTGCGGAAGGCCTGCCACGACGTGGCGCCGTCGACCTGGGCCGCCTGCTCCATCTCCCACGGGATCTCGCGGAAGAACGCCGAGAGCGTCCAGATCGCGAGGGGGAGCGTGAAGCTCATGTAGGGGATGATCAGGCCCGGCCACGTGTCGTAGATGCCGAACGTGCGCCACATGTCGAAGAGCGGGCCGACCAGCGAGACGACGGGGAACATGGCGATGACCAGCGCCGTCGTGAGGACGAACTTCTTGCCCGTGAACTCCAGGCGCGCGACCGCGTAGGCGGTGAGGGTGGCGAGCGCGACGGAGAGGATCGTGGCGATCAACGAGATGCCGATCGAGTTGATGATCGCGCGCCGGAACTGCTCGTTCTGGACGACGTCGACGTAGTTCTGCCAGCCGGCGCCACCCCCGCTCTGCGGGAAGAAGCCGGGGCTGCCGTTGGTGACGGCCTCCTGGCTCTTGAACGACAGCGAGATGATCCACGCCACCGGCAGCAGGCACCACGCGAGGATGGCGGCGAAGCCGACCCCGGTGCCGATGCGGGTCCAGGTGCTCTTGCCCATGCTCAGCCCTCCTGCCGTGCGTCCGCGAGGTCGACCCGGAAGATCTTGACGATGAGGAAGGCGACCACCAGCACCGAGAGGAACAGCAGCACCGACAGTGCCGAGCCGATGCCGAGCTGGAACTGCTCGATCACCTGCCGGTAGGTCAGGAACGAGATCGATTCGGTGCCGTTGGCGCCGGCCGTCATGACGAAGATGTTGTCGAAGATGCGGTAGGCGTCGAGAGCGCGGAACAGGACGGCGACCATGATCGCGGCGCGCATGTTCGGCAGGATCACCTTCCACAGCCGCTGCCACCAGGTGGCGCCGTCGACCTTGGCGGCCTCGAGCATGTCCTCGGGCACCTGGGCGAGGCCGGCGAGCAGCAGCAGCGCCATGAAGGGCGTCGTCTTCCAGATCTCCGAGACCATGATCGCGACCATCGAGCTCTGGTAGTCGGCGAACCAGTTGAAGTCGTTGCCGAAGAAGGGGAGCCAGCCGTTGACGAAGCCGTTCGTGTTGGAGAACGCGAACTGCCAGGCGAAGCCCGACACGACGGTGATGATGCCGTACGGGATGAGGATCGACGTGCGGACGAGCCCGCGGGCGAAGATCAGCCGGTGCATGACCATGGCGAAGACGAAGCCGATGACGAGCTCGACGGCGACGGTGACGACCATGATGAAGACCGTGTTCACGGTGTCGCGCCAGAAGAGGCTGTCGGTCAGGGCGGTCACGTAGTTCTCGAGGCCGACGAACTCGCGATCGGCCGGTGCCGTGAGCGAGTAGCTGAACAGCGAGAGGTACAGCGCACGGAGCATCGGGAAGGCCGTGACCAGCAGCATGAGCGCGACCGCGGGCGCGACGAGCCTCAGGGCGAGCCGGTTCTCTGCCTTCGTGCGGTCCGACGCCTGGGCGCGGGTGGCGGTGTCGGCGCTCACAGGAGAGCCTCCCCTCGGAGGACGGCGGTGAGGAAGTCGGCCGAGCGCTTCGGCGTCGTGTCCGGGTTCACCGAGCGGGGCGAGTGCCAGCGCGCCTGGACGGCGCTGGAGATCTGGCTGTAGAAGGCGCTCTTGGGGCGCGGACCGCCGGAGTCGATGCTGTCGCTGTAGAGCTGCAGCAGGTCGGCCGGGTAGGCATCCCGGAGCTCGGCTGAGTCGTAGACGGACTGGCGCGACGGCATCAGCCCCTCGTTGACGGCGAGGGCGGTCTGCGCCTTGGCGTTCGTGACGCACACGGCGGCCTCCTTGGCGAAGTCGGGGTGCTCGGAGAAGGCGCCGACACCGATGTCGATGCCGCCGATCGGTGGCTTGGACTCCTCGCCGGAGACGGTCTCGGGGTAGCGGACCCAGCCGAGGTCCTCGAGCTCGGCCTCGTCCTTCGGGCCGCCGGGCTTGCCGATGAGCCCCTCGTAGTTCTTGTAGACGAACGTCCAGTTGGTCATGAACTCACCGGGTCCGTCCTCGGGGAACATCTGGCCGAGGCTGGTGCCCTCGTTGGACGTCGTGAAGTCGGGCTGGGCGGCCGGGGAGTCGGCGAGCTTCTGGATGACGGCGGCGGCGTCCTTGCCTGCCGCGGAGTCGATGGTGACCTTCGCGTCGCGCCCGTCCTCGACGGTGGACGGGTCGAGGATGTTGCCGCCCGCGCCCTGGACGAGGGCGTTGATCCACACGACGTAGGCCTCGTACTTGTTGGCCTGCACGCCGACGGTGCCGCCCTCCTCGGACGCCGCGTCGATCACCTGGTCCCACGTGACGGGCTGGGTCATGTCGAGGCCGGCGGCCTCGGCGAGGGACTTGCGGTACCAGAGCACCTGCGTGTTCGCCCACTGCGGCGCGGCGACCACCTGGTCGTTCCAGGTGACCGTCTCGGCGGCGCCCTTCAGCACGTCGTCGTCGAGCACCGCGTCGGCCTGCTCGCCCTCGAAGGGCGCGAGCCACTTCGCGTTGGCGAACTCCGGGACGAACACGGGGTCGAGGCTCATCAGGTCGGTGGAGCTGTCGCCGGCGGCGAGTCGTCGGGCGAGCTGGGTGCGCTGGTCGGTGGCACTGGCGGGCAACAGCTGGATCGCGATGTCGTACTCGTCGGTGCTGCAGTCCTCGGCCAGCTGGTTGAGCGTGGCCTGGCCGTCGGGGTTGATGTACCAGTTCAGGGTCGGCTTGCCGCTCGACCCGCCGCACGCGGCGAGGAGCGAGCCCCCGAGGGCGACACTCGCGACCGTCACTGCCGTTCGACGACGTCTGCTCGTCATGGTGCCGCGTCCCCTTCCCTCGACCCCCGTCGTGACCGGCGCCACACGGGCCCTGTCACGTTATGGGGCGATTCTCAGGGACGCAACCCCGAACGCGAGGGGTTCGTCAGGTCAGGTGGCGGGCCGCAGCCAGACCGCCGTGCCGGCCGGGAGGGCGTCGTCGGCGAGCGCGCTGCTGGCGACGAGGACGTCCCCGGGTGGGCGCGTCACGGGGGCGTTGCCGAGGTTCACGTGCACGTGCACGAGCGGTCGGTCGGCCGCGTCGAGCACGGCGAAGGACAGGACCTGCGGGCCGGGAGCGGGATCGAGCCAGCGCAGCGTGCCGGTGCCGAGCGACCGCTCGCGTCGCAGCCGCAGCAGCGTGCGGTAGAGCTCGAGCGTCGAGTCCTCGACGCCACGCTGCCGGGTCGGCGCGAGGTCGGCGTAGGTGGCCGGCTGGGGGAGCCAGGGCTCGGCCGGCCCGAAGCCGAGGGAGGGCCCGTCGCTCTCCCACGGCACCGGCACCCGGCACCCGTCGCGGCCCCGCCGGGTGTGGCCGGAGCGCTCCCACATCGGGTCCTGCAGGGCCTCGTCCGGCAGGTGCGTCGCGTCGGGGAGACCGAGCTCCTCGCCCTGGTAGAGGTACGCCGAGCCGGGCAGGGCGAGCATGAGCGTGGTCGCGGCACGGGCACGACGCAGGCCGAGGTCGGCGTCGGGCTGGTCGTCGTCGGGGCCGATGCCCTCGGTGACGACGACCTCCGTGGCGTCGGCGCGGCCGAGGCGGGTGGCGTGGCGGACGACGTCGTGGTTGGAGAGCACCCACGTCTGCGGCGCCCCGACCGCGTCGGCGCTCGCCAGCGCACCCGTGATCGCGACCCTGAGCGCCGTGGCGTCCCACGGGGTGAGCAGGAACGCGAAGTTGAACGTCTGGTGCAGCTCGTCGGGGCGGACGTACGCGGCCAGCGCCTCCGCCGGCTGCACCCACGCCTCGCCGCACAGCATGCGGTCGTCGTCGTGCTGCCAGACGTCGAACAGGGTGCCCGCGTACCCGTCCACCAGCGTCCGCCAACTGCGGTAGACGTCGTGCACGCCCGGCTGGTCCCACATGGGCAGGAGCCGGCTCGTGTCGCGCGTCTCGTCGAGGGAGAGGTCGGCGTCGGGCAGCCCCTCGGCCTTCACGAGCCCGTGCGCGACGTCGATGCGGAAGCCGTCGACACCGCGGTCGAGCCAGAAGCGCAGGACGGACAGCAGCTCCTCGCGCACCTCCGGGTTGGACCAGTCGAGGTCGGGCTGGGTGGTGTCGAACAGGTGGAGGTACCACTCGCCGGGGCTGCCGTCGGGGTTGGTCGTGCGCGTCCATGCGGGGCCGTCGAACTTCGAGACCCAGTTGTTGGGTGGCTCGTCACCGTCCGGCCCGCGCCCGGGGCGGAAGACGTAGCGGCCCCGCTCCGCGCTCCCGGGCCCCGCCGCGAGCGCGGCCCGGAACCAGGGGTGCTCGCTCGACGTGTGGTTGGGGACGACGTCGACCACGACCCGCAGCCCGAGCTCGTGTGCACGGGCCACCAGGGCGTCGGCGTCGGCGAGGGTGCCGAACAGCGGGTCGACGTCGCGGAAGTCGGCGACGTCGTAGCCGCCGTCGTGCTGGGGCGAGACGTAGAACGGCGACAGCCACAGCGCGTCGACGCCGAGGTCGACGAGGTGCTCGAGGCGCGAGGTGATGCCGGGCAGGTCGCCCACGCCGTCGCCGTCGCCGTCGGCCCACGAGCGCGGGTACACCTGGTAGATGACGGCGTGGCGCCACCAGGGCTGGTCGGTCATCGGTCCCCTCGCAGGTCGTCGTGGCGCGGCTCGCCCGTCGGGTCACACGCTACCGACGTGCCGACCGCCCGCCGGGTGCGCGGCCACGCCCCAGTAGGTTGAGGCCATGTCCCAGCGCACGCTCGTCCTCATCAAGCCCGACGCGGTCCGCCGCGGCCTCGTCGGCGAGGTCCTCGGTCGCTACGAGGCCAAGGGCCTCACGATCGTCGCCATGGAGCACCGCACCATCGACGCGGCACAGGCCGACGCCCACTACGCCGAGCACGTCGAGCAGCCGTGGTACCCGCCGCTGCGCGACTTCGCCACGTCCGGACCCCTCGTCGCTCTGGTGCTCGAGGGCGACGAGGCCATCGCCGTCGTCCGCCTCCTGAACGGCGCCACCGACGGCCGCGCCGCCGTCCCCGGCACCGTCCGCGGCGACCTCTCCCTCTCCAACCGCGAGAACCTCGTCCACGCGTCCGACTCCGAGGAGTCCGCCGCCCGCGAGATCGCCCTCTGGTTCCCCTCCCTCCCCTGACCCACGCTTCTCCTTCTCGGCGACAGCGAGGGCGAGGGGGCGGGGAAGCCACGATTCTCCTTCTTGGCGGGCAGTGATTCTTCCTTCTCGTGGCACGGTCCACGAGAAGGAAGAATCACTGCCCGCGTGAAGGAAGCATCGTGGGGTTCGAGGTGGGACGACGCTCCTGGGCGGCCCGCCGGCGTCGTTCGCGACGGACCCACGGCGGGGTCGGCAGAAGGCTCGGGTTCGGGGCCCCCTCCCAGCCGTGCGCTCGCGCCATGCGGTCCAGCTGGTCCATCACCGTCGTGGCGTGGTTGCGCACCGCGTAGGAGGAGAAGGCCAGTCCGCTGCGCCCGCTGATGACGATCTCGTTCGCCCGGTAGAGGTCACGGTCCCACTGCTCGACGGCGAGGTGTGGGATGCCGTGCACCTCGACGCCGAAGCCGAGGATGTCGCTCCAGACGTCGAGGTGGTACCGACCGCCAGGTCCGCGGACGGCTCGTTGGCGCGTCGCCGGCGGGAGCCCGGTGGCGCGCCAGATCGTCGCGAAGTCGCGCTCCGGGATCGACTGGATGCCACCGGCCGCATCGAGGATCGACTGGACGATCACCGCGCGGTGTCGGCAGTGCCCCCGACGGACCAGCGCCTCCCTCAGCTGCCGGGTCGTCACCAGCCCGGACTGCAGCGCCATGATCACGAGCCACCGTGCGTAGCGCTCGGACTCGTGCCACGCCGCGGCGTCGAGCACCGACCTGGCCGGTCGCGTCCGGCGCGGCGCGCGGGCCGGATGGACGTCGAGGTCGCTGAGCTCGTGGGAGTAGTGAGCGACGGCGTGCGTCCAGGACGGTGGCTTCGCACCGGCGGGAAGGGTCACGTGATGCCGGTCGTCGCGAGCGTCGAGCCCATCGAGCCGCAGCGCCGTCGAGCCCGACAGCGCCGACCCGGTCCGGGAGGAGTGGAGGGCGACGAGGTCTCGCTCGATCGGCGTCAGGGGCGCGTTGTGGAGCACGACCACTCCACGGCACGGTCGTCGCCACACCCCGACGTCGATGCGTCGCCGGACGGTGTAGGTCCCGTAGGTGTGGTTGGCGTCGGCGACGGGCAGGACGGTCTCCATGCGTCGAGCCTCGCGGCGATGCCGACGCTGTCGAAGCGCTCGTTCGCGCGCTGTGGACATCGACGCCCCATCGTCCTGGGGGTGTGGACGCCGTCGCGGCGCGACGATTCGCCATCCGCGCGGGCAGTGGTTCTCCCTTCTCGTGGACCGTGCCACGCGGAAGGAGAATCACTGACCACGCAGAAGGCGAATCATGGGTTCTGCCCTCGCGCGATGGCGCGAAGGGAGAATCGTGCGTCGCCGGGGGTCAGGCGGGGTCGAGGGGAGGGGGGTCCTCGGGGAGGCCGGCCCACGGGACGACGACGTGCGCGAGCACGCCGTGGTACCGGCCGCGGACGTCCTCGGGCAGCCACACGACCTCGTGCGACTGCGAGGCGATGTCGACGGTGCCCTCGAGGGTGACGGCGTCGACGGCCTGGCGGGGGGCGTCGCCCACGCGGTCCTCGTACTCGACCAGGGTGACGCCGACGCTGATGGGCACCTCGTTGCGGTTCACGAGCCCGATGCCCCAGAACTCCTCCGGGTCGAGCGTGGCGCGCTCCTCGAGGTCGATCATCACGGCCTCGACGGGGGCGACGACGCCGTCGAGGTCGACCTGCTCCATCGCCTCCACGTGCACCTCGACGCCGCGGACGCTGCGCGCGCCCTGGCCGTGGAAGTGCAGCACGTCCGTCGCCGACGCGCCGGGGGGCGCCACCACCGTGCCGCGGTCGATGCCGAGCACCGTGCCGACCTCGACGTTCGGCAGCTCGCGGCCGTAGTGGTCGCGCGCGACAAAGCGCAGCACGGGGCGCAGGCCCACCTCGGAGTCGTTGCGCAGCGTGACGACCTGGTCGGGCGAGTCGGGGTCGGTGGCCTTCGGCACGTAGGAGACCGAGATCGGCGGCTTGCGTCGGTTGAACAGTCCCATGGGCGGAAGCCTACGGAGCCGGGCTCAGTACCAGCCCGCGCCCTTCTTGAAGTCCCACGCGCCGCAGGGGGAGCCGTAGCGGTCCTGGATGTAGCCGAGGCCCCAGCGGATCTGCGTCGCCGGGTTCGTCCTCCAGTCGCCGCCCGCGCTCGCCATCTTGGTGCCGGGGAGCGCCTGTGGGATCCCGTACGCGCCGGAGGACGGGTTGGCCGCGTCGACGCGCCAGCCGCTCTCCTGGGTCCAGATGCGGTCGAGGCAGGAGAACTGGCCGGCGTCCCAGCCGAAGTCGGCCAGCATGGCCTTCGCGACGACGCGAGGGTCGGCGTTCTCGAGCGCCTCCTTGCGCTCGCGCTCGGCCTTCGCCTCGGCGGCAGCCTTCCTGCGTGCGGCCTCCTCCGCCTTCTCGCGCTCGACGGCGCGGGCCTGGCCGTCGGCCTTGGCCTGCACCTCCTCGATCTTGCGCTCCTCGGTCTGCGCCACGAGGACGGTGTCGGAGACGCGCTGGGCCGACACGAGCGGCGTGGCGATCGCGGCGAGCGGCCGGAGTCCCGTGGTGGTCTCGGCGGGGCTCGAGCCGACGGCCGGTGCGCCAGCGGCAATCCCGCCGGCCACGAGGACGCCGCCGACGGCACCCGCGGTGAGCGTGCGCCCGCTCGGCAGCACGTCCACGACGTCGGCGAGGAGGTCGAGGGTGCGGTCACGGCGGCGCTCGAAGGCCGACGGTGCGCGGTGACGGGCCTTCCGGTGCCGACCGCCCGACCGCTCGACGGGGTCGCCGTGGTGCACGCGTGCTCCTGCCTGGATCGAGGACGAGGGCGGGGAAGGGCCCGGACGAAGTCTCGAGTGTAGACAAACCGGTCCAAGCAGCGCAGCGGTTTCCCCCGGTCCGTGCGCCCGCGGGCCTGGCCGGGCGCGGTCGGACCCGTACCCTGGACGCCATGTCCGTCGAGTCCGTCTTCCCTCGTCTCGAGCCCCTCCTGCCCTCGGTCTCCAAGCCGATCCAGTACGTGGGCGGCGAGCTCAACGCCACCGTCAAGGAGTGGGACGACACCCGGGTCCGCTGGGCGCTCATGTACCCCGACGCGTACGAGGTGGGCCTGCCGAACCAGGGCGTCCAGATCCTCTACGAGGTCCTGAACGAGCGCGACTGGCTGCTCGCGGAGCGCACCTACGCCGTGCAGGCCGACATGGAGGCCGTCATGCGCGAGCACGGCATCCCGCAGTTCACCGTCGACGCGCACCGACCCGTGCGGGCCTTCGACGTCCTCGGCATCTCCTTCGCCACGGAGCTCGGCTACACCAACATGCTCACCGCGCTCGACCTCGCGGGCATCCCGCTCCACGCGGCCGACCGCGGCGTGGAGGACCCGATCGTCCTGGCGGGTGGTCACAGCGCCTTCAACCCCGAGCCGGTCGCCGACTTCGTCGACGCCGCCGTGCTCGGCGACGGCGAGGAGGTCGCGCTCGCGATCAGCGAGGTCGTGCGCGAGTGGAAGGACGAGGGGCGGCCCGGCGGCCGCGACGAGCTGCTGCTGCGTCTCGCGGTGTCAGGCGGCGTCTACGTGCCGCGCTTCTACGACGTCGACCACCACGACGACGGCCGCATCGCGTCGGTCCGGCCGAACCGCGACGGCGTCCCGTGGCGGGTCGCGAAGCACACCGTCATGGACCTCGACCAGTGGCCCTACCCGCGCAAGCCGCTCGTGCCGCTGGCCGAGACGGTGCACGAGCGCTACTCCGTGGAGATCTTCCGCGGCTGCACCCGGGGCTGCCGCTTCTGCCAGGCGGGCATGATCACGCGGCCGGTGCGCGAGCGCTCGCTGCAGACCATCGGCGACATGATCGACACCGGGCTGAAGGAGTCGGGCTACCAGGAGGTCGGCCTGCTCAGCCTCTCCAGCGCCGACCACACCGAGATCGGCGACCTCGCCAAGCAGCTCGGCGACCGCTACGAGGGCACGAACACGTCGTTGTCGCTGCCGTCCACCCGCGTCGACGCCTTCAACATCACGCTCGCCAACGAGTTCAGCCGCAACGGCCGACGCTCGGGCCTCACGTTCGCGCCCGAGGGCGGCAGCGAGCGGCTGCGCAAGGTGATCAACAAGGCGGTCACCGAGGACGACCTCATCCGCACCGTCACCGCCGCCTACTCGCACGGCTGGCGCCAGGTGAAGCTCTACTTCATGTGCGGCCTGCCCACCGAGACCGACGAGGACGTCCTGCAGATCGGCGAGCTCGCCAAGCGCGTCATCAAGGTCGGGCGCGAGGTCTCGGGCCGTCGGGACATCCGGTGCACGGTGAGCATCGGCGGCTTCGTGCCCAAGCCGCAGACCCCGTTCCAGTGGGCGGCGCAGCTCGACCACGAGACCACCGACGAGCGGCTGCGCAAGCTCCGGGAGTCGGTGCAGTCGGACAAGCGCTTCGGTCGCGCCATCGGCTTCCGTTACCACGACGGGCGCCCCGGCATCGTCGAGGGACTGCTCTCGCGCGGCGACCGTCGGGTCGGCCCGGTGATCGAGGCGGTGTGGCGCGACGGCGGTCGCTTCGACGGCTGGAGCGAGCACTTCTCCTACGAGCGGTGGGAGGCCAAGACGGCCGAGGTGCTCGGCGACGAGGCGCCCGGCGGGGGCACCTGGCTCGACTGGTACACCACCCGCGAGCGCGACCACGACGAGGTCCTGCCGTGGGACCACCTCGACGCCGGCCTCGACAAGGAGTGGCTCTGGGAGGACTGGCAGGACGCGCTCGACCCCGACGCCCTCGAGGTCGAGGACTGCCGCTGGACCCCGTGCTACGACTGCGGCGTCTGCCCCCAGATGGGCACCGACATCCAGATCGGCCCCACCGGGCAGAAGCTCCTGCCCCTCACCGTCGTCTGAGCGGCCCGTCGTCGCCGGTGCCCGTCACGTCGTGCGGGTCGGCACGGCCCCGGAAGGTCACCCAGGGGCGGCGAGGTCGTCCTCGAGCGTCCCGCTGCGGTCGACGAGGGTGCCGAGGACGCCGATGAGGACGGCGGCGGCCATCAGCACCGTGACCGGGACCGTCCAGGAGCCGGTGAGGTCGTGCAGGAACCCCGTGCCGAAGGGGCCGAGGCCGGCGACGACGTAACCGACGGACTGGCCGAACGCCGACAGCGAGGCGGTGCCCTCCGTCGTGCGCGTGTGGCGCCCGAACATGATGAGCACCCAGGTGAAGGTGCAGCCGCCGAGGCCCAGCAGGACCGCCCAGGCCCACGGGGCAGCGGTGGGTGCGGCGAGGACGCCGGCCCACCCGGCCGCGGTGAGGGTCGCGAAGACCCAGGGGAGGACTCCCGTGCCCCCGAACCGCGACACGAGCGGTGGCAGGAGCAGCGTCATGGGGATGCCGACGGCGCCGAGGAGGCCCTGCATCGCCCCGGCCGTCCCGCGGTCGAGCCCCGCGTCCGCGAGGATCGTCGGGAACCAGCCGAACTGGGCGTACGCCTGGGCCGACTGCACGCCGAAGCAGAGGGCGCACGCCCAGGCCAGGCGGCTGCGGGCCATCCTCGCGAGCGGGGGAGGTGCGGCGACGTGCGTCGTCGAGCGTCCGCCACGAACGGCGACGGGCAGCCACGGCACGAGGGCCGCGACCGCGAGCACCGCCCACACCGCGATGCCGCCGCGCCAGCCCCCGAGCACGTCGGCCGCCGGCACGGTGAGCACCGAGCTCACCGCACCGCCGCCCATCAAGGCCGCGCCGTAGAGCGAGCCGACGAGCGACAGCCGGTCCGGGAAGTGCTCCTTGGCCAGTGCGGGCAGCAGCACGTTGCCCACGGCGCACGCCCCGAGCGACACGACCGACAGCAGGAGGAAGAGCGGCACGGAGTCGACCACCGCGCGCGCGAGCAGACCCACCGCGAGCACGGCCAGCAGCGCGGCGGCGGTGCGGTCGAGGCCGAGCGGGCGCGTGAGCCGTGACGTCAGCGCGCCGAAGACCGCGAAGCACAGCACCGGGAGGGTCGTCAGCACTCCCGCGACGGTGGCGCTCATGCCGAGGTCCTCGCGCAGCGGGTCCACGACGACGCCGACGCTGCCGACCGCGACGCGCAGGTTCAGCGCCAGGAGGACGATGGCGGCACCCAGCAGCCACGCGGGACCACGACGCGAGGTCGTCGACGGAGTGTTCACCGCGCCATCCAACGCCAGCGGTCGGGCGGCCACGGGACCGGCCCCGCGCCGCGGGGTGCGGCGGCGGACGGTCGGTAGGGTCGGGGCATGTCCGACGGCAGCACGACCCTGCGTGGCACCCCCAACCCGGAGGCCCCCAACCCGCAGCTGCCGATCGTCCAGCGGCTGCGCGTCCGCTACGCCAAGCGGGGGCGGCTGCGCTTCACCAGCCACCGCGACTTCGGTCGCGCCTTCGAGCGCGCGGTCCGACGCTCGCGCGTGCCGATCGCCTTCTCGTCGGGGTACACGCCGCACCCGAAGATCTCCTTCGCCGGAGCGGCGCCCACCGGTGCCGCCAGCGAGGCGGAGTACCTGGAGATCGGCCTCACGGAGGCACGCGACCCCGAGGCGGTGCGTGCTGCGCTCGACGACGCCCTGCCCCCCGGCCTCGACGTGCTGGAGGTCGTCGTGGCGCGCGAGGGAGCCGGGTCGCTGGCCGACCGGCTCGAGGCCAGCACGTGGGTGCTGGAGCTGCGCGGCGCCGACCCCGAGACGGTGCGGCAGGCGGCCGAGGCGTTCCTCGCCGCCGACCAGGTCGACGTCGAGCGGATGACGAAGCGGGGCATGCGCACCTTCGACGCCCGCGCCGCCGTCCGGTCACTCGCCGTTGGTTCCTCGGACACCTCGGACGCCCCATGTGCGATACTGACCGTGGTCATCCGACACCAGAACCCGTCGGTCCGACCGGACGACGTACTCTCCGGGCTCCGCGTCCGCGGGGGCCTCACGCTCGAGCAGACGCCGCTGGCGACCCGCTCGGCACAGGGTCCTCTGGACGTGGAGACCGGGACGGTCGGCGATCCGCTCGCCCTCGACCGCGACGCACCCTGACCGGGTGCTGACCGCGGCGGGCCGGGCGGGGAGCCAGTGACAGGCCGAGCGTCGACCACCGGGTCGCCCCAGCGTCCCGGGCCCGACACGAGACTTTCGGCACCGACCCCTCGGGCGAGGAGCCGCAGACGCAGAACCCCGTCCGTCACGACGGAACCCGGGGACTGAGGAGAGCACATGCTCGACGACGACAACAGCACATCCACCACCGAGACCAGCACCACCACGTCCCGCACGCGACGCCGTGCCGCCGGCCGTCCCGCAGGCCCGCCCGCCGCGGTGAGCACCGACATCTTCGCCGCCCCGGCGAAGCCCGCCGCCAAGGCGGCTTCCCGCGCGAAGGCCGCACCGACCGAGGAGCCCGCACCCGCCGACGACACGAGCGACGCGTCCTCCGAGGCGCCGGCGAAGCCGGCTCGCAAGCGCGCCCCGCGCAAGAAGGCCGCTGCCCCGGCCGAGACCGCCGCAGCGTCCGCTCCCGAGGCCGCCGCCGACGCCACGAGCGACGGGGCCGCCACCGACGGGGCCGCGCCGGTCGAGGACGCGACCGCCGACGCCGCCGAGGCACCCGCCACGCCCGCACCCCGCAGCAGGAGCAGGGCGAGGGCGAAGGCCAAGGACACGCCGTCCACCTCCGACGACCAGGCCTCCGACGCCGGTTCCGGCGAGCCCGCCGCTCCCGTCCCCGCCTTCCAGGCGCCCGAGACCGTGGTGCAGCCGGCGCGCAAGGCCGATGAGAAGGGGGCCGACGACGAGGCGCGGGCCGGCGAGGAGGGGTCCGACGACTCCCGGGACGAGCGCGGCGAGGGTGACGGCGCGGGCACGGGCCCGAAGCGTCGCCGACGCAGCCGTGGCGGTCGACGTCGCAACAAGGGCGACGAGGCCAAGGACGGCGCCGAGGACGCGGGCGACTCCTCGCGCGAGGGTCAGGGGTCCGACGCCGACTCCGACACCGACGAGCAGGGCTCGGGCGACGGCCAGGGCGGCACGACCCGTCGCCGTCGTCGCCGCGCCCGGGCGGGCGAGAACGCGAGCTCCGCCCCGGACGACCCGGAGAACACCGTCGTGCGGGTGCGGGAGGGGCGCAACCCCGAGGACGAGATCACCGGGGTCAGCGGGTCCACGCGCCTCGAGGCGAAGAAGCAGCGCCGCCGCGAGGGCCGCGAGGCCGGTCGACGTCGAGCCCCGATCGTCTCCGAGGCCGAGTTCCTGGCGCGCCGCGAGGCCGTCGACCGCCAGATGGTCGTCCGCCAGCACGTGGGCAGCGGCCACGCCGACCGCTACACCCAGATCGCGGTCCTCGAGGACTCCGTCCTGGTCGAGCACTACGTCGCCCGGGAGTCGCAGACCTCGCTCATCGGCAACGTGTACCTCGGCAAGGTCCAGAACGTCCTGCCCAGCATGGAGGCCGCCTTCGTCGACATCGGCGCCGGTCGCAACGCCGTCATCTACGCCGGCGAGGTCGACTGGAGCGGGGTCCAGAACGGCAAGGCCCGCAAGATCGAGGAGGCGCTGACCCCCGGCCAGCAGGTCCTCGTGCAGGTCACCAAGGACCCCGTCGGCCAGAAGGGCGCGCGGCTCACCAGCCAGATCAGCCTGCCCGGACGGTTCCTGGTGCTGGTGCCGGGCGGCCAGTCCAACGGCATCTCGCGCAAGCTCCCCGACACCGAGCGCGCACGCCTGAAGTCCCTCCTCAAGGAGGTGCTCCCCGAGGACGCGGGCGTCATCGTCCGCACCGCTGCGGAAGGCGCCACCGAGGACCAGCTGACGCGCGACGTCACCGCGCTCACCGCCCGCTGGGACGACATCCGCGCCAAGGCCGGTCTCGACGAGGAGGGCGCGCCGAAGGCGAAGGCTCCCCAGCTCCTCTACGCCGAGCCCGACCTCGTCATCAAGGTCGTGCGCGACCTCTTCAACGAGGACTTCGGCTCCCTCGTGGTCGAGGGCTCCGACGCCTGGGACAACATCTCCGGCTACATCCGTCACGTCGCCCCGGACCTCGCCGAGCGGCTGCAGGAGTGGTCACCGGCCGAGCACGACGGCCGCGACTCCTTCGACGTGCTGCGCATCGACGAGCAGATCCACAAGGCGCTCGAGCGCAAGGTCTGGCTGCCCTCGGGCGGCTCGCTGGTCATCGACCGCACCGAGGCGA